>NZ_CP064873.1:2400000-3000000 GCF_019056515.1 Microbacterium paraoxydans
GTAGGCGACCCAGAACCCCTGCCAGGCGCCGACGAGCACGCCGACACCGAGACCGAGGAGGATGCCCAGCGGCCAGGGGAGGTTCCAGTCCTGCATGGCCTTCGCCACGACGATGCCCGTGAACGCGGCGACGGATCCGACCGAGAGGTCGATGTGCCCCATGATGATGACCATCACCATGCCGATCGCCAGGATCAGGATGTACGAGTACTGGTTGACGACGTTGATGAGGTTGCCGGAGGACAGCGTGAGGCCGGTGCCCTTGAAGATCCACGTCAGCACCTGGAAGACGACGAGGATGACGACGAGGCTGCCGAGGATGCCGAACTGACGGAGGGTCGACTGCCCTCCCCCGAACATCTTCGTGATGTCCTTGAAGTGGAAGCCGCGCTTCGCGGTGGTCGAGTCGGTGGTCATGCGGATGCTTTCTGGGTCGCGGAGGTCATGCTGCGCATGAGGTCTTCGGGGGTCGCCTGGTCGGCCGGGATGCAGTCGGTGACCCGGCCTTCGAACACGGTGTAGATGCGGTCGGAGATGCCGAGCAGCTCGGGCAGCTCGCTGGAAATGACGATCACGCCCTTGCCCTGGGCGGCGAGCTCGTTGATGATCGCGTAGATCTCGTACTTGGCGCCGACGTCGATGCCGCGGGTGGGCTCGTCGAGGATCAGCAGGTCGGGGTCCGTGAACATCCACTTCGCCAGCACGACCTTCTGCTGGTTGCCTCCGGAGAGCTTGCCGACGCCCTCCTCGACCGACGGGGTCTTGATGCGCAGCGCCTTGCGGTAGCGCTCCGCCACCGAGAACTCCTCGCGGGAGTCGACGACGCCGTTGTGCGCGATCTTGGAGAGCTTCGCCGCGACGATGGACCGCTTGATGGTGTCGAGCAGGTTGAGGCCGAGCACCTTGCGGTCCTCGCTGACGTAGGCGAGGCCGTGCTTGATCGCGGCGGCGACGTCGGGGAGCTCGATCTCCTGGCCGTCCTTGACGAGCGTGCCGGAGAGGAACGTGCCGTAGGAGCGGCCGAAGATGCTCATCGCCAGCTCGGTGCGGCCGGCGCCCATGAGGCCGGCGATGCCCACCACCTCGCCGCGGCGGACGTTGATGCTCGAGCCCTTCACGACCATGCGCTCCGGGACGGTCGGGTGCTGCACCCACCAGTCCTTGACCTCGAAGAACACCTCGCCGATCTCCGGCGTGCGGTCCGGGTAGCGGCTCTCCAGCGACCGGCCGACCATGCCGCGGATGATGCGGTCCTCGTTGATCTCGCCGCGGGAGATGTCCAGCGTCTCCACCGTGCGGCCGTCGCGGATGATCGTGATCTCGTCGGCGATCTGCTCGATCTCGTTGAGCTTGTGGCTGATCATGATCGACGCGATGCCCTTGGCCTTGAGCCCGAGGATCAGGTCGAGGAGGTGCTGCGAGTCGTTCTCGTTGAGCGCGGCGGTGGGCTCGTCGAGGATGAGCAGCTTGACGTCCTTGTTCAGCGCCTTGGCGATCTCGATGAGCTGCTGCTTGCCGACGCCGAGGGTCTTGATCGGCACGTCCGGGTCCTCGTCCAGGCCGACGCGGGCGAGGAGCTCGATGGTGCGCTCCTTCTGCGCCTGCCAGTCGATGCGGCCGAAGCGACGGATCTCGTTGCCGAGGAAGATGTTCTCGGTGACCGAGAGCTCCGGGATGAGCGCGAGCTCCTGGTGGATGATGACGATGCCGGCCTGCTCGCTGGCCGCGATGTCCTTGAAGCGCTGCTCCTGGCCGTACAGGAGGATCTCGCCGTCGTACGTGCCGTACGGGTACACCCCCGAGAGGACCTTCATCAGCGTCGACTTCCCGGCGCCGTTCTCGCCGCAGATCGCGTGGATCTCGCCGGCGCGGACGGTGATCGAGACGTCGGCGAGCGCCTTGACTCCCGGGAACTCCTTGGTGATGCGGCGCATCTCCAGGATCGGGCCTGACACGGTCGGCAACGTTGCTGTGGTGCTCACGGATCTTCCTCGCGACGTGCGGTCACCTTCGATGTGACCGTTCACATCGGTATATCGTCGTCTTCCGCGGGAGCGGTGTCAAGTCCGCGGCGTGTTTTCGTGTCGCTACCGTGATGCAGCGGATTCGCGCGCCCGCAGGAGGGTCTGCAGCGGGCCGAACGCGGGGGCCTTCTCGCCCCGGATCTCGGCGAGGAGGATGCGCACGGCGCGCCGCCCGAGCTCGGGGAAGTCCTGGTGCACCGTGCTCAGCGTCGGCGCCACGTGCGCGGCAACCGGGATGTCGTCGAAGCCGATCACGCTCACGTCGTGCGGCACGCGCAGCCCGGCGTCGCGGAATCCGTGCAGCAGCCCGATGGCCATGAGGTCGTTGGCCGCGAACACCGCCGTGAAGTCGCGCCGCAGCGAGAGCTCCTTGCCGGCGAAGTACCCGAAGTCGGCCGTCCAGTCCCCGCGGATCGGCGGGAACGTGGGCAGGTCGGCGTCGCGGAGCGCATCCAGATACCCGCGCATCCGGGACTCCGCCTCGATCCAGTCCTGCGGCCCGGCGAGGTGGAGGATGTCGCTGTGCCCCAGCGCGATCAGGTGCTCGGTCGCCGCCTTCGCCCCCGCCACCTGGTCGGCGGAGAGGCTGACGCCGTCCGATCCCGAGGCGGTCTGCAGGGTCACGAAGGGCATGGTGACGTTCATGCCGCGCAGGACATGGAAGACGCGCACCTGCGGCGCGAGCACCACGATGCCGTCGACCTGCTCGCGTTCGAGCTGGCGGACCGCGTTGCCGATAGCCTCCGGCGTGGTCGCGGGGAGGTTGAGCGTGGAGACGGAGTACCCCTCCTCGCGCGCCGCGTCCTCGATGCCGGCGATGGAAGACGTCGGCCCGAACTCCCCGATGGTCGCGGACAGGATGCCGAGCATGTTCGACTTGCTCGTCACGAGCGCGCGCGCCGCGAGATTGGGACGGTAGTCCAGCACGGCGATCGCGTCGAGCACCTTCGCCTTCGTCTCCGGGCGGATGCTGGGATGGTCGTTGAGCACCCGGGAGACGGTCTGATGCGAGACGCCGGCGAGGCGGGCGACGTCGCGGATGCTCGGCATGCGGGCACGCTCGGAGGAGGTGGACATCCAGCCTCCTCGCGTGTGCACGGTCACATGACTACTTCATTATGTCTGCGATGACCCGCCGGGTGCACCTCGACCGCGCGCACGCTCCTCGCCGCGCGGACGCGAGGGAATCGGGCAGGCTCAGCCGATGATGCGGGCTCCGGGGACGGCGCCGTGCACGTGCAGCGGATCGAGCCCGTCCTCGCGGAGGGTCGTCTGCACCGCCTGCGCGGACTCGGGATCCGCGCAGAGGAGGGCCACGGTGGGCCCGGAACCGGACACGAGACCGTGCAGCGCACCGGCCGCGACCCCGCGTTCGATGGTCTGCGCCAGATCCGGTCGCAGGTCGAGCGCGGCCGCCTGGAGGTCGTTGTGGAGCGCGTCGGCGAGCTGCCAGGCGTCTCCGGTGCGCAGCGCCTGCAGCACCGGGATCGGCACGTCGAGCGAGAGCGGCGGATCGTCGGCGAGCGCCCCCTCCTCCTCGCGCAGCTCGTCGAGCCGGGTGTACACGGCGGGCGTGGACAGCCCCTCGTCGCTGGTCACGAGCAGCCAGTCGAAGCGCCCGCGGGCGAGCGCCGGGTTCAGCTGATCGCCGCGACCGGTGCCCACGGCGGTGCCGCCGTGCAGCGCGAAGGGGACATCCGCACCGAGCCGGGCCGCGAGATCGTGCAAGCGCGCCGCGGAGAGTCCCGTGCCCCACAGCGCGTCGCAGGCGACCAGGGCGGCCGCGGCGTCCGCGGAGCCCCCGCCCATACCGCCGGCGACCGGGACGCTCTTCCGGATCTGCAGCGCGACCCCGCCGGGGTGATCCGTCGCCGTCGCCAGCAGCTTGGCGGCCCGCATCGCGAGGTTCCGGTCGTCGAGCGGAACCGAGCCGTCGTCCTCCACCCCGGTCACCGTGATCGAGAAGTCGTCGGACTCGCGGGCGATCACGTCCTCGTACAGCGACACCGCCTGGAAGACCGTCGCGAGGGCGTGATAGCCGTCGTCATGGCGCCCGCCGACACCGAGGTAGACGTTGATCTTCCCCGGCGCGCGCACGTGCACGGACCCGGAGGACGTGGCGAGGCTCATGAGCGGGTCACAGGTCCGAGGAGGTCGCCCACAGGTTCACGTCGATGGCGCCCGCGAGCTCGTCGATGCGGCGGAGCTCCTCGTCGGTGAACGCGGGACCGTCGAGGGCGGCGAGGTTCTCGTCGAGCTGCTCCGTCCGGGAGGCGCCGATGAGCGCCGAGGCGACGACCGGGGTGCGCAGCGTCCACTGCAGCGCGAGCTGCGCGAGCGACTGCCCCCGGCCCTGCGCGACCTCGTTCAGCGCCCGGAGGGTCTGGACCGCGTCCTCGGACAGCTTGCCGTTCGGCAGCGAACCGCGCTGCTGTGCGCGCTCGGCCGTGCCGTCGCCGAGGTACTTGTCGGTGAGCAGCCCCTGGGCGAGCGGGGTGAAGGCGATGGCGCCGAGGCCCGACTCCTCCAGGGTCTGCGTGAGGCCGTCCTCGATCCAGCGGTTGAGGATCGAGTACGCGGGCTGGTGGATGACCAGGGGCGTCCCCAGCTCCTTCGCCACGGCGACGGCCTCGGCCGTGCGCTCCGCGCTGTACGAGGAGATGCCGACGTACAGCGCCTTGCCCTGGCGGACGAGGGTGTCGAGCGCGCCGATGGTCTCGGCGATCGGGGTGACCGGATCGACACGGTGGGAGTAGAAGATGTCGACGTAGTCCAGCCCCATGCGGGTGAGCGACTGCTCGGCGCTGGCGAGGATGTACTTCCGGCTCGCGTAGTCGCCGTACGGTCCGGGCCACATGTCCCAGCCGGCCTTCGACGAGATGATCAGCTCGTCGCGGTACGGACGTAGGTCCTCCGCGAAGATGCGGCCGAAGTTCTTCTCGGCCGAGCCGTACGGCGGGCCGTAGTTGTTCGCCAGGTCGAAGTGCGTGATCCCGTTGTCGAACGCGTGACGCAGGAGCGCCCGCTGGTTGTCGAGCGGGATGTTGTCGCCGAAGTTCCACCAGAGGCCCAGCGAGATCGGGGGCAGGTAGAGGCCGGAGGCGCCCACCTGACGGTAGGCGAACCGTCCGTAGCGGCCCTCGTCGGCGGCGTACGGACGGTGCAGTTCGGGGACGTCGGGGCGGAAGCGGGGGGAGTCGGTCACCGTGCCAGATTAGCCGCTGATGCCGGAACCCTCGATCGCCGTTGCGTGCTGGGCGATCCGCTGGTAGTCGTCGACCGTGAGGTCCTCCCCGCGGGCGGTCGGCGCGACGCCGGCGGCGGTGAGCACCTCCGTCGCCGCGGCGGAGCTGCCGAAGAGGCCGGAGAGGGCCTGCCGGAGCATCTTGCGCCGCTGGTTGAAGGCCGCGTCCACGATGGCGAAGGTGCGCCGGCGCTCCTCCACCGGGCCGCGCTCGCCCTCGGAGCGGTCGAAGCCGACGAGGAGGCTGTCGACGTTCGGCACCGGCCAGAACACCTGGCGGGAGACGTTCCCGGTGAGCTTCCACTCGCCGTACCAGGCGGCCTTGACGCTCGGCGAGCCGTAGATCTTCGACCCCGGCTTCGCGGCGAGCCGCTCGGCCACCTCCGCCTGCACCATCACGACGCCCCGCTGCAGGTACGGGAACGTCTCCAGGAAGTGCAGCAGGACCGGCACCGACACGTTGTACGGCAGATTCGCGACGAGGACGGTCGGCTCGCCGGGCAGCTCCGTGACGCGGAGGGCGTCCGCGTCGACCACCGTGAGCATCCCCTCCGGCACGCCGTGCTCGTCGGCGGTCTGCGGCAGGCGGGCGGCCAGGCGGTGGTCGATCTCCACGGCGGTGACGGCGGCCCCCGCCTCGAGGATCGCGAGGGTCAGCGACCCGAGTCCCGGTCCGACCTCGACCACCCGCTCCCCCGGCTGTACACGGGCGGCCTGGACGATCTTGCGGACGGTGTTCGCGTCGACGACGAAGTTCTGTCCGAGCTTCTTGGTGGGGGTGACATCGAGCTCGGCGGCCAGACGGCGGATCTCGGTGGCCCCGAGCAAGGTGACGGTCATGGTCCCATTCTCCCGGATGACGGGCCGTGCCCGGTTCCTGGGTGATGTCCGTGATCATCGCTATCCTTCGGAGGTGCCCTCCCTCGGTGAACTGATCGCTCCGCGGCGCCTGGGCAGGGATTTCCGCTGGCTGCTCGCGTCGTCGTGGACGAGCAACATCGGAGACGGTGTGGCGCTGGCCGCCGCTCCCCTGCTCATCGCGTCGATGACGTCGTCGCCGATCCTCGTGGCCTCCGGCGCCATCCTGCAGTTCCTACCGTGGCTGCTCTTCGGACTGCACGCGGGGGCCATCGCCGACCGCTTCGATCGGCGGCGCCTGGTGATGACCGCCAACGCCGTGCGCGCCGTCGTGCTCGCGGCCCTCTGTGTGTTCCTCGTGACGGGAACCGCGAACATCGGGATCGTCCTCGCCGTCGCGTTCCTCTACGGCACCGCCGAGGTCTTCGTCGACACCGCGGGGAGCACATTGCTGCCGATGCTCGTGAAGCCGGCAGACCTCGGTATCGGGAACGCGCGCCTGCAGGCCGGGTATCTCGTCGCCAACCAGTTCGCCGGGCCGCCGCTGGGCGCGTTCCTCTTCGCCGCCGGGAGCGCATGGCCGTTCCTCGTCGAGGTGCTGTGCGTGACGCTCGCGATCGTCCTCATCTCCCGCATGGCCCGCACGCCCGTCCCGCCGCGGGAGACCGAGACCCACCCGCCGGTGCACACCGACATCGCGGAGGGTCTGCGCTGGCTGTGGCGCAATCCGCCGGTGCGCATGCTCGTGCTCATCATCCTCGTCTTCAACGTGACCTGGGCCGCGCCCTGGGGCGTGCTCGTGCTCTACGCCACCGAGCACCTGCAGATGGGGCCCGTGGGTTACGGCGCGCTCACCACGGCGTCCGCGGCGGGCGGCATCCTCGCGACGCTGAGCTTCGGCTGGCTGGAACGGCACGTGTCGTTCGCGAGCCTGATGCGCATCGTCCTCTCCCTCGAGGTGCTCATGCATCTCGCGTTCGCGCTGACCACCACGGGCACGGTGGCCCTCGTCATCATGTTCTTCTTCGGGGCGTACGCCTTCGTGTGGGGCACGATCTCCACGACCGTCCGGCAGCGCCTCGTCCCCGCTTCCCTCCAGGGGCGCGTGGCCTCGGTCAACATGGTCGGCGTCTTCGGCGGCATGATCGTCGGCCAGGCCCTCGGCGGCGTCATCGCGCAGACCTGGGGCCTGACGGCACCGTGGTGGTTCGCCTTCGGCGGGGCGGCGATCACCCTGGTGCTGGTGTGGAAGCCCATCTCGCACATCGTCAGTGCCAAGCCCGTCGCCGAGACCGGGCCCGAGGACGTCGATCCGGAGGGTCAGCCGGCGAACGAGCCGTAGACCCGCAGCGTGTTCTCGGCGAGCTGCGCGGAGAGCTCGTCCACGTCCAAGTCGAGCTCCGCGGCCAGGAAGCGCACCGTGAGCGGCACGAGATACGGCGCGTTCGGGCGGCCCCGCAGCGGGACCGGCGTGAGGAACGGAGCGTCCGTCTCGACGAGGAGGCGATCGAGCGGGGTGACCTTCAGCGCGTCGCGCAGGTTCTGCGCGTTCTTGAACGTCACGTTCCCGGCGAATGACAGGTAGTAGCCCGCGTCGGCGCACACCCGAGCCATCGCCTCGTCGCCGGAGAAACAGTGGAACACGGTGCGCTCGGGGGCCCCGACCCGCGTCAGCGTCTCCAGCACGGCCTCGTGCGCATCCCGGTCGTGGATCTGCATCGCGATGCCGTGCTTCTTCGCGAGCGCGATGTGCGCCTCGAAGGAGGCGAACTGCGGCGCACGGCGCTCCGGTTCGGTGCGGAAGAAGTCGAGCCCGGTCTCGCCGATCGCGCGCGTGCGCGGATGGGCGGCGAGCTCGTCGATGACCGCGAGCGCCTCGTCGAGGCGCCCCTCCTCCGCGTACGTCGGGGCATCGTTCGGGTGGATGGCGACCGCGGCGAGGACCCGGGGGTCGGACGCGGCGGCTTCGACCGCCCAGCGGGACGACTCGATGTCTCCGGACGCCTGCACGACGCCGATGACGCCGACGGCCTCCGCCCGGTCGAGCTGGGTCTTGAGAGACATGGGCTGGTCACCATCGGCGATCTCGAGGTGCGCGTGGTTGTCGTACACGGGCACCGCGAGGGGCTCCGGGGCCGCCGGATAGGTCCGGTCCTTGCGCCCGTCGCCCGAGCGCTCGCGCACGTAGGTCTCCGCCATGGTGTCCTGCCCGGATGTCAGGCCGTGGACTCCACGCGCGGGAACAGCGGCGCGAGGCCGTTGACGCTCGTGCCCGGCTTCAGCACGCCCCAGGCCCCCGCCTCGCGGATCGGCTGGTCCTGCAGCCGCCCCAGGGTCTCCGCGGCGCCGAGCGCGATCCACAGCTTTTCGGTCGACTGCGGCATCACCGGCGACAGCAGCACGGCCAGCGCCCGCAGCCCCTCGGCGCACGTGTAGAGCACGGTGCCCAGACGCTCGCGCTGGTCCTCGTCGCGGGCGAGCGCCCACGGCTCGTTCTCGGTGATGTACCCGTTGAGCGCGTCGACGATGGTCCAGATCGCGGAGATCGCCTCGTCGATGCGGAACTGGCCGATCGCGGCGTCCGCCTTCGTCGCGGCGTCCGCGACGATCCGCTGGATCGCGAGGTCGGCCTCGGTGTACTCGGCCGCCGGCGGCACGATGCCCTCGAAGTACTTCTCGATCATCGCGGTCGTGCGCGAGGCGAGGTTGCCGAAGCCGTTCGCGAGCTCGGCCTGGTACCGCGCGGACAGGTCCTCCCAGGAGAACGAGCCGTCCTGGCCGAACGCGATCGCCGACAGGAAGTAGAAGCGGTACGCGTCGGAACCGAAGACGTCGGTGATCTCGGTCGGCGCGATGCCGGTGAGCTTCGACTTCGACATCTTCTCGCCGCCCACGAGCAGCCAGCCGTGCGCGAAGACGCCCTTCGGCACATCGAGCCCCGCCGCCATCAGCAGCGCCGGCCAGATCACAGCGTGGAAGCGCAGGATGTCCTTGCCGACCACGTGGTAGGCGGGCCACCGGCGCGCGAAGGTCTCCTCGTCGGAGCCGTAGCCGACGGCCGTGGCGTAGTTGAGCAGCGCGTCGACCCACACGTAGATGACGTGCGACTCGTCCCACGGCAGCGGGATGCCCCAGTCGAAGGTCGAGCGGGAGATCGACAGGTCCTTGAGGCCCTGGCTCACGAAGGAGACGACCTCGTTGCGCGCCGAATCGGGCCGCACGAAGTCGGGCTCGGTCTTGTAGAGCTCGAGCAGGCGGTCCTGGAACTCGCTGAGCTTGAAGAAGTAGTTCTTCTCCTGCAGCAGCTCGAGCGGCTTGGAGTGGATGGCGCAGACCTTCAGCCCCTCGAAGGGACCGGTGCCGTCGACGATCTCGGACTCCGGCTTGAACTCCTCGCAGCCCACACAGTAGAGCGCCTCGTACTCGCCCGCATAGATGTACCCGCGGTCGTAGAGCCGCTGGAAGAACGTCTGCACGTTGGTCTCGTGCCGCTCCTGCGTGGTGCGGATGAAGTCGTCGTTCGCGACGTCGAGGGTCTTCAGCAGCGGGAACCAGCTCTCGCTGACGAGCTTGTCGACCCACTCCTGCGGGGTGACGCCGTTGGCGGCCGCGGCCCGCAGCATCTTCTGACCGTGCTCGTCGGTGCCCGTCAGCATCCAGGTGTCGTCGCCCGCCTGGCGGTGCCACCGTGCGAGCGTGTCGACGGCCACCGTCGTGTACCCGTGACCGATGTGCGGCACATCGGAGGGGTAGTAGATGGGCGTGGTGATGTAGAAGGAGTCGCCAGCGGGCATGGGGACAATTCTAGGTGCCCCCATGCCCGTGGTTACGCCGTGCGGCTCGTCAGAGCCCATTGCGGCGGGCGACCTCGCCGAGCCAGGCCAGCGAGGGCTTCGGGAACCGCTCGAAGGTCTCGTGGTCGAAGCCGATCAGCCCGAACGTGGGCCGGAAGCCACTGGCCCACTCGTAGTTGTCGAGCGCACTCCAGTGCTGGTAGGCCCGCACGTCGATGCCGTCGGCGATCGCGCGATGCAGCCCCTCCAGCGCGCCCTGCGTGTAGGCGATGCGCCGGCTGTCGTCGGCCGTGGCGATGCCGTTCTCCGTGACGAGCACGGGGACGCCGCCGCTGCGCTCCCACGCGCTCCGGACGCCCAGCTCGAGGGCCTCGGGGAAGAACTCCCAGCCCGTGAGCGTCGTCTCCACGTCCGGTGACACCGGCAGTGGCCCCTCCGGACCGATGAACGTGCGGGTGTAGGCCTGCACGCCCACGAAGTCGTCTCCGGCGGACTGCTCCAGGTACCAGTGGTCGCGCGGGTCGCCGTACGTCGCGAGCATCTCGTCGGCGCCGGGCTCGCCCGTGGAGTGGAAGGCCTGGGTGGCGATCGTCCAGCCCGCCTGCACCCCGGGAACCGTGTGCAGGATCTCGGACGCGCGCCGGTGGGCCGTCAGCAGGGTGTCCGCGACGCCGAGGTCCGGATTCGGCAGGCCGTAGGCGACGAGGTTCGCCGCGTCCTCGCCCCCGGCCAGCATCGCCGCGATGTTCGGCTCGTTGATGGTGCACACGTAGCGCACGCCGTCGAGGATCGGCAGCACGGTCTCCACATAGCGGGAGAACAGGTCCACCGCGTCGTCGGCACGCCAGAAGCCGTCCTTCTGGAACCACTGCGGCACCGTGAAGTGCATGAGGGTGACCGTCGGGTCCAGCCCGCTCTCCCTGGCGGTGTCGATCATGCGGCGGTAGTGGTCGAGCATCGCCCGTGAGACGAACCCGCGCTCCGGCTCGATCCGCGCCCACTCAACCGAGAACCGGTAGGAGTTCAGCCCGGCCTCGGCGAGCAGCCGCATGTCCTCCGGGTAGCGGTGGAAGTGATCGGCGGCGTCACCGGAGGGCTCGACCATGGGCGAGTCGGGGGCGTGTTCCATCGCCCACCAGTTGCTCGTGGTGTTGTTGCCCTCCACCTGATGGGCGGCGGTCGCGGCGCCCCAGAGGAAGCCGTCGGGGAATGCGAGCACGGATGCGCTCCTCTCTCTTTCTTGCAGTCGTTCGGTGCGCGTCAGCGGGCGCGGGCGGGGTTCGGCACGGCGTCGAGCAGTTCGACCGTGTACGGGTCCTCCGGATGCTGCAGCACCTGGGACGTCTCGCCCCGCTCGACGACGCGGCCGCTGTTGAGCACGAGGATGTTCTCGGTGACGAGCCGCGCGCTCAGCAGATCGTGGGTGATGTAGAGCATGCTGATGCCCCACCGTTCGCGGAGGTCCTCCAGCAGCGCGAGCACGCCGGCGCGGAGCGACACGTCGAGCATCGACACCGGCTCGTCCGCGATGAGCACCTGCGGGTCGCTCGCGAGCGCCCTGGCGATCACCACGCGCTGCCGCTGCCCGCCGGAGAGCTGGTGCGGCAGCTTGGCGGCGAACTGCTCGACGGGCGTGAGGCCCACCGTCTCCAGCAGTTCGAGCACCCGGGCCCTGGCCTCCGCCCCGCGCAGCCTCGTGTAGTTCACGACGGGACGGGTCAGGGCGTACTCGACGGTGTGCAGCGGGTTCAGGGCCGCGTACGGATCCTGGAACACCATCTGCACGTCCTTGCGGAGGTCGCGGAGTCCTCGGCGCTTCAAGGACGCGACATCGGTGTCGCCGAAGCGGATGCGGCCGGAGGTCGGCTTCTCGACGCCGGTGAGCATCTTGGCGATCGTCGACTTGCCCGAGCCGGAGGCACCGACCAGCGCCAGCGCCTCCCCCGGCTCCAGGCGGAAGGACACGTCGTCGACCGCGACGACCGGGTCCTGACCGCGGCGCGGTGCCGGATAGCGCTTGGTCACGCCCTCCACCACGATCGCGGCATCGGCCCGCCGGGCGTCCCGCGGCGACACGGTCGGCAGGGTCTCGGTGACGTCCGTACGGCTGCGTCCCTCCCGGCGGCGGGTGCCGAGATCGACGAACCCGGGGATCTCGATCTTCTCGGCGCGCGGGTCGGCGTAGTGGCTCAGCAGCATCCGGGTGTACTCGTCCTGCGGGCGGTGCAGGATGTCCTGACTGCGGGCGTCCTCCACGATGCGGCCCTCGTGCATGACCATCACCCGGTCGGTCGCCTCGAGGACGATCCCGAGGTCGTGGCTGATGAGGATCGCCGTGAAGCGCTCGGACCGCTGCAGCTCCTGGATCGTGTCCATGACCGCGTGCTGGACGAGGACGTCGAGCGCCGTCGTCGGCTCGTCGAACACCATCAGCTGGGGTTCGAGCGAGAGGGCGAGGGCGATCGACGCGCGCTGGCGCATGCCGCCGGAGAGCTCACCGGGGTATCGGTCGAGCACCTCCGGCTTGAGCCCCACCTTGCCGACGAGCTCCCGCGCCCTGGCCTGGCGCTGCTCGGCGGGCACATGACCGTGCGCGGCGAAGATGTCGCGGAAGTGGTTGCCCACGGTCCGCACGGGGTTCAGCGCGTTCATGCCGGACTGCAGCACCATCGCGAAGCCGCCCTGCCGCTGACGCCGCAGTTCTTCGGCGTCGAGCTCGCGGATGTCGCGGCCGTCGAACAGGATGCGGCCGCCGCTGATGCGCGCCGGCGGCTTCTGCAGCCGCGTGAGCGCGAAGCCGAGCGTGGACTTGCCCGACCCGGACTCGCCGACGAGCCCGACGAACTCGCCGCGCCGGAGCGCGAACGACACGTCGCGCACGGCCGGCACCGGCTCCTGCCCCGGGGAGGCGTACTCCACGGACAGTGACTGGACGTCGAGGAGGATGTCGTCGTGCTCCATGGCGCTCATCGGCCCTTCCCTTCGCGCAGGCGCGGATTGGAGATGCCGTCCACGCCGAAGTTGATGAGTGTGAGGCTGAGGGCGAGCAGCGCGATGCACAGACCGGGCGCGAACAGCAGCAGCCACTGGCCGGTGAGCAGGGAGTTCGAGTTCTGCGCCCAGTAGAGCATCGTGCCCCAGCTGACGATGCTGGAGTCGCCCAGACCGAGGAACTCCAGCCCCGCCTCCGCGAGGATCGCCGCCGTCGCCGCCCCGAAGAGGGTGCCGGCGATGATCGACGTCATGTTCGGCAGGATCTCGCGGAAGACGATCCGCGCCCTGCTGTCGCCGGAGAACTGCGCCGAGGTGACGAAGTCGTTGCCGCGCAGGGACTGGGTCTGGCTGCGCAGCACGCGGGCACCCCAGGCCCAGCCGGTCACGACGATCACGGCGATGATCATGAGGATGCCGCCGTTCTGCAGGTAGGCCGCGATCACGATCATCAGCGGCAGGCCCGGGATCACGAGGAAGAGGTTCACGATGAACCCGACGACCTCGCCCGCGAAGCCGCGCATGTAGCCCCAGCTCAGACCGATCAGCACGGCCACGATCGTGGAGAGGAGCCCGGCCGCGAAGCCCACGAGGAGGCTGACCTGGGCACCGTAGATGAGCTGGCTGAGCACGTCCTCCCCGGCCGCGGTCGTGCCGAGCCAGTGCTCCCACGAGGCGTCGGCGTTGCGCGGGAACCCGTTCTCCTTCGGGCCGTACGGAGCCAGGAGCGGGGCGAACACGGCGACGAGCACGAAGAACGCGAGGAGGCAGAGGCCGATGCGGGCCTTGCCGTTGGACCACAGGGTGCCGACCATGCGGCCGAAGGCGCGCCACGGGCTGGGCGCCGCGATGCGGGCGGTGGGGACCTTGACGGTCACGGTGCTGGGGGTGGGGTTCGGGGTCGTCATCGGCGAGTCCTCGGGTCGAGAACCCCGTAGAGGATGTCCACGAGGAAGTTGGCGATGAGCACGCTCACGGTGATCATCAGGAAGAGCGCCTGCATGAGCGGGTAGTCCTGCCCGATCACGGCGTTGAACAGCAGGTAGCCGATGCCCGGATAACCGAACACCTGCTCGACGAGGATCGAGCCGCCCACCACGCCGCCGAGCGTGAGCCCGAAGCCGGTGAGGTTCGGCAGGATCGCGTTGCGGGCCGCGTAGCGGAGGGCGATCGTGCGGCCGCGGAGGCCGTTCGCCTCGCCGAAGGTGATGTAGTCCTCGCCGAGGGTATTGATCATCGCGTTGCGCATGCCGATGATCCAGCCGCCGAGGGAGGTGAGCAGGATCGTCAGCGCCGGCAGGAACGCGTGCCGGACGAGGTCGACGATGAAGTCCCAGGTGAAGCCCGGGGTGGTCGTCGCCGAGTAGGCGCCGGTGGTCGGGAACCAGTGCAGCACGTAGCCGAGGAAGAACAGCAGCAGCAGCGCCGTCCAGAAGTACGGGAACGTACTGAGGAACGACCCGGTCAGCGTCGGCAGGGAGTCCAGCCACGTGCCGCGCCTCCAGGCGGCCATCACGCCGATGAGGGTGCCGATCACGAAGGCGAGGATCGTGACGATGCCGACGAGGCCGAGCGTGTACGGCAGCGCGGTGGAGACCATGCTCGACACGGTCTGCGGGTAGAACGTGTACGAGACGCCGAAGTCGAGTCGCACGACCTGGCCGAGGTAGGCCACGTACTGGTCCCACATCGATCCGGTCGGCACTCCGAGCTGCGCCTCGATCGCGGCGCGCGTGGCGTCGGAGACCGGACCGTTCTGGGAGAGCTTCGCGATCGCGGCGTCGGCGGGAGAGCCGGGCATGAGTCGCGGGAGGAAGAAGTTCAGGGTGATCGCGGCCCACAGGGTGAGCAGGAACAAGCCGATCTTCTGGAGGACGTACTTCACTGGTCTCCCCCGTCCGTGCGCTTCAGGTGGGTGAAGATGCCCAGCGGTGCCGAGTCGTAGTTCTGCGGGATCATGTACGGATCGTCCGCGGAGGGCCAGCCGGTGAACTTCGCGTCGTTGAACAGACCCCAGATCCCGCCGTAGTACAGGCCGATCACGGGGACCTGCTCGTAGACGATGCTCTGCAGTTCGTGCACGATCTCGGTCTGGCGGTCGGGATCGATCGTGGCGCGGTACTCCTCCAGCAGGGCGTCGGCCTCCGGGGAGCGGTAGCGCTCGAAGTTGTTGGTCGTGACCTCGCCGGCCGGCACGTAGAAGTCGCTGGAGAGCAGGCTGTTGTAGGCCTGGTACACGTCGCCGTTGCCCATGCCGCCGATCGCCATCTCGAAGTCGCCGGTGCCGATCGCGCTCTGGTAGCCGGCGGGCTGCGGGAGCTTGAGCGACACCTTGACGCCGACGTCCGCGAGCTGGCGCTGCACGGTCTGGGCGGCGCGCGTCCAGTCGGAGTATCCGTTGGCCGTGGTCAGCGAGAACGCGAGCTGCCCGCCGTCCGGGCCGACGAGCTGATCGCCCTGCAGGGTGTACCCGGACTCGGCGAACGCCGCGAGCGCGGCGTCGCGGTCCTGCGCGAGCATGCCCTGGTCCGGGATCTCCGGGTCGAGGTACTTCTCCTGGTTGGGCAGGATGAGGCCGGTCTGCCCTGCGGGCTGCATGTACCCCTCGGAGGCGGTCTCGGCGATCTCCTCCCGGTCGAGCGCGAGCGCGATGCCGCGACGGACGTTCACGTCGTCGAACGGGGCGACCTCGAGGTTGGGCACGAGCGAGATGACGCCGCCCGGCGGGAACCACCAGGTGTTGTCGGGACTCGCCGCCCCCCAGGTCCCCTCGACGTCGGAGATGAAGGAGTAGCCCCAGTCGTAACCGCGGGTCACGGTGTCGAGCTGGGTGTTCGTGGCCGGCAGGATGATGTGCTCGATCTCGATCTTGTCCGCCTGCCAGTAGTCGGGGTTGCGGTCCATCGAGTACTGCTGGTCGTTGTAGTTCCCGAGCACGAACGGGCCGGTGCCGACCGGCTCCTCGTTGCGCCAGGTGGCCGGGTCCTCCACGTCGGCCCACAGGTGCTCGGGGACGATCATGGTCTGCCCGAGGATCGAGAGCGACGGCGCGTCCTCGCCCTGGAGGTGGAACACCACGTCGTCGCCGTCGACCTCGATGCGGTCGATGTGCTGCCACGCGCCCTTGATGTCGAGCGAAGGCTCGTCCTTGATGAGCTGGAACGTGAAGGCCACGTCCTCCGGGGTGAAAGGCTCGCCGTCGCTCCACTCCACGCCGTCGCGGACCGTCATCACGATCGTGCGGGCGTCGGGCTGGGTCCACTCGGACGCGAGCCACGGGGTGAGCTCACCGTCGAGCGGGTTCACCAGGATGAGCGGCTCGTAGATCCACCGCGAGGCCGTCCGGGTGTTCGTGAGGTAGGGGTTGAAGTTCTGCGTGAAGAACGGGTTGCCCTTGTCGGCGTTGATGAGCATCGTGTCGTCGCCGATCGAGGGGTCGGGCTGCGAGCTGATCTGGATGCTGCAGCCGCTGAGCGCGACCGCTGCGGCCGCGAGCGCCACGACGGCGGCGCGGCGCCAGCGTCGGAAGGTGTGCGTCTCTGCCACTGGATGACCTCATGTCGTCTCTGTCATGAAGGGCGCCCCGGGGGGTGGGGAGTCCTGCCGGCCGAAGCCGTACACGAGATTGTAAGCGCATACATTTTGAATCGGCAACCCCGTGATGAGCCAGGGGGTCGTCCGGGGCGGTGCGGTCGCGTCGGCTCAGGCCGGGCGCGTGGAGCTCTCGCGGAGGAGGATCTGGAGCGGCAGACGCGTGGTGAGCGGCGGGGCGTCCGGCTGTTCCAGCCGTCGCGCGAGCACCTGCACCGCCGCGCGTCCGAGCTCGATCATCGGCTGCCGGATCGTGGTCAGCGGCGGCGACACCAGGGTCGCCGCCTCGATGCCGTCGAACCCCGTGACGAGGACGTCGTCCGGCACCCGCACGCCCGCCCCGCGGAACACGTCCATCGCCCCGAGGGCCATCTGGTCGTTGGCGGCGATGAGCGCGGCGGGCACGCCCTCGTGCGCGAGCCGCTCCCCCGCCCGACGTCCGGAGGCGCGGGTGAAATCGCCCCGGAGGATGCGTACCGCTGCCGGATCGCGCCCCGCGGCGGCGAGCGCGGTCGACACGCCCTCCCACCGCTGCTCGGCGTCGGGCGAGTCGGCCGGGCCGGCGAGGAACGCGATCTCCCCCTCCCCGACCTGGGACAGCACGTGACGGGTCAGCTCCCCCATCGCCTCGACGTTGCTCACCGTGACGTGGTCGTAGGCATCGCCCCGCGGCGGTCCGGAGAGCACGACCACCGGGATACGGCGGGCCAGCCGGGCGAGCACGGCGTCCGGCACGCTGCGGGCGAGCACCATGAGCCCGTCCACGCGGCCGGCCATGTCGCGGACGGTGGAGCGGTCGGGATCGTCGCGGCCGACGCCCACCATGAGCACGAACCCCTGCTTCCACGCCTCCAGCTCGGCGCCGCGGAGGACTTCGTCGAGGAACAGCATGGAGGAGTGCGGCGCGTCCTGCTCGTCCGACACGACCGTGAACGGCGGGCGGGCGGCGGCGGACAGCACGTCGAGGGGCGGAGCGTCCTCGGCGGCGTCGAATCCGGGGAAGTACAGCCCCAGCACCCCGGTCCGGCGCTCCGCGAGACCCCGCGCGCTCCCACTGGGGACGTACCCCAGCGCGGCGACCGCGTCGAGCACCCGCTCCCGGGTCACCGGACGGACGGCCTCCGGCGAGCGCAACACCCGCGACACGGTCGCGATCGACACTCCGGCGCGGTCGGCGACGTCGTACACCGTCGCGGCCTTGCTCACGCGGACTCCTCTCGCTCGCGGGTTCTGGTTCTGGTTTCTGGTCCTGGTCCTGGTCCTGTCAGCGTAGGACAGTCTCCCCCGGTGCCCCCTCCCCTCCCGCGCGCCGGCGCAGATTCGCGTCGGTGTCGCAGGGATGGGGCCAGTCTCTGCGACACGGTGCATATGTCCGACACGGTGCAGACCTGCGAGGGCGTGCGTGGACGGGGCAGGTCAGGAGCGGAGGGCGCCGAGGGCTCCGTGCGGGCGGGAGCTGATCTCGCCGGGTTCGCGCTCGCGGGTCTCGGACCACTGCAGCTCGAGACCGGCCGCGGCGAGCAGCGGGGACAGGGCCTCCGCGGTCCAGAAGAAGGCGGGGGCGACGGCATGAGGGAAGATCACCCGGGGTTCGCCGACGAAGTACCCGAGGAGCAGGCTCCCGCCGGGGGCGAGCACCCGGGCGAACTCCGCGAACACGTCCGGGAGCTCGGCAGGAGGCGTGTGGATCACGGAGTACCACGCGAGGACGCCGCCGACGGTGCCCGATGCCTGAGGCAGCGTCCGGAACGACCCGTGATGGAACGAGAGGTGCGGGTACTGCGCCCGCGCCCCGTGGATGAAAGCCGAGGAGAGGTCGATCCCATCGACGTCCCGCCCCTCGCCCCCGTGCAGGAAGGCCGTCCAGTGCCCGGGGCCGCAGCCCGCATCGAGCAGCCGCCCCGGGGTCTCCTCGCGCCACCGCCGGATGAGCTCGCGGTCACGGGGATCCATCAGTCCCAGGTCTCCCGCGACCTCCCGGTACTCCGCGGCCCTCGCGTCGTAGGCGCGCGCGACCGGGTCCTGTCCCGCGGGAGGCCGCAGATCCGGGCTCATGCCGCAGCCGCCCCCCGCATCCCCGCAACCGGGGTGCGAATCTGCGGGGGAATCCTGTCCCGCGGGAGGTCGCAGATCCGGGCTCATGCCGCAGCCGCCCCCCGCATCCCCGCAACCGGGGTGCGAATCTGCGACGGGGGTCACCGCGACCGCGCCGCCAGGGCCGCCTGATACAGATCCCGGGAGGACAAGCCCGTCAGGGCCGCGACCTCGGAGGCCGCATCCTTCAGGCGGGTGCCGTCCGCGACCAGGGCCTGTACCTGGGCGAGGGCGTCCTCCGGGGAGGCCTCCCGCCGCGGTGCCCCCTCGACGACCACCACGATCTCGCCCTTCACGCCGTCGGCGGCCCAGGCGGCGAGCTCGGACGCGGTGCCACGACGGACCTCCTCGTAGAGCTTCGTCAGCTCCCGGCACACGGCGATCCGGCGGTCCGCGCCGAAAGCGGCCCCCATGTCGGTCAGGGTCGTCGCCAGGCGCGAGGGCGACTCGAAGAACACCATCGTGCGCGGCTCGGCGGCGAGGGCGGAAAGGGTCGCCCGGCGCTCCCCCGGCTTCCGCGGCAGGAACCCCTCGAAGGTGAAGCGGTCCGTCGGCAGCCCCGAGATCGCCAGGGCCATGAGCACCGCGCTAGGCCCCGGGATCGCGGTCACCGTGACCCCCTGCGCCACCGCCTCAGCGACGAGGCCGTATCCCGGGTCGCTCACGGTCGGCATGCCCGCATCGCTCAGCACCACGAGGTCGGTCTCCGCGGCGAGCGCGGCCAATTCCGCGGCCTTCTGCTTCTCGTTGTGGTCGTGCAGCGCGATCAGCCGGGGCCGGTTGTCGATCGCGAGGGCCTGCAGGAGGCGCTGCGTCGTGCGGGTGTCCTCCGCCACGACGATCTCCGCGTTCTCCAGCACCTCCACGAGGCGCCGCGACGCATCGCCCAGGTTTCCGATCGGGGTCGCGGCGAGGATGATCACCCGCCCAGCTTAGGCGTGGACCTGAGACGGGACCGGAGCCGGCATACCGGGAGCACAGGGCGGAGTGTGTCTAGACTGGACCGGTGACCGCGCCCGAGCCCCTCCTGCCCCTCCCCGAGGAGCGGCTCACGCGCTACGAGCGACTCCGCGACCGCGTGCTGCAGGCTCCGGACTGGGGCCGGGCGATCGGCTGGCTGGCCCCGCTGCTGGTCACGGCCCTCGCGGCGGTGCTGCGCCTGGCGAACGTCGGCCATCCGCACCAGCTCGCCTTCGACGAGACCTACTACGTCAAGGACGCCTGGTCGCTGTGGAGCCTCGGCTACGAGGGTGTGTGGGGCGAGAACGCGAACGACGCCTTCATCACCCTGCAGGAGCTCCCGCTGACGAACAAGGGCGCCTTCATCGTGCACCCGCCGCTCGGGAAGTGGCTCATCGCGCTGGGCATGGCCATCGGCGGCCCGGACAACAGCGCCGGCTGGCGTCTGGCGACCGCCGTCCTCGGTGCGGGATCGGTGCTGCTGGTCTTCCTCATCGCCCGGCGCCTGACCGGCTCCGTCGTGGCGGCGACGGTGGCGGGGACGCTCCTCGCGATCGACGGCCTCAGCATCGTGATGAGCCGCATCGCGCTCCTCGACGGCATCCTCACCTTCTTCGTGCTGCTGGGCGTGCTGTTCGTGCTCATCGACCGCCAGCGCACGATCCCCCTGCTCGAACGCCGGGACCCCGACGACGAGCACCCGCTGTGGGGACCGATCCTCTGGCGTCGTCCGTGGCTCGTCGCCGCAGGGCTCGCACTCGGCGCCGCCGCGGCGGTGAAGTGGTCGGGGCTGTACGTGCTCGCGGGCTTCGGACTCTACGTCGTCATCACCGACGCCCTCGCCCGGCGCCGCGGCGGGGTCGTCGTGTGGCCGGCGTCCGCGGTCTTCCGCCAGGGGCCGGTGTCGTTCGTCCTCCTCGTCGTCCCCGCGTTCGCGGTCTACCTCGCGAGCTGGACCGGATGGCTGGTGACGGCGAACGGCTACGACCGCGGCAGCGATCCGAACCCTCTCATCGCCCTATGGAACTATCACGAGGCCATGCTCGGGTTCCACGTGGGCCTCACCCGCGGGCACCCGTACGCGAGCCCGGCGTGGGAGTGGCCCTTCCTGCTCCGCCCCACCGCGGTGTGGGTCGACAGCGACCCCACCGGCTGCGGCGTCGACCACTGCATCGGCGTGATCTCGGCGATCCCCAACCCGCTCATCTGGTACGGCGGCGTCGCGGCCAGCGTGTACCTGCTCTACCGCCTCATCCGCGGGTGGATCACGCGGCAGCCGGTCGGCCCGGCGCTCAGCCTGCCGCTCGTGGGGCTCGCGGTGACCTATCTGCCCTGGCTCATGTTCCCCGACCGGACGATCTTCCAGTTCTACACGGTCGTGATGATGCCGTTCCTCGTGCTCGCGCTCACCGCCACACTGCGGATCATCGCCGGGCGCCGGGAGGACCCGCTCCCGCGCCGCCAGTCGGGACAGCGGACCGTCCTGATCTTCCTCGGCGTCGTCGTCCTCGTCTCGGCGTTCTTCCTGCCGCTGTGGACGGGGATGAGCGTGCCCTACGACTTCTGGCGCCTGCACAACTGGCTGCCGGGCTGGGTCTGACCGGCGTCTGACCGACCGGACCCCGAGCCCGGGTCAGGAGACCTCGTCGGCCACGTGCTCCACGAGCGGGAGCACGCGACCCGAGAGATGCGTGCGCATCGCGATGGAGGACGCGGTCCGCGCGACCCCCGGCACAAGGGCGACCCGGTCCAGCACCTCCTGGAGGCGGGTCGCATCGCGGGCGACGAGCCGAAGCTGCATGTCGCTCGCGCCGGTCACCGTGTGCATGTCGACGATCTCCGGCACCGCGTCCGCGAGGGCGGTCGCGACGTCGTCGTGCCCCACCTTCTGATCGATCTCGACGAGACAGAACGCCACGACGCCGTACCCGAAGCCGGCGGGGTCGATGCGCGGCACGATCGCCTCGATCACGCCACCCTCGTGCAGGCGCGCGAGGCGGCTCGTGGCCGTCCCCCGCGCGATGCCCAGCCGGCGCGCGCACTCCAGGAGGGGCAGCTGCGGCGACTCCGTCAGCAGCCGGATCAGCGCCGCGTCGAGGCGATCGATCCGCACGTCACTCCTTGACGATGCCGGGGCGGGAGACACCCCGCGTCAGGCGGGCGACGACGAGCAGCACCGCGGTGAGCCCGAGCGTGAGCAGCAGCTGGATGCGCGCAGCCGGGTCGATCATCGCGAGCGCGATCACGGCGGCGAGCAGCACGAGGCACAGCCACGACACCCAGGGGAAGCCCCAGAGCCGCATGGGCATCGCCTCGCCGGCACGGTCGGCCCGCCGGCGCAGCACGATCTGGGAGATCGCCGTCGCCGTCCAGATCACCAGCAGGGTCGACCCCACGACGTTCAGCAGCGCCGGGAGCACCACGTCCGGGAAGGCCCAGTTGAGTCCCACGGTCACGAAGCCGAAGGCCACCGAGGCGAGGACGGCGACGAACGGCACGCCCTTGAGGCTCGTCCGGGTGACGGACAGCGGCGCCAGCCCGCGTTCCCCCAGCGAGTACGCCATCCGGGAGGCGCCGTAGATGTTGGCGTTCATGGCCGAGAGCAGCGCGATCACCACGATGAGGTCCATCACGAGGCCGACGCCCGGCACGTTCAGGGTGTCCAGGACCGCCGAGAACGGACCAGCCTGCACGGCGGGGTCGTCCCACGGGAGCACCGCGACGATGACGAAGATCGAGCCGACGTAGAAGACGAGGATGCGCACCAGCACCTCGCGCACGATCCGGCGGATGTTGCGGGAGGGGTCGTCCGACTCGGCGGCCGCGATCGCGACGACCTCGGTGCCGCCGAACGCGAAGACGACGATGAGGAGCGCCGCGGCGATGCCGGTGATGCCGTGCGGGGCGAAGCCGCCCTCATCCACCAGGTTCGAGATGCCGGTCGCCGGCACGCCGGGGATGAGTCCGATGATCGCGCACACGCCGACGACGAGGAAGGCGACGATCGCGGCGACCTTGATCGCCGCGAACCAGAACTCGAAACGGCCGTAGTTGCGCACGCCGAAGAGGTTCACCGCGGTGAGCGCCACGACGAACACGAGCACCCACACCCACGCGGGGATCCCGGGTACCCAGTTCGCCACGATCCCGGCCGCGCCGGTCGCCTCGGCGGCGATCACGACGACGAGCTGGATCCAGTACAGCCAGCCCACCGCGCTGCCGGCGCTGCGCCCCATGGCCTTCTGGGCGTAGGAGCTGAAGGCGCCGGAGCTCGGCCGCGCCGCCACCATCTCGGCGAGCATCGCCATCACGAGCACGACGATGCCGCCCGCGACGAGGTAGGAGATGAGCACGGCGGGTCCCGCGATGCTGATCGCCTGCCCGGAGCCGACGAACAGCCCCGCGCCGATCGCGCCGCCGAGCCCCATCATGGAGATCTGGCGGCGGGTGAGGCCCGGGTGCAGGCCCTTCGTGGTCGTCGTGGTGACGGGGACCTCGGTGGTCACGCGCCCACCTCCATCAGGTCGGAATCGTGGTCGGACTCGTGCGCGGCGTCGCCGGAGACCGCAAGGGCGGCTTCCACCCTGTCGATGTCGGCGGCGGAGCCGGACGAGATGCGGATGCCCTCGCCGGGGAAGGCGCGGGCGACCACGCCGCCGGCATGCAGGAGGGCGTCGAGTTCGGCAGTGCGCTCCCCCGCGGGGACCCAGACGAAGTTGGCCTGCGAGCGGACGGCGGGCCAGCCGGCGGCGGTGAGCACGGTGTACAGCCGATCGCGCTGCGCCACGACCTCGTCGATGCGGACGGCGAGCTCGTCCTCCGCGGCGAGCGAGGCGAGGGCCGCGGCCTGGGCGAGGTCGGTGACCCCGAACGGCACGGCCACCTTGCGCTGCGCCTCGGCGATCGCGGTGGGGGCGATCGCGTAGCCGATGCGGAGCCCGGCCAGGCCGTACGCCTTGGAGAACGTGTGCAGCACCGCGACGTGCGGGTGACGGCGGAACAGCTCGATCCCGGCGCCGCGGCTGTCCGTGCGGTCGAAGTGCACGTAAGCCTCGTCGATGACGACGAGGACGTCGTGCGGCACCGCGGCGACGAAGCGCTCCAGAGCCTCGGCGTCGACGACCGTGCCGGTCGGGTTGTTGGGGTTGCACACGAACACGAGACGTGTGCGCGGGGTGATCGCGGCGCGCATCGCGTCGAGATCGTGTCCGTGATCGGCATCCAGCGGCACGGCGACGGGCGTCGCGCCCGCGATCCGGACGAGCGAGGGGTAGGCCTCGAAGGACCGCCATGCGAAGACGACCTCGTCCCCCTCGCCGGCGACCGCGTGGATGAGCTGGGCGGCGATCTCCACCGACCCCGCGCCGACGGTCACCTGCGCCGGGTCCACGGCGTACCGGGCGGCGAGCGCCTCCCGGACCGCGGAGGCGCTCATGTCCGGGTAGCGGTGGATGCCGGCCACCCGGTCCTGCACGGCGCGCACGACGGAGGGCAGCGGCGGATGCGGGGACTCGTTCGAGGAGAGCTTGGAGGCACCGGCCGGGGCGGAGCGCCCCTGTCGGTAGGCGGGCACGGCGTCGAGACCGGCGCGGGCGGAGAGAGTCATCGTCAGAGCATCCTTGCTGTGATCCGAGAGGGGTCGCGTCACCCTAGAACGGATCGCGGGCGCTGGGCAAACCGTGCACTCGAAGCTGCGCATCGCGCGCACTCGACGGGCAGACGGACGCCGCGCGGTAGGCAGAATGCACAGCGCTGCGCCGGGGAGGGGCGCTCACCGTGCGCGCGAGACCGCGGCCGGATCGCTCACCGGCAGGCGGCACACGAAGGCGCGGCAGTCGTAGGCGCGCTCGGCGGTCGCCTCCTTGCCCTCGAACAGCTCGAACCCCGCGGCGCCGAACGCCGCGGCCTGCGCCGGCGTGACGACGGCGACGACATCGGCATCGGCTCCGCGGGCCGCGGCGGCGAGCGCCCCACCCGGATCCTCCGTCACCACGACGAGCTGCCGCGGCGCGGTGGCGAGTCCGGCGGCGACCCGGAGCAGACTGCCGTGGGCGAAGGGCTGGGCGAGCGCCCGGGAGGCGAGGGCCTCCACCCGCTCCGCCGCTGCCGCGCGATAGCGGTCCCCCGCTCCCAGCCGCCAGGCGGTGAGCGCGGCCTGCGCGACCGCCGCCGTGTCGGAGGGGAGGTCGCCGTCGGTGTGGTCGGGCGAGGCGGCGATGCCCTGCGCGCGGAGCATCGGGTCGTCCCCCGCGGCGCCGTCCAGCGCTCCGTCGAGGAGGCTCAGGGCCGTAGCGGCCGGAGCGACGTCGCCCGTGGCCGCCGCGAGGGCGAACAGGCCCTCGGCGAGCAGCGCGAGGTCGGCGGCCGTGGCGACCGCGGCGGAAGCGCGGCCGTCCAGCGATGCCCGCACGAGCGCGCCGTCGGCCCCGCTGTTGGTGTCGAGCACGGCAGCGGCGGCCTCCGCAGCGGCGGCGATCCACGCGTCGTCGCCGAGCGCCGCCCCCGCCCGGGCGAGTGCCGCGATCGCGAGCCCGTTCCATCCCGTGATGACCTTGCCGTCCACGGCGGGCGGCTCCAGCGCCGCGCGCTCCGCGACGGGACGGAGGTAGTAGCCCCCCTCGCTGCGGGCCCCGTCGATCCACGATTCGGAATCCTGCGCAGCGCCGAAGCCGCCGCCCTCCTGCCGCAGCGTGCCGAGCAGGAAGCGGGCGATCCCGCGGGCGGTCTCCTCGTCGCCGGCGTCGAGGGCGACCTCGAGCAGCTGGGCGTTGTCGGTCAGCATGCGCTCGTAGTGCGGCACCGTCCAGTCACGCCGGGTCGCGTAGCGGAAGAACCCGCCGTCGGCGTCACGCAGATCTGAGGCCGCCATCGCCGCGAGGGCGCGCTCGGCCGCAGCCGCCGCCTCCGGTGCGGCCGCGCGGATGAGGGGCTCCTGGAGGAACCGCAGGGTCGTGGCCACCGGGAACTTCGGAGCTCCGCCGAAGCCGCCGAACTCCGCGTCCTCCCTGGCGACGAGACCGCGGGCGGCCTCCGCGAGGGCCGTGGCGTCCGGGAGGCTCGATGCCGTGGTCTCCGCCGCCTCGGCGAGCGCCGCGGTCACCGCGTCGGCGGACTCCTCGGCCTGCGCCCGTCGCGTCGTCCACGCCTCGCGCACCGCGGCCAGCACATCGCGGAACGCGGGCACCGGCGGTCGCGCCTCCGGCGGCCAGTACGTCCCCGCGTAGAAGGCGCGTCCGGCAGGCGTGGTGAACACCGTGAGCGGCCAGCCGAGGTTCTGCGTGAACGCCGACGCGGCGGCCATGTAGGCCCCGTCGACGTGCGGATGCTCCTCGCGGTCGACCTTCACCGCGACGAACCCCTCGTTGATGCGGGCGGCGGTCTCCGGGTCGGCGAACGACTCGCGCGCCATCACGTGGCACCAGTGGCAGGTGGAGTAGCCGATCGAGATCAGCATCGGCACGTCCCGGCGGCGCGCCTCGGCGAAGGCCTCCTCTCCCCAGGGATACCAGTCGACGGGGTTGTCGGCGTGGGCCCGCAGATAGGGGCTGAGGGTGTCGGCGAGACGGTTCATGCTCCCACGCTAAGCCGGGCTCACCGGCTCCGGACCAGGATCAGCCGACGAGCAGCTCCGCGGGACGGGACAGGGTGTAGCCGACGAGCGGGAGGGCCCGCTCGGCCGCGAGCGCGATCCGCGCACGCAGCACGTCCGTCGCCACCTCGTAGCCGTCGAAGTCGGTCGTGCTCGCGTACACGCCAAGCGGGAGGGTGAGCGCCTGGAAGAACGCGAACAGCGGGCGCAGCTGGTGCTCGATCATGAGCGCGTGTCGCTCGCCGCCACCGGTCGCCGCGAGGAGCACCGGCGTGCCGACGAGGGCGTACTGGTCCACGAAGTCGAACAGGTGCTTGAACAGCCCCGTGAACGAGGCGCGGTACACCGGGCTGCCCACGATGAGCAGGTCGGCTGTCTCGATCGCCTGCAGCTGTGCCTCCACCTCCGGCGGGAGCTGGTCACGGGTGAGAGCACCCGCGAGCGAGGGCCCGACCTGCGTGAGCTCGATCAGCTGCGCCTCGACCGGGGCGCGCTCGGCGACCGCGGCGGTGATCGCACGGAGGAGGGCGGTGGTCTTGCTCGGCTCGTGGAGGGAGCCCGAGACGGCGACGACGCGGAGCGGAGCTGTCATGGGCTCGACGGTACCCACGCGGACGCCCCGTGTCGCGCGAAGCGACACGGGGCGTCATGGAACGGAGACGAGCCGCGGGCCGCGGGCTCGGGAGCAAGGCTCCGGTCAGTGCTGGCCCGGTGACGGCGTCAGTGCCGAGCCCGCGGCCGGTATGAGGGCGGGATCAGTTGACCTCGTCCGGGTGCGAGCCCACGCGGCCGGAGCCGTCGAGCGGGTCGAGCGCGTCGATCGCGGCGATCTCGGCGTCGGTCAGCTCGAAGCCGAACACGTCGAGGTTCTCGCGCAGACGCTCCGGACGCACCGACTTCGGGAAGACGATGATGCCCTTCTGCAGGTGCCAGCGCAGGACGGCCTGTGCGGGGGTCACGCCGTGGGCGGCGGCCGCCTCCGCGATCGCCGGGGTGCCGAAGAGGTCGTACTTGCCCTGGCCGAGCGGACCCCAGGCCTCGATGCGGACGCCGTTGGCCTCGGCCCAGGCGACCTCCTCGCGGCGCTGGTACGCCGGGTGCAGCTCGATCTGGTTCACGGCCGGGACGACGCCGGTCTCCTTCACCGTGCGCTCCAGGTGCGGCACGAGGAAGTTCGAGACGCCGATGCTGCGGGTCAGGCCCGCGTCGCGCAGCTCGACGAGCTTCGCGAACGCGTGGACGTAGTCGTCCTTCGCCGGGGTGGGCCAGTGCACGAGGTAGAGGTCGACCTGCTCCAGGCCGAGCTTCTCGAGGCTCTCGCCGATGGCGGCGCGAGGCTCGTCGTCGTGGTGGCGGTCGTTCCACAGCTTCGTGGTGACGAAGAGCTCCTCGCGTGGGATGCCGGAGGACGCGATGGCCGCGCCGACGCCCTCCTCGTTGCCGTAGATCGCGGCGGTGTCGATGTGGCGGTACCCGATCTCGAGGGCCTCGCTCACCGCCTGCTCGGTCTCTGCCGGCGGCACCTTGAAGACGCCGTAGCCCAGCTGGGGGATGGAGTTGCCGTCGTTCAGTTCGAGTGCAGGAATGGTCATCCCCCCAGCCTAGGACCTGTGATGACAGGTGCGCCCGTGCGGATGACGAAAAGCGTCAGCGGCGAGGGACGGCGGCCATCGCGGCGGCGCCCTTTCCGACGAGGCGTTCCAGGGGACCACGTCCGACGAACATCGCCCACAGCGTCGTGACCAGCAAGAGCCCTACGGCGGTGAGCGCCCAGAAGGCGTTGTCCGCGATGAAGCCTCCGGGGCCGGCGACGAGGACGACGGAGACGACGTGCACACTGTATGCCGTGAGCGGCATGGACCCCAGCGCGCCGAGGGGCAGCAGCGGCCAGCGCAGCGGACGGCTCAGGAGCAGGCACAGGGCGATCACCGCGAGGGCGAACCCGCCGGAGCCCAGGATCTCGGCGGTGCCGCCGCTGTGCGGGTCGACGGCGAAGACCGCGCGGACCATGGAGCCGAGCGGATCCGTCGCGGCGAGCGCCTCAGGGTAGCTCTCCCAGCCGGACGGCGGCATCACATCGTCGGGGATGAAAGACGACGACAGGCTCTCGCCGGGAAGGATCTCGATGCTCTCGCTCCCGGAGGACGCGCTCGTCGAGGAGACGATCGACTCCGTCCCGCCCAGCCCCGCGCCCGCTCCGAGGGCACCCAGACCGTAGCCGATCGCGGCGAGGACCACGCCGACGACGAGGGCGACGACGGCCGTGCGCAGCTCCTGCACCCGGAGCCGGCCCAGAGCCATGCCGCCCAGCACGAGAGCCAGCCACACGGTGATCGGATAGGTGCCGTAGAGCACGAACCCGATGCCCGCACCGAACGGCTGCAGCGCCACCGCGCTGAGCAGAGCGAGCAGCGCCGGACCGGCGAGGGCGAGGACGGCGGCGCCGAGGAGCAGCTGCCGGGGCCGCCACCGCAGCACGGGGAGGACCGCGACGTAGAGCAGGCCGTAGAGGGTGAGGATCACGGCGATCGGCGTGTTGAGGAGCTCCAGGGCGAGGCCGATCACGAAGATCACCGCGCCGCGGCCCACGAGGTTGAGGCGGATGCCCGGGAGGCGCTCCCGTCCCGGCAGCACGTCGCGCCCGGTCATGAGGGCGATGGAGACGCCGGCGAGCAGCGCGAAGAGGATCGACGAGCGGCCGTGCACGAGGTCGGTCCACGTGGTCGGGTCGCCCCACTCGAACGCCTCCGTCACGCCGACGTGGGCACCGGCCATGCCGAGGATCGCCAGACCCCGCGCGACGTCGAGACCGAGGATGCGCGGCGGCCGCCCGAAATCACGGAACCAGCGCACGGGGCGGAGAGCAGTCATCACCCGATGATCGTATGCGGCGATCGCGGCGACCCCGGTGTGCATCCCGGCATACGATGGAGGGCTATGTCCTCCCCCGTGATCTCCTACCCTCCGGAGCTGCCCGTCAGCGCGGCCAGGGACGAGATCTCCGACGCCATCCGCGACCACCAGGTCGTCATCGTCGCCGGCGCGACCGGATCGGGGAAGACCACCCAGCTCCCCAAGATCGCGCTGGAGCTGGGCCGCGAGCGCATCGCCCACACCCAGCCCCGACGGCTGGCCGCCCGCACGATCGCGGAGCGCGTGGCCGAGGAGCTGCGGGTCGAGCTCGGCACGCTCGTCGGATACAAGGTGCGCTTCACCGACAAGGTCTCCGACGAGACCCGGATCGCGCTGATGACCGACGGGATCCTCCTCAACGAGATCCACCGCGACCGGCTGCTGACGCGCTACGACACGATCATCATCGACGAGGCGCACGAGCGCTCCCTCAACGTCGACTTCCTGCTGGGCTACCTCGCCCGCATCCTCCCGGAGCGCCCGGACCTGAAGGTGATCATCACCTCCGCCACGATCGACCCGGAGAGCTTCGCGCGGCACTTCGCCGCCGCTGACGGCACCCCCGCGCCGGTCATCGAGGTGTCGGGGCGCACGTATCCCGTCGAGATCCGCTATCGCCCGCTCGTCGACGAGGACGCGGAGCAGGACGCCGCCGGCGAGCCGGAGGACGAGGTGAGCGCGATCGTCGCGGCGCTCCGCGAGCTCGACCGGGAGGCGCCCGGCGATGTGCTCGTGTTCCTGCCGGGCGAGGCGGAGATCCGGGACGCGGCCGACGCCGTGCGGGCCGCCTACGCCAAGGATCGTTCGCCCACCGAGGTCCTCCCCCTGTTCGGCCGGCTCTCCGCCGCGGAGCAGCACCGGGTGTTCGAGCGCAGCACCGTGGCCGGCGTCCGTCGCCGGGTCGTGCTCGCGACGAACGTGGCCGAGACGAGCCTCACGGTGCCCGGCATCAAGTACGTCATCGACACCGGCACCGCGCGCATCTCCCGGTACAGCAACCGCTCGAAGGTGCAGCGGCTGCCCATCGAAGCCATCTCCCAGGCCTCGGCGAATCAGCGCTCCGGGCGCGCCGGCCGTACGAGTGACGGCATCGCCATCCGCCTGTACTCCGAGGAGGACTACGCGCGGCGTCCCGAGTTCACCGAACCCGAGATCCTGCGCACCTCCCTCGCCTCCGTCATCCTGCAGATGCTCGCGCTGGGCTTCGGCGACATCACCGCGTTCCCGTTCCTCACCCCGCCCGACTCCCGGGGTGTGAAGGCGGCGTTCGACCTGCTCACCGAGCTCGGCGCCCTCCGGCCGGCGCAGGGGCCGGACGACGGTCCCCGGCTCACCCGCATCGGGCGCGACATCGCCCGGATGCCGATGGACCCGCGGTTCGCGCGCATGCTCATCGAGGCGGGCCCTTCGACAGGCTCAGGGACCCAGCGGGGGTCAGGCCCTTCGACAGGCTCAGGGACCCCGTCGGTACTGCGGGACGTGCTCGCGATCGTGGCGGGGCTGTCCATCCAGGACGTGCGCGAGCGACCGGAGGAGCGGCGCGAGGAGGCCGACCGGCTGCACGCGCGCTTCGTGGACCCGACGAGCGACTTCCTCACCCTCCTGAACCTCTGGAACCACCTGCGCGAACAGCAGCGCGAGCTCGGCTCCAGCGCGTTCCGCCGGCTGTGCCGCAGCGAGCATCTCAACTACGTGCGGGTCCGCGAGTGGTTCGACGTGCACCGCCAGCTCCGGACACTCGTCAAGAGCCCCGACCGCGGGACGGAGCCGAGCGGCGCGGCCGATCCGGATGCCATCCACCGCGCGCTGCTCTCCGGCCTGCTGTCGCAGATCGGCGTCCTCGACGAGCGCACCGCCCCCGCGGGGAAGGCCCACTCTCCCGCGAAGGACGCCCGCCGCCGGATCACGGAGTACCGGGGCGCGCGGGGCATCCGGTTCTCGATCTTCCCGGGGTCGGGGCTGCGCAAGAAGAGCCCCCGGGCGGTCATGGCCGCCGAGATCGTGGAGACCTCCCGCACCTTCGCCCGCACCGTCGCCGCGATCGACCCCGCCTGGGCCGAGCCCCTCGCCGGCGACCTCGCGAAGCGCCAGGTCACCGAGCCGCACTGGTCCAAGGACGCCGGAGCCGCCGTGGCGTTCGAGAAGGTCACGCTGTTCGGGGTCGAGATCATCCCACGCCGACGAGTGCAGTTCGCCCGCATCGACCGGGCCGCCTCGCGCGAGCTCTTCGTCCGCCATGCGCTCGTCGAGGGCGAGTGGGACCCGTCCCGCATCGACAAGCGGGTCAGTGCGTTCTGGCGCAGCAACGCCGAGCTCCGCCGTCGTCTGGAGAAGCTCGAGGAGCGCGAGCGGCGTCGCGACATCCTGGCCGGCGACGAGGCCGTCTTCCGCTTCTACGACGAGCGCATCCCCGCCGACGTGTTCGACGTGCGGTCGTTCGAGAAGTGGTGGCGCGAGGCGCTGACGACGACGCCGAAGCTGCTCGTGATGCGCGAGAGCGACCTCATCGACGACGAGGACCGCGCCGACCAGCGCGAGTTCCCGACCCGGTGGACGCAGGGCGACCAGGTGCTCGGCCTCGCGTACCGGTTCGAGCCGGGCACACCGGACGACGGCGTGAGCGTCGTGCTGCCTCTGCCGCTTCTCGCCCAGATCGAGGACCGCGGCTTCGACTGGCAGGTGCCCGGGCTGCGCGCCGAGCTCGTCACCGGACTGCTGCGTGCGCTGCCCAAGGCCATCCGGCGCCACGTCGTCCCCGCCGCCGACTGGGCGGAGAAGTTCGGGGCGGCGCTGGCCGACGAGGGTCCGGAGGTGCACGGCGGTCTCCCCCCGCGCACCCTCAAGGAGGCGCTCGCGCGGCTCGTGCAGCCGCTCGCGAACCAGGTGGTCACAGCCGCCGACTTCGACGACGAACGGGTGCCGGCGCATCTGCGCATGAACTTCCGCGCCGTGGACGAGCGGGGACGCGTGGTCGGTTCGGGGCGCGATCTCCGGGCGCTGCAGGCTCAGCTCGCCGACCGCGCGCGCAGCAGCGTCGCCCGCTCCATCGCGCGCCCCGGGCGTGCGGAGGCACCGGGACCGCGCGGGGCGGAGCGCGTGGCCGCCGCTCCGGTCGAGCAGACCGGGCTGACGGCGTGGACGTTCGGCGACCTCCCGGCGGTCATCGACACCAAGGTCGCGGGCGGAGTCGTCCGGGGGTATCCGGCGATCGTCGATGCCGGCACGAGCGTGTCGGTGCGGGTCGAGGCGACTCCCGACGCCGCGGCCGCCGCCACGCGCGACGGCGTGCTCCGTCTCGTCCTGCTCGCGGTGCCGTCGCCGTCGTCGTACGTGCAGCAGCACCTCACCAGCCAGGAGAAGCTCGCACTCGCCGCCTCGCCGTATCCGTCGGCGGCCGCGCTCATCGAGGACTGCCGGGCCGCCGTCGCCCGTCGAGTGATCGACGCGTCGACCGGAGGCGCCGACGGCCGCGACCGCGGCGTCGTGCGCACCGAGGCCGAGTTCGCCCGCGTGCGCGACGCCGTCTCGGCCGTGCTCGTCGACGAGCTCTTCGCCTGCGTCTCCCTCGTCGCCCGCATCCTCACGAAGGCGCGGGAGGTGGAGCGGGGCATCAAGGCGCAGAACGCGCTGGCGCTGCTCGGCCCGCTGAACGACATCCGCACCCAGCTCTCCGGACTGCTGCATCCCGGCTTCGTCGCGGCGGCGGGGGTCGACCGGCTCGCCCACTTCCCCCGGTACCTCGACGGCATGATCGACCGGCTGAAGACCCTCGCGAACGAGCCGGGCAAGGACCGCGCGCGGATGACGGAGTTCGAGCGGATGGCGGTGCTGTTCGCGGACGCCGGCGGCACGATCCCCCTCGCGCCCGACGCTCCCCCCGCGATCGTCGAGGTGCGCTGGCTCCTGGAGGAGTACCGGGTCAGCGTCTTCGCCCAGCGTCTCGGCACCGCGCAGCCGGTGTCGCCGCAGCGGATCACCAAGGCCCTCGCGGGGAAGTGACCCCCGCCGGGTAGCCTGAGGGCATGGCCCGCGCGATCGTCTACACCGAGTTCGGATCCCCCGCTGTCCTCCACCTGATGGAGGTGCCTGACCCCGTGCCCGTCCGCGGCGAAGCGCTGGTGCGCATCGAGGCGGCCGGCGCCAACCCCATCGACGCCAAGCTCCGCGGCGGCAAGCGCCCCTCCGCGCCGATCACCGAGCCGCGTCCGGTCGGGTTCGACGGCGCGGGAGTCATCGAGGTGCTGGGCGAAGGCGTCGACGGGTTCGAGGTCGGCGACCGCGTCGCGATCCGCGACACGCTCGGGACCTACGCCTCCGCCCTCGCGGTCGAGGCCGACAAGCTCGTGAAGCTCCCGGACGCCGTCACCGCGGCCGAGGGGGCGGCGATCGGCATCCCCGCCGGCACCGCCTATCAGTCCCTCCGCTCGCTCGCCGTGACGGCCGACGACGTGCTCCTCGTGCACGCGGGCTCTGGTGCGGTCGGCCAGGCCGCCGTGCAGTTCGCGGTCGCCTGGGGCGCGACCGTGATCGCCACCGCGAGCCCCGCCCGGCACGACCAGCTCCGCGAGCTCGGCGCGATCCCCGTGACCTACGGCGACGGCCTGCTCGACCGCGTCCGCGCCGCGGCCCCCTCCCCCGTGACCGTCGTCCTGGACTGCGCAGGCACCGACGAGGCGATCGAGACCTCCCTCGCCCTGGTCGCCGACCGCGACCGCATCGCGACCATCGTCCGCGGTCCCGACGCGGCCGACTTCGGCATCCGGGCGTTCTCCGGCGGCTCGCCCGAGCCGCTCACGCCGCAGGAGCTGGAGTGGCGCGCCGAGGCGCTGCAGAAGACGGTCGACCTGCTGGCCGCGGGCGACTTCACCATCGAGCTCGGCCCGGAGCTGCCTCTCGCCGAGGCGGCGCGGGCCCATGAGCTCATGGAGACCGGCGCCGCCTCGGGGAAGATCATCCTCGTCCCCTGAGAGATCAGGCGGGAGCGACAGGGCGGCCGAGCGAGAGCATCAGCCGGTTCGCCCAGTTGAAGAAGGCCGCGCCGTGCACGACGTCCGCGATCTCCAGGTCGTCCAGTCCGGCCGCACGGAGGCGGGCGATGTGCGCGGCTCCGAACACGCGGGGCGTGTCGGTCAGCGCGACCGCGGCGGCGACGATCGCGTTCCAGCGCTCCCCGAGGTCCGCGTCCACGCCCTCGGCGAGGAGCGCGTCGACGTCCTCCGGCCGCTTGCCGTGATGCGCCGCGAACCGGGAGTGCACCGACGCGCAGAAGACGCAGCCGTTGCGGCGGGAGGCGGCGGTGGCCGCGAGCTCCCGCTCCGCGCGCGGGAGCCCCTCCGCGGTGTTGTAGAAGATGTCCTTGTCGACGAGGGTGCGTGCGCGGAGCACCTCGGGGTCGCGCGCGAGCAGCCGGAAGTACTCGTTCTTCGCGCGGGCGGCGTCAACGAGGCCATCGAGGTGTCGCGGGGTGAGATCCTCCTCCGCCAGCGGCGCGAGGTGCGGCGTCCAGCCGACCTCGGCGCGGGTGAAGGCGTCGGGATAGGGGGCGTCGTCGTGCCGGAGCACGGTGTCGGCGGCGGTCATGCGGCCTCCTCGTCGGTGTCGGTGTCGGCGGCGGTGTCGGTGGCTGTGGCGGTGGCGGTGAGCCCGGCGTCCTGGAGCACCCGCAGGCCGGTGACGACCCGCTGCTGGAAGGCGAGGAACGACACGAGCTGCGACAGCGTGACGATGCCGTCCGTCGACCAGCCGGCGTCGTGCAGGCGGCCGAGGTCGGCGCCGGATGCCTCGCGCGGGCGGAACACCAGCAGGTGCGTGTGCGCGAGAGCCGCCGCGAGGCGCTCCCCCAGGGCAGCCGACGCCGCCTCGTCCGGCACGTACCGCGCGCCGTCGGTGCTCTCGGCCTCCAGCCCGCGTTCGGTGTAGGCGCCGAACGGTCCGGTGGTCGCGGCGGCCTCGGCCTCCCGGGCGACGATCGCGGCGCGCTCCGGGTCGATCTCGCGGGCCTTTCCGGCGTAGAACTCCGCCGTGGGGTCGTCGGCACCGGCGAGAGCGGTCGCGAACGCCGCGATGAGCGCGCGCTCGGCGAGCGAGACGTGCTCCGCGGAGACCGGGTGGAACAGCGCGTCGAAGCTCGCCTGGAGCTGCTCCCTGGTCACGGGGCGGCGACGACGCAGCGCATCCAGCTCCGGCGTCACCCCCGTCAGCTGGTCGACGATGTCGGCGGTCATGCGTTCTCCTTCACGGTGGGGGTGTTCTCGGCAGTGCGGGTGCTCTCGGGATCCGGCGGGGTCAGCGCGTAGCCGAGGGCCGGGGCGACCTCGGTCGCGAACAGCTCGATCGAGCGCAGGACGTGGGCGTGCGGTGCGTCGACCGAGTGCACCTGGAATGCCACCTCGGTCGCGCGGTGCAGCGTGGTGTCGGCGGCGAGCGAGGCGGCGACCTCCTCGGGCGTGCCGAGATGCGTGTCGAGAGCGGCGATGAGGTCGTCGAGGTCGTTTCCGGGGATGGTCTGGCCCTGCCGACGGAAGCCCTCGGCCGCCCGCCGCAACCCGACCTCGGCGAACCGGAGCGCCTCGGCGCGGTCGTCCGCCACGAACACGGTGCGGGAAGCGGTGATGCGCGGGGTCGCCTCGGCGGGCAGCGCGTCGAGGTACGCGTCGATGATGGGGTCCTGCAGCGCGGACAGCGGCGCGTGCAGCCGGTCGTGGGGGCGGGGCTGCGTGCGGGACAGCAGCAGTCCGTGACCGTGGACGCCCGCCCGATGACCGCCGGGGGCCGAGAACGTCGCCTGCCAGATGCGCGCGGCCAGCGACCCCGCGTCCGGATACAGCGTGTTCCCCGCACCGATGTCCCGGCCGGCGAGAGCGTCGAGCAGGAGACTGAGCTTGCGGTCGTAGGTGGGCACCTTGTCGCGCACGTCCTCCCCGAAGGGCGCGAAGGATGACGGGGTACCGCCGCTGCCGAGCCCGAGGTCGATCCGCCCGTCGGCGAGCAGGTTGGCCACCACGGCGTCCTCGGCCACGCGGACCGGGTCTTCGAGGGGCAGGGTGATGATCCCGGTGCCGAGGCGGATCCGCGAGGTGCGTGCCGCCGCGTGCGCGAGGAAGACGAGCGGCGAGGGCAGCCCGCCTTCCGCCGCCCGGAAGTGGTGCTGCGCCACCCACGCCCTCCCCACGCCGTGCTCCTCGGCGTGCCGGATCTGCGCCAGGGCGAGGCGGTAGCGGTCGGCCGGGGACGCGTCGTCGAGGAGCCGCGTGAAGAACGCGACGGTGGGACGAGGGGTGGTGCTCATGCGAGGATCTCCGTTCGTCCGGGGACCGCGGCCAGCAGCTCCCGGGTGTTCTCGTGCTGCGGGTCGTGGAACAGCTCTTCGGTCGGCCCGTCCTCCACCACGCGACCGCGGTGCATGACGGAGACGGTGTGGCTGATGCGGCGCACCACGGCGAGGTCGTGCGAGATGAAGAGGTAGGTGAGTCCGAGCTCGGCCTGGAGTGCGGAGAGCAGTTCGAGGATGCGCGCCTGCACCGTCACGTCGAGCGCCGACACCGCCTCGTCGAGCACGAGGATCTCCGGGTCGACGGCGAGCGCCCGCGCGATCGCGACCCGCTGGCGCTGCCCGCCGGACAGCTCGCTCGGGGTGCGGCGTGCCGCATCCGCCGGCAGCGCCACGCGTTCGAGCAGCGCGACCGCCCGATCCCGACGCTCGGAGCGGGTCCCGATGCGGAAGTTGTGCAGCGGCTCGGCCACGATGTCGGCGATCTGCTGCCGTGGGTCGAGGGAGGCGAAGGGGTTCTGGTACACGAGCTGGATCCGCCGGCGCAGCGCACGCAGTCGCGCCCCCTCGACGGCCGTCGCGTCCTCCCCTGCGAGCTCCACGGTCCCGGCGTCCGGACGGAGGAAGCGCGTGACCAGGCGCGCGGTCGTGGACTTGCCCGATCCGGACTCGCCGACCAGCGCATGGGTCGTCCCGCGCCGCACCCGGAAGGAGACGTCGTCGACCGCCCGGAAGCGTTCGCGTCCCGAGACCCGGAACTCCTTCACGAGGCCCGCGGCCACGATCTCCCACGGCTTCTCGGCGGCAACCGCCGCGGCATCCCGGAGGAACGGCGGCGCGTCCGGGCGTCGGAAGCCGGTCGTGAAGGCCGGCGCGTCGGCGAGCAGCTGCCGCGTGTACGGGTCTTCCGGATCGGCGAGCACCTGCGCACTCGGCCCCTGCTCCACGATCCGGCCGTCCTTCAGCACCGCGATCCGCGCCGCCCGGTCCGCGGCGACGCCGAGGTCGTGCGTCACGAGCAGGATGCTCGTGCCGTCCTCGCGCTGCAGCTCGTCCAGCAGGTCCAGCACGCGGCGCTGCACCGTGGCGTCGAGGGCACTGGTGGGCTCGTCCGCGATGAGCAGCCGAGGGCGGAGGGCGATCGCGGCCGCGATGAGGACGCGCTGCCGCATGCCGCCGGAGAGCTCGTGCGGATACTGTCGGGCGCGCAGATCGGGGTCGTCCAGCCCGACGCGGTCGAGCAGCTCGAGCACGCGGGCGTTCCGGGAACGACGGTCGCGATGACCGTGCAGGCGCAGCACCTCGGCGACCTGCACGCCGACGGGGCGCACCGGGTCGAGCGACGTCGTCGGATCCTGCGGCACCAGCCCGATCTCCGACCCGCGGATGCCGCGGAACGCCCGATCCGACCATCCGGAGATGTCGAGGTCGCCGAGCCGGACGCGACCGCCCTCGACCCGTCCGCCCTCCGGCAGCAGGCCGAGGAGGGCGTGCGCCGTGGTGGACTTGCCGGATCCCGACTCGCCGACCAAGGCGAGCGTCTCCCCCTCGGCGATGGCGAACGAGAGGCCGCGCACGACCTCGCGGGCGGCGTACGAGACCCGCAGGTCCGTCGCGGTGAGGACGGGTGTTGGCGCGGTCATCGGGTGCTCCTTCCGAGCCGGTGGCTGACGCGGTTGGCGCTGAGCACGACGGCGACCACCACGAGGCCGGGCAGCGCCGTGAGCCACCAGGCGGTCGCGATGTAGTTGCGTCCCTCGGCGATCAGCAGCCCCCACTCGGGGGTGGGCGGCGGGGCCCCGTAGCCGAGGAAGCCGAGGGTGGAGATGGCGAGGATGGCCGTGCCGAACTGCAAGGCGGCGAGCGCGACGATCGGGGTGAGGGCGTTCGGGAGCACATGCCGGCGCAGCACGGCGACGAAGGTGCCGCCGCTGCCGAAGGCCGCCTCGACGTACTCGGTGCGCCGCACCCGCGCCACCTCGGCGCGCATGAGCCGGGCGAAGGCTGCGACGCTGCCGAGTCCCACGGCGATCGCCGCGTTGACGGTGCCGAAGCCGAGCAGGATGATGACGGAGAGCGACAGCAGCAGCCCCGGGATGGCCAGCAGCACGTCGACGATCCGCATCAGCACGTCGTCCACGACGCCGCCGGTCGCGCCGGCGACGGCTCCGAGGAGCGTGCCGAGCGCGAGGCCGACCGTCACCGCGATCAGCGCACCCGACAGCGAGTGCACCGCGCCGTGGACGACCCGGCCGAACAGATCGCGGCCGAGCGCGTCGGTCCCGAACCAGTGCGTGGCGCTCGGGGGCAGGAGCTTGTCGGCGGGCACGCCGGTCAGCGGGTCGCCCGGCGCGAAGACTCCGGGGATCACCGCCCACAGCACCGCCACGGCGACGACCGCGAACGCCAGGTACAGCCCCCAGGCGCGGAAGCGTCGTCGCGGACGGGAGGCCGAGGCGGGAGCCGGGGCGGACGGCGCGGGCGGGGCACCGGGCGTCTCGACGGTGGTCTCCGCGATCACGGGAGCGGTCATGCGGGCACCTCCTGGGCGGGACGGACGGGGCGGGACCGGGCGGCGCGCGCCGCCCGCCGCTGCCGCGGATCGATCAGGGGCGTGGCGAGGTCGACGGCGAAGCTGATCACCACGAACCCCAGGGCCGACAGCAGCACCACCCCCTGCAGCACCGGGATGTCCTGGTTCGCGACCGCCTGCTCCGTGAGGCGTCCGATGCCGGTGCGGCCGAAGACCGTCTCGGTGACCACCGCTCCTCCGACGAGCTCTCCGAACAGCACCCCCGCGATGGTGAGCGTCGGGACGGCGGCGTTGCGCGCGACCGAGCGCGTGAGCACCCACGCCGGCGGCGCGCCCTTCGCCCGCACCACCGTCACGAACGGCTGCGCCTGCACCCGGTCGATGGAGCGGACCAGCACCTGGGCGAGGGGCGCCGAGATCGGCACGGCGAGCGTGAGGACGGGGAGGAACAGGCCGCTGACGGGGTCGGCTCCCACGATCGGCACCCAGCCGAGCCCGAACGAGAACACCTGGATGAGGAGGATGCCGAGCCAGAACACCGGCACCGCGACGAACAGTCCCGGCACCTGCCGCAGGCCGTCCCGCAGCCACGCGAAGGGGGCGAGCGCGGAGAGCGCCGCGATCAGCACCGCGAGCACGACAGCGACCAGGAGTCCGAGCGCCGCGAGCAGCAGCGTGGCGGGCAGCGCCTCGGCCAGCATCGTCCGCACCGGGGTGCCGTACTGGGTCGAGTAGCCGAAGTCGCCCGCCAGGAAGCCGAGACCCGCGTGCAGGTACTGCTCCCCCCACGGCACGTCGGCGCCGTAGGTCGCGCGGATGTCGTCGAGCTGCTCCGGCGAGAGCCCCAGGCTCGGGTCGGAGAACTTGATGAGGATGGCGTCTCCCGGCAGCAGCTGCAACAGGAAGAACGTGGCCGTGAAGGCCGCGATCAGCACGATCGCGGCCTGCCCGGCCCGTCGGAGGACGAAGGTCATGGGGGCACCGTGGTCCTCAGTGCTCCGCGAGCCACACGCCGGAGAACGTGGGGCGGCCGACCGACTCGAACGCGACGCCGTGCACGTACGTGGCCGCACCGTAGACCTGCGGCTCCTCGAAGAGCGGGATCACGTACGCCTGCTCCGCGATGTAGTCCTGCACGGCCTGCGAGGCGGCCACCCGCTTCTCGGCGTCCGGCTCGGAGGCGACGGCGAGCAGCAGCTCGTCGAGCGTCGCGTCCTGAGAGATGAGCACGTCGCGGTTCTTCGTGAAGTACTGGCTCTTGATCACGTCGAGGTCCGCACGGCCGACCATCGAGTGGTAGAACCCCGTCTTCAGCGGATCACGGGTGTCCTCCGCGTAGCTGCCCGCATCGCCGGGCTTGACGGTGAGCTCCACGCCGACCGCCGCGAGCTGCTGCGCCACGAGCTCCAGGGTCTGCTTCGACAGGGGCTGCGGCTTGGCCTCGTAGACCGTGATGGACAGCCGCTCGCCGTCCTTCTCCCTGATGCCGTCGGCGCCGGGCACCCAGCCTGCCTCGTCGAGCAGCGCTTCCGCCTTCTCCGGATCGTGGGCGTAGTGCGCGGACTCGTCCTTGTATCCCGCGGCCTGCGAGGACAGCACCGACGTGGCCACCGGGTAGTTCTCGGTGAACAGGGTGTCGACGACCTCCTGCGCGTCGACCGCGGCGATGATCGCCTGGCGCACGCGGATGTCAGACAGCAGCGGGTTCTCCGGGCGGAGGGCGATCGAGTTGTTCACGCCGCGGGTCTGCGGGGCGTACAGCGTGAATCCGGCGCCCTCGACGCGGTCCTCGTCGAACGCCTGGACGTAGCGGACGTAGTCGGCCTGGCCCGCGAGCAGCGACCCGATGCGGACGGAGTCCTCGGGGGTGACCAGCACGTGCACGGCGTCGAGGTACGGACGGCCGTCGTTCTCGGCGCTGTCCGGGCCCCAGGCGTAGTCATCGCGGGCGGTGAGGGTGTACTCGGTACCGAGCTTCTCGTCCGTGACGGTGAAGGGGCCGGAGCCGATGATGTTCTCCGCGTTGCCCGCGCCGAAGTCCTCGATCGTGCCGTCCAGGGTCTCGGGGGACAGCAGTCCCGAGTTGATGGTCGACGTCGCCTGCAGGAATCCGGGCGACGGCGCGCTGAAGCGGAACGTCACGGTGTCCTCGTCGACCGCCTCGCTGCCGGCGTAGTTGTTGATGGCCTCGGAGACGGTGAGCCCGCGCTCGGCGTCGCCCAGCCCGTAGGTGTCGAAGTTCTTCGCCACGGCGGCGGCGTCCACGGGCGTGCCGTCCGAGAACGTCACGTCAGGGTTGAGGTCGAAGGTGTACTCCGTGGCGTCGTCGTTCACGGTCCACTCCGCGGCGATCCAGGGCTCGATCTCGAGCGTCTCCGGGTTCTGCCAGGTGAGCCGGGCGGCGATGTTGTTGACGATGCCGCCGTTCGGGTAGAAGCCGGCCTGCGGCGGATACAGGTTCGTGTAGGCCTGGTGCTCGAGGTAGGTGAGCGTGCCGCCGGAGACGGGGTCCCCCGCCGCGGCCGGGGTGTTCCCCGGGGCGGGCGAGCTGGCGCAGGCGGCGAGGCTGCCCGCCAGGACGAGCGGGACCGCGACGGCGGCGGTGCGGATGAGGCGGCGGTTCATGCGGAGGACTCCTCGGGTTCGGAAGGCAGGGTGTCGGGTGCGGGTGCAGTGCGGGTGGTGTTCACGGTAGGAAGCGGCGGGGTGCAGCGGCGAGGCCGCGGACTCCGGGTGTCGCGAGACGACACGCGTGGTCACGCGCCGACTCGCGACGTCACACGGAGGCGGTCGCGCAGCGTCTCCGCACCGGCCCCCTGACCGGTCTCCTCCGGGGTCCGGAGAAGACCGCGACGACGGAGCTCGGGGGCTGCGAGGCGGGTGAAGGCCTCGAACTGCCCGGGCTGGAACGCCGAGAGGACGTTGAAGCCGTCGGCGGCGCCCTCGTCGCGCCAGTGCGCGAAGTGGTCGGCGATCGTGCCGGCGTCGCCGACGACGAAGGCCGCAGGGACGGCGTGCGCGGCGACGAGATGCCGCCAGGTCGGGGCGTCCGGCGTCCCGACCCGGAGTCCGGCGATCCCCGCGAGCCGTTCGACGAGCGCGGCGCCCCGCTCCCCCAGGCGTGCGGCCTCGGCGACCGTCACCGGAGTGTCGAAGGCTGCGGCCCGCAGCGGGTCGTCGGCGGCCACCTCCAGCGCGTCGGCCAGAGCCTCCACCGTGCGGTTCGCCGGGAACCCGACGCGTTCCCGCTGCCCGCCCTCCGCGAGCGGGACGAGCTCCAGCAGCCGCCGGACGATCCGGTGGGCGGCGGCGTCGGACTCCGCGACGACGGGGAGCACCGGGGCGATGACCTTCAGCTCCTCCGCGGGACGGCCCGCCTCCGCCGCGATCTCCCGCAGCAGCCGCCGCGTGGCCACGGCGTCGGCGAGGGTGGGGGCGGCGATGAGGGCGAGGTCGGCGGCGGTCGCCGCGAGCGCCCGCGACCGCGGCGAGGTCCCCGCGTGCACGATCGGGATGCGCCCCTGCGGCGGGCGGGCGACGTTGAGCGGGCCGGCGACCCGCACGTGTGCGCCCTGGACGTCCGCGGCGCGCAGCCCCCGGGGGTCGATGAGCACGCCGCGCTCGGCATCCGCGATCCAGGCGTCCTCGTCCCAGGAGTCCCAGAGCCGGCGCAGGGCGACGACGAACTCCTCCGCCCGGTCGTAGCGCGTCTCGGTGTCGGCGTGGGCCTCACGGCCGTGGTTCCCTGCGGCCCGCGGCTCGGCGCCGGTGACGAGGTTGATCCCCGCCCGGCCGTCGGTGAGGACGTCGAGGGAGGCCAGGGCCCGCGCCGTGGCGTACGGGTCGGCATAGGTGGTGTTGACCGTCGCGATGAGTCCGATCCGGGAGGTCACCCCGGCGAGGAACAGCACCGCGCTCAGCGGGTCGATGCGGGCGAGCAGGTAGGGATCACGGAACTCCAGGTCGGGCCCGGTCGCCAGCCAGTCGCCGAAGAAGAGGTAGTCCAGGCCCGCGTCCTCCCCCTCACGCGCGATGCGGCGGAGGATGTCGGCGTCTCCCGCGGGGTCGCGGTGGGCTCCGGGGTACCGCCACCCGGAGGGGTAGGCACCGAGGGTGCGCACCATGGCGCCGATCACGAGGGGTTCCGTCATGCCGACACGGTAGGACCGCGGCCGCCACCCGGGCCACGGGGCGGAAGCCGGAGGTCACCGGATGTCACAGACGGTCACATGCGCCACCCTCTACGCTGAGAGGATGACTGGACTTCGTTGGGGAATCCTCGCGACCGGCGGCATCGCCGGCGCCTTCGCATCCGATCTGCGCACGGCCGGACTCGACCTCGTCGCGGTGGGCTCGCGCTCGCAGGAGTCGGCCGACGCCTTCGCCGCACGCTTCGACATCGCGCACGCGCATCCGTCGTACGAGGCGCTGGTCTCCGATCCCGACGTGGACATCATCTACGTCTCCACGCCGCATCCGATGCACCACGAGAACGCCCGGCTCGCCCTGGAGCACGGCAAGCACGTGCTCGTGGAGAAGGCGTTCACCCTCAACCGCGCCCAGGCCGAAGACCTCCAGCGGCTCGCCGCCGAGCGCGGGCTGCTCGTGATGGAGGCGATGTGGACGCGCTACCTGCCGCACATGGTCCGCATCCGCGAGCTCCTCGCCGACGGCGCCCTGGGTGAGATCCGCGCCGTGAGCGCCGACCACACGCAGCAGCTGCCCACCGACCCCACCCACCGTCTGAATGCGCTCGAGCTCGGCGGCGGCGCGCTGCTCGACCTCGGCATCTACCCGATCTCCTTCATCTGGGACATCCTCGGGGCACCGACCACCATCCGCGCCGTGGGGCGTCTGGTCGAGACCGGAGCCGATTCCGAGGTCGCCACCGTCATGATCCACGAGAGCGGGGCGGTCTCCACGAGCCTCTCCTCCTCGCGCGGTGCCGGCCCCAACGCCGCGAGCATCGTCGGCACCGAGGCCCGCATCGACATCGATCGGGTCTGGTACACCCCCACCTCCTTCCGCGTCGTGCGGCCGGACGGCACCGTGCAGGAGGAGTACGTCTCGGAGGTCGAGGGCCGCGGCATGCAGTACCAGGCACTCGCGGCCGAGCGTCTGGTCCGCGACGGTCTCCTCGAGGGCGACATCCTCCCCATCGCGGAGAGCGTCGCCATCATGGGGGCCCTCGACGAGATCCGCGCGCAGATCGGCGTCCGGTACCCCGGTGAGGAGGACGACCGTGGCTGAGACGACCGACGCCCGCGTGGCGGTGTACCTGGACTTCGACAACATCGTCATCTCCTGGTACGACCGCGTCCACGGCCGCAACTCCTACGGCAAGGATCGCCAGCGCATCACGGAGCACCCGAACGACCCCGAGGTCGCCGAGCGGCTGAACCGGGCGATGATCGAGGTCGGCGCCATCATCGACTACGCGGCGTCCTTCGGCACCCTCGTGCTGACGAGGGCGTATGCGGACTGGTCGTCGCCGGTCAACGCCGAGTACCGCTCGCAGCTCGTGGCGCGCGCGGTGGATCTCGTGCAGCTCTTCCCGGCCGCGGCGTACGCGAAGAACGGCGCGGACATCCGGCTGGCGGTCGACGCGGTCGAGGACATGTTCCGCCTGCCGGACCTGACCCACGTCGTCATCGTGGCGGGCGACAGCGACTATGTGCCGCTGGCCCAGCGCTGCAAGCGCCTCGGCCGGTACGTGATCGGCGTGGGCGTCGCCGGGTCCACGGCGAAGTCCCTCGCTGCGGCCTGCGACGAGTTCGAGTCCTACGACTCGCTCCCCGGCGTGGCGCGTCCGACGAAGGCGGCACAGCCCGCCGTCGCCCCCGCGGTCGAGGTTCCGGCGGAGCCGTCCGCGCCGGTCACCGCGGACACGGGCGCCCCGAAGCCCAAGACGGCGTCGAAGTCGCGCGCGAAGGCCAAGACGAAGACCGCCGGCGAGGAGCCCAAGGTCGAGGAGAAGATCGACGACCAGGGCGAGGCCACACGGCTCCTGGAGCGCGCGCTGCGTCTCGGCCACGACAAGGCGGACGCCGACGAATGGCTGCACAGCTCCGCGGTCAAGACGCACATGCGCCGCATGGACCCGTCCTTCAGCGAGAAGGCCCTCGGCTACCGGTCGTTCTCCGACTTCCTCAAGTCGCGCGACGACATCGCCGAGCTCGAGGAGACCGGGCACGAGCGCCTGGTCCGCCTGCGGGAGCCCTGAGCACGGCCCGGGGACACCGGGCCCGTCACTGGTGGCGGAACGCGGCGTCGAAGGCGGCCGCGGGCGGCGGCCACAGCAGGGAGCGCACGAATCCGAGCGCCTCGGGCGCGCCGTGCAGGCGGTCCATGCCGGCGTCCTCCCACTCGATCGAGATCGGGCCGTCATAGCCGATCGCGTCGAGCGCACGGAAGGCGTCCTCCCACGGCACGTCGCCGTGGCCGGTGGAGACGAAGTCCCAGCCGCGCCGGGGGTCGCCCCACGGCAGGTGCGAGCCGAGGACCCCGGCACGGCCGTTCCGCGGCCGCAGACGGGTGTCCTTGCAGTCGACGTGGTAGATCCGGTCGGCGAAGTCGACGATGAAGCCGACGGGGTCGATGTTCTGCCACATCATGTGCGAGGGGTCCCAGTTGAAGCCGAACGCATCGCGGTGGTCGATCGCGTCGAGGGCACGGTCGCTCGACCAGTAGTCATAGGCGATCTCCCCGGGGTGGACCTCGTGGGCGAAGCGCACCCCCTCCCCGTCGAACACGTCGAGGATCGGATTCCACCGGTCAGCGAAGTCCTGGAAGCCCTGGGCGATCACCGCCTCCGGCACCGGCGGGAACATCGCGACATAGGGCCAGATCGACGAACCGGTGAAGCCGACGACGGTGTCGACGCCGAGCTTCCTGGCCACCCGGGCCGCCCGCTTCATATCCTCCGCCGCCCGCTGCCGGACGCCCTCGGCCTCGCCGTCGCCCCAGATGTACGGGCGCAGGATGTCCTCGTGGCGGAAGTCGATGGGGTCGTCGCACACCGCCTGCCCGGCCAGGTGGTTGGAGATCGCGAACACCTGCAGGCCGTGCCGGTCGAGGATCTCGCGCCGGGAGGCGACATAGGCGTCGTCCTCGTCCGCCCGACGGAGGTCCAGGTGGTCGCCGGACGCGGCGATCTCCAGCCCGTCGTAGCCCCACTTCGCGGCGAGGCGGGCCACCTCCTCGAACGGGAGGTCGGCCCACTGGCCGGTGAACAGGGTGACCGGGTGACTGCTCATGGATACTCCTTCGTATCGCCGGGCTTCGTGCGGCGGGCGGGGGTTCAGGCACCGAGGGCGCGCAGGTGGGCGATGCTGCGGGCGGCGAGGTCGTCCTGACTGGCGGCGAGCGGTCTCCACACGGAGGCGGCGACGGCGATCGTCGCGTTCTCCCCCGTGAAGCTCTCCAGTCCCAGGGCGCCGCGGTAGCCGGCGTCGTCGAGCGCGCGGAGCATCTCCGGCCAGTCGGTGTGGTCGTCGCCCACGGCACCGCGGTCGCTGCCGCACACCTGCACGTGCGCGATGGCGGCGCCGGCCGCGCGGACCGCGTCGGCCGGCCTCTTCTCCTCGATGTTGAGGTGGTAGGTGTCGAGGGCCACCCCCACCCCGGCACCGAGCAGCGGCGCCAGCGCGTCGAGACTCTGCGCCACGGTGTTCAGCACGCTGGTCTCGTAGCGGTTGAGCGGCTCGACGGCCAGCGTCACGCCGATCGCCGCGGCCTCCCTGGCGAGCGGAGCGAGGTTCTCCCGGAGCTCGCCGACGACCTCCTTCCGTTCCGCCTCGTCCATGCGCCAGGTGACGCCGGTCGGCGCGTAGAAGGGACCGGCGACGACCGAGGCCCCGAGCACGGCCGCGGCGTCCAGGCACGCACGGAGGTAGTCCTGCGTCGCGGCGACGTCTCCGGCGCGCGCGAGCAGCGAGCGACCAGGACCCATCGCGCCGACCACGACCGCGCCCATGCCGAGGCCGTCCAGCACGGTGCGGGCCCGGAGGGGATCCCAGTCGCCGACGCTCTCCAGCGGCAGCTCCAGGGCGTCGTAGCCCATCCGCGCCGCCGTGCGGGCGAGCGGCTCCAGGGTGTCGTCCGTCAGCGGAGACGTCCAGACCCAGGTGTTGACGGCGATCGTGCGGGGCATCGTTGTCCTTGTGATCGTACGGGTGCTCCCACCCTCCCACTCGGCGCGGGCCGAGCGGAAGGGCGGGAGCACACGGGGTTACGGGATCTGACGCTCCTGCCAGACCGTCGGGTAGCCGGGGAGGTCCTCGCCGCCGAACTTGGCGTAGTGGCCGTCGGGCATCCCCTCGTTCGCCGCGAGGTAGTCGTCCAGCTCGGCCTCGGTGATCGGCTTCTGCGGGAGCACCCACTCCTTCGGCACCTCTTCACCCGCGAAGATCATCTGCGCCGCGAGCAGCGGGGTGCGCCACTGGAAGTTCGAGTACACCGGAGCGAGGCCGGTGAGACCCGTGTCCTTCCACTTGCGCAGGAAGCTCATCTCGTCCTCGCCGGTCATCACCGGGTAGTCGGCTCCGGCGTCCTCGAAGGCCTCGATGGCGGCGACGGCACCGTCACCCGCGTCCATCCAGATGCCCTGCACGTCACCCTTGGCGAGCTCGTCGCTGATGATGCTCTTGATCTCGGCGGGGTCGGCACCGGTGAAGTGGTCGACGGCCTCGATCCCGGCCTCCTCGAACAGCTTCTCGGCTCCGGCCAGCGGTGCTCCAGCACGTCGACGCCGGGGAGGATCCGGAGAGCCACGACCTTGTCGCCCTCTTCCAGGTTGTCGATGAGGAACTCCGCGGTGTCGATGCCCCAGGCGAAGCCGCCGATCGGGTGGATGAACGTGACAGGGCAGTCGGTGTTCACGCCGCGGTCGAACACGACCACCGGCTTGCCCGTCTCGCACGCCGCTCGACCGCGGGGGTCATCGCCGCCGTGCTGTTCGGCGAGATGAGGAAGACGTCGCAGTTCCCTCGGAGATGAAGTAGTCGATGTCGGCGATCTGGGTGTCGTCGGAGTCCTGCGCGTCGCGGGTCTCCATCTCGCTGATCGCGCCCGACTCCTGCAGCACCTTCAGCTGCTCGTTCATCGTGATCCAGCCCGTCTGCCGCCACGGGTTCGAGATCGAGGCGTTCGCGAAGCAGGCCTTCTTGGCGCCGGTGCTGGCGAACTCCGACGTGTCGACCATCTCGGCGTTGATGTGCTGCAGGTAGGGCTGGTCGGCGGGGCCCTGGGGGTCGACGCCGCGCTCCTCGTCCTGCTTGTCGAAGAGCTCCTGGTCGAACCACTCGGTGGTCTCGGCCGACTCCTCGGGGTTCTCCGACTCCGCCGGCGCCACGGACGGGTCGGTCGTGCACCCGGCGAGCGCGATGAGGCCGAAGAGGGCCACCCCTGCGGTGGCGATCTTCATCGATCGTCGCATTGCTAATCTCCTCTGGTTGTAGGGCTTGATGCGGTGGTGCGGTTCTCGGCGTTCTCGGTCCCCGCGGTAGGGACGTCCGTCGGCTGGGGACCGCGCCGGCGGCGGGCTCGGAAGGCGACCCCCGCATAGGCGACGGCCGCGATGATGATGACGCCCTGCACGGCGTCGCGGAGCGTGGAGGGCACGCCCGCGATGTTCAGGAGCAGGAACAGCGCTTCCAGCGCGAAGGCTCCGGCCACGGCGCCGACGATCCACCCTCGTCCTCCGCCGAGCACGACGCCGCCGAGCACCACCGCGGTGATCGCGGTGAACTCGTAGCCGCGGCCGACGGACGGGTGCACCCCCGCGTACCCGACGAGCAGGACGGCGGAGAGGGTGGCCGAGAGGGAGGACAGCACGAACGCGCGGGTCGTGACCCAGGCCCGGCGGGCACCGGCGTAGTCCACCGCGCGGGCGTTGTCGCCGATTGCGATGAGGGTCTTGCCCAGCGGGCGCTTGGTGATGACGATGCCGAGGGCGAGCCAGGCGGCGAGCAGGAGGACGGCCCAGGGCAGGAACTCCAGCACGGGGAGGTCGCGGATCCCGCCGCGACCGATCTCCCGGAAGCTGTCGGCCGGGTTCCCCGTGGCCGCGCCGCCCGTCCACCACATCACGCCGCCGAGCAGGGCGAGCATCATGCCCAGCGTGACGATGAACGACGGCACCTTGAGCAGCGTCGTGAGGACGCCGTTCACGAGCCCGACGACGACGCCGAACACGATCATGAGCAGCAGGACAGGGAGGGTGCGGGCGTCGTCCTGGCCGACGAGGTTGCCGGCGATGATGACCTGCGCCGTGATGAGCGATCCCTGGGAGAGGTCGAACTCCCCCGCGATGATCACGAAGTACTGCCCGATCGCGACGATCGCGATGGGGGCGACGCGCTGCAGGTAGCGCATGAACTGCCCGGGCTCGGCGAAGCTCGGGTTGAGCACGGCGACCGCGACGAGCAGGATCACGAGCAGCAGGAAGACCGCCCCGCGGGGGCTGACGAGCGTGCGCAGCGCGTTCATGAGCGTCCTCCTTCCCGCACGGAGGCGGTATCCCCGGCGCTGTCGACGGCGGCGACCTCGGTGGTCGGATCGGCGAGCTCGGCGGCCGCGACCGCCATGTCGGCTTCGGCCGCCTTCGCGGCGTCGTCTCCCCCGGTGCGCGTGCCGCCGGCGCCGAAGCGGGGACGACGCCGCACGATGGCCCGCCGGCTGTAGACGGCGACCGCGGCGACGATGACGATGCCGCGCACCACGTCCTTGAGGAAGGGATTCACCTGCAGCACGCTCATGACGTTGTCGACGACGGCGAGGATGGCGACGCCGCCGATGGTGCCCCAGATCGAGCCGCGTCCGCCGAGGAGCAGGGTGCCGCCGAGCACGACCGCGGCGATGGAGAGCAGCGCGTAGCCACCCTGCTGACCGACCGTCGGGCTGCCCACGCCGAGACGGCTGGCGAGCAGGAGTCCGGCGAGGCCCGCGAACACGGAGCACAGCACGTGCGCCCAGATCAGCGGGAGGCGGGTGCGCACGCCGCTGAGCCGAGCGATCTCGGGGTCGCCGCCGACGGCGTAGAGATGGGCGCCGGTGCGGGTGCGGTTCAGCAGCACCCAGACCAGCACGGCGAGCGCGATCATGATGAGCGTGGACACCGGGATCGGTCCGACGCCGGTCGCGCCGATGAGCTGGAACGCCCACGGGACCTCGCCCGCCGAGCCTTCGAAGTTCGTGTTGAGGATGCCCTGGAGGATCAGCCCGACGCCGAGCGTCGCGATGAAGCCGTTGACTTTGAGCACGGTCACGATGAGCCCGTTCACGAGCCCGATCCCCGCGCACACGAGGAGCGTCACGATCACGGCGAGCGGGATGTTCCCCGCGTTCCCGGCCATCATCGTCGCCGCGAGCAGGCTCGACAGGCTGATGACGTAGGTGACCGACAGGTCGAGCGAGGCCCCGAGCACCACGAGCGTCTGCCCGATGGCCACGAGGCCGAGCACGCTCATCCCGGTCAGGATGTCGCGGATGTTCCCCGGGCTGAGGAAGTTGCGACCGACCGTGGCGACGAGGATCGCGCCGACCACGAGCGCGAGCAGCAGGATGCCGAGCACGATGACGGTCGAGTCGATGCGGAGACGGGCTCCGGTGCGGCGGCTCATCGCGCACCCCCGTTCGTCGAAGGACCGCGGTCGGCGCCGGTGGCCGCCGCGAGGATCTCGTGCTCGGCCGCACCGGCCGGCAGCTCGGCGACGAGTTCGCCGTCATGCATGACGAGGATGCGGTCGCTCATGCCGATGACCTCCGGGAGCTCGCTCGAGACCATGAGCACGGCCTTCCCCTGTGCCGCCAGCTCGCGCATGAGCTGGTAGACGGCGTACTTGGCCCCCACGTCGATGCCCCGCGTCGGCTCGTCGAAGAGCACGATCTGCGGCTGGGTGAGCAGCCACTTCGCCAGCACCACCTTCTGCTGGTTGCCGCCGGACAGGAAGCGCACCTCCTGGTCGAGGCCGCGCGACGACACCTCCAGCGTGCGGAGCACCCCCGGCACCTCCCGGCGCGACGCCGCGGCGCGTCCCGCGAACACGTTCCGCACCACGAGCAGGGCGTTGTCGAGGATCGACTGTCCGAGCGCGAGCCCCTGCGCCTTGCGGTCCTCCGAGACGAGGGCGAGCCCGGCGCGCACGGCCGCGCGTGGTCCGCCGATCCGCACCGGCTTCCCGTCGATCCGCACGGCGCCGCGGGTGAAGGCCTGGATGCCGAACACGCCCTCCACCAGCTCGGTGCGCCCCGACCCCTGGAGCCCGGCCACCCCGACGATCTCCCCCGCACGGAGCATCAGCGACACCCCGTCCACGTAGGCGTTCCCGCAGCCGTCGAGCTCGAGTCGAGGCGCGCCGACCGCCGTGCCGGCCACCGGGTCGGGGAAGTACGACTGGATCGACCGCCCCACCATCCGGCGCACGAGCTCGTCGGTGGTCAGCGCCGCTGTCTCGTCCGTGGAGACGAGGGCGCCGTCCTTGAGGATCGTGATCCGGTCGCAGAGGTCGAAGATCTCCTTCAGCCGGTGCGACACGTAGATGACGGCGACCCCTCGGGACGTGAGCCGGCGGATGATCGCGTACAGCAGCTCCACCTCGCGGTCGCTGAGGGCGGCGGTCGGCTCGTCCATCGAGATCACCTGCGCGTCGAACGACAGCGCCTTCACGATCTCGACGATCTGCTGCTCGGCCACCGTCAGCGAGCCCACGCGGGACTGCGGATCGATGAAGGAGACGCCGAGATCGCTCAGCAGCTCCCCGGTACGCACGTTCATGGCCCGGACGTCGATGAGCCCCGCGCGCCGCGGCTCCCGGCCGAGATAGACGTTCTGCGCGACCGTGCGCTCCGGGAGCAGGGTGAACTCCTGGAACACCGTGACGATGCCGGCGTCCATCGCCTGCCGCGGGTGCGCGTGGCGCACTTCCGCGCCGCGGTACGTGATCGTCCCCTCATCGGCCGGCTGCACGCCCGCGATGATCTTCATGAGGGTGGACTTGCCCGCGCCGTTCTCGCCGACGAGGCCGTGCACCTCCCCGGGCCGCACGTCGAAGTCGATGCCCTTCAGCACCTCCACGCCGAAGAACGCCTTGCGGATCCCGGCCACCCGCAGCACCGGCTGCGTCGTCGTCGCGGTCATGCCGGCACCTCCGTCCAGCGGCCCTCGTGGGCGGCGGAATCGAGCACGGCCTCGGTCAGCACGGCCGCGCGGTGGCCGTCGGCGAACGTCGGCAGTCCATCGGGGACGTCGCCCGCGATCGCGGCGTAGACGTCGGCGACGAAACCGTTGAAGGCATCCTGATACCCCATGGCATGCCCGGCCGGGACACGCTGCAGCCGGGCGGACTCCGGGTCGGCCGTGGCGGGGTCGCGCAGCAGCAGCCGCGACTCCTCGCGCATGCCGACCCAGAGCTCCTCCGGCCGTTCCTGCTCGAACCGCAGACTCTGCCGCGTCCCGTGCAGCTCCAGGGTGAGGGCGTTCTTGCGGCCCGCCGCCATCTGCGAGATGAGCAGCGTGCCGAGCGCCCCCGCCGAGGTCTCGACGAGCACGGCGACGATGTCCTCCGTGTCGACGGCCTGCCCGGCCCGCTCGGCGAAGACCCGGCGGGTACGGGCGCTCAGGGCGCGGATCCGGTCACCCGTGACGAACTCGAGGAGGTCGCACAGATGCGAGCCGATGTCGGCGAACGCGCGGGAGGCCCCGCCGGACGAGGATCGCACCCGCCAGTCGTCGTCGGTGGGCCGCAGCATCCAGTCCTGCAGGTACGAGCAGTCCAGCGTGAGCAGCTCCCCGGCCTCGCCGCGGGCGATGCGCGCCCTGGCCTCCCGCACCATGGGGTGGTATCGGTACACGAAGGGGACGGCCGCGACGAGCCCGCTCTCGGCGGCTTCCGCGGCGAGCGCGGCGGCGTCGGCGGCGGTCGTGGCGAGGGGCTTCTCGCACACGACATGCTTGCCCGCCCGCAGCGCGCGCAGGGCGAGGTCGGCATGCGTGGCGTTCGGGGTGCAGATGTGGACGACGTCGATGTCGTCGGCGTCGAGCAGCGCCTCCGCGTCGTGCTCGGCGCGTGCGGCGCCGAGCAGCTGCGCGGCATCCCTCGCGCCTTGGGCGGACCGGGTGGCGACGGCGCGCAGCGCGCCGCCCGCGTCTCGGGCGGCCGTGCGGTGCACGCGGGCCATGAAGCCCCCGCCGAGGATCCCGGTTCGGATCGTCCCGAGACCGGTGTCAGTGACATCCGTTGTCATGGCGGCGAGTCTGACACAGCGGTCAGGACTTTTGCTAGCCCTTCGTCAAAAGTTGTTTGTAACGAATCTGAAGTCGCACAGCCGACTGCGAGAAGTGCTGTGCTTTACTGACGCCATGGTTGACGTGCTGAGGCCGCTCGCGACGCCCTCCCCCGGGACCGGCGAGATCTTCCAGATCCTCCGCGACGGACACGCGCGCACCAAGGCGGAGCTCGCCGCCCTCACCGGCCTCGCCCGCTCCACCGTCGCCTCCCGGGTCGACGCGCTGCTGGCCGCCGACCTGCTCCGCCCCGCCGGTGAAGCGGTGTCGACCGGCGGTCGTCCTCCCGCCCGCGTGGCGTTCAACCCCCGCGCCGGACTCGTCCTCGCGGTCGACCTCGGAGCCACGCACGCGACCGTCGCCGTGGCCGACCTCGCCGGCGTGATCCTCGACGCGCGCACCCGCGCGATCGACATCGGCGACGGCCCCGAGGCCCTCCTCGACGCGATCCTCGCGGAGGGGACGGCCCTGCTCGCCGCGACCGCCGAGGGCCTTCCCCTCGTGGGCGTCGGCATCGGCGTCCCCGGCCCCGTCGAGCACTCCACGGGGCGCCCGACCAACCCGCCGATCATGCCGGGCTGGGACCGCTTCGACGTCCCCGGCTATGTGCAGCGCACGTTCGACGTCCCGGTCCTCGTCGACAACGATGTGAACATCCTCGCGCTCGGCGAGCAGGCCACGAGCTGGCCGCGGGTGGACGACCTCGTGTTCGTGAAGGTCTCGACCGGCATCGGCGCCGGCATCATCGCCGGTGGTCAGCTCCAGCGCGGTGCCCAGGGATCGGCGGGCGACATGGGCCACGTCCAGGTGCCGATGAGCGCCGGCTCGGGGCGGGAGCCGGGCGACGAACGGGATCTCGAGGCCCTCGCGAGCGGCTCGGCCCTCGCCGTCGCGCTGCGCGCCGAAGGCCACGACGTGCACAACGCCTCCGACGTCGTCGACCTCGTCCGCGCCGGCAATGCGGCGGCCATCGAGGCCACCCGCCAGGCGGGTCGCGATGTCGGCGAAGTGCTCGCGACGGTCGTGAACCTGCTCAACCCGTCGATCATCGTGCTCGGGGGCAGCATCGCCCGCGCGGGAGAGCACCTGCTCGCCGGCGTCCGCGAGGTCGTCTACCGCCGCTCGATCCCGCTCGCCACCCAGCACCTCGCGATCGTGCAGTCGCAGGCGGGCGACCGCGCCGCGGTGCTGGGGGCGGCGATCATGGTCGCCCGCGAGGTGCTCTCCCCCGCGAACGTGGACCGCTACGTCGCCGCGAAGGGATCGAAGTCGGCGGGCAGCGCGCCCACCTGATCCAGCGTGCTCGCGACCTCCACGAACGTGCGCCGCGCTGCGGCCTCCTCGATCGAGAGGAGCGTGTCGAGCACGTGGTACCCGAAGTCGCCGGTGGCGACGTGCGGTCGGTCCTCCGCGATCGCGCGCACCATGTCGAGCAGCCCGAGCCCGCGCCCCGCGAGCACCCCCTCCGGCGCGACATCGACGACCTCCTGCACCACCGGCTCCGGTGGCACGAAGTGCCGGGACAGCGGCCGGGTGATCGTGATCGGCCCGCCGAACGTGTTCGGGTCGGGGATGACGAGGGTGCCCTCGGTTCCCGTGATCTCCACGATGCCCTGCCGCACCAGCGGCGAGTCCGTGCTGTAGAGGCTCTGCGCCTGACCGCCGCCTTCGAAGTCCATCAGGACGCTGAGCGTGGACGGGATCTCGACCGGGAACTCCTCCCCGGCGCGGTCGCCGACCTGCACGCGGCGGGTCGGCGACCCCTGCAGCCCGAGGGCGGCCACGGCGGCCACCGGCCCGAAGACGTGGACCAGGGTCGAGACGTAGTACGGCCCCATGTCGAGGAGCGGCCCCGCCCCCTTCGCGTAGAGGAACGCGGGGTTCGGGTGGAAGATCTCCGGTCCCTGCCACTGGAAGGTCGTCTGACCGAACAGCGGACGCCCGATGTCACCGCGGGCGATCGCGCGCTTCGCGGTCTGCACGCCGGGGCCGAGGACGGTGTCGGGCGCGACGCCGACACGGAGTCCGGCCGCTGCGGCCGTCTCCAGCAGGCGTCGCGCCTCCTCGCGGTCCACGCCGAGCGGCTTCTCGGTCCATACGTGCTTCCCGGCGGCGACGATCGCCTCCGAGACGGCGACGTGCGCGGCCGGGATCGTGAGGTTCACGACGATGTCGATGTCGGGATCGTCGAGCACGACCTCCACACCCCCGGCCCGCGGCACCCCGTACGCCGCGGCCTGCGCGCGCGCCCGCTCCTCGACGAGGTCGCCGATCGCCCGCACCTCCACGTCCGGGAAGCGCGTGAGGTTCTGCAGGTATTGATCGCTGATGTTTCCGGCGCCGATGAGGCCGACGCCGACGACGCCACCCCCGCGCACCATCAGCGCGCGGCCTCGGCGTCGAGGAAGACCCGGCTGCGCTCGATGGCGTCGAACAGGTCACCGTCGTAGTGGTCGAACTCCACGATGGCGAGTTCGAGCGCGGGCGCGGCGGCGATGGCCTCCCGGAGCGGCACGGCCCCGTCGCCCGCGGGCACCTGATCGGCCGGCGGGTACGCGTCCAGCAGCGCGGGGTCGAGGGTGCCGTCCTTCGCGTGCACCGCGATCACGCGCTCGCCGAGACGCTCCACGAGGGCCACCGGGTCGACGCCGCCCCGGGCGACCCAGTACAGGTCGACCTCCAGCACGACGCGCTCATCGAGGTGCCCCGCGAGGATCTCCAGCCCGGTCACCCCGTCGAACACCGCCTCCAGCTCATGCGCGTGGTTGTGGTAGCCGACTCGGACACCGGCCTCCGCGCCGATCTCCGCCGCCTCGTTGAGCAGCCGGGCGGTCTCGACGATCTGGTCGACCGATCCCCAGCGCGCCGGCTCGGTGTAGGGATCGATCACCGTGTCCATGCCGAGCGTCTTCGCGGCCGCGAAGACCTCCGCGGGCGGAGGGACGGGAGCCGTGGTGCCGGAGCCGTCCGGGCGCACGAAGGTCGGGGTCGCGAGGAACGCATGCCCGGACGGGGCGGTCAGTCCCGCGGCCGACACGGCGGCGGCCATGTCGTCCGCCCGGCGCACGAAGTCGTAGGGCTCGACCGCGGTGAACCCGCGCGCCGCCACCGCGGCGAGCGTGCCCTCGAGGTCGGCCTCCAGCTGCTCGCGGATCGTGAACAGCTGCAGAGAGGTCTGGATCGTCATCGGTCGTGCTCCTCGGTCGTCGGTGACAGGCGGGCGTTGGGCGCCTGCACGCACGCTAGCACCGAATACCTCCAGGTGGAAGTTTCTTGTCGATAGACTCGGGACATGCCCGCCGCCCCCTCCGACGACTCCGGACGCCCGCGTCCCCGCGGGACGTACGCCAAGGGCATCGCCCGCCGCCAGGAGATCCTGGACCGCGCGATCGAGGTGTTCGCGGCCCGCGGCGCCGACCGCACGAGTCTGCGGGCGATCGCGAAGGAGGTGGGGGTGACGCATGCCGCCCTCACCCACTACTTCGGGTCGCTGGAGGAGCTGCTCGTCGCGGTCTACGTCGAGAGCAACGCCCCGGGACGCAAGACCGAGCCGGAACCCGCGAACCCCGTCGAGGGGATGATCCGGTCGGCCAGAGCCAACCGCGAGGTCCCCGGTCTGGTGCAGCTGTACTCCACGCTCGTCGCCAGCGCGCTCGAGGAGGGCCATCCTGCCGCCCGCGCCTTCGCGACCGAGCGCTTCGCCCGCCTGCGGGCCGACATCGCCGAGACGGTCCGCGAGCAGCAGACGGACGGGCGCATCCGGGCCGACGTCGATCCTCTCGCGGTCGCCGCCCTCGTCGTCGCGGCCTCGGACGGCCTGCAGACGCAGTGGCTGCTGGACGACACGGCTCCGCAGCACGAGGCCCTCGCCCTCCTCGACCGTCTGCTCCGCCCGGCGGACGGCACGGGCCGGGGCGGCGTCCCCGAGGGCTAGGCTCGAACCGTGACGCCCGTGCCGCAGTCCCCGTACGCGAGGGCCCTCGGCGAGCGCCTCGCCGAGCTTCACCCCCGACTCCGGACCTACTTCCAGGCGGTCCCGGACGGGATGGTCGGCGTCGGCGAAGGCACGTTCCAGCGCGTCGGCACGCCGCGCCGCGCGCTCTGGCCGCTCCTCCGCCGCCTCGAGCGGCGCGGGGTGATCGCCGCCCGCTGGGAGCGCGACGTGCCCTTCCGCATCGAGAACCGGACCATCGCCTCCCGCGCGATCGCCGAGCGCACCTTCCGGTTCGCGAGCGGGCCGTGGGTCATGCGCGACGCCGTGGCACCGACGCGGCACGGCCGCATCGTCGACGAGCTCGGCGAGCCCGGGCTTGTCATCGCCTGCTTCGCCGTGGAGCCCCGCGCGGGCGCCCTGCACCTGACCAGTCGCGCGGTGGGCATCCGTCTCGGGCGCTTCCGGCTCCGCATCCCGCGGATCGTGGCTCCCGTGGTCCGGCTCGTCGAGCGCTGGGACGACGAGGCCGGTCGTCAGCGGGTGCGCCTGACGGTCGACGCCCCGCTCCTCGGCCGCCTCTACGAGTACCGGGGCGACTTCGACTACGCCCTCGAACCCGATCGGAAGGACGACAGCGCATGAGCACGGACCGGGCGGTCATCGGCGGGGCCACAGGGTTCATGGGGCGATTCCTCACGGCGCGACTCCGGGATGCCGGGCGCGAGGTCGTCACGATCTCCCGCTCGGGAAGCGACCTCACCTGGAGCGATCAGGACGGCATCGACGCCGCCGTCGACGGGGCCTCGCTCGTGATCGGCCTCGCGGGCAAGAGCGTGAACTGCCGCTACACGCCGCGCAACCGTGCCGAGATCTTCCGCTCCCGCCTGGACACGACCGCGGCCCTGAGCCGCGCCATCTCCCGCGCGGCCACCCCGCCCCCGCTGTGGATCAACTCCTCGACGGCGACGATCTACCGGCACGCCGAGGACCGGCCGATGACGGAGTCCTCCGGCGAGATCGGCACGGGCTTCTCGGTCGAGGTCGCCAAGGCGTGGGAGCGTGCACTCTTCGCCGACGCGCTCCCCGGCACCCGCCGCGTGGCCCTCCGCACCGCCATCGTCCTCGGCGACGGCGGTGTGCTGGAACCGCTGCGCACGCTCGCGCGGCGGGGGCTCGGCGGCCCGCAGTACGACGGGTTCTGGCCGGTCGGCCCCGCGCGCCGCGCCGCCGGCACCGCCCACCACCCCGGCGCCCGTCGCGGGCGACAGCGCTTCAGCTGGATCCACATCGAGGACGTGGCGCGCATCATCGAGTTCCTCGAAGCGACCCCCGCTCTGGACGGACCGGTCAACGCCGCCTCGCCGCACCCCGTCGACAACGCCGCCTTCATGGCCACCGTGCGCCGCGTGCTGGGGGCGAAGGTCGGCCCGCCGATGCCGCGCTGGATGCTCGAGCTCGGCGCCATCGGCATCCGCACCGAGACCGAGCTCGTGCTCAAGAGCCGCTGGGTCCTCCCCGAGAAGCTCACCGCCGCCGGCTTCACCTTCCGCTACCCGGACCTCGAGGAGGCCGTCCGTGCCTCGTTCGCCGTCACGGACGCGGATCCCCGGACGCACGCGGCCTGACCCGGCGGGCGCAGAGGGGTCACCGCCAGACCGCTGACTCCGGATCGATGCCATGACGCCGGGCCTCGGCCTCGATGCTGCGGCGGAACCACTCCGCCAGCCCCGCGCGGATGCCGTCGTAGTGCGCCGCGTAGCCGGGGTCGGAGACGAACAGCCGACCGAGCACGACCTGCATCTCCCTGCTCAACGGGAAGTATGCCGAGAACACCGCACGGTGTCGCTCGACGAGCGCATCGGCGTCCGCCGTCCCGGGAGCCACACCGGCATCCATGGCCGTCGCGAGGGCGGACTCGAACTCCCGCATCGCGTCCGCGACCGCCTGCCATTCCCCCGCATCGCGCGCGGCGGATCGCTCCGCGTACTGCTGCCACTGCACCGTGTCGCCCCAGCGGCGGCGCGCGTCGAGAGGCCAGGACGGGTCCCAATCGGGCCCGAACACCGCGCGCTGCTCGCCCGCGCTCAGCATCAGGCCGCGCTCGTGGGAGGTCACCATCCGCTCCAGTTCAGCCTGCAGATCGGTCAGGCGTGCGATCCGGGTCGCGAGCTGCTCCTGCTGCGCGCGCAGCGCGGTGAGGATGTCCGTGGCCGGATCGTCCAGCAGCCGGCGGATCGCCTCGAGGCCGAGACCGAGTTCGCGATAGACGACGATGCGCCGCAGGCGCTCCTGATCGACGTCCGTGTACACCCGGTATCCGGCCGCCGAACGCGCGGACGGACGGGCTAGACCGATGTCGTCCCAGTGATGCAGCGTCCGCACCGTCACCCCGGCGAGCGCCGCGGCCCGACCGACGGTCAGGTCCGCGGCGCCGCTGTCATCCGGCATCCACTCCTCCTCCGATCTCCGCCGTGTCCGCGGGCGGACGGATGCCCATCTCCGCGAGGGTGGCCGCCTCGACGCTCCCCGGCTCGTAGGGCTTCGCCGCCGTGAAGACGACGCGCACGTTCTCGGGGGTCACGATCTCCACATCCCGGGTGTTCCAGGGCGTGTCGATCGGATCCCCGACCGTGCCGGGACCCCACGCCCGGCAGGCCGCCACGAGCGGCTCGATCTGGCCGAGCACGCACGCGAAGCTGACCCGCAGGCCGGGTGCTGTCTCCTGTGCGGTCTCGCCCGGCACGAGCAGCACATCCTGGAAGACCCACCGCCGGAGGTGGACGATCCGCCCCGGCACCCCGAAGAGCTCGAAGAAGCCCAGGCCCCGCGTCCAGAACTCGACCGAGGCGGCGAGGTCCGTCGTGGGGATGGTGACGAAGGCGGGCATCCCGTAGATGCCCCGGAACAGCTCCGGTGCGACCGCGTCGGGGCCCGGCGCCGGCACCGGGCTCATCTCGAAAGCGTTGTAGTGATCAGTCATGACTCCACGATCGGGCCTCACGCGGCGTCAGGGTCAAGCCGATTCCCGGAGCGTCGGGAACGTCCAGCTGCCGTCGAGCACCTCGGGGCGGGGGCGGTAGAGGCGGACGAGGTAGTTCCAGCCCTCCGTGATCGGGAGCACGTTCGGCACGCCCTCCGGATGGTCGCCGAAGCGGACGGTGATCGTGCCGCCGTCGTTGCGGACGCCGGTGATGTCGTTGATCGTGTAGGCCTCGCGATCGTTCGGCTCGAAGAAGCCGTCGGCGTTGTACACCGAGATCGACCAGAAGCCGTCGACGGGGACCTCGTCGACCGTGAGCTCGTAGCGGCCCACCGGCAGACGCGGATCGACGCCGATGTAGCTCGCCTCGGATGAGGGAAGCCCTCCCCAGCCCGCCGCCGTGCCGATGAGGTGCCGCACCGGGTCGACCTCGTCCTCGCTGCCGAACATGCGGTCGAAACCCCGCAGGTTCCGGGCCAACGCGAGCAGCGCCTGGCGGGTCTCATCGAGGCTGACGGTGTCGTAGTCCGGCATCGCGAAGGGCGTGGCCGATCCGCTGTGCAGCGCGATGCGGTCCTGCAGCGCCCCCACCTCCGCCACATCCGCCGGGTCCGCGGGGTCCACGAGGATGCGCACGGCCAGCACGACGTACGGCGTCCCGAACTGCGCCTCCGTCAGCGTGTGCTCGCCCGCCTCGTGGAAGATCGCATCCACATAGTGGTGCTCGTTGACGACCATCGCCGAGAGGTAACGGTCGCCGTGCTCCGGGATGCTGAACGTCGCGCCCTCGCTGATGTCGAGGACCGCGAAGCTGTACAGCGTGTCGCGGTTCAGCCGGATCACGGTCTGCCGGTCGATCGCGGCCGGAGCCCGGTTGTGCAGGAACCGGTCCACACCCCCGGCCTCCTTCTGGAGGTCGCGCATCATGCGGTGGGTCTCGGCGAGGGCGAAGTTGTCGACGTTCACGAGGATGCTCATGACGGCATCCTGGCAGGCCGCACCGCTCGGCGGCTAGGACGACGGAAGAGCGTCGTCTCCCCGTTCCCGACGCCGCTTCTCGATCTCCTCGCGCAGCCGCCACTCCTCGATCTCCCGGTCGAGGTCCGCGATCTGCTGCTCGGTGGACCGGACGTCGACCGGCGGCGCGGGGCGTGCGACCGTCGTCGTCGGGGCCGCGGGGCGCTCGGCGCGCCGCATCCGCGGGAGCGGAACGCCACCCTCCCCGTACTCCCGCCCGAGCGCGAACCACAGCGCGCTGCCGATCAACGGCAGCAGGATCACGATGATGATCCAGACCATCTTCGGCAGGTGCTTCACCTGCGAGTCGTCGCGCGTGATGATGTCGATCAGCGCACCGATCATCAGCGCGATGACCAGGAGCGAGAACAGGAACGGCATGGGTTCAGGGTAGACGACGCACGGACCGGAGCCGAGGGTTCACGGCAGCAGGTGTCCGGCGGCACGGAAGAGCTCGTACCACTCCGGGCGGGTGAGCACGACGTCCACTCCGGCCGCTGCCTCCTGCACGCGGTGCGGCGTCGTGGTGCCGAGCACGACCTGCATCCCGGCGGGGTGCCGGGTGATCCAGGCGGTGGCGATCGCGGTCGGTGTCACTCCATGGACTCCCGCCAGGCGCTCGATCACGGCGTTGAGCTCGGGGTAGTCCGGGTGCCCGAGGAAGACGCCGCCGCCGAAGCCGCTCTGGTACGGAGACCAGGCCTGCACGGTGATGCCGTGGATCCGGCAGTAGTCCACGATTCCGCCGCCGTCGCGCCCGATGCTCTGGTCATGGCCCGCCATGTTCGCCGCCACCGGCTGCGCGATGATCGGCGCATGCGTGAGGGACAGCTGGAGCTGGTTCGCGACCAGGGGCTGCCGCACCGCGGTCTTCAGCAGCTCGATCTGCGACGGGGTGTGGTTCGACACCCCGAACGCGCGCACCTTGCCCGAGGACTCGAGGTGATCGAAGGCGCGAGCCACCTCATCCGGCTCGACGAGGGCGTCCGGCCGGTGCAGCAGGAGGACGTCGATGCGGTCGGTGCGGAGGGCCGCGAGCGAGCCCTCGACCTGCCCGACGATGTGGTCGTAGGAGAAGTCGAACATGCCCTGCGCCGGCACGATGCCGCACTTGGTCTGCAGCACGATCTCGTCCCGCTCCGTGGTGCTGAGCCGGAGAGCGTCCGCGAATCGCGCTTCGCAGTGGTGCATCTCCCCGCCGTAGATGTCCGCGTGGTCGAAGAAGTCGATCCCGGCATCCCGTGCGGTCGCATACAGGCCGCGGATCTGCTCGTCGTCGAGGCTGTCGATGCGCATCATCCCGGCGATCAGGGCCGGAGCGGTCGTCGATCCGAAGGGTACGGTCTTCATGCGCCCACGCTACTTCATCGCCTCGCCCCATCCGAGGCGCGGGCGGGCATCGTCTCAGGGCGCGCAGGGCAGCAGCCGGGTGACGGGGACCTCGAGCACCGCCGCGATCCCCGCCACATCCTCCATCGTGAAGTCCGCGCGCTCCTCGAGGAGGTCGGCCAGCGCGGCCGGCGCGATCCCTGTCTGCTCCGAGAGCTCGATGAACGACACTCCGGCGTGCAAGCGAGCGGCCTCCACGGCCGATGCCATCAGATGACGCAATTCTGTCCCCATGCGCCTACGGTACCGCCACGCACGGACACCGAGAGGGCCCTCAGCTACCAATATGACGGCATCCTGCTCTCGGTGCGCTGCTAAGGTGAGCCGGATGAAGACACCAGCCGAGCAGTTCAACGAGGCGGTCGGCCGTCAGATGCGGGCGGAGATCGCGGCGGCACGCAGCAGCATCGCCGCCATGGCACGCGATGTGGGCATCGCCCGGAGCGCCCTCGACAACTACGTCACGGGCAAGCGCGCCATTCCCGTGCCGGTGGTCTACGCGGTGTGCGCCACGCTCGGCGTCGAGCCGCACGTCCTCGTGGCCCGCGCCGAGGAGCGTCTGGCCGCCGACGGCATGTCGGCGATCGTCACTCCCCTCCGGCGCCGCACCGATGTCGCCACCCCACGCGATAATGCCCGCGAGGTCGCCTTCGAATCCGGATCCACCCGCGAGACGGACACCGACGACCTCTACGAGTAGACGACACCGACCGGACGGAGGCCCATGCAGCAGCTTCTCCGTCTGGCCGACGAATTCGGTCTCCGCGTGATCGAACGCGCAGGTCTCACCCCCGGGGGCTTCCAGCCCGTCACACGCACGATCCGGCTCGCCCCGGGGATGAGCAGGCGCACCGCCCGCAGCGTGCTCGCCCATGAGCTCGGTCACGCTCACCTCGGTCATCAGCCCACGTGGCAGGCAGCCCTTCGGGCTCGACAGGAGCGGCAGGCCGATGAGTGGGCCGCGCGACGCCTGATCACGCCGGCGGCGTACGCAGCGGCGGAGCAGCTCCGCGGCACACATCTGGCCAGCCTGGCCTTCGAGCTCGACGTCACGATCGAGATCGTCCTCGCGTTCCAGCGGGTGCTGCGCCGCGAGCACCTGGCAATCCCCGCCTGAGGGCCGGGCACAGCGGCCGACGCTGGTTGAATGACACCATGGCCTTCCACGTCGCCCCCGCCCCCGTCACTCTCACCGGCGAGCTCGTCGAGCTCCGCCCTCTCGACCGGTCGCACGTCGACGGCCTCGTCGAAGCGGTCTCCGAAGGCGACCTGTGGAAGACCGCCTGGTACACCTCGGTTCCGGCGCCCGACGGCGTCGCGGCCGAGGTCGACCGGCGCCTGAACCTCGTCGCCACCGGCGAGATGGTGCCCTTCACGGCCTTCGACGCCGCCGGACGCGTGCTGGGACTGACGTCGTTCTACGACATCGTCGCCGACGTCCCCCGACTGCACATCGGATACACCTGGAACCGGCCGTCCGCTCATGGCACGGGCACCAACGCGGAGTCGAAGCTGCTGCTCCTCCGCCACGCCTTCGAGACGCTGGGGGTCTTCCGGGTCGGGCTGACGACCCAGTGGGTGAACTTCCAGTCCCGCGCCGCGATCGAACGACTGGGCGCGAAGCAGGACGGTGTGATGCGGGCCATGAGCCGCTACCGCAACGGCGCACTCCGCGACAGCGTAGAGTACTCCATCATCGAGCCGGAGTGGCCTGCTGTGCGGGCGAACCTCGAAGCGAGGCTCGCCCGGCCACGGTGAGCGCGGGGCGCCGCCCCGCGGCGGTCACTCGGTCGGGCTGCCGGTCCAGTTCTTGGAGCGACGCGTGGCCGAACCGCGCTGGCGCATCGCGAACCCGAGAGCCAGCGAGACGAGCAGGATGCCGCCGACGAAGGTGAGCGCGGCGAGCGTGTCCGGCATCTCGTGGGCGATCCCCAGCAGCCAGAAGCCTCCGAGGAACATGATCATGAAGAAGAGAAAGCTGAGGATCACGGGATCTCCTGTCGTCGGTGCTCTACCAGAATAGCCCGGGCCCGGAAAGGCCCTGTGCCGCCGCCCGCATCTCTGATGGAGTCGGAGCATGGACACCTCCCTCACCGCCCTCGCGATCTCCTGCACCCTCAAGCCCTCCCCCGCGTCGTCGAGCTCCGATCTGCTCGCGCGTCAGCTGCTCGATGCCCTCGCCGAGCACGGGGTCACGGGTGACCTCGTCCGTGCCGTCGACCTCGACATCCGCCCCGGCGTCGAGAAGGACATGGGCGACGGCGACCAGTGGCCGGCCCTGCGTCAGCGCATCCTCGATGCCGACATCCTCGTCTTCGTCACGCCGACGTGGATGGGACAGCACTCGAGCGTCGCCCAGCGCGTGCTGGAGCGCCTCGACGCCGAGCTCAGCGAGACGGACGAGCGGGGCCGCCCGATCCTCTTCGACAAGGTCGCGATCGCCGGCGTCCTCGGGAACGAGGACGGCGCCCACCATATCTCCGCGATCCTCTTCCAGGCGCTGAACGACATCGGCTACACGATCCCGGCCCAGACGTCGGTGTACTGGAACGGCGAGGCCATGCAGACCGTGGACTACAAGGACCTCGATGAGACTCCGGAGGCCGTGAGCTCCGCGATCGCGACCGCGACCCGCAACGCCGCGCACCTCGCCCGGCAGCTCACCGCGCAGGCGTACCCCGCCGAGTAGCGGAGGCGTTCAGTCGGCGGGACCGTCGACGACCTCGTCCACGAGGCTGATGCCTCCCGACGAGCTCGCCTCGACCATGAGCGCCTGGATCCACTTGACGTTCAGCTCCGGCGTCTCCGGCTCCGAGAAGGTGAAGCGCAGCGGGATCGACGGATGCAGCCAGATCGTCGAACGTCCCGGCACGTCGCCGTCGGGGTGCTTCCAGGAGAGCGTGAAGCTCTCGTTCCGGCGGAGTTTGGTCGCGATCGCGACCTTCAGATGGGCCAGGGCGCGGTCCTCGATCTGGATCTCGCTGCCGGAGCCGTACTGCATGGTTCCCATCCCCCGACTCTACGGCCCCGAGCGGGCGGGATGCGAGGAGTGACACTCGCGCGCGTCTCCGGTGTGCCCGTGCGGCCGAGACGGCCGGAACCGCTCGCCGGGAGCGGCACGGAGGCGTCAGCGAAGGAGACCCGCGCTCACCGCGACGGTCACCCGGCGGCCCGACGCTGGAGGAGCTGGCGCACGTGCGCCTCGATCTCCGCGTCGTCGACGAAGCCCATGCGGGCGTACGGGGATTCCGCCGCTGCCGCCGGCGCCGCCGGGAGGCTGACAGGCGCTGCCGGCGCCATCTCCTCAGCGCGGGCACGGAGCGCGGCGACCCGAGCGGCCTTGCGGCGCTCCTCCTGCGCATCGATCTCGGCGCGAGCCGCCTGGGCGCGCGATCCCGTGACCGACACCATCGGCTCCGGGAGCGGACGCGGAGTCCAGGTGGCGGGGCCCTGGTCATGCAGGGCCGGAGCGACCCTCTCCGCGACGGTCTCGACGGCAGCGGGCTGCGGATGACGGGCAGCGCGCACAGCGACCGCGGCCATCCGCTGCAGGACGATGGTGGCGATGAGGGCTGCCACCCCGCCGCTCCAGAGGAGCACCGCTCCCCCGGTGGCCAGGAGCTGCCAGATGCCGAGCCCGACGGCGGCGAGGCCGAGGACGAGCGCGCCGGTCGCCGTCAGCCGCACGCGTCGGCGTGCACGGGCGCGACGGATCACGGGATCGGCCCGCGTGGCGGCGAGTTCCTGGCGGAGGGCCTCGAGCTCCGCGGCTTCCCGCTGGGCCTGCAGCCGCTTCGCGAGCTTCTGCTGCGCGACGACGGTACGGGCGTTGAGCTCCATGTGCACCTCGCTGGGCGTCTCGCTCGTCTCGGCGAGGATCCGCAGCGCCTGATTGAGCCGCACGGCGTTCCGCTCGGCCGCGTTGTACTGGAAGCGCCCGCGCCAGGAGGGCAGCAGGTACAGCATCCACAGGAGCACGGCGACGAGCACGATCACTCCCCCGCTCAGCACCGGCCCGTCCATAGGACAACGGTAACGGCGGCGGACCGGCCGCGCCGTGCAGTCGGGGCGCGTGTCGCGGCGTGTCCTTCCGCAACGGGCGATGTCAGAGGCTGATGCGGTCCGCCGGGGGGATCGTCGCCGCGTGCGGCGGCACCTGTCCGTGGAGCCACCGGGCGAGCACGCCCTGCGGAACCTCCTCCTGCGTGAGGGCGAAGGCGTAGTGGTCGCGCCAGTCCCCGTCGATGTGGATGTACCGCCGGCGCAGCCCCTCGTACCGGAAGCCGAGCTTCTGGACCACGCGAAGGCTCGCGGCGTTCTCGGGCCGGATGCAGATCTCCATCCGATGCAGCCCGTACTCCGTGAAGCAGGCGTCGGTCGCGAGCGCGACCGCGGTCGGGGTGATCCCCCGCCCCGCGAAGCGCTCGCTCACCCAGTACCCGATCGTCGCCGAGCACAGCGAGCCCCGAGCGACGCCCCAGACGTTCAGCTGCCCGGCGACCTCACCGTCGTACTCCATGACGAACGGGTAGCCGCCGCCATCCCGGTACTGCTGGAGCAGCCGGCGGATGCTGACTCGCATGTCGAAGGACACCGCCCCGTGCGGGATCGTCGCCTCCCACGGCTGCAGCCACGCGCGGTTCGCGAGCAGCTCCTGCTGCAGAGGCCGCGCGTCCTTCGTCCGGATCAGACGCAGCTCGACCGGTCCGTGCCGCATCCCCGTCGACAGCTCCACGCCGCACCTCCGACGACCGCGAGGCGCCTAGAGGCGCTCCGCGAAGTCCTTGAGCCAGGGGCGCAGCTCCGAGCCCAGGTCGTCGCGGTCGGCCGCGAGCTGCACGATCGCCTTGATGTAGTCCACGCGGTCGCCGGTGTCGTAGCGGCGGCCTCCGAAGACGACGCCGACCACGCCCGGTCCGCCGTCCGCCGTCGCGAGCTCCTGCAGGGCATCGGTGAGCTGGATCTCCCCGCCCTTGCCGGGCTCGGTGCGCTCGAGGATCTCGAAGACCGACGAGGGGAGCACGTAGCGTCCGATGATCGCGAGGTTGGACGGGGCGTCCTCCTTCGCGGGCTTCTCGACGAGGCCCGTGACACGAACGGCGTCCGACCCCTCGATCGACTCGACGGCGGCGGCCCCGTACATGTGGATGCTGTCCGGGTCGACCTCCATGAGGGCGATGACGGCGGCGCCGGTGCGCTCGTGCTCGGCGATCATCTCCGTGAGCAGCGGGTCGCGCTCATCGATGAGGTCGTCGCCGAGCAGCACCGCGAACGAGCTGTCGCCGACGTGCGTCCGAGCGCGGAGCACGGCGTGGCCGAGACCCTTGGGCTCGCCCTGACGGACGAAGTGGATGTCGGCGAGGTCGCTCGACTTCATCACGCGCTCCAGGCGACCGGTGTCGCCCTTCTCCATGAGCTTCACCTCGAGCTCCGGCACGGAGTCGAAGTGGTTGGAGATCGCGTTCTTGTTGCGTCCGATGATCACGAGGATGTCCTCGATCCCGGCGTTCGCCGCCTCCTCGACGACGTACTGGATCGCCGGCTTGTCGACGACGGGGAGCATCTCCTTCGGCATCGCCTTCGTCGCGGGCAGGAATCGTGTCCCCAGCCCGGCAGCGGGAATGACAGCCTTGATCTTCTCGTGAGCCATTCCCACAGCCTACCGGTGGGGGCCGCCCTAGACTCGGACCATGGCTAACGACGTCGAGCACGCCAAGCGAGCCCTCCGCGCGGAGCTGCGCGAGCGGCGGCAGCTGCTGTCCGATCCCCAGCGCGAGGCCGCTGCCACGGCGATCGGCGAACGGCTGGACGCCCTCGTCGACGAGCTCGGCGCCCGCTCCGTCTCCTGCTTCCTCTCCACCACCACGGAGCCGGGCACCAGGGAGTTCGTCACGCGCGCGGTCCGCCGCGGGATCCGGGTGCTCCTCCCTGTCACCCGCTCCGACGGACTGCTGGACTGGGCGGTCGCCGACGACACCGACGAGATCGCGGAAGGGCTGTACGGGCTGCCCGAGCCCACCGGCGAGGTGCTCGGGCCGATCGCGGTGAACGACGTCGATCTGATGATCGTCCCCGCCGCCGCCGTCGACCGCTCGGGGATGCGGATGGGCTGGGGCCGCGGCTACTTCGACAAGACCATCGGCTCCATGGAGAAGTGCCCTCCGGTGTACGCGGTGATCTATGATTCCGAGGTACTCGACGAACTGCCGCGCGAGGTGCACGATCAGCCGGTCGACGGCATCGTGACCCCGTCGCAGACGCTGCATCTGTCGCCTCGGCGACGCTGACCCGCAAGGACCGCCATGCCCACCTACGCCTATGCCTGCACCGCGTGCGGGCACCAGTTCGACGCCGTCCAGAGCTTCTCCGACGACGCGCTCACGGTCTGCCCCGAGTGCGGCGGCGCGCTGCGCAAGCAGTACGGCTCGATCGGCGTGACCTTCAACGGCTCCGGCTTCTATCGCACGGACTCGCGCGCCAAATCCGGGGGTTCGAAGGATGCTTCGGCATCATCGAAGTCGGATTCGACGACGAGCGCCAAACCGGCCGCTGCGTCGACTCCCGCCTCGAACTGAGGCCCAGTCGACTTGGGGGTTTCCATGCTCAAAGGTTTCAAGGACTTCCTGCTCCGCGGGAACGTCATCGATCTGGCCGTCGCGGTCGTCATCGGCACCGCCTTCACGGCGATCGTCACAGCGGTCGTGAACAGCATCATCAACCCGCTCATCGCGCTCTTCCTCAAGGCGGACGCCGCGGGGCAGTTCGGCATCCAGGTTCCGAACATCTACGGCGAGACCGTCACGTTCCCGATCGGCGACCTCATCTCGGCGATCATCAGCTTCCTCGCGGTCGCCGCGGTCGTCTACTTCGTCTTCGTGCTGCCGATGAACACCTTCAAGGCGCACGTCGAGGCACGCAAGGGCACGCCCGCCGAGGAGCCGGAGGAGGAGCCGGCCGCCGCGACCGAGGCGGAGCTGCTCGTCGAGATCCGCGATCTGCTCAAGACCCAGCAGGGTCCGCGCGGCGTCTGACCGCACCGCGCTCACGACCCACGGCTCTCCTCGGAGGGCCGTGGGTCTTTCTCGTTCCGGGTGCGGCCGCCTCAGTAGTGCGGAGGCACGTCGCGGAGGAGCTGGTCGTCGTTGGGACCCTTCCGATCGCCGGGGGCGGACCGGCGCGGCGTCTCACCCCCCGGGACCTCCGGCGCCGGGTCGCTGCCCTCGACGGGCGTCAGACGCGCCCGCCGGGAGCCCGGCACCCGGACGACCCGCTGACGCGGCTCGTCACGGCCGTCAGTCATTCCGGTGGTCGCCGAGGTCGAGGGGCTGCGTGTCGTTCTCCGCGCGCGGGGCCGACTCCGAGATGCCGAGCACCGTCGCGATCCGGGACGCCACCGTGCGCGGGTCGCTGTAGAGGTCGAACGCGTGCACGCGGACGTAGTGCCAGCCGAGGCGGCGGAGCACATGCGGGCGCAGCCGGAGCGTCTCGCGCAGCGACTCCCCCCGGGACTCCGGATCGGACTCGATCACGACGGCCTTGCCGTTGTGCTGCGCCACGAGCGGCAGGAGCCCCCGGTAGTCGACGTCGACGGAAGCGCCGAGACGCCGGAGCTCCCTGGCCAGTGCGAGCGTGAGCGGGTCGGCCAGATCCTCCAGGCGCGCATCGCGGGCGCGCGCCGCGAGACCGCCGAGGATCGACATGAGCGTGGCTGCGCCGTGCTCGAGACGCCCGTCGTCGAAGGCCGAGGGGCGGATGGACGAGACGATCACCATGGAGCGCCGCGCCCGGGTCATCCCGACGGTCAGCAGCCGCTCGCCGTCCGGCGTCGACAGGTCGCCGAAGTCGCTGAGGACGCGGCCGTGCTTGGTGAGTCCGAAGCCGAGCGAGAAGATGACGCGGTCGCGGCTCTCGGCGACGGACTCCTCGAGCGTGAGCACGGCGAACGGCTCCGCGGTGTCGCGGGCGACGAAGTCGGCGACGTCGGAGCGGCCGGCGAAGGCGGCGGTCACGGCGGCCCGCACGCGCTCCGCGTGACGGGTGCTGGCAGTGACCACCATGAGCGACTCCGTCGGGCGGTGCACGGCGTGCTCGACGACGAGCGTGACGACGCGGGCGACCTCGGCGTCCGGGCTCTCGACGGCGCCGGACACGGGATCGGGCGTCCCGGTGCCCCCTTCGACGTAGTCGACGGTGAGGCTGCCCCGGCCCAGGTACGACCCCGCCCACGGAAGGGAGACGATCTCGCCGCCGTAGAACGCGTCGTTGATGAGCTCCGCGAGGTCCTCACCGCCGGCACGGTAGCTCCGGGTCAGCGTCATCACGGGGAACAGCTCGGAAAGCCGCTCGAAGACGGAGACCTCGTCGAACGGGACCTCCTCCTCCCAGTCCTCCGCGGGGTCGACCGCGATGCGGAAGGGAGAGGGCCGCTGCGTGACCGGGTCTCCGAAGGCGACGACCTGCCGGGCACGGCGGATCGCCGGGGCCGCCTCGGCGAGGTTGATGGCCGCGGCGTCGACGAGGAGCACGGTGTCGAACTCCACCGCGTCCGGGATCTCCGGGACGAGGTAAGGCGACGAGATCCAGACCGGAGCCAGGACGTCGACGAGGGTCGGCGCGGCGCTGACGACCTCGGCGGCCGTCGTCGCGGACTGCGTCAGGGCGCGGCGCAGGTTCTGCGACTGCTCAGGCTCGTCGACGATGGCGATGCGCCACTGGTTCGCGAGCTGCCAGGCGAGCAGCGGTCCCGCCATCGCCGCGTGGGCCTCGTCGACCAGCCGGAAGTCGCGCTCGAGGCGGTCGACCACGGCGGTGTTCGCTCCGAGCAGCGCGCGGTTGTCCTGCAGCGCGCGCTCGAGGAGGGACTGCCACCAGGCGAACTCGAGCTCGTCCCCCACCCGCGCTTCGGAGACATGGCGAACCGAGAGCTCGGTCAGCAACGGCTCCAGGCCGAGGAGGGCGAGCTTGTCACGCAGCTGCGCGCGCTCGACGAGGTTCTCGAAGACGTCGGACTTCGCGGCGAGACCCGCGAGCATGCGCACGAGTCGCGCGACCGGCAGCGAGGACAGCGGTTCGCGGCGGCCGAGTGCCGCGTCCAGCTCTGCCAGCTCAGCCTCCACCCGCTGCCAAGAGGCGAACACGTCGGCGAGGCCGAGCGGGATCTCCGGCGCGACGCCCGCGTCGACGTAGCGCTGCCACTGGGTGCGCTGGGTCTGGATGCGCAGCAGCGCCTCGTGCATCTCCGTCACGTGCACGCCGGGGCGGACGTACTCCTTCGCGAGGCGGCGGAGGCGGCGACGGTTCGCTCCGGACATCCCGGGTGCGTCCCGGCGGGAGCCGTGCGCCTGGATGAGCTCCCCGAGCGGACGCTCGAACACCGTCGGGCTGAACCGGTCCAGGGTGTCGCGGATGCCCTGCAGCAGCTCGAGGTAGTCGCCGAGCTCGTCGATCGTCGAGAACGGTCGCATGTGCGTCTGCGCGATGAGCTCGTAGCCGCGCTCCAGCAGGGCAGGCACGCTGACGGCATGGAGGCGCCCGGCGAGCTCGTGGGCGGCGCGGGCGGCCTCGGTGCTGCCGAAGGTGACGCCGTACCAGGGCGAATCGTTCGGTCCGACGCGGAACTCGCCGAGTCGTGCGGCCTGAGCCAGTGCGGCGGCCGCCTCGGTGCGATCCTTCGCGAGCCGGCGCAGGGCGTCCACGCTCAGTCGGGCCGTGGTCGACGGCGGGACCGGCAGGGACGCGAGACGGGTGAGGTGCCTGGTCGCGTCCAGGACGGAGGCGTCGAGGCCGGGGATCGGAACGGTCAGAGCGTCGCGATAGTCGCGGAGCACCGTGCGCAGCCGCACGAGCGCGTCGTCGACCTCGCTCACCTTGGGCGCGGTCGCCTTCTCGTTCCTGCCGATCGCACGGACGAGGTCTCGGCGCAGGCTCGCCGGGGACACCGCGAGGCTGTCGAGGCCGATGCCGGCGAGGCGGTGGCGCACGCCGTCGAGCGTCGACCGGCGGGCCGAGACGACGAGCACCTTCTTGCCGGCGCGGACGAGCTCGCCCAGCGCGTTGATGACGGTCTGCGTGCCGCCGGTGCCCGGCAGCGTCGCCACGGTGAGGGAGTGACCGGCGGTGATGCGGGCCAGCACCGCCTCCTGCTCGGCATCCGCGTCGAGGAGGAGCGTGTCCGAGGCGGGCGCGCGGTCGTCCGGACCGACGTGGTGCGGGACGGCGCGCGGTGCCGTGACCTGCTCGCGATCGCCGACGTGGCCGCCGAGGGCGTTGAGGACCGGGTGGTCGAGGCTGCCGCCGTCCTGGGCCATGGCGCCAGCGACATCGGCGAAGGTGGAGACGACGAGTCGAGGCTCGACGGAGAACGTCTCGATCGATCGGGTCAGACCGCGCAGGCTGTCGATCACCGGCTGCGGCTTGAAGATGCCGCCGTCGTAGGCGAGCGCCGCGAGGGCTGTGGCGTCGAGCGACAGCCCGAAGTGCTCGCGGGCGACCCGGACGAGCTCCGGATTCACCTCGAACGCCCCCTGCAGCTTGAGCTCGAAGTCGGTGTGATGGCGGCGGATCGCGAGGGGTCGCAACAGGACAGGGGCGGCGAAGGTCGCCCCGCCGATGCGCCACCGCGCGACGCCGACGGCCAGGTGCACGGCTTCGATGCCGCGGACCGTGCGCAGCTCGGTGTTCTTGGCCGTGATGCGCTCGGCGGCCAGCCGCGCGGTACGCAGGCCCACCTCGTCGCGGAAGAGGTTGGAGAGGAGCGTCGACTTGCCGGTGATGAACTGCGGGAGACTGCCCGGGTGCGCCTTGGAGATGTCGATGCCGGATTCCGGCCCGTCGCGGAAGCTGCTCAGCGGCGAAGGGCCGCCCAGATCGGCGGCTTCGGCCCGCAGGCGCGTGCGCTCGGCCTCGGCGGCGTGCGCGATCCCGACTCCGGTGGACGAGTCGTGCAGGTCACCGAGGGACACAGCGTTGTCCACCACTGTGCTGTTCGCAGACCTGCTTTCCCGTCGCCACACACTCACACCCTAGGCGCGACACCGTCGGAGATCGGTATCCACGGCGGGTTTCCGGTGAAAAACAGCCCGGCACCGCGCTCCGCCGACTACTCCTCCCCTCGTGTCCGCACGCTGCCGTTCTCCACCGAACGCGGAACCGCTCCGTCTCGCGCCGTTCTGCGCCCGGATTCGGCGGCCAGGATGGGGACATGACTTTCCGCTATGACTTCGCTCCGACGCCCTTCGGCGACGCCCTCGCGGTCTTCTCCGACGAGGGCATCGTGCGCTTCGACCTCTCCGAGTCCGCAGACCCGCAGGTGCCGTGGCTGCTCGAAAGCGTCTCGCGGCAGCTCGGTGCCGTCCCGGAGCCCGACCCGGGCGCGGCCGACGAGCTCGTGCCGCTTCTGGACGCGTACTTCGACGGCGACCCCGTGCGCTTCGACGAGCATCTGCGTCTCGACTGGCGTCTCGTGGAGGGTTTCCACCGGGCGGCGCTGCACACCGTGTGCGACATCCCCTGGGGCCAGACCCTGAGCTACGGGGAGGTCGCGGTGCTGGCCGGCCACCCGGGGGCGGCGCGCACCGTCGGGACGGCGTGCCGCCTCACGCCGTTCTCGATCATCGTGCCCGTGCACCGGGTCGTGCGATCCGACGGCTCCGCGGGGCACTACGGCGGCCATCCGGAGCGGAAGCGCTTCCTGCTGGACCTCGAGTCGCGATGAACCCCGCTCCTGGGGTGCGGGCCCGGCGAGTAGGCCGCCGGGCCCGCACCCGAGGAGGTCGCGTCAGTGGTCGACGGCCTTCTCCGCGCCGAAGCCGGTGAGCGAGCGCACCTCCATCTCGGCCGCCAGCTCGGGAGACTCGCGCCGCGTGCTGGTGACGGTTCCGAGCCAGCCGAGCGCGAACCCGAGCGGTATGGACACGATGCCCGGGTTGTTCAACGGCCAGACGGCGATGTCGATCCCGGGGATCATCGACGTCGGCGTGCCGGAGAACACGGGCGACAGGATGATGAGGATGATCGCCGAACCGAGCCCGCCGTACATGCTCCACACCGCGCCCCGCGTCGTGAACCGGCGCCAGAACAGCGAGTAGAGGATCGTCGGCAGGTTGGCCGACGCCGCCACCGCGAAAGCGAGCGCCACGAGGAAGGCGATGTTCTGCCCCTGTGCCCCGATGCCGCCGACGATCGCGAGGATGCCGATGACGATCACGGTGCGACGGGCCACGCGGACCTCGCCGTTGGGATCGGGCTCGACCGGCTTCCCCGACGCGTCCTTCCGCCCCTTCTGGATGACGTTCGCGTAGATGTCGTGGGCGAACGACGCCGCCGCGGTGATGGTGAGTCCGGCGACGACCGCGAGGATCGTGGCGAACGCCACCGCGGAGATGAACCCGAGGAGCACCGGCCCGCCGAGCTTCAACGCCAGCAGCGGGGCGGCCGAGTTCACCCCGCCGGGTGCCGCGGCGATCACGTCGGCACCGACGAGGGCGCCCGCGCCGTACCCGAGCACGAGGGTCAGCAGGTAGAACCCGCCGATCAGCCAGATCGCCCAGACCACCGACCGCCGTGCCTCCTTGGCCGTCGGCACGGTGTAGAAGCGCATGAGCACGTGCGGCAGTCCCGCAGTGCCGAGCACGAGGGCCATGCCCAGCGACAGGAAGTCCCACGGGTTGGCGCCGTACTGCAGACCGGGCGCCAGCACCGCCTCGCCCTTGTCGGAGTTGGCCACCGCCGCCTCCAGGAGGGTGTTCAGGCTGAAGCCGTTGATCGCGAGGACCCAGATCGTCATCGCCAGGGCACCGCCGATGAGGAGCACCGCCTTGACGATCTGCACCCAGGTGGTGCCCTTCATGCCGCCGATGAGCACGTAGACGATCATGAGGATGCCGACGACGGCGATGACGACCGACTGCCCGATGCGCCCGTCGATCCCCAGCAGCAGGGACACGAGACCGCCCGCCCCCGCCATCTGCGCGAGGAGGTAGAAGAAGCAGACCGCGAGCGTGGTGATCGCCGCCGCCATCCGCACCGGACGCTGCTTCAAGCGGAACGAGAGCACGTCCGCCATCGTGAATTTGCCGGTGTTGCGCATGAGCTCCGCCACGAGCAGCAGCGCGACCAGCCAGGCGACGAGGAATCCGATGGAGTAGAGGAATCCGTCGTACCCGTTGATCGCGATGGCGCCGCAGATGCCGAGGAACGACGCGGCGGAGAGGTAGTCGCCGGCGATCGCGAATCCGTTCTGGGGCCCGGTGAAGGAACGACCGGCCGCGTAGTAGTCGGCGGCCGTCTTGTTGTTCCGACTGGCGCGGATCACGATGAACAACGTCACCGCGACGAAGGCGAGGAAGATCGAGATGTTGAACACCGGGTTGATGTCGAGGGCGACATCCTCGGTGGCCGTGCGGATGATGGTCATGCGTCCGCCTGCGCCTTCTCGAGTTCTTCACGGATCTCGGACGCCAGGGGGTCGAGCTTCCTATTAGCGAATGCGACATACGCCATCGTGATGGCGAATGTCGTCACGAACTGACCGAGCCCGAAGAGCAGCCCGACGGTGATATCCCCCCAGACGCGCTGCGCCATGAAATCGCGGGCGAATGCCGCCAGCAGCACGTAGACGAAATACCACACGAGGAAGAACGCGGCGAGGGGGAAGATGAAGGACCGCTGCGTCCGTTTCAATCGCAGGAATCGAGGGGATTGCTCGACGGCGACATAATCGATCGCACCGTTCTGAGGGGGCGGAACCTGTTCGCTCATGGGGCCTCCTTGCCACATGTCCGCTGCACGCGCGGCTGTCGCCGCCCGAGTGGTAGGGTCGACGCTACGAAACGGGGAACGGTGCCGTCACCCCCGAAAGTAGGTATTCGTGAGCTCTCCGATCACCGTCGAATCCGAGGCCGAGCTCGTCGCCAACGCGGTGCGCGAGCTCGCGCGGCGCACGCGCTTCCCCGTCGCGTTCGGCGGGCTGATCGAAGAGGGCGTCGTGAGTGTCACGAGCATCGTCGGGGCCCGCACCCGCGCTCTCGACGGGCTCCGCGTGCGCCCCGAGCGCGGTCTCGGCGGCCGCGCCATGATGGAGCTGCGCCCGCGGATGACGAGCGACTACGGCTCCTCCCGCCAGATCACCCACGACTACGACGTCTTCGTGCTCGGCGAAGGCCTGCGGACACTGCTCGCCCTGCCGATCGTCGTCCAGGGCCGCCCCCGCGGCGTGCTCTATGCCGGCGCCTGGGCCGAGGAGAGGATCGGCGGCGTGACGACGGCACCGGCGATGCAGGTCGCCCAATCCGTCGCCGATGAGCTGCGCATCCGTGACGAGGTGCAGCGCCGTCTGCGGGCCGCGTCCCCGTCGCCCGCCGCCGTCGCGCCGGCCCAGCGCGAGGAGTTGCGGGAGAGCTTCGCGGAGCTGCGCAGCATCGCCGCCACCGTCGACGACGCCGGCATCCGCGCGCGGCTGGCGCAGGTCGAGCGCCGACTGCTGACCCTCGCCGGCGACGACCTCCCGACGACGACCGGCCCCGTTCCCGTCATCCACCTCTCCCCGCGCGAGACCGACGTGCTCGCGTGCGCCGCCCTCGGATCGACGAATGCGGAGATCGCCGCGCATCTCGGTCTGCGGGAAGGCACCGTCAAGGCCTATCTCGGCACCGCGATGTCGAAATTGGACGCGTCGACGCGGCATGCCGCCGTGACCAAAGCACGTCGCGCGGGTCTGCTTCCCTGAATCGGGCATTCTCCGCGACCGCGTCATACGGCGCCATGAAGGAGCGGCTTTTGTTGTGCGCATTCCCGCCGCCGCGATAAAGTCGCCGTCATGGCGAGACGAATTGTGCACCAGCTGGTCGACGATATCGACGGCACCGTCCTGGAGGTCGGAGAGGGCGAGACCGTGCATTTCTCGCTGAACGGCACCTCCTACGAGATCGATCTGAATTCCGCGCACGCCGAGGAATTGCGCCAGGCCCTCGAGCCGTACATCACGGCAGGGCGTCGGGCGGGATCCGGTGCGTCCACCGGCGGAGGGCGCTCCTCGTCCTCCTCCTCGTCGCGGAAGCGGCCCTCACGCAACCCCGAGGTCGCGGCGATCCGCGCCTGGGCGAAGGAGAACGGGTACACGCTCTCGGAGCGGGGACGAGTTCCGGCCCCCATCCTGGACGCGTACCGCGCCGCTCATTGATCCGGTCCCGCCCCACCTCACGGTCGGGCGGGATCTTCGTGTGCGCCCTGCGCGGCCCACGGCTCGTCACGCAGGGTGATCTCCTCCGTCATGTCCTGGAGGAACCGGATCACCACATCGCGCTCCGCCGCCGACAACCGCGCGGCCGCGTAGAAGCGCTTGGCCTGCTGCCGCCCGACCGTCTCCATCGCGGCGTGCCTGGTCTCCGGAGTGATCGTGATCGCGAGGGCCCGTCGGTCTGTGGGATGCGGCGAGCGCCGGATGTGCCCGCCCTTCTCGAGCCGGTCGAGCAGCTTCGTCGTCGCTGCGGTCGAGACCCCGAGGTGATGGGCGATCCCGCTGGGGGTCGCCACCAGCGACCGATTCGCGCACACGATCAGATAGTGCAGCGCCCGCATGTCGGTCTCGTTCAGCTGCATGTACCGGCGCGACGCCTGCGACAGCCGCTGCTCGGCGTCGCGCAATCCGCCGAGCGCCTCCATGACGCGAGCGATCTGCCGCAGATCCTCCGGCGCGACGCCGGAGCGGTCGATGAGCGTGCTGCGCGGATCGCTGGCCTCGACGTCGTAGATCGCGCCATGGGTCAGGTCGTCCGGCCCCGCGGTCGCCGGCGCCTCGGCGACCGGGGTGGTGCGGGGCTCGGAGTGCATGCGATCATGTTACACACCAACAGCTTCATGCTAAGTTGATATTTCGCCAGGTTAGCTAAACGACGAGAGGGCGCCATGGACAACGTCACACTCCTCGCCGAAGACGGGACTGCCGTCGGCATCCTGCCCAAGAGCGAAGTCCACACGACCGACACGCCCCTCCACCTCGCCTTCTCCTGCTACGTGCAGGATCGGGAGGGACGCCTGCTCGTCACCCGTCGCGCCCTCGGCAAGCGCACGTGGCCCGGCGTCTGGACCAACAGCTTCTGCGGGCACCCGCAGCCCGGCGAGGACATGACCGACGCGGTGCGCCGGCGCGGCTCCGACGAACTGGGCATCCAGGTGACCGAGATCCGCCTCGCCCTCCCCGACTACCGCTACCGCGCCGTGGACGCGAGCGGCATCGTGGAGAACGAGATCTGCCCGGTGCACGTCGCCGTGATCGACGGGCAGCCCGCCGCGAATCCCGACGAGGTGGCGGAGTGGGAATGGGTCGACGTGGACGACCTGCTCGCCGCGGTCATCCGCACCCCCTTCGCCTTCAGCCCCTGGCTCGCGGAGCAGCTCCCGCTCCTCCGACGACACGGAGAGGTCTGAGCCATGGCCGTCACAGTGACAGAGGAAGACCTCGGCACCCGCATCGAGGCGGTGCTGCGACGACGCTTCGCCGAGCGCGCGGTCGCCGCCGAGCACTACGGGGCGGAGTTCGCCGCGCTGTGGCACACCGCGGCCGAGCACGCTCTCGGCGGGAAGCTCCTGCGTCCGCGGATGCTCATGGACCTCCTGTCCGCGCTCACCACGGCTCCCCTCACGGCGGAGGACACCGCCCGGGCGATCGACGTGGCCGCTCATGTCGAGCTCCTGCACTTCGCGTTCCTCCTGCACGACGACGTGATCGACGGCGACCTCACGCGCCGCCGCCGCCCCAACCTCATCGGCTCCCTCGTCTCCCGTCGCCCCGATGCCGGTGGCGAGGCGGCGCTGCATTGGGGCCGGTCGAGCGCCATCCTCCTCGGAGACCTCCTCCTGTCCAGTGCCGTGCTCGGGTTCGCCCGCGCCGACATCCCCGCCACGCGACGGGAGCGTCTCCTCGCCCTCCTCGAGACGACGGTGTTCGAGACCGTCGCCGGCGAGCACTCGGACGTCGCCCTCAGCGACGGCATCATCGCGGCCGACCTCCGCACCATCCTCGCCACGAGCGCGTCGAAGACGGCCGCCTATTCGTTCGTCCTCCCCCTCCGCGCGGCGGCCATCCTGTCGGGGGCGTCGACGGCAGCCGAGGAACAGCTGACCGAGATCGGCGGCCACCTCGGCCTCGCCTACCAGCTGCAGGACGACCTGCTGTGCGTGTTCGGGGATCCGGAGACGCATGGCAAGGACCCCTATTCCGACCTCCGCGAGGGCAAGGAGACCGCGATCATCGCCTACGCGCGGATGACCAGCCACTGGCCCAGCATCGAGCTGCGGTTCGGAGCCACCGACCTGAGCGTCGAGGACGCGGCGGAGATGCGCGACCGCCTCCGCGAATGCGGCGCGGAGGGCTTCGTCCGCGGTCTCGTGGAGGAGCAGCTCGCCGCCGTCTCGACGGTGCTCGCGGAAGCGGAGGAGGCGGGCACGCTCTCCGCCGATGCAGGACGCGTGGTCCTCGCGCTCGCCGACCGGATCGAGGGCCGCAGCCGATGACCGCGACCCCCGCCGAGCATCGCGACGACGCGGCGCTGCGCCGCTTCAGCCGCACCGCCGAGATCGCGACCTCCGACGTGATCCGCACCTATTCGACATCGTTCGGCCTGGCCACCCGCCTCCTCGGGCGACGTCATCGTCAGCACGTCCGGAACATCTACGCCATGGTGCGCATCGCGGACGAGATCGTCGACGGCGTCGCCGCCGAGGCCGGGCTCGACGCGGGCGCCCAGGCGGCCGCCCTGGACTCGTACATCGCGGAGACCCATCGGTCGATGCGGACCGGCTACAGCAGCGACCTCATCCTGCACGCGTTCGCGCGGACGGCGCGCGAGTGCGGGATCGGCGAGGACCTCACCCGGCCGTTCTTCGACTCGATGCGCGCCGACATCGCCGGCGACTCCGGCTTCACGGCCTACGACGCCGACGCGCATGCCGCGTACGTCTACGGGTCGGCGGAGGTCGTGGGACTCATGTGCCTGCGGGTCTTCCTCCGCGACGCCACGCGGACGCCGGCCGAGCTCGAGATCCTCGAGCGCGGGGCTCGGCGGCTGGGAGCCGCGTTCCAGAACGTGAACTTCCTCCGCGATCTGGCCGACGACACCGACCGCCTGCAGCGCGGCTACCTCGGCGGCTCAGCTCGTCTCACCGATGCCGACCGCGACGCCTGGGTCGACACCGTCCACCGTCAGCTCGCCGACGCGAGAGCTGCGATCCCGCTGCTCCCGAAGGACGCCCGTGCCGCGGTGCGCAGCGCCCTCGCCCTCTTCGCGGCCCTGACCCGGAAGGTCGCGCGGACGCCGGCCGCGGAGCTGTACCGCCGGCGGGTCCGCGTGCCGGATCCGATCAAGGCGCTGCTCGCCGCGCGGGCCGTCGTCGTCACGAGCATGGAGCGGGACCGATGAGCCGCATCGTCATCATCGGCGCGGGCGTGGCCGGCCTGGCCACGGCCGGGCTGCTCGCGCGCGACGGCCACGACGTCGTGGTCCTGGAGAAGAACGACCGCGTCGGCGGACGGGCGGGCACCATCGAGCGCGACGGCTTCCGATTCGACTCCGGCCCCTCGTGGTACCTGATGCCCGAGGTGTTCGACCACTACTTCGCGATGATGGGCACGAGCACCGAGGAGCAGCTCGACCTGACCCTGCTCGACCCGGGGTACCGCGTCTTCCGCTCCCCCGAGTCCGGCGACGCTCCGGTGACGGTGCCCGCCGGACGGGACGCCGTCTCGGCGCTGTTCGAGTCGATGGAACCCGGCTCCGCCGCCGCGCTCGACACCTACCTCACCTCCGCCCACGACGCCGGCGCCATGGCAAGGAGCTACTTCCTCTACAACCCGTTCACCCGGACCAGGACGCTGGCCGCGCCTGAGGTGGTGCGCGCGCTCCCTCGGCTCTTCTCGCTGCTCGGCACGCGCCTCCAGGCCTTCGCCGCCCGCCGCTTCCGGACCCCGGTGCTGCGCCAGATCCTGGGCTACCCCGCGGTCTTCCTCGGCACCGATCCCCGGACGGCCCCGGCGATGTACCACCTGATGAGCGCGCTCGACCTCGACCAGGGCGTGCTGTATCCGCAGGGCGGCTTCTGGCGCGTCGTCGAGCGATTGGCGGCGCTGGCCCAGGATGCCGGCGCCCGGATCGTCACCGGCGCGGAGGTCACCGGGATCCGCACCCAGGATGCCGACGGCGCGACCCATGCGACCGGGGTCGGCTGGACGGACCGCGACGGCCACCAGCACGTGGAGGACGCGGACATCGTGGTCTCCGGCGCCGATCTGCACCACACGGAGACGGCGCTGCTGCCCCCGACGCTGCAGTCCTATCCGGAGTCCTGGTGGGCGCGGCGCACGAGCGGGCCCGGCGGCGTGCTCGTGATGCTCGGCGTCCGCGGCGCCCTGCCCGAGCTCCCCCATCACTCGCTCTTCTTCACCGACGACTGGGATGCGAACTTCGACGCGATCTTCGGTCGCACCCCTGCCGTCCCCAGCCCGGCGTCCACCTACGTCTGCCGCCCCAGCGCCACCGACGCCGAGGTCGCGCCGGACGGGTACGAGAACCTCTTCGTGCTGGTGCCGGTGCCGGCCGACGTCGATCTCGGGCACGGGGGAAGCGACGGCGCCGGCTCCGCGGCTGTCGAGAAGGCTGCGGACGCCGCGATCGACCTGATCGAGACGTGGGCGGGGATCCCCGACCTGCGGGAGCGCATCGTCGTCCGGGAGACCGTGGGGCCGGCCGACTTCCGCGACGACTACCACTCCTGGCGGGGCGGGATGCTCGGGCCCGCGCACATCCTGTCGCAGAGCGCGATGTTCCGCGCGCAGAACGCGTCCCGGCGCGTGCAGGGGCTGTACTACGCCGGAGCGACCACCGCCCCCGGTGTGGGCGTGCCGATGTGCCTTATCAGCGCCGAGATCGTGCTCAAGCGCATCCGGGGCGACCACTCCCCCGGTCCGCTGCCGGAGCCGGCCCCACGCCCGACGAGCGCGGAGCGGGCATGATGGGCGCGATCTACCTGGCCGCCCTGCTCGTCTCCCTCGGCTGCATGCTGCTGCTGGACTGGCGGTTCCGCCTGTTCTTCTGGCGCGATGCCGTGGCGGCGGCCGTCGTCACCGCCGTCGGCCTCGCCTTCTTCCTCGTGTGGGATGTGGCCGGTATCGCGGCGGGGATCTTCTTCCGCGGTGAGGCGGCGATCGCCACGGGCATCGTCCTGGCTCCCGAACTCCCTCTCGAAGAGCCGATCTTCCTCGTCTTCCTCGTCGTGTGCACGATGGTGCTCTACGGCGGCGCCGTGCGCGTCCTGGAGCGCCGCCGCGGCACTTCCGAGGCGGAAGGAGCGGCGCGATGACCTACCTGCAGCTGTCCGCCGTGTTCCTCGCCGTCGCTGTCCTCGCCGCGGTCGCGCTCGGCGTCGCCGCGCGCCGCATCCCGCACCTCGGCGCCCTCGCGCTGACCGCCCTCGCCCTCCTCGTGCTGACCGCCGTGTTCGACACCGTCATGATCGCCACCGGACTCTTCCACTACGCGCCCGGCCCGCTCGCCGGCCTGCACATCGGGCTCGCCCCGATCGAGGACTTCGCCTACCCGCTGGCCGGGGTGCTGCTGCTCCCCGCGCTGTGGACCGCGCTCCGCGGGCGCCGCTCCCGGACACGCGCCGCCGCCCGGACGGAGGAGCAGGCATGACCGATCAGACGTCCCGCACCGGGGGCCTCGGCCGCGACATCGCCCAGGTCGTCCTCTCCTCCCGACCGATCAGCTGGATCAACACCGCCTTCCCCTTCGCCGCCGCCTACCTGTTGAGCACCAGGGAGATCGACGCGACGTTCGTGATCGGGACGCTGTACTTCCTCATCCCGTACAACCTCGCGATGTACGGCATCAACGACGTCTTCGACTACGCCTCCGATCTGGCCAACCCCCGCAAGGGTGGGATCGAGGGCGCGCTGCTGTCCCCGCGGATCCACCGTGCGACGCTGTGGGCAGCGGCGGTCACGAACGTGCCCTTCCTCGTCTACCTGTTCGCGGTCGGCACTCCGGCATCCTGGCTGTGGCTCGCCGTCAGCGTCTTCGCCGTCCTCGCCTACTCGGCACCGGTGCTGCGCTTCAAGGAGCGGCCCTTCCTGGACTCCGTGACCTCGAGCACCCACTTCGTCAGCCCCGCCCTCGTGGGCCTCTCCGTCGCCGGAGCCCCCGTCACCACGACCACCGTCCTCGTCCTCGTCGCCTTCTTCCTCTGGGGCATGGCGGCCCATGCCTTCGGCGCCGTGCAGGACATCGGACCCGATCGCGAGGGCGGCATCTCGTCCATCGCGACCGTGATCGGCGCCAGGGCCACCGTCCGGCTCTCCCTCGTGCTCTGGACGATCGCCGGCGCCGCGATGCTGCTGACCCCCTGGCCCGGACCGCTCGCCGCCGTGCTGGCGCTTCCCTACATCGTCAACGCCGCGCCGTGGTGGAACGTCACCGACGAGACCTCGGCCGGCACGAACCGCGCCTGGCGCCGGTTCATCGCGCTGAACTACATCGCCGGCTTCCTCGCCACGATGATCCTCATCCTCGCCTGGGTCTCCTGACCCCCGCGCCGCCTCCCCCGCCACCGCTCCCGAAAGGACCCCCGATGTCCCGCCCCGCCCCCGCACCGACGCCGCCGACCCGCGCGCGCACCCGACGCCACTCCTGGCTGCGGGTGTTCCTGCCCGTCGCCCTCATCCTGGTGTGGCTGGCGGGCGCGTCCTTCGGCGGTCCGCTGTTCGGGAAGGTCGACGAGGTGTCGTCGAACGACCAGACCACCTACCTCCCGGAGTCCGCGGACGCCACGACCGTGCAGCAACTCCTCGGCGAGTTCACCGACAGCGACGCCATCCCGGCGATCGCGGTGTTCACCTCGGAGGAGGAGCTGACGCCGTCCGAGCTCGAGGCGATCTCCGAGGCGGTGGCCGACGCGCCCGACGTGGAGGGCGTCGCTGACGACGTCTCCCCGGCGCTTCCGTCCGAGGACGGCCGAGCCGTCCAGGCCTTCATCCCGATCGACGGCGACGCCGAGCTCAGCGATGCCACCACCGCTCTCGGAGACGAGCTGCGCGCCGCGGTGCCGGACGGCATCACGGTCTACATCACCGGTCCTGCGGGCTTCACGGCCGACCTCGCCGCCGGCTTCGCCGGCATCGACGGCCTCCTCCTCGGCGTCGCCCTGCTCGCCGTGCTCGTGATCCTCGTCCTCGTCTACCGCTCGTTCCTGCTGCCGCTCGTCGTGCTCTCCACGAGCCTGTTCGCCCTGTGCGTCGCGCTCCTCGTCGTGTGGTGGCTGGCGAAGTGGGAGATCCTGCTGCTCAGCGGGCAGACCCAGGGCATCCTCTTCATCCTCGTGATCGGCGCCGCCACCGACTACGCGCTGCTGTTCGTCGCGCGGTTCCGGGAGGAGCTGCGGGTCGCGCAGGACAAGGGTGTCGCGCTCCTCGCCGCGTGGAAGGGGTCGGTCGAGCCGATCGTCGCGTCCGGGGGCACCGTGATCGCGGGGCTCCTGTGCCTGCTGCTCAGCGACCTGAAGTCGAACAGCACCCTCGGCCCGGTCGCGGCGATCGGCATCGTGTTCGCGATGCTGTCCGCGCTCACGCTCCTGCCCTCGCTGCTGCTGCTGTTCGGGCGCGCGGTCTTCTGGCCGCGGCGTCCCCGCTTCGAGCCCGAGGTCGTGGCCGAGGAGCACGGCATGCGCACCACCGGGCTGTGGGCGCGACTGTCCGGCCTCATCAAGAAGCGTCCCCGCGTGATCTGGATCGCGACCACGCTCGTCCTCCTCGCCGGCGCGGCAGGGGTCACCCAGCTGGACGCTCAGGGGGTGCCGCAGTCCGACCTCGTCCTCGGGGCCTCGGAGGCGCGCGACGGCCAGGTCGCGCTCGGCGAGCACTTCCCCGGCGGCTCGGGGAGCCCGGTCTCCGTGATCGTGGACGAGGACCGCCTGCAGGACGCCGCCGACGTGCTCCTCGCGAGCGACGGGATCGACGGGGTGACCGTCACCGCAGCCGATTCCCCGAGCGGGTCCGCTCCGGTGACGGCGGACGGGATCACGGCCGTCGGCCCTCCGGGGACCCCCGCTCCGGAGCCCACGACGGTCGACGGTCAGGTGCTCCTGCAGGGGACGCTGACGGACGCCGCCGACTCCGCCGCCGCGGCCTCCACCGTGCGCGAGCTGCGCGGAGAGCTCGACGACCTCGGAGCCGTGGTGGGCGGGGTGACGGCCACCTCGATCGACACGAACGACGCGTCCATCCACGACCGCAACCTCATCATCCCGGTGATCCTCGTCGTGATCATGATCATCCTCATGCTGCTGCTGCGCTCGATCCTCGCGCCGGTGCTGCTGATCCTGACGACGGTGCTGTCCTTCGGCACCGCCATGGGCGTCTCGGCGCTCGTGTTCAACGGCGTCTTCGACTTCCCCGGCGCCGACCCCGCCGTCCCGCTCTACGGCTTCGTCTTCCTCGTCGCCCTGGGCATCGACTACAACATCTTCCTCATGACGCGGGTGCGGGAGGAGTCGAAGCAGCACGGGACGAGGGAGGGCATCCTCCGCGGGCTCTCCATCACCGGCGGCGTCATCACCTCCGCGGGCCTGGTCCTGGCGGCGACCTTCGCGGCGCTGTCGGTGATCCCGATCCTCTTCCTCGTGCAGCTCGCGTTCATCGTCGCGTTCGGAGTACTGCTTGACACTTTCGTGGTGCGCTCGCTGCTCGTCCCGGCCCTGGCCTACGACATCGGCAAGGCCATCTGGTGGCCGTCGAAGCTGTGGCGGCGCGGCCGGCCCTGACGCGTGCGGAAGCGGGAGTGCCCTCGACAGGATTCGAACCTGCGACCTGCCCTTTAGGAGAGGGCTGCTCTATCCTGCTGAGCTACGAGGGCGCGCAGCCCAGTCTACGGGACCAGGGCTGCGCGCCCTCGCGCCGTCCGTCAGGCGGCGAGGGCGAGGTAGGGCTCCCAGCGAGGATCGCTGCGCTCCACCCCGCGCACCGTCCATGCGGTGCCGTGCGGGGGGCGCGGCGTGAACCGCAGCTGCCACCGCATCTCCTGCGGGGTGCGGTTGCTCTTGAGGTTGTTGCAGCGCAGGCAGCACGCGACGAGGTTCTCCCAGGAGTCCGCGCCGCCGCGCGAACGCGGCAGGACGTGGTCGATCGTCGCGGCCGCCTTGCCGCAGTATCCGCAGCGATGACCATCGCGTCGCAGCACGCCGCGGCGGGTCACCGGGACGCGCCGGCTCGTGGGGACGCGCACGTAGCGGGAGAGGATGATCACCGCCGGGCGGTCGTAGACGCCGTGGGTGCCCCAGACGGGGTCGTCCTCGACGCGTTCGATCACCGTCGCCTTGTCGTTCATGACCAGGACGAGGGCTCTCTTGAAGGACACGATCGCCAGCGGCTCGTATCCGGCATTCAGGACCAGTGTGCGCATTCGTCATCCTCTCGATCCGCCGGGACGGCTTCCCGGCACTCTCGACTCACACGACGTCGTGCAGGAGGAAGAGCGTTCGCAGGGACGAGAAAAGGCGCCGTCTAGAGACGGCGCCTTTCGCGCGCGGCTGGACCGCGGCATTCCTGCGGGCAATGCCGAAGGACGTGACGACCGAGAGCGTCCATGGTTCGGATGCTCGGTGTACGCTCCATCAGCCTCTCCCGCCTGTATGACGACGGGTTCAGGCTAACCCATCCCGCGCGGACCGCGGCGAAACGGGAGGTGAATGACCGAGAACGTGTCCCGCTCAGCCGGCGTTGACGGAGAGCCAGGACATCGGCTCGACGAGGCCGCCGTTGATCCAGACCTCGAAGTGGAGGTGGTTCGCGGTCGAGCGTCCGGTGCTGCCCACGTAGCCGATCAGCTGACCGGCAGCGACCGTCTGGCCGGCCTGCACCTGGCGCGACCCGTACAGCATGTGCCCGTACGTGGTCTGCACGCGCTGGCCGCCCACGACGCTGTCGAGCATGACCGCGACGCCGTAGCCGCCGATGCTCTCGGCGGAGGCGCGCACGACGCCCGAGGCGGCGGCGTAGATCGGGGTGCCGGCCGGAGCGAGCATGTCGGCGCCGTTGTGACCGCCGCCCACGGTGCGGCTGACATTCCAGGAGCCGAGGGGCAGCGGATAGCGGACCTCGCCCGAGCCCGGAGCCACGAGCGCGTACCCCGCGGTGTTGAACGTGCCGGAGGAGGGCGTGGAGGCGGACGCGGCGGCGGCTGCGGCGCGGGCGGCGGCGGCAGCGGCCTCCTCGGCCTTCTTCTTCTCGATCTCCTCGGGCGTGGTGGCGCTGAAGGCACCGCGGACGAGCGGGGCGGCCGTGGCCTCCGAGGCGACGACCAGCGACTGCGCGTCGACGGCGGCGAGCTGCTGGACGGTCTGCGCGGTGGCATCCGTCGGCTTCGACGCCGCGTAGGCGGGGAGCGCGACGGCGGCGACGAGGGCGCCGACGGCACCGAAGATCGCCACCGACCGGAGAGGGGCTGCGATCTTCCGAACGCCGATCCGGGCGCCGGAGCGTCGGGCGGGTACTCGGTCTTCAGATGTCTTCGCGGTCGGTTCGATGTCTGCGGCCAAAACGTGGTCCTCCTGAGCCCTCGCACCTCGGGTGGCGCTGGCTCGTCGACACTCTCTGCCCCAGGGCAGGGATGCACTGCTCGGGTTCGAGCGCATCCCTCTCGGGAAGACGACGAGCCGGAAGGCGGATCTTCGCGGTTCGCCCCCAGCGGGCTTCTTCGCTGAGGACCTGACCGAGGTTACCGGAAGATAACGATCATGTCACCCTGGGAAACTGACAATCCTCGGTGAGCCGATCAGGCGGGCTCGCCGACGAGGAAGATGTGCGAGGCGAGCTCGACCGGGAGCTCCAGACCCTCCTCCTTGCCGTCCATCTGGATGAGCACATAGCCCTCGTTGAAGCGGAAGTCTCCGCGCGCGCCAGGGACGACGCCCGCGTCACGCAGCTGCTCCAGGAGCTCGGGGTCGACCTGGGCCGGCTCGGCGAGACGGCGAACCGTCCCCTCGACCGGCTCGCCCGCGGCGTTCAGCCGCTGCACGAGGCCGATGACGCCCTCGTCGAAAGTGCGGGCGGGAAGGTCGCCGAGCTGGTCGAGTCCCGGGATCGGGTTGCCGTACGGCGACTCGGTGGGGTGACCGAGGAGCTCGACGAGACGGCGCTCGACTTGCTCGCTCATCACGTGCTCCCAGCGACAGGCCTCCTCGTGGACGAACGCCCAGTCCAGCCCGATCACGTCGGACAGCAGGCGCTCGGCGAGGCGGTGCTTGCGCATGACGTCGACGGCCTTGCGGCGTCCGGCGTCGGTGAGCTCGAGCGTGCGGTCTTCGGACACCACGACGAGGCCGTCGCGCTCCATTCGTCCGACGGTCTGCGAGACGGTGGGACCGGAGTGGCCGAGGCGCTCCGAGATGCGCGCCCGCAGCGGCACGATGTTCTCCTCCTCGAGCTCGAGGATGGTGCGGAGATACATTTCCGTGGTGTCGATCAGATCCGTCATGTGGCCCTCCGAAAGTTCTTAGGCAAGCCTACATTCCTCCGGCGACATCGGACGGGGCGCAGGCGGGAGGAACGGCGGCGCGATCCCCCTAGAATCTAGCCATGGCGATCGAGATTCCCCGTGACCTCCTGCCCACTGACGGCCGCTTCGGCTGCGGCCCCTCGAAGGTGCGCGGTGCGCAGCTCGAGTCGCTCGTCACGACGGGTGCCTCGATCCTGGGGACCTCGCATCGTCAGGCGCCCGTGAAGAACCTCGTCGGCAGCGTCCGCGAGCAGCTCGCCGCGCTCTTCCGTCTGCCGGAGGGCTACGAGATCATCCTGGGCAACGGCGGGTCGACCGCGTTCTGGGACGCCGCCGCCTTCGGCCTCATCGAGCGCCGCAGCCAGAACCTCGTGTTCGGCGAGTTCGGAGGCAAGTTCGCCAAGGCCGCCGCCGCTCCCTGGCTGGAGGCTCCCGACGTCCGCTCCGCCGAGCCCGGGTCGCGCAGCGCCGCCGAGCTCGTCGAGGGTGTGGACGTGTACGCCTGGCCGCACAACGAGACCTCCACCGGCGTGGCCGCGCCGATCGAGCGCGTCCACGCGGAAGGGGCGCTCACGGTGATCGACGCGACGAGCGCCGCGGGCGGCATCGACCTCGACATGGCGCAGGCCGACGTCTACTACTTCGCCCCGCAGAAGAACCTCGGCTCCGACGGCGGTCTCTGGTTCGCCGCGGTCTCCCCCGCCGCGATCGACCGCATCGAGCGGATCGCCGCCTCCGGGCGGTACATCCCGGAGTTCCTGAGCCTGAAGCAGGCGGTGGACAACTCCCGGCTCAACCAGACGCTCAACACCCCCGCCCTCACGACGCTGCTGCTCCTGGACGACCAGCTGCGCTGGATCCTCGACAACGGCGGGCTCGGCTGGGCTGCGGCACGTACGGCCGAGTCCTCCTCGGTGCTGTACGACTGGGCCGAGGCCTCGGCCGTGGCGACGCCCTTCGTCAGCGATCCGGCGCACCGCTCGCCCGTCGTCGCGACCATCGACTTCGACGACAGCGTCGACGCCGCGGCGATCGCGAAGGCGCTGCGCGCGAACGGCATCGTCGACACCGAGCCGTACCGCAAGCTCGGCCGCAACCAGCTGCGGGTGGCGACCTTCGTCTCGATCGAGCCGGACGACGTGCGTCAGCTCATCCGTGCCATCGACTTCGTGCAGGAGAACCTCGGCGGCTGATCGCCCGGCTCACTCCTCTTCGTCGCCGGCGTCCGCATCGCGGGCGTCGGCGTCGTCGTCCTCAGAGCCGTCTGCCTCGTCGTCCTCGGCTTCGTCGTCCTCGGGCTCGTCGTCCTCGTCGGACGCGTCGTCCTCGGAGTCGTCGAGCTCATCGATGTCCACCCCGTCGAGGTCGCCGGCGTGGAGGATGTCGGAGCCGTCCTCGTCGAGCTCGTCATCGTCGATGCCGTCGTCGTCGAGCTCGCCGTCGGCGTTCTCGTCGTCCGTGTCGGCCTCGTCGTCTCCGCCGCCGGCCGCCGCCTCGGCCAGCTCGGCCTGGTGCGCGCGGTACTCGGCCAGGCGCTCCGCCCACGGCACCCATTCCGGAGCGAGCAGCGCGCCGTCGCCGGGGAGCAGCTCGACCTCGAGGACGGTGGGCTCCTCGTCGTCCACGCGGGCGACCGTCACGGTCCAGTACCAGCCGGGGTAGCCGGGGAGCCGGTTCTCGAAGCGGAGGGAGACGGATCCGTCGTCCTCCGGGATGAACCCGGCAGCCGGGCCGATCGTGGCGGCAGGTGTGATCTCGCGCAGAGCGGAGAGCGCGAGGTCGTGCGCCTCGACGAGACGCGCGTCGGCGTCAGGCTTCGAGGTCATCGGCGACCTTGCGCAGGACGGCCGCGATCTTGCGACCGTGGCTGGAGGAGGGGTAGCGGCCGCGGCGCAGATCGCCGCCGATGCCGTCGAGGAGCTTCACGAGATCCTCGATGATGATGGCCATGTCGTCGGCGGGCTTGCGCTTCGCCTTCGCCAGGCTGGGCGGCGCTTCGAGCACGCGCACCGACAGCGCCTGGAGGCCGCGCTTGCCGTCGGCCACGCCGAACTCCACGCGCGCACCCGCCTTCACCGCGGTGCCGGCAGGCATCGCGGAGGCGTGCAGGAAGACGTCCTGGCCGTCATCGCTGGCGATGAAGCCGAAACCCTTGTCTTCGTCGTAGAACCTGACCTTGCCGGTGGGCATGGGAGAACCTCGCTGGGATCGAAATGCAGAACGGGACGCGCTCGTGCGCGTGCCCCCAGCCTACCGGTCACGGGCGGATCGGAGCGGCTTCCCGGCGTGCGAGTAGGCTGGGGCGGATGAGTACGCAGAGCCGTGGACCGGAGGTCCCCATCCGTCGGATCGACCGCATCCTGGCGTTCACCGCGCTCGGCATCGCCGCGGCGGCGGTGATCTGCTTCTTCGTCATCATCATCGGCACGGCGCTGGGCATGGACCGGGCGGCCTTCGGCGAAGGACTGTGGCCCGTGATAGCCGCGATCCCCTACTGGGGTCTGCCGCTCGCATTCGTCATGATCATCGTGCTGCTGGTGATGAGCTTCGTGCGGAAGGGCCGCGCAGAGTCGCGTCGGTGAGGCCGCACCGATGAGCACGCACGCACGCCCGCTGGCCGATCACCTGGCTGCGGCGAGCGATGACGAGCTGACGGCGCTGCTGAGCGCACGGGGCGTCCGTCCGGATGCCGGATGGCAGGACTTCTTCGACGCCGCGGAGGCGCTGCTGGAGCCGTCCTCGATCGCCCGAGTGCTGCCCGCTCTGACCGCCGCCGAGGCCACGGCGCTTCTCGATGCCGCCTCCGGGAGCGTCGTCGGCGCCGAGCGGGAGCGCCTGATCGCCCTCGCCCTCCTCCGCCCCGACGGCACCCCGCACCCGCCGGTGGCGGAAGCGGTCGCCGGGAAGACCCGCCCCGCGGTGCCGGACGAGACGGCGGCGCCGGCCTCCACGGAGTCCGTGGCCGCACACGCCGCCGAACGCGCCTTCACCACCGTCGGCGCGGTGGCCGACATCCTCCTCCTCGCCAGGGATCAGCCCTTCGCGCTGCTCATGGGCGGCGCCGTGAGCGCGGGGCAGAAACGCCAGCTCGCCGACGCCGGCCTCCCCGTCGAGAGCGTCGATCCTCTGGTGGCCCTCGCCGTCCGCGCCGGGCTCGCGACGCCGAGCGATCGACTGCTGCGCACGACGCCCGCCGCAGAGGAGTGGTTGCGCTCCCCCGCGATCGCACGCTGGAGCGTGCTGGCCACGGCCTTCCGCGACGCACTGCCCCGCGGTGTGCGCGCGGAGTCGGGAGGGTGGCTCCCGCTCACGCAGTGGCACCGCGCCCACCCCTGGGACCCGGCCTGGCCGGAAGACGCGGCGCGGCAGCTCGAAGGCGCCCGGCTCCTCGGTCTCGTCGCGGAGGACGGCTCCGAACCCGCCTGGTCCGAGGCCCTGCGGCGCGGAGCGGCGGCCGACCCCTCCGCCCTCGCCGCGCTCCTGCCCGCGGAGGTGGACCGGATCTTCCTCCAGAACGACCTCACCGCGATCGCCCCCGGTCCTCTGCAGCCCGCGCTGGACGTGCGCCTGCGCACCATGGCCCGCCGGGAGTCGGCCTCCCAGGCCTCGTCGTACCGGTTCACCGCGGAGTCGGTGGCGCACGCCTTCGCCGCGGGAGAGGACGAGGCCTCGATCCTGGAGTTCCTCGGCGGCCTCTCGCTCACGGGCATCCCCCAGCCCCTCGGCTACCTCGTCGCGCAGACCGGCCAGCGCCACGGACTCGTGCGGGTCTCCGTGGACGAAGAGACGGGGCGCACGCGGGTGGAGAGCACGGATGCGCACCTCCTCGAGGCCATGGCGGTCGACCAGTCGCTCCGCCCTCTCGGACTCACCGCGCACGTCGGCTCGCTGACGACCAAGGTCGGGCAGGACACGGTGTACTGGGCGCTGACGGATGCCCGGTATCCGGCGACCCTCGTCGATCGCGACGGCACCGTCGCGGTGCGGACGCGCCATCCGGCCGCCGTTCCCGACCACGCTCCCGCCCCCGACTACGGACCGCTGATCGCCCGGCTGCGCGAGCACCAGGGCCCCGACGCGGACGCCGCGTGGCTGGACAGGGAGCTGGAGGCGGCGGTGCGCGCGAAGGCCGTGCTGCGGGTGACGGTCGGCATGCCGGACGGATCCACCAGGGATCTCCTCCTCGAAGCCACCGGGATCGGCGGTGGTCGGCTGCGCGGCAGGGACAGGGCGGCCGATGTCGAGCGCACCCTGCCGGTGTCGAGCATCCGCGCCGCGACCGTCGTCCCGACCTAGGCCCCGTGCGGCCAGGGGCCGGTAGACTGGTCAGCTATGTCTGATGGCCCCCTGATCGTCCAGAGCGACCGCACCGTGCTCCTCGAGGTCGCCCACGCCGACGCCGAGAGCGCCCGTCACGAGCTCGCGATCTTCGCCGAGCTGGAGCGCGCCCCCGAGCACATCCACACCTACCGCATCACGCGCCTGGGTCTGTGGAACGCCCGCGCGGCCGGGCACACCGCCGACGACATGCTGGAGACGCTCGACCGCTGGTCGCGCTTCCCCGTGCCGCCCTCCGTCGCGGTCGACCTGCGCGAGACGGTCAACCGGTACGGGCGCCTGGTCATCGAGCGCGACGACGAGGACGTGCTCATCCTGCGTTCGACCGACCCCGCTGTGCTGGCCCAGGTCGCGAACAACAAGCGCATCCAGCCGCTGCTCATCGGGCACCCCACGCCGGAGACCTTCGTCGTCGACGCATGGGCCCGCGGCCAGATCAAGCAGGAGCTGCTGAAGATCGGCTGGCCGGCCGAAGACCTGGCCGGCTACACCCCCGGCACGCCCCACGAGATCGAGCTGGCCGAGGACGGATGGACCATCCGCCCGTACCAGCAGGACGCGGTCGATGCCTTCTCCAAGGACGGCTCCGGCGTGGTGGTCCTCCCCTGCGGGGCGGGAAAGACCATCGTCGGCGCGGGGGCCATGGCCGCCACGAAGACCACGACGCTCATCCTCGTGACGAACACCGTGTCCGCACGGCAGTGGCGGGACGAGCTGCTCAAGCGCACCAGCCTCACGCCCGAGGAGATCGGCGAGTACTCCGGGCAGGCCAAGGAGGTCAAGCCCGTCACGATCGCGACGTACCAGATCCTCACGGCGAAGCGGAAGGGCGAGTACGCGCACCTCGCGCTCCTCGACGCCCTGGACTGGGGCCTCATCGTTTACGACGAGGTGCACCTGCTGCCCGCCCCGGTGTTCAAGCTCACCGCCGACCTGCAGGCGCGGCGCCGGATCGGCCTCACCGCGACCCTGGTCCGCGAGGACGGCCGCGAGGGCGACGTGTTCAGTCTCATCGGCCCCAAGCGCTTCGATGCCCCCTGGAAGCAGATCGAGGCGCAGGGGTTCATCTCCCCCGCCGCCTGCTTCGAGGTGCGGGTCGACCTCCCCCCGGCGGACCGCCTGGAGTACGCGGCGGCGACCGACGACGAGCGCTACCGGCTCGCGGCCTCCGCACCGGCGAAGATCGATGCGGTGCGCGAGCTGATCGCGGCCCACCAGGGCGAGCAGATCCTCGTCATCGGCCAGTACCTCGACCAGCTCGACGCGCTCTCGCAGGCGCTCGACGCCCCGCAGATCACCGGATCCACCCCGGTCGAGGAGCGCGAGGAGCTGTACCGGGCGTTCCGAGAGGGCGACATCTCGCTGCTCGTGGTGTCGAAGGTCGCGAACTTCTCCATCGACCTCCCCGAGGCGTCGGTCGCCATCCAGGTGTCCGGCTCGTTCGGCTCCCGGCAGGAGGAGGCCCAGCGGCTCGGGCGGCTGCTCCGCCCCAAGCAGTCCGGCCACACCGCGAGCTTCTACACGCTCGTGGCCCGCGACACGATCGACCAGGACTACGCGCAGAACCGGCAGCGGTTCCTCGCGGAGCAGGGGTACAGCTACACGATCATGGACGCCGAGGCGATCGCCGCCTGAACAGGGTCGCGGCGCTCAGCCGTGCATCCTCCCCGGGAGGAGATGCGTTCCGCGGGCGACGGCGGCGGGCGACGCGGTCCGGGTGATCCCTCTCCGGCGCGCCCAGCGGTCTGCGACGACGGCGAAGACGAGCATCGCCGCGGCCGAGCCCAGGAGATCCACCGGCGACCCCGAGGTGGCGTTCGCATCGACCACGGCGACGGAGCCGAGCAGGAAGATCATCAGGTTGTTCACGATGTGCAGCGCGATCGCCGCCTCCAGCCCGCCCGTCCGCCACGTGAGCCAGGCGGCGACGACGGCGAAGAGGCCGACGCTCGCCGCACCCCACACGTCGTAGCCGTGCCCCAGCACGAACAGCGGCACCGGCAGCAGGATCGCGAAGGCGGGGTGCCGGAGCCAGGTCCCGACGAGCTGCATGAGATAGCCGCGGAAGACGACTCCTCCGCGGCGGCCTGGAACGGGATCAGCACGAGCAGGAGCACCACCATGAGCAGGAGCCCGGGGTGGGAGAAGTCCGGTGTCACCGCATCGCCGAGGGCCGCCGACCAGCCGAGCACCACGGCGAAGTAGACGACGAACACCGCGGACGCCAGCCCGAGGGTCCGACCGAGCCAGTCCATCCGCAGCCGCTCGGTGACCGACGACAGGAGCCCGACGCCTCGCCCTTGAACGACCCGCGAGGCGAGGAGCAGGGCGGGGATCATGAGGATGAGCGGGAGCACGAGCGCCACGAGGAGCCACGGACGGTCCAGCTGGAAGTACGCGGTGGTCCGGAACAGCATCTGCAGCTCGGCGCCCCACCCGGGCACCAGGGCCGACACGACCACGAGCGGCACGACGACGAGCACGAGGATCGCGAGGTAGAACGCGATGCCGAGGAGGCCGGTGAGCAGCGGCTTCCACCACCGGGGGCGCGGGCGGAGGAGCGCCAGACGGTGGTACTCGAGCCCGCGCTCGGACACCTCCGGGGACGGCGCGGACGGGGTGACGGGGGCGGCGGTGGCGTCCTCGATCGAACTCATGCCTCGATCCTCCCCCGGGCCGCCTGTGCGGCACATCCACCCGCCGACGGATCGACCGCATCCACGCCGTTCCGCAGGATAATCAGCCCGCGCATGGCCGAAGTCACCATAATGGGGTCATGACTGCTGCGCGCATCCTGGTCGTCGACGACGAGCCCAACATCCGCGACCTGCTTTCCACGGGTCTCAGCTTCGCCGGGTTCCAGGTGAAGACGGTGGCCAACGGCGCCGCCACGATCTCCGCCGTCCTCGAGGAGGAGCCGGACCTCATCATCCTCGACGTCATGCTCCCCGACATGAACGGGTTCAGCGTGACCAAGCGCCTCCGCGGCGCCGGATTCACCGCCCCCATCCTCTTCCTCACGGCCAAGGACGGCACGGAGGACAAGATCGAGGGCCTGAACGCCGGCGGCGACGACTACGTCACCAAGCCGTTCAGCCTGGACGAGATCGTCGCCAGGGCCCAGGCCATCCTCCGCCGCACGATGCAGGCCGACGAGGAGTCGATCATCCGCGCCGGCGAGCTCTCCATGGACCAGGACACGCACGACGTGCACGTCGGCAAGGAGCCGATCGACCTGAGCCCGACCGAGTTCAAGCTCCTCCGTTACCTCATGCTGAACCCGAACCGGGTGCTGTCGAAGGCGCAGATCCTCGACCACGTCTGGGAGTACGACTTCAACGGCGACGCCGGCATCGTCGAGAGCTACATCTCGTACCTGCGTCGCAAGATCGATCCGCACACGGAGGAGTCGCTGATCCAGACGAAGCGCGGCTTCGGGTACATGCTCAAGGTGGGCAAGACGGTCTGAGACCGTCGAGCCCGCACCCGCCGTCCCCGGACGGCATCGCCGCCGCACGAGGGAGGACCGCATGGCGCACAAGCCGGATGCGGTCACCGCCTGGTGGCGGCGCATCAGCCTCCGTGCCAAGGTCACCGGCGTCACGGTCGCCGTGCTCGCCCTCGGTCTCCTCGTCGCCGGGATCGGGACGGTGCCGCTGCTGCGGAACGCCCTGGTCGAGAACATCAACGCGCAGCTTCCGGCACTGGTGACCAGCGACCTCGTCGACCGGTACTTCGACACCACGACCATCGACGGCGTCACCACGTACACCCCGCGGGACGAGAAGCCCCGCGACTTCTCCTTCGCGATCTACGATGCGGAGGGCGCCCTGCGTGCGACGGCCCCCAGCGCCTCCGGTCGTGCCCCGGTCTTCCCCGCGGAGTACTCCCTGTCGGACGCCCAGGCGAATGAGGATCAGGTGCTCGCCCTCGAGGACACGGACGGCCGGGTCTACCACGCCGCCGCGGCCGTCGTGCAGCAGGAGGGCGACCCGCTGAGCATCCAGATGGTGGCGCTCCCCCTCGCCGAGGCCGACCGCATCATCAGCCAGTACTTCGGGATCTACATCACCATCGCCCTCATCACGATCCTCGTCGCGGCTCTTCTCACCCGCGGCCTCGTGACGCTGACGTTCCGCCGGCTCGGGCAGGTCGAGCAGACCGCCATGTCGATCGCCGCCGGCGACTTCCGGCAGCGGCTCACCGACCTGGAGCCGACCACCGAGGTCGGGCGCCTGAACGCGGCCATCAACACGATGCTCGACCGGGTGGATCGCTCCCTGGCCCAGCGCGATCGCACCGTCCAGCACATGCGACGCTTCATCGGCGACGCCAGCCACGAGCTGCGCACTCCGCTCGTCAGCGTCCGCGGCTATGCCGAGCTGTATCGCATGGGCGCGATCAAGGGCGAGGAGGACACCGCCAGGGCGATGGAGCGCATCGAGAAGGAGGCGATCCGCATGGGCGTCCTCGTGGAGGACCTCCTCGCGCTCGCCCGGCTCGACGAGGAGCGCGAGCCGCAGATCGTCCCGCTCGATCTCCGCCCCATCGCGCGCGATGCCGCCCTCGACGTGCGGGCCGCAGCTCCGGGCCGCACGATCTCCGTGATCGACCGCACGCTCGAGAACGTCCCGACCACACCCATCCGCACCTCGGTGGTGCCCATCGCCCCGGAGCCCGCGCCGAAGCCGCGCCCCCGTGCCACCCTGTCGCGCCTTCGTCGCCGCGCGCGGCCGCAGGAGCAGCCGCCGGCCATCGACTTCACCGAGGTCGCCGACATCCCGGTGCGGACACCGCCGATCGTGCTCGGCGAGGAGAACAAGGTCCGTCAGGTCGTCACGAACCTCCTCGGCAACGCGCGCCGCTTCTCCCCCGAGGACAGCCCGATCGAGATCGTCGTGGACTCCGACCGCACGGCGGGCACCGCGAGCATCTCGATCGTCGACCACGGCGAGGGTGTCCCTCCGCAGATCCGGGAGCAGATCTTCGAGCGGTTCTGGCGAGCCGACACCTCCCGCGCGCGGGAGACCGGCGGCTCCGGCCTGGGGCTGGCGATCGTCGCCTCCATCCTCAAGGCGCTCAACGGCGACATCGCGGTGTCGGAGAGCCCGGGAGGCGGCGCCACCTTCACCGTCACGCTCCCGCTCGCCCCCGCGCGCTCGACCCCGGAGCATCTCCTCGAGGACACTCAGCCGCTGGAGCGGCTCGACGACCTCCCGTAGGCACTCGCTCCTGCACAGATCTCTCGCGGCGCGTCCCTTCTCCCCGCTTCCGGACCGGACGCGGTCTCGCCTCTCCGACGGCGCTGCAGCCCCCGTACCGTCGGAGCTTCCTCGAAGGGAGATCCCATGACCGTCTTCACCGTCGACACCGACGCCGTCCACGCGGCAGAAGCCGCGACCCGCGCCACCATCGAGCGCCTGCGCGCCGAATCCGCCACGCTCATGTCTCAGCTTCGGAACCTGCAGACCGCGTGGGTCGGCACGGCCTCGGCCGCCTTCCAGAGCTGCGCCGAGGAGTGGCAGGGCGCCCAGCAGCACGTCGAGCTCGTCCTGGACGGTATCGGCACATCGCTCGGCGCCGTGGCCACCCAGTACGCCGAAGCGGATCAGTACTCGGCGAGCCTCTTCCGCTGAGGGACGCAGAAAGCCCCCGGCCGGAGCCGGGGGCTTTCTGTGTGAGACGGGGTCTCTGAACCTCTCAGAGGATCAGAAGTCCATGCCGCCCGTGGGGTCACCCGCGGGAGCAGCAGCCTTCTCGGGCTTGTCGGCGACGACGGCCTCGGTCGTGAGGAACAGGCCGGCGATCGACGCGGCGTTCTGCAGCGCGGAACGCGTGACCTTCGCCGGGTCGATGATGCCCTGTGCGAACATGTCGCCGTACTCGCCGCTGGCGGCGTTCAGGCCCTGGCCCGCGGGGAGCTCGGAGACCTTGTTGGCGACGACGCCCGGCTCGAGACCAGCGTTCAGCGCGATCTGCTTCAGCGGAGCCTCGATCGCGACGCGCACGATGTTCGCACCAGTCGCCTCGTCGCCCTCGAGCGAGAGAGCGTCGAGCGCCTTCGTGCCGGACTGGATGAGCGCGACGCCACCACCGGGGACGATGCCCTCCTCGACGGCTGCCTTCGCGTTGCGGACGGCGTCCTCGATGCGGTGCTTGCGCTCCTTGAGCTCGACCTCGGTCGCCGCACCGGCCTTGATGACGGCCACGCCACCGGCGAGCTTCGCCAGGCGCTCCTGCAGCTTCTCGCGGTCGTAGTCGCTGTCGGTGTTCTCGATCTCGCGACGGATCTGCGTGACGCGACCCTCGATCTGGTCGGCCTCGCCGGCACCCTCGACGATCGTGGTCTCGTCCTTGGTGACGATGACCTTGCGCGCACGGCCGAGCAGGTCGAGCGTGGCGTTCTCGAGCTTCAGGCCCACCTCTTCGGTGATGACCTGGCCGCCCGTGAGGATCGCGATGTCCTGCAGCTGCGCCTTGCGACGGTCGCCGAAGCCGGGAGCCTTGACGGCGACCGACTTGAAGATGCCCTTGAGCTTGTTCAGCACGAGCGTCGCGAGAGCCTCGCCCTCGACGTCCTCGGCGATGATGACGAGCTCCTTGCCGTCCTGGATCACCTTGTCGACGATCGGCAGGAGGTCCTTGATGTTGGAGACCTTCTGGTTCGCGATGAGGATGTACGGGTCCTCGAAGACGGCTTCCTGGCGCTCCGGGTCCGTGACGAAGTACGGGTTCAGGTAGCCCTTGTCGAAGCGCATGCCCTCGGTGAGCTCGAGCTCGGTGCCGAAGGTCTGCGACTCCTCGACGGTGACGACGCCCTCCTTGCCGACCTTGTCGATGGCCTCGGCGATGAGCTCGCCGATCGCGGGGTCGGCGGCGGAGATCGAGGCGGTCGCGGCGATCTGCTCCTTGGAGTCGATCTCCTTCGCCGTGCTCAGCAGCTCCTCGGTGATCGCGGCGACGGCCTTCTCGATGCCGCGCTTGAGGGAGATGGGGTCGGCACCGGCCGCGACGTTGCGCAGGCCTTCGCGGACCAGGGCCTGGGCGAGGACCGTGGCGGTCGTCGTGCCGTCACCGGCGACGTCGTCGGTCTTCTTGGCGACCTCCTTGACGAGCTCCGCACCGATCTTCTCGTACGGGTCGTCCAGCTCGATCTCCTTGGCGATGGAGACACCGTCGTTCGTGATCGTGGGGGCGCCCCACTTCTTCTCGAGCACGACGTTGCGACCACGCGGGCCGAGGGTCACCTTGACCGCGTCGGCGAGGATGTTGAGGCCACGCTCGAGGCCGCGGCGGGCCTCCTCATCGAAGGCGATGATCTTTGCCATGAGTTTTGTCGTCCCTCCTGGACGTAGACGGTGGGTTTAGCACTCAGAGTGAGAGAGTGCTAACGCCATTCTGGCACTCGACACCATCGAGTGCAAGCCGTGCGATCCGAGAGGGAGACGGGCGTCAGGGCGCGGGAGTCTCGGGCACCGACGCGGCCCGGTCGACGCCGATCACGATGGTGAGCTGCTTCTGGCCGTCCTCGGTCTGACCCGCGTAGTAGTCGCTCTGCTGCACCTCGGCACCGCCGATGACGCCGGCGAGGCCCATGGCCGCCTCCTCGTCCTCGGCGCTGACGTAGTAGACGGTCGTCGTGGCGAAGTCGTCGCTCTCGCTGTCGCTGGCGAGCACCGTGTCCGCCGCCCAGCCGGCGTTGATGAGGGTGTCGCGCATCTGGTCGTCGAGGCCGTTGTCCGGGGTCGCGTTGAGGATCAGCACCGAGTAGGTCGGGTCGATCACCCCGGTCTCCTCCGGCGTGGCGACCGCGGACGGCGCGGCATCGGGGAACAGCTCGATCCGCCCCATGACGGCCAGGGCGCCGAAGATGCCGGCGATGATGAGCACGAGGGCGGCGACGAACGACCACAGCAGCACGACCCAGCCGTTCATGCCCGGGGCTTCGGCGCGGTGCGCTCCTACGCGTCCGGTGGAACGGGGGACCTCGTCGAAACGGTCACGGGGGGGCTTGGACACCCCTCGATGCTAGCGGCACGTCCCTGGCAAACCGGTCCGCGACGGGCCCGATCCATGCGGTCGGCGTCCGCTCAGCCGGTGAAGTCGGGGATCCGCGCGGCCCGTCTGGCGCCGCGGGCGTCGCGGAGCCGACGCAGCCGCCGCACGACCATCGGGTCGAACTCGAGCGCGGCCTCGGAGTCGATCAGCCGCCCGAGCAGCTGGTAGTACCGCGCCGCGCTCATGCCGAGCCTGCTGCGGATGACCTCCTCCTTCATGCCGCCGTGGCGGGGCCAGGCGGCCTCCAGGGCGAGGATCGCGCGATCGCGCTCCGTGAGGTGGTCTGCGGACATGCCCTCAGATTAGGTCGTCGGACGGCGATCCCCGGCGCGCCACTCCCACCACGCGCCGAGCGGATCCGCGGCGGCGCGCACGCGGCCGTCGTGCGCGACGACGAAGCCCGGCCAGGTCTCGGCGGCGACCGGTGGCTCCCACACGTCGAGGAGGCCGGGAGGGTCGATCGTGACCCAGTGCGCCGGCAGTCCCGCGATCGTCGCGATGAGCTCCGACCGCTCCGCCCGCGGGATGTGCACCAGCACCCCCGGGGTCGTGATGACCAGAGTGGCGTCCGCCGGAGCCGACGCCGCCAGATGGTCCAGGTGGGCGGCCGCGTCGCCGGCGACGAGGAGCGGAGGGTCGGCGGCGACGATGTCGAGCGCGGCGGTGATGCGCTGCTCCCTCCCCTCCTCCCCCGGCCACACGAGTGCGCGGAGCCAGCGCCGGTCGTCGGCGGCCGCCGCGTCCAGCGGGGCGAGGTCGATACCCGCGCGCCACACGACCTCGGGCAGGCGCAGCGGCGGCAGGTCTCCGGACACGGTGCTCTCCAGCAGCACCGTCGAGGGGCCGTCGAGCGGATCGAGGGCGCGGCGGACGCGTCCTTCTCCGTCGGTGAAGCGGAACGAGTAGCGATCGGGGTAGAGGCACAGGCCCGCCGCGGCGCCGATCTCCAGCAGTGCGATCGGCCCGTCGATCTCGGAGAGCACGGGCAGCAGAGCGGCGGTCCGCAGAGGTTCGTTGGTCTGCAAGGCGCGCCGGGTGCACTCGGCGACGAGCCGGTCGGCCTGCGCGAGGACGAACTCACGCCACTCCCGGTACGGTCCGTGACCGGCGCCGAGCAGGCGGGACACGGCGAAGACGAGGGGCGGCTGGCGTCGGGTCGGCGGGATCCGTCGCAGAAGCTCCCTGATCGCCGGGTCGGCGGCGATCCCGGCCGCCCACTCCGCGTACAGCGCGCTGCGCCCAGGAGCCTCCGTCGCCGCGAATCGGGCATAGCGCTCCTGCACGGCGTCGGTCATGCGTCCATTCTGACGCGAAGCGCCACCGGCGCTCCGCACGAGAGAGAATGGAGAGGACTCAGGAGGACACGATGCCCTACAGCGTGAACAAGACCGAAGACGAGTGGCGCGACGAGCTCGGCGAAGAGCAGTACGCCGTGCTGCGCCAGGCGGCGACCGAGCGCGCCTGGACGGGTGAGCTGCTCGACGAGGAGCGCGCCGGCCTCTACACCTGCGGCGCCTGCGGTGCGGAGCTCTTCAAGAGCGGCACCAAGTTCGACTCGGGCTGCGGCTGGCCGAGCTTCTACGAGTCGGTCCGGCCGGATGCGGTCGAGCTGCTCGAGGACGACAGTCTCGGCATGGTGCGCACGGAGGTCCGCTGCGCGACCTGCGGTTCGCACCTCGGCCACGTCTTCCCGGACGGCTTCGGCACCCCCACCGGTGACCGCTACTGCATGAACTCGATCGCGCTGAACTTCACGCCCGACGAGTCGTGAGCGCCCTCGACGCCGTCCGCGCACGGCAGTCCTGGTCGAAGGTCGGCGACACCGCCCCGGGGCGCGAGGAGCTGGTGACGCTCGTCGGCGCCGCCGGCCGCGTCGCCGACCATTCCTCGCTGCGCCCCTGGCGTCTGATCGAGCTGCGCGGCGCGGACCGCGAGGCGCTCGGTGCCGCGATCGCCGAGGCTCAGGGAGACGCGGAGCCGTCGACGAAGCCGCTGCGGGCTCCGCTCCTCATCGCGGTGGTCGCGAGCTACCGTCCGAGCGAGAAAGTGCCGCGCTGGGAGCAGGAGGCGGTGGCCTCCGGCGTCGCGCATGTGCTGAGCCTGCTGCTCGATGAGGCGGGGTGGGGCGTCATCTGGCGCACCGGACACTACACGCGCTCAGAGCCCGTGGCGCGCATGCACGGGCTGGGCCCCGACGAGGAGCTCCTCGGCTGGCTCTACGTCGGCGCGAAGCCCGAGGGCAAGAGTCCCGGTAGGCGCAAGACGGTCGACGCCCGCGCGCTTCTCACCCGGCCGCCGAGGCTCTCTCCGGAGGAGCGCGCGGCAGCCGAGGCGGCAGCGCAGGAGGCCGAGAGGAAGAAGGCCGAGAAGGCCGAGAAGAAGGCCCACAAGAAGGCGGAGAAGAAGGCGAAGAAGAAGGCCGCGAAGGCCGCGAAGAAGAGCCGCTCCTAGAGCCGGCGTCGACGCCAGGGCACCGCGACCAGCACCGAGCCCACCGCCACGATGACCATCGCGATCACCTGCCACAGCGCCGGTCCCGCCTGCGCCGGCCAGAGCAGGTCGATCACGACGGACGTCACGAGCTGCCCGAGCACCGATCCCAGCCCCATGAGCAGCACGCCCGTGTGCGCGACGATGAAGGCGCCGAGCAGGATGTAGCCCGCACCGAGGAAGCCGCCGAGGTAGAGCCAGGGCTCGGTCGGCAGCGCGGCCGGCCACCCCCGCACGGCGACGCTGGTGCCGGCGGCGACCGCCAGGACCAGGGTTCCCGCGATGAAGCTCATCAGGGTGGCGGCGATCGGCGACTGCACGCGCTGGGCCAGCCGACCGTTCGTCGCGGCCTGCCAGGCGATGCCGACACCGGCGGCGAAGGGCAGCACCAGCATCCACAGCGGGGCGGTCGCCAGCACATCGCCCGAGAGGGAGATCCCCACCGCGGCGAGCGCGAGCACGCCGCCCATCACCCGGCCGGGGGTCACGGCCACGACGCCCGCCGGCCCGAAGCCGATGCGGTCGAGGACGAGGCCGTGCAGGGTCTGCCCTGCCACGACACCCACCGTGAAGAGGGAGACGCCGAGGATGCCCGCCGTCAGCCCCTGGGTGGAGACGGTGAGAGCGCCGCAGGCTCCGCCGAGGAGCATCCAGAACGGGATGCTCCGGTCGCGGATGCCGCGGCCGAGGCGCGCAGCGCCACCGCGCGCTGAAGGCAGGAAGGAGATGACGACGGCGAGGGCCACGAGCCCCACCGCGAAGGACAGGAAGCCGGCGACGATGCCGTTGTCGACGCGCACGCCCAGGACCCCGTTGATGCGCGCCTGGATCGCGGTCATGACCCCGATCGCGACGGCTCCCCCGAGCGCCAGAGGGGCGGGGAGGCGGCGGGCGGGAGTCACCTCTCGACACTATCGGAGCCTCCGCCGGCACCTGTCCTCCACGGCGCCGTCCTCCCGGAGGACGATCGCACCGCACCGGGGAATCGTCCTCCGGGAGGACGCGCCGCGCCCCGACGGTCCGTAGCGTGGGGACCATGATCACCGCAGAAGGCCTCACCAAGAGATTCGGGGACAAGACCGCCGTCGACGGCGTGTCCTTCACCGTGCAGCCGGGGACCGTCACCGGCTTCCTCGGACCGAACGGCGCAGGGAAGTCGACGACCATGCGCATGATCGTCGGGCTGGACCGTCCGTCGGCCGGCCGGGCGACCGTCGCCGGCCAGGAGTATCGCAAGCTCCGGGCGCCCCTCACCGAGGTCGGCGTGCTCCTCGATGCCAAGGCCGTGCACACCGGACGGACCGCACGCGACCACCTCCGGGCCATGGCCGCCACGCACGGCATCCCGACGTCGCGCGTCGACGAGGTCATCGAGCTCGCCGGCATCGGCGCGGTCGCCCGCAAGCGCGCCGGGAAGTTCTCCCTCGGCATGGGGCAGCGCCTCGGGATCGCCTCCGCACTGCTCGGCGACCCGCACACCCTCATCCTCGACGAGCCGGTCAACGGCCTCGACCCGGAGGGCGTCCGCTGGGTGCGCCAGTTCGTCCGGCATGCCGCCTCCGAGGGCCGGACGGTCCTGCTGTCCAGTCACCTCATGAGCGAGATGGCGCAGACCGCGGACCACGTCATCGTGATGGGACGGGGCAAGGTCCTCGCCGACGCTCCGCTGGCCGAGCTGGTGCGCTCCTGGACGACAAACCGCGTGCGCGTGCGGACACCCCGCCCCACCGACCTCGTGGCCGCGGTGGGCGGTCCGGACGTGGAGATCGTCAGCGCCGCTCCCGATCTGCTCGACATCGCGGGGCTCCCGGCAGCCCGCATCGGCGACCTCGCCGCGGAGCGCGGGATCCCGCTGCACGAACTCACCCCGACCACCGGATCCCTCGAAGAGGCCTACCTCGCCCTCACCGGCGACGCCGTCGAGTACCGCACGAAGGAGCTCTCATGACCGCCGCCCCCGCCGTGACGACCCCGGCCGTCGCGCCCCCTGCCGTCGACTCGGGTCGGCGCCTCACCTTCGCACGCGCCGTGCGCGGCGAGGCGATCAAGCTCATCACCCTCCGGTCGACGTGGTGGTCCATCGCGATCGCCGCCGTGCTGACGATCGGCATCGCCGTCCTCATCGCCCAGGCGATCGATGCCCCCGGGTTCGACCCGATCCAGGCCGTCGTCATGCCGATCCAGTTCACGATGCTGCTCGCCGGCATCATCGGGGCGATCTCGGTCACCGGCGAGTACTCCACGGGCATGATCCGCTCGACGCTGACCGCCGACCCGATCCGCGGGTCCGTGCTGCTGGCGAAGGCCCTCGTGCTCGCGGGCTTCCTGTTCCTGTCGTCGCTGGTCATCTTCGGCGCCGCGGCGGCCGCCGTGTCCGCCGTGGTCGCAGGACGGGAGCAGCGCATCGACTGGTCGGACCCCGCGGCCTCCGTCCTGCCGATCGTGGTCGCCTCCCTCGCCATGGCCGTCTTCGCGCTGATCGGCGTGGCCTTCGGCTTCATCCTGCGCTCGGGTGCCGGAGCGATCGCGGCGACGGTCGGTCTGCTGTTCGTCCTGCCGATCGTCGCGAGCTTCTTCGCGATGGCGGGAGAGGCCTGGGCCTGGGTGATCGACGCCTCCGCTTACCTCCCCGTCGCCGCCGCGCAGAGCGCGATCCTGCCCGGTGACACGGCGACGCTGGATGCGCCGGTCGCCTTCCTCACCCTCGGCTGCTGGGTGGTCGGCGGTCTGCTGGCCGCGTGGGCCGTCCTCCGCACGCGGGACGCGTAGGAGACCGGGTGCCGGCGAAGCGACGCGGAACGGACACGGTCCGGGAGGACGAGGGGCTGCGGCTCCCTCGTCCTCCCGGCCTGTTCCGGCGTTTCTGGGCGCGCCATCCCGTCCTCGCCGACGTCCTGCTCACCCTGCTCTGCATCGTCCTCACGATCACACCCGCCGCGCGCGTCGACGATGCCGACCGCGGCCACGTCGGGCTCGTGCTCGCCGCCCTGCTGCCGCTCTGCGCGGTCGCCGCCTCCGCCACCCTGCTCTGGCGCCGACGGAAGCCGTGGCTCCCGGCGATCGCGGCGATCCTGCTCGAGGTCTTCCTCCTGTTCACCGCGCTGCCGGGGAGCAGCCCGCTGCTGCTGTTCGCCGGCTACTCCCTCGCCGTCTACCGTTCCACCCGTGCCGCGTGGACAGCTTTCGGCATCGGCGTCGCCGCCAGCGCCTCGGGAGCCGGGCTCCTCCTCTGGTCCGGCATCTTCACACTCCAAGAGGCGGTCAACGCCCTGCTCGGCACGGTCGTGCTCGGCCTGATCGGCACCCTGATCGGCGCGAACGTCGGCAACCGGAAGCGCTACCTGGACGCCGTCATCGACCGCTCCCGGCAGCTCCTCGTGGAGCGCGACCAGCAGGCGCAGCTCGCCGCTGCGGCTGAGCGGGCGCGGATCGCACGCGAGATGCACGACATCGTGTCGCACTCCCTGACCGTGGTCGTGGCGCTGTCCGAGGGAGCGGCCGCCACCCCGGACCGCGAACAGGCGCGCGCGGCGGCCACCTCTGCGGCGGACACCGCCCGCAGCGCGCTCACCCAGATGCGGGCGATGCTCGGGGTGCTTCGGGACGACGACGCCCCGCTCCTCCTCGCGCCGGTCTCGCCCGCATCCCCGCAGGAGACCGTCGCGGCCGCGCAGCGGACCGGGTATCCGGTGACCCTCGCCACCACCGGCCACGCGGACGTCTCGTCCGACGTCGCCCACGCGCTCGGCCGGATCGTGCAGGAGGGGCTGACGAACGCGATGCGGCACGCGCCGACCGCGACCGCCGCATCCGTGCGACTCGAGTACACGCCCGCTTCCGTGGTCGTCGAGATCGTCAACGACGGCGTCGCGGGCTCTCCGGGCGAGGGAGGCTTCGGTCTCCGGGGTCTCCAGGAACGCGCCGCCCACGTCCACGGCACACTGGAGTCGCGGCCGGACGGTGCGGGCCGATGGATCCTTCGCGCCGTGCTGCCGACAGAGGAGGAGAACAGATGACATCACCCATCCGCGTGCTCCTGGTCGACGACCAGGAGCTGATCCGCCTGGGGTTCCGCATGGTCCTCGAGGCGGAACCCGACATCGTCGTCATCGGGGAGGCCGCCGACGGGAAGGCGGCGATCGCGCAGAGCGCCGCACTCGCCCCCGACCTCGTGCTCATGGACATCCGGATGCCGGAGCTCGACGGGATCGCGGCGACGACCGCCATCGTCGGCGCGCATCCCGACACGAAGGTGCTCGTCCTCACGACCTTCGATCTGGACGAGTACGCCTTCGGCGCGATCCGGGCCGGTGCCAGCGGGTTCCTCCTGAAAGACGCCCAGCGCCAGGAGATGCTCTCCGCCGTCCGTGCCGTCCATCGTGGAGACGCCGCGCTGGCTCCGCGGGTGACCCGCGTGCTGTTGGAGCATGTCGGCTCGCAGCTCGGAGCCAACGCTCTCGACGAGGTCGACGACGCCGGGTACCGCTCCCTGACCGAACGCGAGCGCGAGGTGTTCGTCGCGATCGGCCAGGGTCTCACGAACGCCGAGATCGCGGCGTCGCTCTACGTCGGCGAGTCCACGGTGAAGACGCACGTCGGGCGGATCCTGGCGAAGCTCGGGGCGCGGGACCGGATCCATGCCGTGATCCTCGCGCACCGGCTCGGCCTCGTCGGTCGGTGAGAGCGGGTCAGCCCTGCGGCGGCGTCCAGGCCGACACGCGGTTCAGGCGCTCGACCTCGTCGGTCGACAGCTCCAGCCGCGCTCCGGCGAGCAGATCCGGCACCTGATCCACCGTCCGGGCACTCGCGATGGGCGCGACCACGGTCGGCTGCGCACGCAGCCAGGCCAGGGCCGTCGCGGCGACCGAGGCGCCGTGCGCTCCGCCGATCTCGTCGAGCGCGTCGATGATCCGAAGTCCCGCCTCGGTGGCGTACTTCGCAGCGCCGGCGGCCCGCGGAGACCCCTCTCCCCCGGCGTCCGTCGAGCGGTACTTGCCGGTGAGGAAGCCGCTCGCCAGCGCGTAGTACGGCACGAGGCTCAGCCCAAACTCCTCGGCGACGGGGATGATGGTGTCCTCGACGTCATTGCGGTGCACGAGGTTGTAGTGCGGCTGGACGGCGACCGGTCGCGCGACGCCGAGGCGGTCCGCGATGTCGATCCACTGCCGGATGCGGTCGGCGGTGTAGTTCGACACCGCCACGTGCCGCACGAGCCCGTCCGTGACGAGGGCGCCGAACGCCTCGACCGTCTCCTCCAGCGGCACGGACTCGTCATCGAAGTGGGCGTAGTAGAGGTCGATCTCGTCGACGCCGAGGCGAGCGAGCGACGCCTCCGCCGCGCGGCGCACGTTCCCCGCCGAGAGACCGCGGAAGGCGGGGTGCTGGCTGACCTTGGTCGCGACGACGACGCCCTGGGGCTTCCGCGCCGCGAGCCACGCCCCGATGATCGTCTCGCTCTCGCCACCCTCGTTGCCGGGAACCCACGCACTGTAGGAGTCCGCCGTGTCGATGAAGTCGCCACCCCCGTCGACGAAGGCGTCGAGGACGGCGAAGGAGGCGTCACGGTCGGCCGTCCAGCCGAACACGTTGCCGCCGAGGGCGAGGGGGAAGACGTCGAGGTCACTGGAGCCGATGCGGGTCATGTCCGAGACAACCGCGACGAGCGGCGCGAACATTCCCGCGGTGACGCGAAAGGATGCGCAGGTGGCCGGGGCGGGGTGCCGACCACCTGCACCCCAGTAACATAACACCCTCCGAAGTGATACGCGATATGCGGGCGTGCGACAACGCACACGCAGAGGCGCCGCGATCACGCGAAGGGGTCCGTCAGAGAGAGCCGACTACGGGACTCGAACCCGTAACCCCCGTATTACAAGTACGGTGCGCTACCAATTGCGCCAAGTCGGCGGATGCCATCACAGCTTAGCGATGGCCGGGACGCTCGACGGACTACTTCGCCGGCGCCGAGGTGGCGGTCGGGGTGGGCGTCGGAGACGTCGACTCGTAGTAGGCCTCGCTGGCGACGGACATGACGAACGTCGACAGCTCCTGCGGGTCGTCCAGCGCGCCGACGTACGCCTCGCCGTTCACGACGATCATCGGGGCGGCGGTGAGCACGAGGTCGTCGGAGCCGGGGAGCGGCCCCTCGAGCGCGCGGGTCGTCGCCTCCTTCGCCCAGCTGACGTAGTCGCCGTCCTGGATGCAGGAGCGCACGGTCTTGGCGTTGTCCACGCCGACGGCACCCGCGAGGTTGGCGAGCTCCTCGTCGGACATCCCGTCGCTGCCCACGTCGGGCTGGTCGTCGAGGAGGTCGTGGTTGAACGCGTAGAACTGGTCCGGCGAGTGCGTCGCCACGCAGGCGGCAGCTGCGGCGGAACGCAGCGAGTACTTCGTGCCGTTGGAGCTGGCGGTGAGCAGAGCGACCGGGTGGTAGCTGACGGTCGCGGCGCCGTCCTCGATCCACTGCGCGAGCAGACGGGCGTTGGCGCGCTCGAACTTGCCCGCGTCGGGCGAGAGGTAGTCGACGTAGACGTGCACCTCGACGGCGCCGGCCGCGGACGGCTCGGGCGACGGCGTTTCGCTGGCGCCGGCCTCACTGGGCTCGGGGTCCGGTGTGGGGGACGCGGTGCCGGCGATCGCGGCGGAGGCGATGTCCGTCACCACGACGCCGTCCGCCTCCATGCCGCTGGGGCTGAGCTGCGGCTTGGACGTCTGCGAGGTCACGGCGAGCGTCACGGCGGTCCCGATCGCACCGACCGCGATGATCGCGACCGCACCGATGATGATCCGTCGCATGAGACGCGCCCGCGACTGCTGGGCGTGCACCTTCTGTGCCTTCTCCCGCACGGCCTCGCGCGAAGTGCGAGGGGCGGGGACGTTCGGCGTTTCGTCGCTCGACATCGTTCCTCTTGAGTCTCAGGGGGTCCGGGTTGGCCCCGACCACCGTCGGGCGGTGATCGCCGCTGCGCACGGCCGGGTTCGATGCTAACCAGTGAGGCTGAGAAATACCCAGGTGCGGCCGTTCGTGCCATACTGATCCCGACCCGATGGAGGGTCACGGCGGGTCGCTCCGCCGCTTCATTCACTACGGATCGTCCGGCACGTACCTGCCGGTGAAGGAGAAACACGATGGCATCTGTGACTTTCGACGAGGCCACCCGCCTGTACCCCGGCGGCACCCGTCCGGCTGTCGACAAGCTCAACCTCGAGGTGGGAGACGGCGAGTTCCTCGTCCTGGTCGGTCCCTCCGGTTGCGGTAAGTCCACCTCCCTCCGCATGCTCGCCGGCCTCGAAGAGGTCAACTCCGGCCGCATCCTCATCGGTGACCGCGACGTCACCGACGTGCCGCCGAAGGACCGCGACATCGCGATGGTGTTCCAGAACTACGCGCTGTACCCGCACATGACCGTCGCGGAGAACATGGGCTTCGCGCTCAAGATCGCCGGCGTCGGCAAGGAGGAGCGCGCCGCGCGCGTCCTCGAGGCCGCGAAGCTCCTCGACCTGGAGCAGTACCTCACCCGCAAGCCGAAGGCCCTCTCCGGTGGTCAGCGTCAGCGTGTCGCCATGGGTCGCGCCATCGTGCGTCAGCCCCAGGTCTTCCTCATGGACGAGCCGCTGTCGAACCTCGACGCCAAGCTCCGCGTCCAGACCCGCACGCAGATCGCGTCGCTGCAGCGTCGTCTCGGCGTCACCACGGTCTACGTCACGCACGACCAGACCGAGGCGCTCACGATGGGTGACCGCATCGCCGTGCTCAAGGACGGTCTGCTCCAGCAGGTCGGCTCCCCGCGCGACCTGTACGAGAAGCCGAACAACGTGTTCGTGGCCGGCTTCATCGGCTCCCCCGCGATGAACCTGTTCAGCGCCGACCTCGCCGACGGCGGCGTGCAGTTCGGCACCGAGGTCGTGCCGCTGGACCGCGACACGGTCGGCCGCGCGTCGGGCTCGCAGGTCACGGTCGGCGTCCGCCCCGAGGACATCACGGTCGGCCCGGCCGACGGTCGCGGCCTCTCGGTCGTCGTCGACCTCGTCGAGGAGCTCGGCGCCGACGGCTACCTCTACGGCCACACGGAGATCAACGGCAAGCGCACCGACCTCGTCGCCCGCGTCGACGGCCGCAACCACCCGAACGCCGGGGAGACCGTCACCCTTGCCGCGAACCCGGGTCACGTGCACGCGTTCGACCTCGAGTCGGGCGACCGCCTGAACGACAAGCCGGTCGTCTCGGCCTGATCGGACACTCCACCGCGGCGCGGGCTGACTTCGGTCGCCCGCGCCGCGTCGTTTCCCCGGCACCCTCAGGAGCCCCCATGCAGGAATCCCTCCGGATCACCGCCAAGACGGTCGACCCCGGTCTGCTCGCTCTGCCCTGGTCGACGCCTCTGGAGAAGTGGCCCTCCGAGCACATCGTCTCGCTGCCCAAGGGCCTCTCCCGCCACCTCGTGCGCTTCGCGGATCTCTCCGGGCGCGTGGTGGCGGTGAAGGAGACGACGACCGAGATGGCGCGCCGGGAGTACGAGATGCTCGGCAACCTGTCGCGACTCGACGTGCCGTGCGTGGAGCGCGTCGCGGTGATCGCGGGGCGCACCGACTCGTCGGGGGCGCCGCTCCCCGCGGCGCTGGTCACCTCACATCTGCGCTTCTCGATGCCGTACCGGGCCCTCTTCACCCGGGTGCTCCGCCCGGACACGGCCACGCGCCTCGTCGACGCGCTCGCCCTGCTGCTCGTGCGTCTGCACAACGTGGGCTTCTACTGGGGAGACGTCTCGCTCTCGAACACGCTGTTCCGCCGGGACGCCGGGGCCTTCGCGGCGTACCTCGTCGACGCGGAGACCGGCGAGCTGCACGAAGAGGGCCTCACCGACGGTCAGCGCGCCTACGACCTGGACCTCGCGCGCACGAACATCGCCGGGGAGATCATGGATCTCGCCGCGGGCGGCCGCCTGGAGCACGGGGTCGACGCCGTCGCCATCGCGGACGGCATCGTGTCGTCCTACCGCTCCCTCTGGGCCGAGCTCACCGCGCAGGAGTCCTTCTCCGCCGCCGAGACGTGGCGCATCACGGAACGTGTCGAGCGGCTCAACGCCCTCGGCTTCGACATCGACGAGATGTCGATGTCGACGACCGCCGACGGCACGGTGGTGGAGATCCAGCCCAAGGTCGTCGACGCCGGGCACCACCAGCGCCGACTCATCCGCCTCACCGGTCTCGACGTCGAGGAGAACCAGGCCCGGCGGCTCCTCAACGACCTCGACGAGTTCCGTGCCCGCTCCACCAAGCAGTGGGCGGACGAGGAGATGTACGCGCACGAGTGGCTCACGCGCGTCTTCGAGCCCGTCGTCCGCGCGATCCCCTACGACCTGCGCGCCAAGCTGGAGCCGGCCGAGGTGTTCCACCAGGTGCTGGAGCACCGCTGGTACCTGTCGCAGGCGCAGGGACGCTCTGTCGCCCTCGCGGAGGTGCTGACGAGCTACATCAACGATGTGCTCCGCCACCGGCGCGACGAGGCCACCATCATGGGGCCGCCGACCGAGACGATGGGCCTCCCCGTCGTCACCGGCACGCTGGCGCTCGGCGACGACGACGAGGTGGACTGGCGCGACCTCGTCTGAGACCGTGCCCGCCGGTCGGCGCCGCGCCGCACGGCGTCAGTAGCCGACCGTGAACCGCTCGCGGTGGTGGTTGCCCTGCTCGATCTCGTCGACGATCGCGACGGCGAAGTCCGCCCCGGAGATGTACGACTTCCCGTCCTCGCCGCGGACGAGGACGTCACCACCGTCCCGGTAGTGTCCGGTGCGGTCCCCCTCGGCCCACGGCCCGAAGACCTCGGCCGGGTGCACGAAGAACCAGTCCAGGCTCTCCGCGGTGCGCTCCAGGAGCGCGAGCGAGTCGATGCCGACCTGCGCCTCGTGCTTGTACTCCTCGGGGAACCCCTGATCGAACAGTCGGGGGCCACCGGGCGCGACGAGGCTGCCGCCCGCGCCGCCCACGACCCCGAGCCGGGTCTCGGTGCCGTCGAGCAGCGCGACCACGTTCGTCAGCGCCTCGAGGACACGGTCCTCCATGTCACCGCGCGGCGAGAGCGCGGAGACCACGGCATCCGCACCCGCGAACGCCTCGGTCAGCGTCGCGGGGTCGAGCGCGGACCCCTGCACGTACGCCGCACCCGCGACCGGATCCGCGGGGGTCGAGCGCGAGATGGCGACGACCGCGTGATCGCGGCTCACCGCCTCCGCGACGATGTGGCGCCCGGCGTAGCCGGTTCCTCCCAGGACGATGATGCGGGCCATGCGTGTTCCTCTCGGTCAGTCCGCGGCGCGGACGGTCGCGACCTGGTACAGCGCGACCGAGGCCGCGATGCCGGCGTTCAGCGACTCGGTCGCCGCGGAGATGGGGATGGAGACGATCTGGTCGCAGGTCTCGGTCACGAGGCGGGACAGGCCCTTGCCCTCCGAGCCCACGACGATGACGACGGGACGGTCCGCCAGCTCCAGCGCGGGCAGCGAGACGTCGCCGTCACCGTCGAGTCCGAGCACGAACACGCCCTGCTTCTTGAACTCCTTGAGCTGCGTGGTGAGGTTCGACGCCAGGGCGACCGGGATGCGCGCCGCCGCGCCCGCACTCGTCTTCCACGCCGCGGAGTTCACACCGGCGGAACGGCGCTGCGGCAGGATGATGCCGTGGCCGCCGAACGCCGCCGTCGAGCGGATGATCGCACCGAGGTTGCGCGGGTCCGTGATGCCGTCGAGGGCGACGAACAGCGGCGTCTCGCCGCGGTCGATGACCTGCTCCAGGAGGTCCTGCGGGTGCGCGTACTCGTACGGCGGCACCTTGAGGGCGACGCCCTGGTGCACGCCGTCGAAGCCGGCCATGCGGTCGAGCTCCTGGCGGGTGACCTCGAGCACCGGGATGTCGCGGTGGGTCGCGATCGACAGCATCTCCTTGACGCGGTCGTCCATCTCGACGCGCTGCGCGATGTACATCGCCGTCGCCGGGATCTTCGCGCGCAGCGCCTCGAGCACGGAGTTGCGCCCGGTGACCGTCTCGGTGTCGGTGGTGTTGTCCTTCGACCGGGCGCTGCGGTTCGGATTGCCTCCGGAGGCGGGGCGCCCACCGGGCTTGCCCTTTCCGCCCGCAGCCGCGTAGCGCTCGGCCGCGGCCTTGCGCTTACCGGCGGGGTGCCACGCGCGGTCCTCCGCCTTCGGCGTGGGCCCGCGCCCCTCGAGCGCCTTGCGCCCGAGACCGCCGGTGCCCTTGGTCGGGCCCTTCTTGTTTCCCTTGCTCGCGCCGGGGCGCCCTGGCTTAGCCATCGATACTCCAATGAGTTCCGGCCGGAGTGTCCTCCAGCGTGATTCCTGCGGCGGCGATCGCGTCACGGATGCGATCCGCCGCCGCCCAGTCCTTCTCCGCGCGCGCGGTGGCGCGCTGCGCGATCATCTCCTGCACCAGCGCGTCCAGCGCCGCTGCCTGCGCGCCCCCGGCGGCGCCCGATCCCGTGCGCGGGTCCAGACCGAGGATCCCGGTCATGGCGAGCACCGCCCGCGCCGCGTCCAGGGCCGTGCCGGTGTCGCCCGCGTCCAGCGCCGAGTTCCCGCTCCGCACGCTCTCGTGCACGACGGCCAGCGCCTGGGGCACGCCGAGATCGTCGTCCATCGCCTCGACGAAGGCGTCGGGCAGGCTCCGCGCGTCCTCGGCACCGATCTCCTCGCCGGCCGCGCGGAGCGCGCGATCGAGGAAGGAGCGGATACGGCCGAGCGCCGCGTCCGCCTCCGCCCAGGACGATTCCGAGAGGTCGAGGCTCGACCGGTAGTGCGCGGCGGCGAGGGCGTAGCGCACGACCAGCGGATCCCGCTCCGCGAGCACGTCCCGCGCGAGGGTGAAGTTGCCGAGGGATTTCGACATCTTCTGGCCCTCGACGGTCACGAGGCCGTTGTGCACCCAGTAGCGGGCGAAGCCGTCACCCGCGGCCGTCGACTGCGCGAGCTCGTTCTCGTGATGAGGGAACCGCAGGTCGAGGCCGCCGCCGTGGATGTCGAACTCCGCGCCGAGGTACCGCTTCGCCATGGCCGAGCACTCGATGTGCCAGCCCGGACGCCCCGGCCCCCACGGCGACGCCCAGGTCGCGTCGGCGGGCTCGTCGGGCTTGGCCCCCTTCCACAGGGCGAAGTCCTGGGGGTTGCGCTTGCCCCGCGGGTCGGCGTCCTGCGCCGCCTCCATCGCGTCCACCGACTGATGGGTGAGATCGCCGTAGGACGGCCAGGAGCGCACATCGAAGTACACGTCGCCCGACCCGTCGGGAGCGGGATACGCGTGGCCCCGGTCGATGAGCAGCGCGATGAGCTCCTGCATCTGCGGGACGGAGGCCGTCGCCCGCGGCTCGTACGTGGGCGGCAGGATGCCGATGCCGGCGTAGGCCGCGGCGAACTCCTGCTCCATCCGGTAGGCGAGCGCCCACCACGGCTCGGCGTCCGTGGCGTTGGCGAGCACCTTGTCGTCGATGTCGGTGACGTTGCGCACGAAGGTCACGCGGCCGTGGCGGTGCGTCAGCCAGCGGCGCAGGAGATCGAAGCTCAGGGCCGCGCGGACGTGGCCGATGTGCGGGCCGGACTGCACGGTGGGTCCGCACACGTACATCGTGATGTTCTCGGGATCGAGAGGCACGAAGTCGCGCAGCAGCTGTGCGCGGGTGTCGTAGAGGCGGAGAGTCACCGCTCAAGCCTACTCGGCGGGCGCTGAGAGACTCCGCTCCGGTCGCGGGGTGACGACCGCGACGGCCGTGACCGCGATCCCCTCGCCCCGTCCCGGGAAGCCGAGGCCGTCGGTCGTCGTGGCCGTCACGGCCACCGGAGCGCCCCCGAGCGCCGCCGACAGAGCAGCCTCGGCCTCCCCGCGTCGTCCGCTGAAGCGCGGGCGGTTGCCCTGGAACTGCACCGACACGTTGCCGATCGCGAAGCCCGCCTCCGCCAGGAGCTCCGCGGTGCGGGAGAGGAAGACATCGGCGTGCGCCCCCGCATACTCCGGGTGAGCGGTGCCGAAGTGCTCGCCGATGTCGCCGAGCCCGGCGGCGCCGAGCAGGGCGTCGACGATCGCGTGGGCGACCGCGTCCCCGTCCGAATGCCCGGAGAGCGCGCGCTCCCCCGGCCATTCCAGCCCGGCCAGCCACAGCGGCCCGTCGCCACCGAAGGCGTGCACGTCCGTGCCGATGCCCACACGGGGTGCGCCCCCGACGGGAGTCGACGGCCGCGCCGCCGAGGCGGGCGATCCCGACGACGTCGCGACGAGGAGGCGGGCGCGCTCCAGGTCGGCGGGAGTGGTGATCTTGAACGAACGCTCGGAACCCGGCACCAGGCGCACGGTGTTCCCGGCCGCGGCGAAGAGCGCGGCGTCGTCGGTGTACTCGGCACCCCGGGCGGTCGCCTCCGCGTACGCCGCTTCCAGCAGCGCGCGCGGGAAGCCCTGCGGAGTCTGCGCGGCCGCGAGCTCCGCACGATCCACGGCACCGACGACGAGACCGTCCGCGACGCGCTTGAGCGTGTCCACGACAGGCAGGCTCGGCACCGCACCGGCATCGGCGACCACGGCCGCCGCCACCGCGTCGATGACGCCGGGCGGCGTGAGGGCGCGCGCCGCGTCGTGCACGAGCACCGTCGTGACGTCCCCCCACAGGGCGGCGAGCCCCGCGGCGACCGACTCCTGCCGCGTCGCCCCTCCGGTGACCACGCGGCCCAGGTCGGCACGATCGCCGGCGGCCTCCCGCAGCTCCGTCTCCGCGTCGCCTTCGTAGCCTGCGGGCGCGACGACCACGACCTGCAAGGGCGCCGCCGCGAAGACGCCGTCGAGGGCGTGCCGCAGGATGGTGCGGCCGTCGATGCCGACGAACGCCTTGGGCGCTCCGGCCTCGAGACGGGTGCCGGAGCCGGCGGCGACGACGATGATCGCGGTATGCGGGACGGGGAGGATGCTCACAGCTTCACGTTACCGGCGGAGACGACGGAAGGCGGGTGCCGCAGCACCCGCCTTCCGTGAAGGACGTCTCAGGACGCGAGGACCTCGTCGAGCAGTGCGCCCGCCTTGTCCTCGTCGATCTTCTCGGCCAGGGCCAGCTCCGAGATGAGGATCTGCCGAGCCTTGGCCAGCATCCGCTTCTCACCCGCGGACAGGCCGCGGTCCTGGTCGCGGCGCCAGAGGTCGCGTACGACCTCGCTCACCTTGATGACATCGCCGGACGCGAGCTTCTCCAGGTTCGCCTTGTACCGGCGCGACCAGTTGGTGGGCTCCTCGGTGAACGGCGCGCGCAGCACCTCGAACACGTGGTCGAGGCCCTCCTTGCCGATCACGTCGCGGACGCCGACGAGGTCGACGTTCTCGGCCGGGACCTCGATGATGAGATCGCCCTGCGTGACGTTGAGCTTCAGGTATTTCTTCGTCTCGCCCTTGATGACGCGTTCCTTGACCTCGATGATGGTCGCAGCGCCATGGTGCGGATAGACGACGGTCTCGCCAACCTCAAAAAGCATAAAAACATGTCCTTTCGGCAACCTCAAGGATACCACAGGGGATATGCGCTAAGGTTCGCGCTTCCTGTTCCCAGCGGCTCCTCGACTTACCCATAGAATGGGGAGGGATATCCCGTCGGACCTCAGGAGGACCCGTGAAATCGCGCCTTGTCGCGTCTGCCGCCATCAGCGCCCTCGTTCTGCTCGGCGCGACCGGGTGCACGTTCATCACGCCGCAGTCGACGAAGATCGAGTACGCGGCCTCCGACGGCGTGAACGTGTCGGACGAGGACGGCCCCATCGCCGTCCGGAACGCCCTCATCATCGCGAACGAAGACGGCACGGCCGGGAACTTCGTGGGCGCGGTCGTCAACCCGACGCAGGACCGCGCCACCCTGACGGTCTCCCTCGAGGGCGGCGAGCCGTTCATGATCACCGTGCCCGCCGGCGGATCGGTCAGCCTCGGCGCCGACCAGGAGCCGGTGGAGATCGTCGGCCTCGACACCATGCCCGGCGCCACCGTCGCGATGCACTTCCAGTCCGGCGACTCCGCGGGTGTGACCACGCAGGTGCCCGTCCTCGACGGCACCCTGCCGTACTACTCGGACCTCGCTCCGCAGGACTGAGTCCGCAGACAGACAAGAGAGGCCGGCACCCACGGGTGCCGGCCTCTCTTGTGTGCGGTCACCCCTCGAAGCGATACCCCAGGCCGCGGACGGTCACCAGCATCACCGGTTCGCTCGGGTTCTCCTCGATCCGCGAGCGGATGCGCTTGATGTGCACGTCGAGCGTCTTGGTGTCGCCGAAGTAGTCACTCCCCCACACCCGGTCGATGAGCTGGCCGCGCGTGAGCACCCGGCCGGAGTTGCGCATCAGCACCTCCAGCAGCTCGAACTCCTTCAGCGGCATGTTGATCTGCTCGCCGGCCACCGCCACCGTGTGCCGATCGATGTCGAGCGAGACGCGCCCGCCCTCGAGCACCCGCTCGTCGAGCTCGGCCTCCGCCTGCACCACCCGCCGCAGCACCGCCCGCATCCGGGCGAGCAGCTCCCGCGACGAGTACGGCTTGGTGATGTAATCGTCCGCGCCGAGCTCGAGCCCCACGACGATGTCGACCTCGGAGTCCTTCGCCGTCAGCATGATGATGGGCACGGCCGACGTGGACCGGATCTGACGGCACACCTCGGTCCCCGGCATGCCGGGCAGCATGAGGTCGAGCAGCACGATGTCGGCACCGCGCTCCCGGAAGGCCGTCAGCGCACCAGGGCCGTCCTCGGCGATCTCCACCTCGTAGCCTTCGCGGCGCAGCAGGTAGGCGAGCGGGTCGGCGAGGTCGGGCTCGTCTTCGACGAGAAGGATGCGGGTCATGCGGTCTCTCCGTTTCGGACGCGCGTCGCCCCGGTGGCGGGGACGGCCTTGCGCGCGCGCTTCTTCTTGCTCTTCTTGCCCTGCCCGGTGTTCGCGGGGGCGTCGATCCGGGGCAGGCGGATGGTGAACGTGGACCCGCGGCCCGGGCGCGACCACAGCCGCACCTCTCCTCCGTGCCGCTGGGTGGCGTGCTTGACGATGGACAGCCCGAGGCCGGTGCCGCCGGTGCGCCGGGAGCGGGCCTCGTCCGCGCGGTAGAACCGCTCGAAGATGCGCTCGCGGTCGGCCTCCGCGATCCCGATGCCCTGGTCGGAGACGGCGATCTCCACGACGTCGTCGTCGGCCTTCACCCCGACGCCCACCCGGGAGCCGCGGGGCGAGTAGACGATGGCGTTGGCGATGAGGTTGCCGACGGCCTCGATGAGGATCTGCGCGTCGCCGCGGACCCAGACGCCGCGATCTCCACCGCGGGCGAGCTCCACACCGGCGGAGTCGGCCTGCACGACGTGGGCTTCGATCGAAGAGGCGATGACTTCGTCGATCGAGACCGGGGCGACCTCGGTCAGCCCGTCCTCCGCCTGCAGCCGGGACAGACTCATGATGCGTCCGGTGAGCTGACCGAGACGGCCGGCCTCCGCCGAGATCCGCGACGCGAACGCCCGCACCTGGGCGGGGTCGTCGGCGGCGGACTCGATGGCCTCGGCGAGCAGGCTCACGGCACCGACGGGCGTCTTGAGCTCGTGGCTCGTGTTGGCCACGAAGTCACGGCGCATCTGGTCGAGGCGCTCCTGCTCGGTCACGTCGCGGATGATGAGGAGCACGAGGCGCGTGCCGATGGCGCTCGCCCTGGCCGACACGAGGCGGGGGTCGAGGCTGAGACCGCCGCGGGTGATGCGCAGCGACTCGGTCGCCGTCTCCCCCGTCGAGCGGACGCCCCGCACGAGCTGCCGGAGCTCCGGGTTCTCGAGAGTCGATCCGACCTCGATCCCGAACCGTGCGGCGGCTTTCGACGTGGCGAGCACGAGGCCGGAGACGTCGACCACGCACGCGGCGTCGTCCATGCTGCGCAGCACGTCGGTGATCCCGGGCGGGATCGCCATCGACGTCTCCTCCTCCGCCCGCGCCCGCGCCCGATACGCCCAGACGACGAGGAGCGAGAGGCCCACCCCGATCGCCAACCCGATGGCGAGGGAGGACAGCGCGAGCTGCGGCAGGGTCATGACTCCAGCGTAGAGCGCGTTCACCGTCGATCCGGCGGGTTTCCGCGCCATCCCGGGGAGCGGAGACGTACTATTCACTCGCTGGGCACCGTTCGTTAACCTTCGGAGCAGACAATCGCTTCAGGCCTGCGCGCGCGCAGTGCTCTCCCCGCGGACGCCCCGCCGCCCCGCGCTGGACCGTCAGCCGGGATCCGAATGAAAGGTTGCGCCCACCATGCGCGAAGTCTTCCACCAGTCCCTCGAGGACCTGCAGTCCCGCCTCGTCGAGATCGCCGAGCTCGTCACGGTCTCCATCGACAAGGCGACCCGCGCGTTCGCCACGAGCGACGTCGCGCTGGCCGAGGAGGTCATCGCCGACGACGCGAAGATCGACGAGCTCGCCGTCGCGCTGGACGAGCAGGCCATCGAGATCCTCGCCCGACAGCAGCCGGTCGCGCGCGACCTCCGGATCGTCGTCACGGCGCTCCGCGTCAGCGCGTCCCTGGAGCGGATGGGCGACATGTCCGAGCACATCGCCCAGCTCGCCCGCCTGCGCTTCCCGGAGCGCGCGATCCCGAAGGGCCTGAAGGGCACGTTCGTGAAGATGGGCGAGCTGGACGTGGAGATCTCCCGCACGCTCACGGAGCTGCTCCGAACCCAGGATCTGAAGTTCGCCGACGCGATCCGCAACGCCGATGACGACGTGGACGAACTGCACGCCAGCGTCTTCGAGAAGGTGCTGAGCGACAACTGGAAGGGCGAGGCCGTCGCCACGGTCGACGCGACACTCGCCAGCCGCTACCACGAGCGGTTCGCGGACCACGCGGTCGCCGTCGCCAAGAAGGTCGTCTACCTCGCGACGGGCGACTGGCACGTCGAGGAGGAGGACATCGCCCTCGCGGTGGAGCAGCAGGAGCAGCTCGGCCACGCCTGACGAGACCCCGCCTCATCGCCGAGACCCCCTGCTGCAGTCGCCTGCGGCAGGGGGTCTCGACGTGAAACCGGGGGCTCGGTTACTTCTTGCCCTGGGCGGCCACGGCCGCGGCACCGGCGGCGGCGGCCTCCGGGTCGAGGTACCGGCCGGGACCGGTCGGCGCGTTGTTCTCGTCGAGCTCGTACACCAGCGGAATGCCGGTCGGGATGTTCAGGCCGGCGATGTCGTCGTCGCTGATGCCCTCGAGGTGCTTGACGAGGCCGCGCAGCGAGTTGCCGTGCGCGGTCACGAGGACGGTCTTACCGGCTTCCAGGTCGGGGACGATCTCCGCGTCCCAGTACGGCAGGAGGCGGTCGATGACGAGCTTGAGCGACTCCGTGCGCGGCACCTCGCCGTCGATGCCCTCGTAGCGGGCGTCGCCCACCTGGCTGAACTCGCTCGCGTCGTCCAGCGGGGGCGGCGGCACGTCGAACGAGCGGCGCCACAGCTGGAACTGCTCCGGACCGAACTCCTCGAGCGTCTGCGCCTTGTCCTTGCCCTGCAGCGCCCCGTAGTGGCGCTCATTGAGCCGCCAGGAGCGCTTCACCGGGATCCACAGCCGGTCGGCGGCATCCAGCGCGATGTCGGCGGTCTGGATCGCCCGGCTCAGCAGGGACGTGTGCAGCACGTCGGGCAGGATGCCGAACTCGGCGAGCAGCTCACCGCCGCGACGGGCCTCGTTCTTGCCCTGCGCGGTCAGGCGGACATCCACCCAGCCGGTGAAGAGGTTCAGTTCGTTCCACTCGCTCTGGCCGTGGCGGAGCAGGATCAGGGTGCGCTTCGCAGTCATGTCGCCAGTTTATCCGGGGCGCGCAGCGGGCACAGCGGCGGAGGAGGGAGGATGGACGCATGGCGTCATCTCCCCTCGGTCGGCCGACCCGCGGCACGACAGGGACGAACCGGCTGCGTCGGAACGACCGGTGGATCGCCGCCTCCCCCGCCTTCCGACGCGCGGCCGACCCCCTCGTCGTCGACCTCGGTTTCGGGGCGAGCGGGGTGACCGCGTTCGAGCTGGCCGCCCGACTGCGACGCGTGCGGCCGGACGCGGAGGTGCGCGGTCTGGAGCTCGACCCGGACCGGGTGGCCACCGCGGAGCAGCAGCTCGCCGAGGTCCGGGCCGGCCGCACGCCCTTCCCCGCCGACCTCCGCGTCTCCTTCGCCCGCGGCGGGTTCGAGGTACCACTCCCCGGCGGTCGGCGCCCCGCCGTCATCCGGACGATGAACGTCCTGCGGCAGTATGACGAGGCCGAGGTCGCCGCCGCCTGGCAGACGATGGCGCACCGCCTCGCGCCGGACGGGCTCCTGGTGGAGGGCACCTGCGACGAGATCGGGCGCGTGGCGAGCTGGGTCGATGTCGATCCTGGCGGCATGCCGCTCCGCTTCACCGTCTCCCTCCGCCTCCGCGGGCTCGAGGTCCCGAGCATCGTGGCGGAGCGGCTGCCCAAGGCCCTCATCCACCGCAACGTCCCCGGCGAGCGCATCCACGCCCTGCTCGTCGACCTGGACCGGGAGTGGGAGCGCGCTGCTCCCCTGTCGACCTTCGGGGCCACGCAGCGCTTCCTCGCCGCGGTGACCGCGCTACGCGATCAGGGCTGGCCTGTGCAGGGCGGACGGAGCCGGTGGCGGCTGGGCGAGCTCACCCTGCCGTGGGACGCCGTGGCACCGGCCTGACCAGGGTCCGGTGTCTCAGAGCCCGGCGTCGCGGGGATCGGGCGCCGTGGGTCGGCGGGACAGCCGCGTCAGGCGCGGGATGTCCGCGGTGGCGCCGGCGTCGGCCGGGACGATGATCTGCTGGGACGCGGCGATGTCGATCCCCTCGGCCCGGACGACGAGATCGCCGATCGGGGCGCGACGGGACAGGAGGGCGAGGGCGATCGGCCCGTCCTCATGATGCCGCGCGGAGGAGGTGACGTGCCCGACCTCGTCATCGCCCGCGAACACGGGGGCTCCGGGTTCCGGAAGCACGGCGTCGCTGCCGTCGAGCTGGAGCAGTGCGAGCCGCCGCGGTGGATGACCGAGGTTGTGCACCTTCGCGACGGTCTCCTGCCCGCGGTAGCAGCCCTTGTTCAGGTGCACGGCGCTGCGGAGCCAGTCCGACTCGTGCGGCAGCGATCGCTCGTCCACCTCGGCCGCCCACCGCGGGCGCCAGGCGGCGATGCGCAGCGCTTCGGCGGCGAGGAGTCCGGCGGCATCCTCCCGATCGAGCTCCGCGGCGAGCGCCCGCGCCGCCGTCCCGGGCACGATGCCGACCCGCCAGGCGAGGTCGGCCCCGGGGTGCGCGGCCACGTCGGCGTACTGATGGCCGCCGACGGCGACCTGCTGCCACGGGTCGACCCAGATCCGCACGTAGTCGAGGCCGCGCACGCGCTCGGCCGCGGGTCCGCCGTCGACGAAGCCGAGCAGCGCGAGGTCGGGGCGCAGCTCGACCGTGGCCTGGGTGCGGAACTTCATCCGCGTCAGCCACGTCGCGAGCCCCTCGGCATCGCCGGCATCCGCCAGGAGCCAGGTCGAGGTGCCGTCGTCGAGGACGCCGGCCGCGTGCTCCACCCGTCCCTGCGGATCGAGGACGAGGAGCTCGGTGCTCTCCCCCGCGCGCAGGCGACCCACCGCCTGCGACGTGATGGAGTCGAGCCAGGGGAGGCGTTCGGGACCGGACACCTCGATGACCGTCCGGTCGTCGAGGGGCGCGATCGCCGTTCCGGCCGCGAGGCGGCGCTGCTCCCGGAACGGATCACCGAAGTGGGCGATCCCGCGCTCCCCCGCTGTCGCGCCGGGGACGCCGTCGAAGACGCTGGTGCTCACCGTGTGCTCCGTTCAGACGCGGGCGAGACGCGCCGAGGCGTGCGCCCGCAGAGGTGTGCCGAGGGCGGCGATGTCCCACGCCCACAGCAGGTGCCCGTCGACGAGTCCGTACATCCGCGAGGCGGAGCCGTAGTCCTTGGCACCGGCGCCGCGCACGATCGCGTCCGACGCGAGGTCGACCCGCGGTCCGTTGATCTCGCCGAGGTAGTACTCGAGCATGCCGTCCGAGCGCGCCAGCGACACCTCGAGCGGGAACGCGCCGTTGTCCGACCGCAGCGCCTCCACGTCGTCGACCGTGCGGGTGACGGGAGTCGCCGTCGGCGGCAGCAGCGCCGGTCCCGCGTCGGTCGCCGCGGCCGGACGCGCCAGACGCCAGAAACCGGACTCGGCGGTCAGCGGGACGGCGGGCGCACCCTCGTCACCGACGAAGGTCGCCGTGGCCGCGTAGTTGAGGAACGGTCCCCCGTCGTGGCTGAAGCTGACGCGATGCGTGAACTCGCCCTGCAGACGCTCCTCGCCGACCGGGTAGTCGATCACCCCGGACCCCTCCCACACGCCGATCAGCCACGCCAGCGGGGCGAGGTCGGCGGGAAGGTCGGTGGGGAGTTCGATCATGTCGTCAGCGCTGGCCGCGGAAGAGGTTGCGCAGCACCACGGCCGACACGAAAACGATCGCGAGGCTCGCCAGGCCGAGCAGGCCGATGAAGAAGATTTCGAGCGCCATGATGTCCATGACCTCCACCTTACCCCCGGCGATCCGGGTCAGGAGGGGATGAGGGCGGCCAGGCCGAAGCCGACCGAGATGATCCCCATCAGCAGCAGCGCACCGGTCACGCTGCTCGCGACGCGGAAGATGAAGCCCTGCGTGCGCCCGTACCAGAGCTGCGCGGCGAAGGACAGCAGCACCACCGCCCCGAAGCCGACCAGCATCCAGGGGATGCGCCACTCCTCCGGAGCGAAGATCCCGATGACGATGCTGCCGACGAACGCGGTCGCCCAGACCGCGATGACGCCGGTGAAGGCGTTGCGGGGCGCGAGTGCCGGTTCTGACATGTCTCCATTCTTGCGCATCGGTGGCCGCTATCATGGCGGCACGGCGTCGATCCCCCCGCCGGTGAGGAGTGCGCGTGGCCCTGGTGCTGGTTCTGACCAATGCTCCGCTCTCGGAGCAGGTGCTGCCCGCCCTCGAGCTGCTGAGCCATCGCACGCGGCAGATCCCGGCGGAGCCGGCGCAGCTGATCAATGCCCCGGAGTACGACATCGTGATCGTCGACGGCCGCCACGACCTCGTCGGGGCGAAGTCGCTGTGCCGACTGCTGCGGGCCACCGGACAGGACGCACCGCTCCTGCTCGTGGTGACCGAGGGCGGCATGAGCGCGCTGTCGGGCGAGTGGGGCATCGACGACGTCCTGCTGGCGACGGCCGGTCCTGCGGAGATCGACGCACGCGTGCGTCTGGCGCTCGCGCGACGGGACGAGGTCGCCGAACCGGCGCGCGTGCAGGCCTCCGGCGTCACGATCGACGAGCAGTCCTACTCGGCCAAGCTCCACGGGCGGCCGCTGGACCTCACCTACAAGGAGTTCCAGCTCCTGCACTTCCTCGCCACCCACCCGTCCCGGGTGTTCACCCGCGAGCAGCTGCTCAGCGAGGTGTGGGGGTACGACTACTTCGGCGGCACCAGGACCGTCGACGTGCACGTGCGACGGCTCCGCGCCAAGCTCGGCGATCAGGAGCAGATCATCGGCACCGTGCGCAACGTCGGGTACCGCTTCAACGTCTACGAGGACGACAGCCTGGTCGGCTCGCGCTGACCGCCGTTCACACGCCCGACACCTGCCGGTGCTTAGATGTACCCCATGATCGATCCCGCACTCGCCGACGCCGGACTCGGTGACGCCGAAGACGACGACTTCGACGACGCCGTCGAGGCGCCGGACTCGCAGCTCCCCGACCATCGCTACCTGGACCGCGAGCTGAGCTGGCTCGCGTTCAACCAGCGGGTGCTCGAACTCGCGGAGGACCCGTCGCTGCCGGAGCTGGAGCGGGCGAACTTCCTGGCGATCTTCGCCAGCAACCTCGACGAGTTCTTCATGGTGCGCGTGGCCGGTCTCAAGCGGCGCATCATGACCGGTCTCGCCGTGCCGACCAACATCGGACGCTCCCCCGTCGACGCCCTCGCCGACATCTCGCGCGAGGCGCACGCCCTCCAGCTCCGCCACGCGGACGCCTGGACGAAGCTCGTCCGCCCCGCCCTCGCCGACTCCGGCATCGAGATCACGGAGTGGTCGGATCTCACCGACGACGAGCGCAGCGCGCTGTCCGACTACTTCGGCGCACAGGTCTTCCCGGTGCTGATGCCGCTGGCGGTCGACCCGGCGCACCCGTTCCCCTACATCTCCGGGCTCTCCCTGAACCTCGCCATCCGCATCCGCAATGCGCGGACCGGCCGCCAGGAGTTCGCACGCCTCAAGGTGCCGCCCATGCTGCCGCGCTTCGTCGAGGTGCCGTCGACGGGCGAGATCAAGCGCTTCCTCCGGCTCGAGGAGCTCATCGCCAACCACCTCGGCGACCTGTTCCCCGGCATGGAGGTGCTCGACCACCACGCGTTCCGCCTCACCCGCAACGAGGACGTGGAGATCGAGGAGGACGAGAGCGAGAACCTCATCCAGGCGCTGGAGGCCGAGCTGCTGCGCCGCCGGTTCGGGCCGCCGATCCGGCTCGAGATCACCGACGACATGGACGAGGTCACGATGGACCTCCTCGTGCGCGAGCTCGACATCACCGACCAGGAGGTCTACCGCCTCCCCGGGCCGCTCGATCTGCGCGGCCTCTTCGATCTGTCGCGCATCGATCGCCCCGATCTGCGGTACCCGCCGCACCTCCCCACCACCGCGGTGGCCTTCCAGCCGACGGGCTCCAACACCCGTGCGGACATCTTCAAGGCGATCCGGAAGTCCGACGTGCTCGTGCACCACCCGTACGAGTCCTTCACCACGAGCGTCCAGGCGTTCCTGGAGCAGGCCGCCCGCGACCCGCACGTGCTCGCCATCAAGCAGACGCTGTACCGGACGTCCGGCGACAGCCCCGTCGTGCAGGCCCTCATCGACGCCGCCGAGGCCGGCAAGCAGGTGCTCGCCCTCGTCGAGGTGAAGGCCCGATTCGACGAGGCCAACAACATCGTGTGGGCACGCAAGCTCGAGAAGGCCGGCGTGCACGTGGTGTACGGTCTCGTCGGACTCAAGACCCACTGCAAGCTCGCCCTCGTGATCCGCGAGGAGGAGGGCAGACTCCAGCACTACTCGCACGTCGGCACCGGCAACTACAACCCGAAGACGAGCCGCATCTACGAGGACTTCGGTCTGTTCACCGCCGATGCCCAGGTCGGCAAGGACCTCACCCGGCTGTTCAACGAGCTCAGCGGCTACGCGATCGAGAAGAAGTTCAAGCGTCTGCTCGTCGCCCCGCTCCACCTCCGCAAGGGCCTCGTGCGGCTGATCGACGCCGAGCGCCGGATCGCCGAGTCGGGCAAGCCCGCGCACATCCGCATCAAGGTCAACTCGATGGTCGACGAGGAGATCATCGACGCCCTCTACCGCGCCAGCGCCGCAGGGGTGAAGGTCGACGTGTGGGTGCGCGGAATCTGCAGCCTGCGGCCCGACCTCGACGGGATCAGCGACAACATCACCGTCCGCAGCATCCTCGGCCGCTACCTCGAGCACTCGCGCATCTTCACGTTCGAGAACGATGGCGACCCGCAGGTGTACATCGGCAGCGCCGACATGATGCACCGCAACCTCGATCGGCGCGTCGAGGCCCTGGTGCGGGTCACCGACCCCGCGCATCTCAAGGAGCTCACCGCCTTCTTCGACCTGGCGATGGATGACCGGACCTCGTCGTGGCACCTCGGCCGCGACGGCGTGTGGGAGCGCCACGCCGTGGATGCCGACGGCAAGCCGCTCACCGACCTGCAGGATAAGACCATGGGGATGATCCAGCGACGTCGTCGGGCACGGGCGGTTCGATGACGGCGCGGCAGGTCCAGCTCCCGCCGTCCGCGGCCGACGCGAAGTGGGCGGACAAGGCCGTGTACGCGGCCGGCGCCGTCGTCTGGCGTCTGGTCGACGGCAAGCTGCGGATCCTGCTCATCCACCGCACGAAGTACCGCGACGTCACCCTGCCGAAGGGCAAGGTCGACCCGGGCGAGATGCTCGCGGAGACCGCCGTCCGTGAGGTGCACGAGGAGACCGGCATCCGCGTGGCCCTCGGCGTGCCGGTCGGGATCAGCCGCTATCACCTCGCGTCCCGCAAGCAGAAGGTGGTGCACTACTGGGCTGCCGAGGCGACGGACGCCGCGATCCGCGCGTCGACCTTCGTGCCCAACCGCGAGATCGCCGCCCTCGAGTGGGTCAGCGTGAAGAAGGCCCGTGCCGCGCTGAGCTACCCCGTCGACCTCGAGATCCTCGATGCGTTCGCGGCCCTCGTCGACGACGGCGTGCTGCGGACCTTCCCGGTGATCGCCCTCCGGCACGCGAAGGCCCTTCCCCGTTCGGAGTGGGACAAGGCGGACGCGGCCCGGCCGCTCACCGACCGCGGGAAGCGCCAGGCCAAGGCCATCGTCGGACCGCTCCGCGCTTTCGGCGTGCGCAAGATCGTCACCAGCGACGCGGTGCGCTGCGTGCAGACGGTCACGCCGCTCGCCAAGGCCCTGGACCGCAAGCCGGTCCTCACCGAGAAGATCAGCCAGGACGCCTGGGAGGACGGCGTCGCCGATCTCCGCTCCGTCGTCGGCCGCCGCATCCGCGCCGGCAAGCCCGCCGTGCTCTGCAGCCACGGCCCGGTGCTGCCTGCGCTCCTCTCGGAGATCGCCCTCGCGACCGGCACCGTGCACGGCTCGTACGTCGGCAGCGCCGCCGACCTGGAGACCGGCGCGTTCTCCGTGGTGCACGTCTCGGCGACCAATCCCGGCTCCGGCATCATCTCGATCGAGACCCACGCCCCCAAGGTCTGACCCTCCCTCGTTCGAATCGCGCACTTCGCTGCATCTCGGCCGGGGATGGCGCAAAGTGGGCGATTCGAAACGGAGGGGGCCGCGCAGTGACGGGGATCGGCTCCAGAGAGTCGCCGGTCGTTCACCTGCCGTTCACCTGCGCGGGAGAGTCTCGTTAACCGTCGCCCCTAGCGTCACTGTGTGCCCTGCACCGGGCCCCACCCCTCCAAGATCGAAGGATCCACAGTGAAGATCTCCCGAATCGCACGAATCGGCGCCATCGGCGCCGTCGCCGCTCTCGCCCTCGCCGGCTGTGCCGCGAACGAAGGCGGAACCGGCGGCTCCAGCGAAGAGCCCTCGGAGTCCACGCTCTCCGGCACGATCGACGCGACCGGCGCGTCCTCGCAGACCGCAGCCCAGGAGGCCTGGGTCGCCGCCTTCCAGACCGCCAACCCCGACGTGACGGTCAACTACGAGCCCACCGGCTCGGGCACCGGCCGCGAGAACTTCCTCGAGGGCGGCAGCAACTTCATCGGCTCGGACCGCGCGTTCAACGACGAGGAGCTCGCCGCCGGCGGCTTCGGCGCCTGCACCACCGACGACATCGTCGAGGTCCCCCTCTACATCTCCCCCGTCGCCGTCGCGTTCAACCTCGAGGGCATCGACACGCTGAACCTCGACGCCGCCACGATCGCAGGCATCTTCGCCGGCACGATCACCAACTGGAACGACGAGGCCATCGCCGCCCTGAACGACGGCGTCGAGCTCCCCGACCTGGCGATCTCGCCGGTGCACCGCTCCGACCCCTCGGGCACGCAGGAGACGTTCGCCAAGTACCTCAGCGCGACGGCCCCCGACGTCTGGACCTACGAGGTCTCCGACGAGTGGCCGATCCAGGGTGGCGAGGCCGCTCAGGGCACCTCGGGCGTGAAGCAGGCCCTCACCGCCGGCAACGGCGCGATCGGCTTCCTCGACGCATCCCAGGCGGACGGCCTCGGCCAGGTCGCCGTGGGCGTCGGCGAGGACTTCGTCTCCTACTCGGCCGAGGCCGCCGCGAAGCTCGTCGAGGGCTCGCCGCTCGCCGAGGGCCGTGGTGAGGGCGACCTCGTCTTCGACGTCGACCCGGCCGCTGCTGCGGACGGCGCCTACCCGATCGCCCTGGTCAGCTACCTCATCGGCTGCGAGCAGTACGAGGACAGCAACGTCGCGGAGCTCGTGAAGGAGTACTTCACGTACATCGCGAGCGCCGAGGGCCAGGACGCCGCCGCCGAGAACGCCGGCAGCGCCCCGATCTCGGACGGCCTGCGCGAGCAGGTCCAGGCCGCGATCGACCTCATCCAGGTCGGCTGATCCTGCCGATCCACTGACGACGGTGCCCCCGCGTCCCCGAGCGGGCGCGGGGGCTCCGCCAGGTCAGCACCCGATCCATCTCCACCCGGCCCGAAACAGGGAGATCATGAGCACGACCGCGCAGGAGCCGACAACGGCACCGGCACCGACACCGGCGCCGCCCACACCGATCAAGGCCAAGCAGCGCCTCGGCGACCGGGTCTTCTCCGGCACGGCGCTGGCCGCCGGCATCATCATCCTGATCGTGCTGGCGCTCGTCGCCGCCTTCCTCATCATCCAGAGCCTGCCGGCGTTCCAGCTCGACACCTCCGACAACCACATCCTCCGGGGCGAGTCGTTCTGGGTGTACGTCTGGCCGCTCGTCTTCGGCACCCTCTGGGCCTCGTTCATCGCCCTGCTGATCGCCGCCCCCATCGCCATCGGCATCGCGCTCTTCATCTCGCACTACGCCCACCGGCGGCTCGCGTCGTTCCTCGGCTACATCATCGACCTGCTCGCCGCGGTGCCCTCCGTGGTGTTCGGCCTCTGGGGCGGCCTCGTGCTCGCCCCCATGCTCCAGCCGATCTACGTGTGGCTCAACGAGAACGCCTCGTGGGTGCCGTTCTTCGGCGGCCAGGTCTCCGCGACGGGCAAGACCATCCTCACCGCCGCCCTCGTCCTCGCCGTGATGTGCATCCCGATCATGACCGCCATCTGCCGCGAGGTCTTCCTGCAGACCCCCAAGCTCCACGAGGAGGCGGCCCTCGCCCTCGGCTCCACGCGCTGGGAGATGGTCCGCATGGCCGTGCTCCCCTTCGCGCGCGGCGGCATGGTGTCGGCGGCGATGCTGGCCCTCGGCCGCGCGCTCGGCGAGACGATGGCCGTGACGATGGTGCTCTCCCCCTCGGCGGTCGTCAGCTTCCTCGTGCTCACCGCCACGAACCCCACGCCGATCCCCGCGAACATCGCCCTCGCCTTCCCGGAGGCGCACGGCACCGGTGTGAACACCCTGATCGCGACCGGCCTCATCCTCTTCGTCGTGACCTTCGCGGTCAACGCGCTGGCGCGCTGGATCGTCGCCCGCCGCGCCGAGTTCTCGGGAGCGAACTGACATGACCGCCCTCACCAGCGCTCCGCCCGCCGCGAGCACCACCGCCCTCACCTCCGGCCGCCTGCCGAAGTGGGCTCCGTGGGCCCTCCTCGGCGTCTCGTTCGTCGTGTCCGCCGCCGTCTTCGGTGTCGCCGCCGCCGGCTCGGACACCCCGCTCGCCGACTTCAACATCGCGGGCACCGTCGTCGTCGGCATCCTGCTCTACATGGTGATCATCACGGTGATCTCGTCGATCGCGGAGAGCCGTCGCAAGGCCGTCGACCGCCTGATGACGGCCCTCGTCGCCACGGCCTTCCTCATCGCCCTGCTGCCGCTGATCTCCCTGCTGTGGACCGTGGTGGCGAACGGCCTCGAGCGCTTCGACGCCGAGTTCTTCACCTACTCGATGCGCAACGTCGTCGGTGAAGGCGGCGGTATCGTGCACGCCATCTGGGGCACGGTCCTCATCACGCTGACGGCCACGATCATCTCGGTCCCGGTCGGTCTGATGACCTCGATCTACCTGGTCGAGTACGGCCGCGGCAAGATCGCCAAGGCCATCACGTTCTTCGTCGACGTGATGACGGGCATCCCCTCGATCGTCGCCGGTCTGTTCATCTACGCGGTGTTCGCCCTCCTGATCCGTCCCGGGATCTCCATGGGCTTCATGGGCGCTCTCGCCCTCGCCGTGCTGATGACGCCTGTCGTGGTGCGCGGCAGCGAGGAGCTGCTCCGGATCGTCCCGAACGAGCTGCGCGAGGCCTCCTACGCCCTGGGCGTGCCGAAGTGGCTCACGATCCTCAAGGTCGTCCTGCCCACCTCGATCGCCGGCATCATGACCTCGGTCATGCTCGCCATCTCCCGCGTGATCGGCGAGACCGCCCCGCTGCTGCTCACCGCCGGCTTCACGCAGAGCCTCAACACGAACATCTTCGACGGCCAGATGATGACCCTCCCGGTGTTCGCCTACAACCAGTACATGAACCAGGGCACGAGCCCGGACGCCGCCGTCGCGCGCGCCTGGGCCGCCGCCCTCACCCTCATCCTCATCGTCATGGTGCTGAACCTGCTCGCCCGCCTGATCGCGAAGCTGTTCGCCCCGAAAGTCAACGGCCGCTGAGCGCCCGACCACTCAGAATAGGAATCCACGTGTCCAAGAGCATCGAAGTCAACGACCTCAACGTCTACTACGGCAACTTCCTCGCGGTCGAAGGCGTCTCCCTCGACATCCAGCCGCGCAGTGTCACGGCCTTCATCGGCCCGTCGGGCTGCGGCAAGTCCACCTTCCTCCGCACCCTGAACCGCATGCACGAGGTGATCCCCGGCGCCCGCGTCGAGGGCGAGGTGCTGCTCGACGGCAAGGACCTCTACGGCGCCGGCGTGGACCCGGTGCTCGTGCGTCGCCAGGTCGGCATGGTGTTCCAGCGGCCGAACCCGTTCCCCACGATGTCGATCAAGGAGAACGTGCTCGCCGGCGTGAAGCTCAACAACAAGCGCATGTCGAAGAGCGAGCAGGACGACCTCGTCGAGAAGTCGCTCACCGGCGCGAACCTGTGGAACGAGGTCAAGGACCGCCTCGACCGTCCGGGCTCCGGGCTCTCGGGCGGCCAGCAGCAGCGTCTCTGCATCGCCCGCGCGATCGCCGTCTCCCCGGAGGTGCTGTTGATGGACGAGCCGTGCTCCGCCCTCGACCCCATCTCGACCTACGCGATCGAGGAGCTGATCGGCGAGCTCAAGAACGAGTTCACGATCGTCATCGTGACGCACAACATGCAGCAGGCGAGCCGGGTCTCCGACAAGACCGCGTTCTTCAACATCGCCGGCACCGGCAAGCCCGGAAAACTCATCGAGTACGACGACACCACGAGCATCTTCACCACCCCGTCAGTGCAGGCCACCGAGGACTACGTCTCCGGCCGTTTCGGCTGACCCGCACTCTCTTCGGTCTTCGGGCCCGGACGCCTCGCGTCCGGGCCCGTTCTCGTCTCCGTCCGTCCCGCCGGAGGACTCAGTCGCGCGGGGAGAGGAGGTAGGCGTTGAGGTCGTCCGTGAGGGAGGTGTCCACGGCGACCGGCGTGCCGTCGATCGCGGTGATGGCGGTCGCGAGACGCACGCTCGACACGAGCCATGCGGCGTCGGCCCGCGTCAGATCGGCGGCGGGGATGCGGTCGTACCCCACCTCGAAGCCCCGCGCGAGAAGGTGGTCGTAGACGCTGAGCTGCGTGGTGCCATGCAGGATCCCGCCATTCGGGGCCGGGGTCGTGAAGCGGTCGCCGAAGCGCAGGATGAGGGAGGCCGTCGGAGCCTCCAGCACGAAGCCGTCGCTCGACAGGAAGATCGCGTCGTCGGCTCCGCGGCGCTTGGCCTCGCGCAGGGCCGCCATGTTCACGGCGTAGGACAGCGTCTTGGCGCCGAGCAGCAGCCAGGGCGCCCGTTCCGCTGCGCCGAGGTCGTATCCGCGGTCGAGGGTGACGACCTTGACACCGTTCCGCCGTACGGCCGCGAAGTCCGCCGCCGGAGCCGCCGTGACCCAGGCGGTCGGCGTCGGCCCGTGCTCGACGCCGCGACTGAGGATCAGCTTGATGACCGACTCCCCCGCCCCGAGCTGTGCGGCGGCCTGCTGGATCGCCCGCCGCCACTGCTCCTGGTTCGGCACCGGGAGGTCGCAGAGTCGCGCCGAATGCGCAAGGCGTTCCAGATGCGGGACGACCTCCTGCGCATGTCCGTCGACGACCCCGATGGACTCGAACACGCCGTCGCCCCGTTGCGTGCTCAGCTCGCCGACACTGAGGGCGGGGGCCGCGGCGTCCACCTGCGTGAACGTGTCGGCGTAGTCGGCACGCTGCTCGTCGGCGGCGACGGGATCGATCATGAGGGCGAAGCGACGGGTCATGTCACCGAGCCTAGGCCGCCGGGAATACCCACCGCGTCCTCGCGTTACACTGGAGTGGCCGGGCCGCATAACCCCGGGCTCCAATTTTCGCCGCTGCGAGCGGCCTTCCGCCGAGAGGCGTTCTTGCGGCCCGGTCTTTCTCTGTCCGGACGCCGTCCCGCCCGCTCGGACTCAGGCCAGGGCGCCGGTGCGCCACAGGGCCGCCGACGCCGCGAGGTCCTGGGCATAGCTGCTCAGCCGCAGCGCCCGCGTGGTGAGCTCGCTCGCCCGGGCAGGCTCCGTGGGCTCGTAGTCGTCGGCGGTGTGCGTCGCCCCCGAGGCCTGGACGCGGCAGAACGCCGCCGCCCGCTCCAGCGCCACGGCGAAGTCGCCGCGGAAGGCGCCGCGCAGGATCGTGTCGATGAGCGCGACGAGCTCGTCCGGGCTCGCCGGCACGGGCGCCCCGGCGACCACGGCGTCGGCCGACGGCAGCTCGACCCGTCCCCGGTCGTAGAGAAGGGCCGCGGTGCGCGGATCGCCGTGGATCGCGAGCTGGAGCACGTACATCCGCCACAGCGACCCGGGGAGGGTGCGCGACGGCGCCTTCGACCACAGCTCCGCGATCTCGTCGATGCCGTGCTCGCTCGTGAAGGCGATCAGCCGCTCGACGCTCGCCCCGCTCTCGTCCTCGCGGACGCGGGTCAGCAACGCGGAGGCGGTGGCGTGTGCGACACGCGTCTCCTCGGCGGGATCATGGGCGCCGACGATGTTGTCGAAGGCGCTCGTCGGACGACGCACGGGGCGGTGGTGCTGCTCGGGCATCCCTCCAGGGTACGCCCCGCCTCCGACGCTCAGGCCGTCGGGATGACGATCACCGGGTCGGTCGTGGGCAGCCCGGACGGCGATCCGCCCTCCTGCTCGACCGTGACCGCGATGGCGTCGCCCGCCTGCATCTCGCCCTCGAGGAGCGCGGTGGCCTCTCCGTCGTCGACGTCGAAAACACCCGCGGCGATGGGATCCTCCCCGCGCACGAACCACAGCTCATAGGTCTTGCCGTCCGCTACCTCGGGCAGTCCGTCCGTGACGAGCACGGCCTTGCCGACCGAGCCCGACCAGTGCGCCGTCGCCGTCGCGCCGTCGTCGAGCTCGACCGTCGCCTTCTGCGCGTCGCCCGCGGATTCGATCTCCTGCAGCGCGACGACACTCGCCGGGCGGTTCAGCTGGTCGTTCAGAGCGACCGCACCGATCCCGACGCCCACGAGGAGCGCGAGGCATGCGGCGAGCGCGAAAGCGAGCCGGGTCCAGCGGCGAGCCGGAGCGGGAGCGGCGGCACCGGAGGCAGGGCTCTCGTCCGCGGGTCCGTCGGGCTCGCCCGAGTCGGACGAGGAGTCCGCGGCGCCGCCCTGCGGAGTCTGGGCGATCTGCGCGAGCAGAGCCGCACGGATGCCGGCGGGCGGAGCGACCGGGGCCACGCCGTCGGCGAGGAGAGCGGCCGTCTCGGTGCCGGTGTCGTCCTGCGCCGCCCACTCCGGGTGCTCGGCGAGGGCACGGCGGTACCGGCGCTCGTCGTCCGCCGAGAGCGCGTGGAGCGCGGCCCCTGCTGCGAGTTCCGCGAAGTCCTTCTCGTTCATGCCGTCACCCCCATCGCCGTGCGGAGCCGGGTCAGCCCGTCTCTCATCCGTGTCTTGATCGTGCCCAGCGGTGCTCCCACGAGCGCCGCGATCTCGTTCTGACTGTAACCGCCGTAGTAGGCGAGGACGAGCGCCTCCCGCTGCGCCTCCGGAAGCCCCGACAGCGCCGCGACGACCCGCTCTCCCTCGATCCCCAGCTCCACCCGTTCCGCCACGCTGTCGTGCGCGACGCCGAGGTCCTTGAAGCCCGCGCGTACGTCCCGGTCCGCACTCGACTGCGAAGCCCGCACCCGATCCACGGCCCGGCGATGCGCGATGGTCATCACCCAGGTTCGTCCCTGTCCCTTGTTCGGAGCGAACCGGGAAGCGGATTGCCAGATCTCGAGGAACACCTCCTGCAGCACTTCCTCGCTCTGCGCGCGGTTCACGAGGACGCGCAGGATGAGGCCGAACACACGGGAGGAGAGGGAGTCGTACAGCGTGGCGAAGGCAGCCTGATCACCGGAGGCGACGCGGACGAGGAGGTCGGCGACAGCATCCTGCGGCGCCGTCCCGTCCTCGGGGACGTCCATCCCATCGATGACCATCTCCATAAGCATGCCGTATCTCCTCCCTCTTCCCGTGCAGACGTCACCCGAATGTGAACGAATACACCTCGACGCCGGTGGGGACCTCGAGCGTGAACGTGCCCTTCAGGATGTCGTCCTGCTCGAGCAGGCCGTAGGAGCGTGGCGTCCCGTCGATCCGGATCGTTTGCGCGTTCCCGTCGGCGTCGGTGACCACAACCTCGCCCGACCCCGCGACGACCATGCGCACCTCGGCCGCGCGATACTGCAGCCGGATCCGCGCGTCCTCAGCGGTCGGCGTGACGTACTGCGTGTCCACGGTCCAGTCGCCGTCCAGCGCGAAGCTGTCGTCGGGCTGGTCATCGGGGAAGCGGAAGCTGCCGTCGCCGCGGCGGTACTCGTCGCCGCCGCCGTAGTTGACGTCCTTCGAGGAGCCGAGGAAGGTCTCCCGGGTCGTGGCTCCCACCTCGGGGGTCTCGTCCTTCACGTCCGTGGCGGCGGGCAGCTCGACGTCGGGGTCGGCGTCCTGCAGCAGCTCCCGGATCATCGCCTCCGTCGCGGCGTAGTTGCCCTCGCCGAAGGAGATGTGGCGGACGGTCCCCTCCGCATCGATGAGGTAGTGCGCGGGCCAGTACCGGTTGCGGTAGTTGGTCCAGGTGGAGAGGGTGTTGTCGAGAGCGACCGGGTACTCGATGCCGAAGTCGCGCGCGCCCGCCGCGACGTTCCCCGGATCCTTCTCGAACGCGTACTCGGGCGAGTGGATGCCGATCACCTGCAGCCCCGCGTCCCGGTAGGCCTCGTCCCAGGCCACGACGTGCGGGATGGAGCGCTGGCAGTTGATGCAGGAGTACGCCCAGAAGTCGATGAGGACCACCTGTCCGCGCAGGTCCTTCAGGTCGATCGCCTCCCCGTCCGGGGTGTTGAGCCACTGCTGGATCCCCTTGATGGAGGGCGCCGTCCCGCAGGACTCCAGCTCGGTCGCGCCGTTCGTGCACTTGTCGAGGTCCTTGTTCTCCTCGTTCACCAGGCCACCGAGGTCGAGGGCGTCCTGCACCTGCTCGGAGTCGGCGATCTGCTCCTGCAGCGGCGCGGTGTAGTCCGGGAGCAGACGCTGCAGCGCCTGCGGCACGTTGAAGACGAGTCCCACGGCGAGGGCGATCATCGCCACGCCGGCGGCGATCCGCAGCGCGCGCTCCTTCGTCCGGAAGGCCCGGATGCGCTCGATGACGCTGCGACCCGCGAGTGCGAAGACCAGCAGCGGCACCGCGACGCCGATCGCGAAGGAGACGGTGAGGAGCACGGTGCCCACGCCGATCTGCCCTGTGGAGCCGGCGACGATGATGGCCGCGAGGACCGGGCCCGCGCAGGGGACGAACACGGCCCCGAGAGCAAGGCCGACGCCGAAGCCGTTGCCGCGGTTCTTCACCTCGCGCTGTCCGAAGCGCTGGAACGGCCGCTCCAGGATGTGCTGGAACCGCGGCACGATGAGTCCCACCCCGATGACGACCAGCACCGCGATGCCGACCCAGCGGATGATGTCCTGCGGCAGGTTCAGCAGGCCCAGCAGGAGCGACCCGGCGAGCGTCACGAGCGTGAAGCTCAGCACGAGGCCGGCGATGACGAAGTAGGGGCGGCTGCGCTTCGCCGGCACCGCCTCCCCCTCGTAGGACGCCGACTGGGCACCGCCGGTGAGGAAGATCACCGGGAGCACGGGCAGGATGCACGGCGAGATGCCGGTGATGAGCCCGCCGAGCAGGCCGATGATGATCAGGTCCATGAGGTCCTCGTCTCTGTCGGGTGCTGTTCGCGCCGACCCCCCGCAGCGGATTGGATCGGATCCGATTTCGGAGAATCTCGAAATTCCTCCCATCCGATCCGAAGAGGCTTCCGAACAGCCCTCGACGCCACGGAGAGGCCGTGGCCGGAGTTTCGAAGGAGCTCGACATGTTCAGCACCAAGAAGAAGGTCACCGCAGCAGTCACCCTGGGTCTGGCGAGCGCATTCCTGCTCTCGGCATGTTCCATGGGCAGCGGAACGAGCACGGAGGAGTCGTCGGAGCCGACGACGCCGGAGACGTCGGAGTCGACGCCGATGGAGATGGACCCCGCGGCGAACCTCGTCGGCCCGGGCTGCGCAGCGTACGCGGAAGAGGTCCCGGACGGCGCCGGTTCCATCCAGGGCATGTCCCAGGACCCGGTGGCGGTCGCCGCCTCGAACAACCCCATGCTGACGACGCTCGTGTCGGCGGTGAGCGGTGAGCTGAACCCCGACGTGAACCTCGTCGACACGCTCAACGGCGACGAGTTCACCGTGTTCGCCCCGGTCGACGACGCCTTCGCGAAGATCGACCCCGCGACCATCGAGACGCTGAAGACCGACAGCGATCTGCTGACCTCGATCCTCACGTACCACGTGGTCCCCGGCCAGATCGAGCCGTCCGACATCGAGGGCATGCACACCACCGTCCAGGGCGCCGACCTCGAGGTGACCGGCAGCGGTGACGAGTGGATGGTCAACGACGCCAACGTCATCTGCGGCGGCGTGCAGACCGCGAACGCGACCGTGTACCTCATCGACACGGTCCTGATGCCCCCGGCTGAGTAAGCCAGGGACGGTGCCGGCGACCCGACCGGCACACGGCCTCCCCTGTTGTCAGGAGGGACACGGGGCAGGTGAAGGGGCCGTCGGCGGCTGTGGCGCCGACGGCCCCTCGTCGTGCGCCCCCTAGACTGGGAGCACGGGCCTCTAGCTCAGTTGGCAGAGCATCGGACTTTTAATCCGCGGGTCGTGGGTTCGAGCCCCACGGGGCCCACCGCATCCTCAGTCGTCGCCGCCGACGTTCCCGGCGAGCAGGTCGTCGCGGATCCCCGCGACGCCGTCCGGCAGCGTCTCGCCGTGCATCACGAAGTCCGGCGCCTCCGGGCTTCCCCCGATGCCGCAGACGGCGACGTTGTCCTGACCGTCGATCGTCTCCGGGACGGCCACGAACCACACCGCCGACTCCTCCAGCCACTCCGTGGTCGCCATGTCGGCGAAGAACGTCGCATCCGGCGAGATCGAGCGGATCTTCTCGGTGCAGAGCGACACGAGCTGCCCCTTCGCGAAGGTGCCGGCGGCCGGGGGCGAAGACGTTTCCGTGGGCGTCGGGGCCGTGGTCGGGGCGGGCGAGGACGACGGCGTCGCCGAGGCGCTGGACGTCGCGGTCGGCGTCGGTTCCGGAGCGGGTGTGCAGCCCGCGAGCACGACCAGCACCGGCAGGAGGAGGAGAGCAGGACGGAGGCGCATGTCTGGATCGTATCGAGTCGACCGCGCCGCCCCGCGCCGACGCGGCTGTGCTGTATCACCCTCGCCGACGGCTGGCCACCCCCTGGCGAGGTCTGATGCGGTGGGAGAGGGTCGAGGAGTCCCCGGAACAGGGCGACTTCCCACCGAAAGGACGGACCATGACTCTCACCGGAAACCGCGTGGCATTCCTGGCGACGGACGGCTTCGAGGACAGCGAGCTCACGAGCCCCTGGGAGGCGGTGACGACGGAAGGCGCGAGCGCCACGCTCATCGCCCCGGACGGAGCGGCGATCACCGGCAAGAACGGTCACGAACAGGCCGTCGACCTGAAGGCCGCGGACGCCAGCGCCGACCAGTTCGATGCACTCGTGCTGCCCGGCGGCGTGGTGAACGCCGACCACCTCCGCATGGATCAGGCCTCCATCGACCTGGCCCGCGCGTTCTTCGAGCAGCACAAGCCCGTGGGCGTGATCTGCCACGGCGCCTGGATCCTCATCGAGGCCGGTGTCGTCGACGGGCGGACCATCACGAGCTACCCGAGCCTGAAGACCGACCTCCGCAACGCCGGCGCGAGCTGGGTGGACGAGGAGGTCGTGGTCGACGAGGGTCTCGTGTCGAGCCGCACCCCCGATGACCTCCCGGCATTCAACGCCAAGCTCGTCGAGGAGATCGGCGAGGGCAAGCACGCAGGGCAGACCGCCTGACCCTCAGCTGACCCGCGCCCGATGGCGCCGCACGGCCGCCCGGTTCGCGCACCTCACGGAGCAGAACCGCTGGCGGCCGTTGCGCGTCACGTCCGCGACGACGTTGGTGCACGGCGGCGCGTCACAGCGCCCGAGTCGGTTCATCCCCCTGGTCACGAGGTGCAGCGCCGTGCCGAGGTTGATGATCGCGCGCAGCACGAAGGGCAGCGAGCGCACGTCGTCCCGGTAGTGCAGGTGCCAGCCCTCGTCATCGTGATTGGTGAGCCGCGGATAGGCACCCGCGGTGGCGAGCTGATCGTTGAGCAGGGCGGCCCGCGCATCAGGGTCCGGCTCATCCACGATGGCCAGCCAGTCGTCGATCACGGCGCGCACCTGCGCGTGGTCGTCGGGGGCCGGCGGAAACGTCTGCGTCATCCCGAGCGCGAGCGACCGCTCCTCGATGCCCGCGCGATCGACCGGCCAGTCGTTCGCGAGGGAGGCGGCGAGGAGCACCGCATACTCACCGTAAGGGTTGAGATGCATAAGACCATTACATCACGCTGGTCCCATGACCTCCTCCGACACCCTCCCGATCCCCCGGCTCGCCTCCGCCGACGACATCCACGAGCACGCCTGGCTCGTGGAGTCGCGTCACCCCACCAGCGAGGGCGTCGTCGTCTACGTCCGGTGCGCGGGCTGCGACTCGCGCCGGGTCGACCTCGCCACGCATACCCCGATGCCGCCGACCGCGCTGAGCCGGGCCGTGGTCACGCCGTCAGCGCGATGAGCTTCCGCACGGTGCGGAGGTTGCGCGCCGTACCGGGAACCCCGAGCGCCCGGTCCAGCACGGCCTTCGTGAGCTTCGTCGTGTGCACCCCGCCGGGGGCGTAGTCGATCCACAGATCGTGTCCGACCAGGGCGAGACGCTCCCCCGGGACGAGGCGCTCGTGCAGCGCCTCGAGGGCGCCCGCGGCGGGAGCGCCCTCGAGGAACATCGCGTGCACGAGCTTCAGCTCCCCCTCCGGGAAGGGCTGGGCCGCTTCAGACTCGGCGAGCTCGGTGTGCGTGCGGTGGATCACCGGAGTGTCGACGCCGAACTCCGCCGCGATGAGCGCACGGACCGACGCGCAGGCAGCCGCGGGTTCCCGCGGCGTCGCGCAGAGGATGTTGCCGCTCGCGATGTAGGTGGAGACGTCCTCCAGGTCGGTCGCGGCGGCGAGCACCTCCCGCAACCGCACCATCGGCACACTGCTGCGTCCGCTGACGTTGACCGCGCGGAGGAGGAGGACGCTGCGGCTCACGCCTCCGAGCTCTCGAGGAGCTCGGCACCGGCATGCGCGAGCTCGGCGAGGGCCGCGGCACTGGGTTCGGGCGCCACTCCGGCGACCAGGTCGGCGAGGACGCGGACGTGGACGCCGTGGGCGATCGCATCGAGTGCGGAGGCACGGACGCAGTGGTCCGTGGCGATGCCGACGACGTCGGCCGTCACGACGCCGGCCGCGCTCAGCACCGCGGCGACCGTCGCCCCGTCGTCGGTCACCCCCTCGAACATCGAGTAGGCCGGACGGCCCTGTCCCTTGCGCACGTGATGGGTGACACCGTCGGTCACGAGCAGCGGGTCGTAGTCGGCTCCGGCCGTGCCAGCGACGCAGTGCACGGGCCAGGAGTCGGTGTAGTCCGGGGTCGTGGAGAAGTGGCCGCCGTTGTCGCCGTCGGGATCGTGCCAGTCCCGGGAGGCCACGACGACCTCGTAGTCGTCGGCGTGGGACGCGAGGTAGGCGGAGACGGCGGCGGCCACCGCGTCACCGCCCGCAACCGCGAGGGCGCCGCCCTCGGTGAAGTCGTTCTGCACGTCGACGATGAGAAGCGCTCTGCTCATGCTCCGAGCGTACGCCCCGCGGCCGGGCCCGGGAACGAGGAAACCCCCGGACCACGAGGGTTCCGGGGGTTTTCCTGAGCCGCTTGTCAGAATCGAACTGACGACCTTTTCATTACGAGTGAAATGCTCTGCCGACTGAGCTAAAGCGGCGTGCGACGCGTGAGCGGCGCGATCACCGATATTACCCTGTCTCGCGCTCGCTCGCGAATCGAGGCTCTCTCACTCGCAGCGCAGGCCGTCTTCCGGCACCACGTCTTCGAGGAGGAACGCCTCCACCGCCTCGTCGACGCAGACGTTGCCCTTGTTGTAGCCGGTGTGGCCCTCACCCACGCGGGTGATGAGGACGCCCTCGGAGAGCTGGTCGGCGAGCGACTCCGACCACTCGTACGGGGTCGCGGGATCGTTGGTCGTACCGACGACGACGATGGGACCCGCACCTTCCGCCGTGATCTTCTCGCGGGTGCCGGTGGGCGGATACGGCCACACCTCGCACGGGTCGGGTCCCGACCAGTACGGAGCGATGGTCGGCGCCCCCTCCGCGATCTTCTTCTCCGTGGCCGCCTCGGCCGCAGGGTCGTCCTCGACCGGGTAGTCCATGCAGTTGTACGCGCGGAAGGCCTCGGTCGAGTTGTCGATGTAGGTGCCGTTCTCCCGGCCGTTGTAGAAGTCGGCGAGGCGGAAGGCCGTCGACGGGTCGCCCTGCAGCGCCTCGTCCAGGGCCTGGGTGAGGATCTCCCAGCTGTCCTCCGAGTACAGCGCCGCGATGATCGCCGTCATCAGGGCGTCGGCGCCCATGAGCCGGCCGTCGCCGTTCTTCAACGGCGCGCGGTCCGCGCTCGCGAGCAGGGCGCCGAGATCGGCCATCGCCTCGTCGACCGTCCCGCTGAAGGGGCAAGAGCCGGAGTCGAGGCAGTTCTGCATGTAGGCCCGCAGGGCCGACTCGAAGCCCAGCGCCTGCGTGGCGCCGACCTCGAGGCCGGGGACGGAGGGATCGATCGCCCCGTCGAGCACGAGCCGCCCGGCCTTCTCCGGGTAGAGCTTGGCGTAGGTCGCCCCGAGGAACGTGCCGTAAGAGTACCCGAGGTAGTTGAGCTCCTTGTCGCCCAGGACGGCGCGGAGGAGGTCCATGTCGCGGGCGGCGTTCACGGTCGTGATGTACGGGAGGATGCCCCCGCTGTTGGCGTCGCACGCCTCTCCGAAGCCGCGGGCGGAATCGAGCAGCTCGGTCTCCCACTCCGGGGTGCCCCGCGGCGCCGAAGGGATGCCGTAGAGGTACTCGTCCATCTCCTTCGCGTCGTAGCAGGTGACGGCGGTGGAGGCGCCGACCCCGCGCGGGTCGAAGCCGATGACGTCGTAGTTCTCGATGAGCGCCGGACCCACCGCGTAGTCGAGGCTTCCCTGGATGAGGTCGACGCCGCTGGAACCGGGGCCACCGGGGTTCGTGAGCAGCGAGCCGATCGCCTCGCCCTCGGCCCGATGCCGCACGACGGCGAGCTCGATCTCTCCCGCTCCCGGGTCTTCCCAGTCGAGCGGCGCGGTGACGGTCGTGCAGTCGAAGCCCGGACCGCACTCGGTCCAGTCCAGCCCCTGGGAGTAGAAGGGAAGCAGATCTTCCGCGACACCCTCGGTGTCCGGGGCCTTCTCCACGGCCGGCTTCGAGGACTGCTCCGGGATCATGGCGTAGAGGCACCCGGAGAGCACGACCGAGGCGGCGGCCAGACCGGCGATGAGCGCCGCGGAGCGACGGAGGCGGGGCAGGGATCGAGTCTTCACGGTTTCCTCCCGCTCGTGACGGTCACGAGCAAACTCTCGAGTGCGAGCAGCGGGGCGACGTTGCGCTCCAGCGCCTCACGGGTCTCGGCCAGGTGGTCGAGCACGACGAGCGTACGCTCGACGCTCCAGGCGGCGGCGAGGGCGGCCAGCTCGGCGTGCAGCTCGCGATTGATGAGATCGTCACCGCGGCCGTACTGCAGCATCACGACATCGCGGAAGAGCGACTGCAGATCCGTGAGGACGCGGTCGATGCCGTCCCGCAGACTCCGCGTCGCCCGCTTCTTCTGTTCGTCCTCCAGCGCGGACACCTGGGCCCGCAGCGCCGGAGGCACGGCCTGCCCCTCGGCGACCCCGACGGTGCGCAGGAGCGCGGCGCGTTCCGCCGCATCCCGCTCGGCCGTAAGTGCCTTGGCGTCTTCCGTCGCCGCCTGGATGATGCGCCCCGCGACCTCGACCGCGTCGTTGACCCCACGCACGCCCATCACGGCGCGGAGCGTCTCGTCGCGGCGTCGCCGGGCGGCGTCGTCGGTGGCGAGTCGCTGGGCCATGCCGATGTGGCGCTGCGCGTGTCGGGCGGCCTGCTCGGCGACGGCCTCGTCCACCCCCGTGCGAAGGCTGATGAGGCGGGACACGTCCGCCACGTCGGGTTCGCGGAGTCGGAGCGACCGCACGCGTGACCGGATGGTCGGGAGGAGGTCGGCCTCACTCGGCGCGCAGAGGATCCATACGGTCTGCTCCGGCGGCTCCTCCAGCGCCTTGAGCAGCACGTTGGACGTGCGCTCGACCATCCGGTCGGCGTCTTCGACGACGATGACCCGGTAGCGACCGGCGGACGGGGCGAAGTAGGAGCGCTCGACGAGGGCCCGTGCTTCGGCGATGGTGATGATCACCTTGTCGGTGCGCAGCGCCGTCACATCGGGGTGGGTGCCGGCGAGGACCTGGCGCATCGTGGCCTCGTCGTCGGGCCCCTCGGCGATGAGCGCTGCGGCGAAGGCATAGGCGAGCGTCGAGCGTCCTGATCCCGGAGGGCCCGTGATCAACCAGGCGTGCGAGAGCGCGGCCGGATCGGCCGAGGCGGCGCGCAACGTCTCGACGGCGGCCTCCTGCCCCCAGACATCGGCCCAGGGAAACGGCGGGGCGAGGGTCGAGGGCATGCACTCAGCCTAATCGGGACCGCCGACGCTCCCACCACCCGCTGACGGGCCGTGCGTCCCGTCGGACGAAGCCCTCTCTGTGGAGGATCAGTCGAAGAGCGCCGAGACGCGGGCGCGGATGCGATCGGCGATGCGCTCGGGCGACGCCGCGGCGTCGATCACGAGGAACCGGGCGGGCTCCGCACGGGCCAGTTCGAGGTAGGCGTCGCGCACACGGGCGTGGAAGGCCTCCTTCTCGGCCTCCAGCCGGTCGAACGGCTTGTCGGCCGAATCGAGGCGCGTGCGCGCGGTGGCCGGATCAAGATCGAGGAGCACGGTGAGATCCGGAAGAGCACCCTCCGCAGCCCACAGTGAGAGGTCGCGGATCTCCGTGGCGTCCAGGACGCGTCCGGCGCCCTGATACGCCACCGAGGAGTCGAGATAGCGGTCCTGCAGCACGATCTCGCCGCGAGCGAGCGCGGGGCGCACCACCGTCGCGACGTGGTGCGCGCGGTCGGCGGCGTAGAGCAGCGCCTCCGCGCGCGGCGCGATGTCACCGCGGTGGTGGAGCACGATGTCTCGGATGAGCTGCCCGACCTCGGAGCCGCCCGGCTCCCGGGTGCGCACGACCGTCCGACCGCTCTGCTCGAGCCACGTGGCGAGGAGGTTCGACTGGGTCGTCTTCCCGGAGCCGTCCCCGCCCTCCAGCGTGATCCAGAGGCCGGGGCCTGCGGTCACGAGTCCGCCTTCTCTGCCGCCTTCGCCGCCGCGTTCGCGGCCCGGGTCGCCGCTGCCTTCTTGGCCGCCGCCGAGCGAGCTGCCGACGTGGTCGACGTCTTCGCCGCCGTGGACTTCTTCGCCGTGGACGCCTTCGCCGGCGTCTTCTTCGCCGGAGCCTTCTTGGCCGGTGCCTTCTTGGCCGGAGCCTTCTTCGCCGCTCCCCGCTTGGGCGACGGACCCTTGGCGCGCTTGTCCGCGAGCATCTGCACGGCGATCTCGAACGTGATGTCGTCCGGGGTCTGTCCGCGCGGGATGGTGACGTTCGTCTCACCGTCGGTGACGTACGGGCCGAAGCGGCCGTCGCGTACACGGATGGGCTTGCCGCTCACCGGGTCGGCGTCGAACTCCGCCAGCGCGCTCGACGCCCGGCGGGCGCCGTACTTGGGCTGCTGGTAGATCTCCAGCGCCTGTTCCAGCGTGACGTCGAAGATCTGCGACTCGCTCTCCAGCGACCGGGAGTCGGCACCCTTCTTCAGGTAGGGACCGAAGCGGCCGTTCTGCGCGGTGATCTCGTCGCCCGACTCCGGGTCGACGCCGACCACGCGCGGCAGGCTCAGCAGCTGCAGCGCGGTGTCGAGGTCGATCGTCTCGACGGACATCGAGCGGAACAGCGAGGCGGTGCGGGGCTTGGGCGCCGCTTCCTTCTTCGCGCCGCGCTTCCCCTTCGCGCTGGGTGCCTGAGCCTGTCGAAGGTCGACGACCTCGCCGGTGGCCTCATCGACGACGGCGTCGTCGGAGACCGGATCGTTCTCCTGCACGTAGGGGCCGAAGCGTCCGTCCTTGACGACGACGACCTTGCCGTTCTCCGGGTTCACCCCGAGGACACGGTCGCCGGCGACCGGCGCGTCGATGAGCTCCTGGGCCTTCTCCGCCGTGAGCTCGTCGGGCGCGAGATCTTCGGGGACGTTGACGATCCGCGGCTTGGCCTCCGGATCCTTCGGGTCCGTCACCTCGAGGTAGGGGCCGTACTTGCCGAAGCGCAGCGTCGCGGTGTCGGTGATCCGCGTCGAATTCAGCGCGCGGGCGTCGATCTCGCCGAGGTTGTCGACGACCTGGCGCAGACCCACGTGCGAGTCGGAGCCGAAGTAGAACGACTTCAGCCACTCGACACGGTTCTGCTCGCCGCGGGCGATGGTGTCGAGGTCGTCCTCGAGCGCTGCAGTGAAGTCGTAGTCGACGAGCTCGGCGAAGTGCTCCTCGAGCAGACGCACCACGCTGAACGCGAGCCACGTCGGCACAAGGGCCTGGCCGCGCTTGACCGCGTACCCGCGATCGAGGATGGTCTCCGGGATCGTGGCGAAGGTCGAGGGACGACCGATGCCCTTCTCCTCGAGCACCTTCACCAGCGAGGCCTCGGTGTAGCGCGGCTTCGGCGTGGTGCGGTGACCCTTCGCCTCCGCGGCGGACACGGCCAGCTCGTCGCCGACGGAGACCGCGGGCAGGGACTGGTTCTCCGCGGCGTCGGCGTCGCTGCGCTTCTCGTCGCGGCCCTCCTCGTACGCCTCGAGGAAGCCCTTGAACGTGTAGACCGTGCCGGAGGCGGTGAACTCCGCCGTCTGGCCGTCCGCCTCGACCGCGATGGTGACGGTCGTCGTCTCGTACTTGGCGTCCGACATCTGGCTCGCGACGGTGCGCTTCCAGATCAGGTCGTACAGCCGCTGCTCCTCGCGGTCGAGCTCGCCGGACAGCGAGGACGGCGTGCGGAAGTTCTCCCCCGACGGGCGGATCGCCTCGTGCGCCTCCTGGGCGTTCTTGCTCTTCGACTTGTAGACGCGCGGCTTGAGCGGCACCGCGTTGTCGCCGTAGAGAGCCACGGCCTGACTCCGGGCCGCCTGCACCGCCTGGGTGCTCAGCGCCGTGGAGTCGGTACGCATATAGGTGATGTACCCCTTCTCGTAGAGGCGCTGGGCGACGCTCATCGCCTGCTTCGCGCTCATCGAGAGCTTGCGGCCCGCCTCCTGCTGCATGGTGGAGGTCGTGAAGGGCGCGTAGGGGCTGCGGGTTCCCGGCTTGGCCTCGACCTTGGTGACGGTTCCCGCCCCGGCGGCGTCGACGGCGCGCGCAAGGGCCGCCGCCTTCGCCTCGTCGAGGACCACGACCGCCTTCTTGAGCTTCCCGGTGTCGTCGAAGTCGGAGCCGCGGGCGAGCTGGCCGCCGTCCACGCGCACCAGGCGGATGCGGAAGGACGTGCCGGTCGCGGCCGCGTCGGCGTCGACGTCCCAGTACTCCGCGGAGACGAAGGCCATGCGCTCGCGCTCGCGGTCGACGATCAGGCGGGTCGCGGCGGACTGCACGCGGCCGGCCGAGATCCCGGTCTTGACCTTGTACCAGAGCACGGGCGAGACGTCCCACCCGTAGAGGCGGTCGAGGATGCGGCGGGTCTCCTGCGCATCGACGAGGGCGTGGTCGAGTTCACGGGTGTTGCCGACAGCGGCCTGGATCGCGTCCTTGGTGATCTCGTGGAAGACCATGCGCTTGACCGGCACCTTGGGCTTGAGCGTCTCCAGCAGGTGCCAGGCGATGGCCTCGCCCTCGCGGTCCTCATCAGTGGCGAGCAGGACCTCATCCGCGTGCTTGAGCGCGCGCTTGAGCTCGGCGACCGTCTTGGTCTTGCGGTCCGACACCACGTAGTAAGGGTCGAAGCCGTTGTCGATGTCGATGGAGTACTTGCCGTACGCCTTCTTGTCCTCGGCCGGGATGTCCTTCTTGTCGGCGAGATCGCGGATGTGGCCGACGGAGCTGAGCACCTCGTAACCGTCGCCGAGGTATCCCTGAATAGACCGCATCTTCGTCGGGGACTCGACGATGACGAGCTTCTTGCCTTCAGCCAAGGGGCGTCCTTTCTTCGAAGCACACCATACACACCGCTATCAGGGGTCGTTCACAGCGGGCGAGGGGTAGAGCCGCCGTCATGGTTCCTCGGGTGGCCCGGCACGAGCGCGGGAGACGGCAGCGAGTCCAGCGTACGCCGCCTCCACCGACACGGTCGCCACATACCCTTCCAGCGAACAGCTCGTCAGGGCCGCCCCGCTCGCCGCGGCGACCCTGGCGGCCAACGCACAGGGCTCGTCCGCCGTCGGCACCGCGCCGCTCGCGGCATCGGCGGCGGCGAGCGCGGCGGCGTCGGCCGCGCCCGCCGCACGCTGTGCCGTGACCGCCGCACCGCCCACCGCCGCGAGACCGACGGACAGCGTGGCGCTCACCACGAGGAGCGCGGCCGCGAGCGCCGACCCCGCCATCAGCGGCCCCCGTCCAGGGCACAGCTCGAGGCGCGCAGCGGGACGCTGATGACCGCTCCGAGCGACACCCGGAGCGTCGCCGTGGCGCACACGAGATCGCCGGCAGGGGCGAACGCGGTACCGGCGCCCGGGATCGCCTCGTGGATGACCCGGGCAGCCGCCGCCGCGTCCTCACCACGACCGAGCAGTCGGGCGGCGTCGGCGGCAGCATCCTGCAGCGCGACCTGCCGCGACGCCGCCAGGAGAGCGCCCGCCCCCAGCAGCAGCACCAGCACGATGGCGGGCAGCGCCAGGGCGAGCTCCGCCGCGACGGCACCGCGGTCGCCCCGCCACCATGCCGGGGCCGCGGTCGCGCGAGCGTCGTGTCCGCCGTGCGTCATGACACGGTCAGGGCTCGACGGACGAGACCGGTGAGGATGCCCCGCACCTCGTCCGAGCGCATGATCGCCACGAGCAGACCGGCGAAGGCGACCGCGGCCATGGTGGTGATGGCGTATTCGGCGGTCGCCGCGCCGGTGTCGTCTCCGAAGAGCGCCCTGGCGCGGCGCCGGTCCAGGGTGGGGAGTGTGTCGTTCATCTTCGTACCTCTTTCTTTGTCGGTGATCACGGAAGGGTCAGGTCGGCAGCGGCGTGGAGGCGAGCACACTGAGCAGGAGGGGCGCCACACCGAGCAGGAGGAACGCCGGCAGCGTGCAGACGCCGAGCGGAAGCAGCAGGCGCGTGGAGAGACGCGCGGCGCGGAGACGCCCGTGCACCCTGGCGCGATGCCGGTCCTGCGCCGCCGCCGCGCGCAGCAGCTCAACGGCGGGGACGCCGGCCGCGCGGGAGAGCTCGAGCACCTGGCCGACGCGGTCGCGTTCGGCGGGGTCGACGACGCCGGTCTCGGTGACGAGCGCGACGGCGCGGTCGATCGGTGCGCCGCCGGCGAGCGCCACCGCGACGAGTTCCGCGGCCATGCCCGGCGTGCCCGGCGCTGGGCGTGCTTGGCGCAGCAGCCGCCCTGTCCAGAGCCGAGCGGCCGCGACCAGCAGCAGCCCCGCGACGACGCACACACCCCCGAGGGGGTTGCCGATGATCGCGCCCAGGGTGTCGAATCCCAGCGCGACGCCGAGCAGCAGACCGGCCAGCGGCATCCACAGCAGCAGTCGCGCCGTCCCCGCAGGCTCGGCGAGAGCCACTCGGACATCGTCGGCCGCCGACGCGGCATCGCGCAGCGCCTCGGCGATGGTGCGGAGCACGTCGGCCAGCGGTGCCCCCACCGTCGTGGCGACCTCCCACGCCGCCGCCAGCTCCGTCCACATGCCACCCTGCGCCTCGATCGCGGACACCAGCGGCATGCCCTCGCGCGTTCGTTCGAGCACCGCCGTCGCGGCGGGGTCCCCCGTGCCCGCGAGGTGCCGCCAGGCGACGAGGGGGATCGCCCCGGCCTGCAGGAGCACGGCGAGCGTCTGGACGGAATCCGCGACGTGCGGACCGGGATCCGACGCCGGACGCGCCGCCCGGCGCGTCACCACGGCTCGACCTCCTCGATCGTCAGGCGGTCGCCCGCGAGCGCGAGACGGCCGGCCTTCGCGATGCGTCGGATGCCATCCCGAGCCCGCTCCAGGTGCAACACGATGGTGAAGGCACTCACCGCCTGACGCGCGAGCGCTACCGCGTCCATGCCGGCGAGCGCTCCCAGGGCCTCCAACCGCGCGGGGACGTCGGCCAGACCGCTGGCGTGCAGAGTGCCGGCGCCGCCGTCGTGCCCGGTGTTGAGCGCGGTGAGCAGCTCCCGCACCTCCACTCCTCGGCATTCGCCCACCACGAGGCGGTCGGGCCGCATGCGCAGGGACTCCCGCACCAGCCGCGCCAGATCGATCTCACCGGCGCCTTCGAGGTTGGCCTGCCGGGCCTCCAGAGCGACATGGTGCGGATGCCGGGGCCGCAGCTCCGCGACGTCTTCGATGGTGACAATGCGCTCCTCGGGCGGGACCTCCGACAGCAGGGCCGACAGCAGCGTCGTCTTGCCGGAGCCCGTGCCCCCGGTGAGGAGGAGGTTCGCCCGGTCGCGGACCAGCGCGCCGAGCCATCGCCGCTGGCGCGGATCGAACGCTCCGCGCGCCGCGAGCGCATCGAGGTCGGCGGCATGCACGCGAGGGACGCGGATCGACAGGGCTGTGCCTCGCGCCGACACCGGAGCCAGCGCGGCGTGCACCCGGACCCCGGACCCGAGGCGGACGTCGACGCACGGCGTCTGATCGTCGAGGTGTCGCCCGCCGATCGCGACGAGCGCCACGGCGAGCTCCCGGACCTCCCGCTCCGTCGCCCGCCACTCCGGCACACGTACCGCGCCCCTCCCCCTGTCCACGAACAGCGCGTCCGCGCCGTTCAGGAACACGTCCGTGACCTCGTCGTCGATGAACGGCGCGAGCGGGGCGAAAGCCGGCTCACCCCGGAGAGCCTCCTGCGGCGAGCGTGGCGTCGCGCGCGTCTCGGACGAGCGCGGCTGGATGACGAATCGGTCAGGCATACGGCGACGGTAGGCCGCAGGCCGCCCACCTGGACCGCGCGGTGCCCGGGCTCCCGCGGCGCGTGTGCACAAGCCGGCGCCGTCTCCCGCAGTGGAGGAGCCGATCGCGAAGCGAGCGCGAATCGGGAGCGCTCCCATGAGAAAGGGCGGCACCTCACGGGGGGAATGAGGTGCCGCCCACGGCGGCTCTCGATCGGGGGAATCGGGCACGCCAAGGCCGGAATGAGATTTCGGCTGTCGTCGAGTGTACGCAAGGCGACCGTCCTGACAAAACCCACCCGACTACTGACTTTCGGCAGTATTCGACGGTGGGGGCCGGGGATAGATTCACCCTGACCTGGTCGCACTCCCCCTGCGGCCATGCCTGCACGACCCGAACGCCGCAAAGGAGCGCCTGCCGATGAGCAGTCAGATCGATCACCTTCTCGACGAGACCCGGCGCTTCGCGCCGTCGGAGGAGTTCGCCGCCCAATCCGTCGCCTCGAAAGAGCTCTACGAGCGCGCCGCCGCGGATCGCGAGGGCTTCTGGGCCGATCAGTCGCGCGAGCTCGTGCACTGGCACAAGCCCTTCACCCAGGTCCTCGACTGGAGCAACCCGCCCTTCGCCAAGTGGTTCGACGACGGCGAGCTCAACGTGGCCTACAACTGCCTCGACCGGCACGTCGAGGCCGGCAACGGAGACCGCGTGGCGCTCTTCTGGGAGGGCGAGCCCGGCGACAGCCGCCGCATCACCTACGCCGAGCTGACGGACGAGGTCAAGCGCGTCGCGAACGTGCTCGAGGGTCTCGGCATCGGGCAGGGCGACCGCGTCGCGATCTATCTGCCGATGATCCCCGAGGCGATCGCCGCGATGCTCGCCGTGGCGCGCGTGGGCGCCATCCACTCGGTCGTCTTCGGCGGGTTCAGCGCGGACAGCCTGCGCTCCCGGATCGACGACGCCGGCGCCAAGCTCGTCATCACCGCGGACGGCGGGTACCGCAAGGGCCGCGTCTCCGCGCTGAAGCCGGCGGTGGACCAGGCGCTGGCCGACCGCGGCGAGGGCGAGCAGCAGACCGTCGAGCACGTGCTCGTGGTCAAGCGCGGCGAGAACGAGGTGGAGTGGACGGAAGGCCGCGACCTCTGGTGGCACGACGTCGTCCCCGCGGCCTCGGCCGACCACACGGCGCAGGCGTTCCCCGCCGAGAACCCCCTCTTCATCCTGTACACCTCGGGCACGACGGGGAAGCCGAAGGGCATCCTGCACACCTCCGGCGGCTACCTCACCCAGGCGGCGTACTCGCACAAGAACGTCTTCGACCTGAAGCCGGAGACCGACGTCTACTGGTGCACCGCCGACATCGGCTGGATCACCGGACACAGCTACGTCACCTATGGTCCGCTCGCGAACGGCGCGACCCAGGTGCTCTACGAAGGCACGCCCGACACCCCGCACCCCGGCCGCTGGTGGGAGCTCATCGAGAAGTACAAGGTCTCGATCTTCTACACGGCCCCGACCGCGATCCGCTCGTTCATGAAGATCGGTCGCAGCGTCCCGCAGAAGTTCGACCTGTCCTCGCTGCGCGTGCTCGGCTCAGTGGGCGAGCCCATCAACCCCGAGGCCTGGATGTGGTACCGCGAGGTCATCGGCGCCGGCACGACCCCGATCGTCGACACGTGGTGGCAGACCGAGACCGGCGCGATCATGGTGTCGGCGCTCCCCGGCATCACCGCGACGAAGCCCGGCTCCGCCCAGGTGCCGCTGCCCGGCATCTCGATCGACGTGGTGGACGAGCAGGGCGTCGAGGTCGGCAACGGCAACGGCGGGCTCCTCGTCATCACCGAACCGTGGCCGAGCATGCTGCGCGGCATCTGGGGCGACCCGGAGCGCTTCCGCGAGACCTACTGGGAGAAGTTCGAGAAGCAGGGCTACTACTTCGCCGGCGATGGCGCACGGCTCGACGAGGACGGCGACCTCTGGCTGCTCGGACGCGTCGACGACGTGATGAACGTCTCGGGTCACCGCCTGTCGACCGCGGAGATCGAGTCCTCCCTCGTCGCGCACGAGGCCACCGCGGAGGCCGCCGTCGTCGGCGCCTCGGACGAGACCACGGGTCAGGCGGTCGTGGCGTTCGTGATCATCAAGGAGAGCTACCTCTCCGCGCACGATCCGGCGGGACTCGCCCAGCAGCTGCGGCTCTGGGTCGGCGAGCAGATCGGCGCGATCGCCCGTCCGCGTGACGTCTACATCGTCGGCGAGCTGCCGAAGACCCGCTCCGGGAAGATCATGCGGCGCCTGCTCCGCGACGTGGCAGAGGGTCGCGAGGTCGGCGACACGACGACGCTCGCGGACACCGCCGTGATGAGCATCATCTCCGCCCAGGTCAAGTAACGCGAGACCCCGGGTTCACGTCGAGACCCCCTGTTGCAGACGTCTGCAGCAGGGGGTCTCGACGTGTGCCCGGGGTCTCGGCGTGCCGGGCGCGGGAACTATGCGAGGCGGAACGTGACCTCGACCTCGACGGGGCTGCCGAGCGGGAGCTCGGCGACGCCGACGGCGGCACGCGCGTGCCGGCCCTCCTCGCCGAAGATCTCGCCGAGCACCTCACTCGCGCCGTTGATGACGCCGGGCTGTCCGGTGAAGCCCTCCGCCGAGCCGACGAACCCGCCGACCCGGACGACGCCCGCGATGCGGTCCACGCCGCCCGCGACGTCGGCCGCGGCGGCCAGCGCGTTCAGAGCGCACGTCCGCGCGTACGCCTTCGCGTCCTCGGCGGACACCTCCGCGCCGACCTTGCCGGTCGCGGGGAGGGCGCCGTCGACGAACGGGAGCTGGCCCGACGTGTAGACGAGGCCGCCGTGCACGACGGCCGGCACGTAGGCGGCGACCGGAGCGGCGACGGCGGGCAGCTCGATGCCGAGCTCGGAGAGGCGGGCGGCGATGCTCATGCCTGGCCTCCCTCGAACTGGCGCGAGGCCTCGGCGGCGGCGGCGAGACCGGCGTTGGTCGAGCCGTCCGTGGTCACGGGGCGCTTGAAGTAGGCGACCAGACCGCCTTCGGGGCCCTGCACCACCTGGACGAGCTCCCAGCCCTGCTTGCCCCAGTTGTTGAGGATGGCCGCGGTGTTGTGGATCAGCAGCGGCGTGGTGAGGTACTCCCACGTGGTCATGGCACTCCTGTCGATCAGGGCGCGTCCAGGGCAGACCGGGCCGCGCTCGTCAAAGCCGGTATTCAGGGAACTCCCCTACGATCAAGCGTATGCCCCAAAAGAACCGCACGGTGAAGGGCGTGCTCGGCGGTCTCGTCGGGCTCGTCGGACTGAGCGCCATCGCCGGTCTGCTGGTCACCGCCAGCGTCACCCCCGTCCTCGCGATGACCGGCGTCGCCGGCACCACGGCGCTGACCATCTTCGATGAGCTGCCCGAGGTGCTGAAGGTCGACACTCCCATGGAGCAGTCGACCATCTACGCCACGAACCCCGAGGGCAAGCCGGTCGTGCTGGCGTCGTTCTACGAGCAGAACCGCGTCCCGGTGAAGTACGAGGAAGTCTCGCCGGTCCTCTACGACGCGATCCTCTCGAGTGAGGACAAGAACTTCTACACCCACGGCGGGGTCAACCTCGGCGCGACGGTGAAGGCCCTCGTCGACAACGTGCGCGGCACCTCGAGCCGTGGCGCCTCGACCATCAGCCAGCAGTTCGTGAAGAACGTCCGCATCCAGCAGTGCGAGCAGAACGTCAGCACCGCCTCCGAGACCTATGCGGACGAGCTGCAGCAGTGCTGGCAGGACGCCACCAACGCGTCGGGCGTCGACGGCATCGAGCGCAAGCTCCAGGAGATGCGCTACGCCATCCAGATCGAGAAGGACTACTCGAAGAACGAGATCCTCCTCGGCTACCTGAACATCGCGAACTTCGGCGGCACGGTCTACGGCATCGAGGCCGCGTCGCGCTACTACTTCTCCACGTCCGCCAGCAAGCTCAGCGTCGCCCAGGCCGCGACCCTCGCCGGCATCGTGCAGAACCCGAACACCTACCGGATCGACAAGCCGGAGGGCACGTACACGACCAAGGACGGCGTCGCCCACAACTCCGCGGAGGACGGCTACAAGGACGCCAAGGACCGTCGTGACTACGTCCTCGGGCGCATGCTCGCCGACAAGAAGATCACCCAGGCCCAGTACGACGAGGCGATGGCCTCGGCGATCGAGCCGGCGATCACCGTTCCCGTCCAGGGCTGTGCGGCGGCCGGGCGCAACGCCTACTTCTGCCAGTACGTGAAGTCGATCATCGAGAACGACGAGGCCTTCGGCGAGGACATCCAGGACCGTCGGGATCTGCTCCGCCGCGGTGGCCTGAAGATCTACACGTCGCTCGACTTCCGGGTGCAGGACCCGGCCGCCGAGGAGATGGCCAACGTCGTCCCGGCCAACTTCGACAACAAGTACTTCGGCGCCGCGGGTGTCTCCATCGAGGTCGGCACCGGTCGCATCCTCTCGATCACCCAGAACACGATGTTCTCGGAGACGCCGACCACCGATCAGGCGTACTCCTCCCTCGTGTTCGCCGGTGACCAGAAGTACGGCAAGTCCGGCGGCTTCCAGGTGGGATCGACGTACAAGCTGTTCACCCTCATCGACTGGCTCGAGAAGGGGCACTCCGTCCGGGAGAACCTGAACGGCACCGTGCAGACCAATCTGCGGATCCCCGTCTGCGGCAGCCCGCAGGCGACGAACACGGCGGAGATCGGCAACTTCGGCCGCAGCCGCGGCTACCCCGGCACCCCGATGACCTTCACGGCCCAGTCGCTCAACAGTGGCTACTTCGCCATGGCGGCCAAGCTCGACGTCTGCGACATCAACAAGGTCGCCGACAAGATGGGCGTCACGCTGGCCAACGGCAACAAGGTCACCGAGGAGAACGTGCCGTACGACGTGCTCGGCCCGAAGAACATCTCCCCCATCGCGATGGCCAACGCGTACGCCACCGTCGCGAGCGGCGGCACGTACTGCACGCCGCGCGCGATCGACAAGGTGATCGACGCGGAGGGCAAGGAGCGCGAGCTTCCCAAGGCCTCGTGCACCGAGGGCGTGCTCGCCCCGGAGGTCGCCGCGACCGCCGCCTACGCGCTCCAGGGCGTCATGGCCGGCGGAGGCACCGGTGCCAGGGCCAACCCGTTCGACGGCACGCCGCTGATCGGCAAGACCGGTACCCACGACCTCTGGTCGACGATGATGATCGAGTCGAGCACCAAGGTCGCGACCGCGGTCTGGGCCGGCCGGTCGAACGGCAACCACGACAACGTCTTCAACGTCTGGACCGGCAGCCACCTCCTCAACGAGGTGCGCTATCCGCTGGCGAGGGCGGCTCAGCACGCGGCCAACATGGTCTACGGCGGCGACGCCTTCCCGCAGCCCGACGGCAACCTCATCCGGCAGATCCGGGTGGACGTGCCCGATGTGGTCGGACAGACGGTGGAGGAGGCGACGGCCACCCTCGAGCGTGCCGGGTTCACCGTCTCCGTGGGCGACCCCGTCGACAGCGACAAGGCGACCAACATCGTCGTCGCGCAGGATCCCAGTGGTCAGGCTCCGTCGGGCGCCACCATCACGATCTCGCCGAGCAACGGCGACGGAGCGACCGTCCCCGACGTTACCGGCCAGTCTCCGACCGCCGCGAACGCCGCGCTGATCGCGGCCGGCTTCACGTCGGTCGAACGCGCCGGATCGTGCAACGCGGACGATGCCAAGGTGACCTCGACGGACCCGGCCGCGAACACCGCGGCCACGAAGTCCACGCCGATCAGGGTGACGTGCAAGTAGGCGCGCCCCGCGCGGCACACCCGGCCCTCATCGCGCTCAGCGCGGTGGGGGCCGTCGGTGCGGCCGCCGCGGTGTGGGGCATCGGGATCGAGCGCTACCTGTTCACCGTGCGGGAGGTGACGGCGGAGGCCCTTCCCGCCGGCGCGGAGCCGCTGCGCATCCTGCACCTGTCCGATGCGCACATGGCGCCCTGGCAGCGTCGGAAGCAGGACTGGCTCGCCTCGCTCGCCGAGCTTCAGCCCGACCTCATCGTCAACACCGGCGACAACCTCGGTCACGAGGACGGACTGCAGGGAATCCGCCGCGCCTTCGCTTCCCTCGCCGGCATCCCCGGTGTGTTCGTGCACGGGTCGAACGACGTCAACGTCCCCACGCCGCGAAATCCGCTGCGCTACTTCGCGGGCCCGTCTCAGAAGATCCGACAGCCGGCGCTGCTCGACACCGCCGCGATGGACGACTACTTCACAGACGAGCTCGGCTGGGCCGATCTGAACAACGCCGCCGCACGGCTGACCGTCCGCGGAGCGCCCGTCTACCTGTTCGGCGTGAACGACGCGCATCGCGACTGGGATCGTCTGGACCTGCTCCCCGACGCCCTGGCCGGCCTCGGTACCCGCCCGGACGGTGCTCCCGTGCTGGGGGTGACGCACGCCCCCTATCAGCGGGTGCTCAACGGCTTCGTCGACCTCGGCGCGGACGCGATCCTCGGCGGACACACGCACGGGGGCCAGGTGTGCCTCCCCGGGTATGGCGCGCTCGTCGCCAACTGCGACATCCCCCTCAAGCAGGCCAAGGGGCTGAGCACCTGGACGCACGACGGGCGTTCGGCGCCGCTGAACGTGAGCGCCGGCTGCGGACACTCGATCTACGCCCCCGTGCGCTTCGCGTGCCGCCCCGAGGCGACGCTGCTCACCCTGACCCCGCGCGCCTGAGCCCGTCCAACACGGGCGCGGATCCCCGCGCCGACGGCTCCCGCACGGCGCGCCACGCGGATGTGCGCGCTCGATTCGGTGCTGGAGGCATTTCGCTGTAGACTCGGAGGGTTGCAAAACGGGGTGTGGCGCAGCTTGGTAGCGCGCTTCGTTCGGGACGAAGAGGTCGCAGGTTCAAATCCTGTCACCCCGACCAGTGACACGAGAAGGCCGCCCGCAGGGGCGGCCTTCTCTGTATCGGGATGTCGTGCGAGAGGGGAACGCATGGGGAGGCTTCTGCCGCCGCCGCGTCGTTCGACGCGCGTCTGGGCGCTCGCTCTCGGGCTGCCGTTCCTCGCCGGCATCGCGTTCCTCACGCTCACGCCCGCGCGAGTGGAGCAGACGATGCCCTCCGTGGTGGACCTCGCCCTCGGCGCACTCCACCGCGTCGGCTGGACGGGCCTCGACTTCACGCGCCTCGAGATCCTCGCGAACGTCATCGTCTTCGTCCCCGTCGGCATCCTCGCGTTCCTGCTCCTTCCCCGTCGGCTCTGGCCGCTGTCGCTGCTCGTGGGCCCGACCCTCTCGCTTGTGATCGAGACGGCGCAGTACCTGGCACTCCCCCACCGCGCCGCGACCGTGAGCGACGTGCTGGCCAACTCCACCGGGGCGACGATCGGCATCGTCATCGCGGTGTCCTGCACGCTGCTCGCCACCACACCCTCCTCCCGGCCGCGAACACCTACAGTGGAGGCATCATGACATCGCCCTCTCTCGTCGCCTTCGACCTCGATGACACGCTCGCGCCGTCCAAGGGCACGATCGACCCGCGGATCGCGGCGCTCCTGAACGAGCTGCTCCGGTCCGTCGACGTCGCCATCATCTCCGGGGGCAACGAGGCGCAGTTCCGCACGCAGGTCGTCGCGCAGCTCGCGGACGCCGACCCGGAGGCGCTCGCCCGCCTGCACCTGCTTCCGACGTGCGGCACGCGATACCTGCGGCATGACGGCAGCGACTTCGTTGCGGTGTACGCCCACGACCTGAGCGACGAGGAGAAGTCCGCCGCCCTGACCGCGCTGCGCGAGGAGGCGGAGCGCCTCGGGCTCTGGGAGACCGAGCCCTGGGGCGAGATCCTCGAGGACCGCGGCTCGCAGATCACGTTCTCGGCCCTCGGTCAGCAAGCACCGCGTGACGCGAAGCACGCCTGGGATCCGACCGGCGCGAAGCGCGGGGCCCTACGCGATGCCGTCGCCGCGCGGCTTCCTAGCCTCGAGGTGCGCTCCGGCGGCTCGACCTCCATCGACATCACCCGCGCCGGCATCGACAAGGCGTTCGGCATGCGACAGCTCGCCACGCACACCGGGATCGAGCTCACGGCGATGCTGTTCTACGGCGACCGTCTCGACGAGGGCGGCAACGACTACCCCGTCCTCGCGCTGGGCGTGCCGTCGGTGGCCGTCGAGGGCTGGGAGGACACGGCGGCCCGCCTCGAGGCTCTCCTGCCGACCCTCTCCACCCGGGTCTGACGCGCACGTTCGCACGACGTCGACCCGCCTGCACGACGGGACGAGCGAATCCGTCGTGCAGGCGTGGTCTGGTCGTGCAGGTGGGTCAGTGCACCTCGACGCCGGCCGCGCGAGAGACGGGCACCAGACGGGTGAGCTGGGTCACGTGTCCGGGCTCGAGCTCCGCGAGGGAGGCCACGCCCAGCAGCCGCATCGTGCGCTCGATCTCGCCGCGCAGGATGGCGATGGTGCGGTCGACGCCCTGACGACCTCCCGCCATCAGGCCGTAGAGGTACGCACGGCCGATCAGCGTGAAGTCGGCGCCGAGGGCGACGGATGCCACGATGTCGGCGCCGTTCATGATGCCGGTGTCGATCATGACCGTGAAGTCGTCGCCGACCGCACGACGGACCTCGGGCAGGAGGTGGAACGGGATCGGGGCGCGGTCGAGCTGGCGCCCGCCGTGGTTCGACAGCACGATGCCGTCGACGCCCGCGTCCCGCAGGCGCACGGAGTCCTCGATGTTCTGCACGCCCTTGATGACGATCTTGCCGGGCCAGATGTCGCGGATGACGGCGAGGTCGTCGTAGCTGATCGTCGGGTCCATCGCCGCGTCGAGGAGCTCGCCCACGGTGCCGCCGGTCGTGCTCAGCGACGCGAACTCCAGCTTCGGGGTGGTCAGGAAGTCGAACCACCACCAGGGCCGCGGGATGGCGTTGATGATCGTGCCGAGGGTGAGCTGCGGCGGGATGCTGAAGCCGTTGCGCTTGTCGCGGAGACGGGCACCGGCGACCGGGGTGTCGACGGTGAACTGCAGGGTGTCGAAGCCGGCGGCGGCGGCGCGGCGGGCGAGCTCGTACGAGATCTCGCGGTCGCGCATGACGTAAAGCTGGAACCAGTTCCGTCCGGGCACGGGGCCCTGCGGCTCCCGGACCGTCGCCGCCTTGACGTCCTCGATCGAGGTGGTCCCGAGGGTGGACAGCGTGAACGGGATGCCCGCAGCGGCCGCGGCTCCGGCACCCGCGACCTCGCCCTCGGTCTGCATGAGCCGGGTGAAGCCGGTCGGCGCGATGCCGAACGGGAGCGCGGACGGACCGCCGAGGATCTCGACGGCCGTGTCGACGTCCGGCGCCGGCTTGAGGATGCCGGGGTGGAACTCCACGTCCTGGAACGCCTGACGGGCGCGGCTCAGCGAGAGCTCGCCCTCGGCCGCGCCGTCCGTGTAGTCGAAGGCGGCCTTCGGTGTGCGGCGCTTGGCGATCGTGCGCAGATCGTCGATGGTGAGCGCGGCGTCGAGACGGCGCTTGCGCCCGTCGAGCTCGGGCTTCTTGAACTTCATGAGCTCCAACAGCTCGGCGGGGTTGGGGAGCTGGCGCTGGACCATGTTCTGCCTCTCAGTTCTGCGGGGTGATGGCGCGGGTGAGGCCCGCGGCGGTGTAGTAGCCGGTGATGTGGGCGCGGACCAGGCGCCGGGCGGTGTCGACCTCGCCCGCGTCGATCGCCGCGACCAGTGCACGGTGCTCGGACCGCAGGCGGTCGGCCATGCGGTCCCAGTCGTCGACGGTCGCCGCGCCCGCGAGCACGTACGACTCGATGGCGGAGCGGAGGCCCGCCATCATCGCCGCGATGACGGTGTTGCCGCTGCCCTCGGCGAGGGAGAGGTGCAGCTGCGCGTCGAGGGCCAGGAACTCGGCCGGAGTGAGGGCGCCGTCGTCCATGGCCGTGAGCAGCTCGTGCGCCCGGACGGTGTCCCGGTGGGCGGCCGATGCCATGGCGTCGACGACCGCGTCCTCGAGCACGAGTCGCGTGCGGACGACGTCGTCGAGCGGGAAGCCCTGCGCGGCCACCTGGAGCCGCAGGAGCGCGGACATCCCGCCGGTGGGGGTGGCGATGACGATGGCGCCCGCTTGGGGACCCGAGCCGGTGGCGGTGCGGATGAGCCCGAGCACCTCGAGCACCCGGAACGCCTCCCGTACGCTCGATCGCCCGACGCCGAGGTCGCTCGCGAGGTCCCGTTCGGACGGCAGTCGGTCCCCCGGCCCGAGACGACCGTCGAGCAGGTCACGCTCGATGTGCTCGAGCACGAGTCGCCATGCACGCGCCGGCTGCTCCGTCATCCCGCCTCCTGTGGTCAGACCACAGGTTAGCGGGTGTGGTCAGACCACGCAATGCGGTGATGCGGCGCGCGCGAGCCACCCCTCTTCGTGCGTCCCGGCCCGGTGCGTACGCACGCAGAGGGGTGGGGCGACCGGAAGGGGGTGGGTCGACGGGTCAGCCCAGACGGCCGCCGGACTCCTCCAGATAGCAGGTGCCGCACAGCGACTCGTAGGTCGTGAGCTCGGGCGAGGCGGAACCGTCGGCGCCCTCGTCGATCGCGACCTGGTCGCCGTCGAACACGAAGCGTCCGCCGACCACGCGGCCGTTGAACACCGCCTTGCGCCCGCAGCGGCAGATCGTCTTGAGCTCCTCCAGGGAGTGCGCGATGGCGAGGAGCCGGGCGGAGCCGGGGAACGCGTGGGTGCGGAAGTCGTTGCGGATGCCGTAGGCCATCACCGGGATGCCGTCCTCCACCGCGATGCGGAACAGGTCGTCGATCTGTGTCGGCGTGAGGAACTGCGCCTCGTCGATGAGGAGACAGGCCACGTCGATCGGGCCGGTCGGGAGGAGCTCCTCCTCCGTGGACCGCTGCATCCGCTCGCGGTGGACCCCGAAGAGCGCGCGCACGTCATCGTCCGGACCGACGAGGAAGTCGACCGGCCGCGTGACGCCGAGGCGACTCTCGATCTGCCCCGCGCCCTTGGTGTCGATCGCGGGCTTGGCGAGGAGCACGTGCTGGCCGCGCTCCTCGTAGTTGTAGGCGACCTGCAGCAGAGCGGTCGACTTGCCCGAGTTCATCGCGCCGTAGCGGAAGTAGAGCTTCGCCACGGGCCCAGGTCAGACGTTGATGCCGAGGAAGGCGGCAGTCGCGGCGGTCGACTCCTCCGCGAGCTCCGCGTCGCCGTTGAGCTTCCGGCCGAAGGTGGGGATGAGCTCGCGCAGCTGCGACTCCCAGCCCGGGTACTCGCCGGGGAAGCACTTCTTCAGCAGGTCGAGCATGATCGGCACGGCGGTCGAAGCCCCGGGCGATGCACCGAGGAGACCGGCGATCGAGCCGTCGCCCGAGGCGACCACCTCGGTGCCGAACTGCAGCACGCCGCCCTTCTTCGGGTCCTTCTTCATGACCTGGGCGCGCTGACCGGCGTCGATGAGCGTCCAGTCCTCGTCCTTGGCCGTCGGCATGAACGTGCGGAGGCTGTCGACCTTCTTGCGGTGGTTCTTCATCAGCTCGCTGATGAGGTATGTGATGAGGTCGGGGTTGGCGAAGGCGACCCGCAGCATCGGCCAGAGGTTGTGCGGCCGGACCTGCGTGACGATGTCGAGCATCGAGCCGTTCTTGAGGAACTTCGGGCTGAACGTCGCGAACGGCCCGAACATCAGCGACGCCTCACCGTCGACGACACGCGTGTCGAGGTGCGGGACCGACATCGGCGGCGCGCCGACCGAGGCCTGCGAATAGACCTTGGCCTTGTGCTGCGCGACGATCTTCGGGTTCGTCGTCTTGAGGAACTGGCCGCCGATCGGGAAGACGCCATAGCCCTTGATCTCAGGGATGCCGGAATTCTGCAGGAGCTTCAGCGCCCAGCCCCCGGCCCCGACGAACACGAACTTCGCCTTGATCTCGTTCGGGGTGCGGCCGACCGTCGTGCGGTACTTGATGAGCCAGGTGCCGTCCTTCTGACGCTTGAGCGACTTGACCTCGTGGTTCGTGCGCACGGCGACGCCCGAGTCACGCAGGTGATCGAAGAGCTGATGCGTGAGCGCGCCGAAGTCGACGTCGGTGCCGGCGGGCACCCGGGTGGCCGCGAACGGCTCGCCCTTCCGCCGCTTCTGCATGAGCAGCGGCGCCCACTGGTTGATGACGCGGGAGTCTTCGCTGTACTCGATGCCGGCGAACAGCGGCTGCTCCTTGAGCACCTCATAGCGCTTCTTGAGGTAGGCCACGTCCTTCTCACCCCGCACGAACGTCATGTGCGGCGTCGCGTTGATGAAGGTCGACGGCTCGTCCAGCACGCCCTTCTCGACGAGGGAGGACCAGAACTGGCGGCTCTGCTGGAACTGCTCGTTGATCGAGATCGCCTTGGCGGGGTCGAGCGGAGCGTCGCCCTGCTGCGGCATGTAGTTCAGCTCGCACAGGGCGGCATGTCCGGTCCCGGCGTTGTTCCAGGGGTTCGAGCTCTCCTGCGCCACGTCCGACAGCCGCTCGAAGGCGACGATCTTCCAGTCCGGCTGCAGCTCGTGCAGCAGGGTACCCAGGGTGGCGCTCATGATGCCACCGCCGATCAGGACGACATCGACGTTTTCAGTCACCCGAACAGTCTAGTTCGCGGGCAGGACCCCGCCGACCATCGGGCGGTCAGGACACCGGGGCGAGGCGCTCGGCGAGCACTTCGGCGATCTGCACCGCGTTCAACGCCGCCCCCTTGCGGAGGTTGTCGTTGCTGATGAAGAGCACGAGACCCTTGCCCTCCGGAGCCGACTGGTCGGCACGGATGCGGCCCACGAAGCTCGGGTCCTTGCCCGCGGCCTGCAGCGGGGTCGGCACCTCGTCGAGCACGACGCCGGCCGCCGCCCTCAGCACCTCCGTGGCGCGCTCGGGCGTCAGGTCGCGGGAGAACTCGGCGTGGATCGACAGCGAGTGGCCCGTGAACACCGGCACGCGGACGCAGGTACCGGCGACGCGGAGGTCGGGCAGCTCGAGGATCTTCCGGCTCTCGTTGCGGAGCTTCTTCTCCTCGTCGGTCTCGTTGTCGCCATCGTCCACGAGGTTCCCCGCGAACGGGATCACGTCGAAGGCGATCGGCGCGACGTACTTCTCCGGCTCGGGGAAGTCGACCGCGGAGCCGTCGTGCACGAGGCGGAGGGTGTCGCCCTGCGCGAGCACGCCCTCGACCTGGCCGAGCAGCTCCTGGGCGCCGGCGAGTCCGGAGCCGGACACCGCCTGGTAGGTCGACACGATCAGGCGCTCGAGGCCGGCCTCGGCGTCGAGGGCCTTCAGCACCGGCATCGCCGCCATCGTGGTGCAGTTCGGGTTCGCGATGATGCCCTTGGGCCGGTCGTCGATCGCGTGCGGGTTGACCTCGCTGACGACGAGGGGGACCTCGGGGTCCATGCGCCAGGCGCTGGAGTTGTCGACGACCACGGCGCCGGCCTCGGCGAAGCGGGGGGCGTAGGCGCGGCTCGCAGTGGCACCGGCGGAGAACAGCGCGATGTCGATCCCGGACGGGTCGGCGGCCTCGACGTCCTCGACGATGACCGTCTGTCCGCCGAACTCGATCGCCGTGCCCGCGGAACGCGCCGACGAGAACAGCCGCAGCTCGCGGATCGGGAACGAACGCTCCGCGAGAATCTCGCGCATCACGGTGCCCACCTGGCCGGTGGCGCCGACGATGGCGACGGAGAGTCCTGATTCGGAGATGCGGGTCATGATGTTCCTTGGCTTCGTGCGGTACGGCGTACGAGGCTTCGGGCGCGGCGTCGGGATGCTGATGCTGCGCCTGGCGCCGGTGTCAGGGTTTCCGCGAGTCTATCGCGCCACGACCACCCCGAAGCCCGTCCGTTTCACAAGCGCAGGCGCGCCCGGTACATCAGGCGAACGCGGGACAACAGGCACGCGCGGACAGGGCCGCCTGAGTTAGCGCGAACGCCTGAGCTGACGCGGGCCCGGGAGAACAGGCAGTCCCGCGAGAACAGGCGAACGCGGGACAACAGGCACGCGCGGACAGCACAGCCTGAACCCGCGCGAACGCCTGAGCTGGCGTGGCGCGCTGGCGTGGGGTCAGCGGCCGGTGCCGGCGTGGACCGTGGCCTCCGCGTCGCCGTCGAGACCGTAGGCGGTGTGCACGGTGCGGGCGGCCTCGGTGAGGTCGGTGTCGCGGAGCACGACCGAGATGCGGATCTCCGACGTGGAGATCATCTCGATGTTGATGCCGCCGGCGGACAGGGCCTCGAACAGGGTCGCCGAGACACCGGAGTGCGTGCGCATCCCCGCGCCGACCACGGACAGCTTGCCGATCTGGTCGTCGTGGATGAGGTTCTGGAAGCCGACCTCGGTCTGCTCGCCGGCGAGGGCCTTGAGCGCGGCAGCGGCGTCGGCCTTGGGGACCGTGAACGAGATGTCCGTGCGCCCGGTGGCGGAGACGTTCTGCACGATCATGTCGACGTTGGCGCCGGACTTCGCGACGATCTTGAAGATCTCTGCGGCCTTGCCCGGGACGTCGGGCACCCCGGCGACGGTGATCTTGGCCTGGCTGAAGTCGGTGGCGACGCCGGCGACGATCGGTTCTTCCATGACTGCTCCCTCGGCTTCGCGAGGGTTCTTCATGCCCTCGCCCAGAACGTATGTGCCCTCGGCCGACGAGAACGTCGACCGGGCGTGGATGAGGACACCGTGCCGGCGGGCGTACTCCACGGCACGGATGTAGAGGACCTTGGCGCCGTTGGCGGCGAGCTCCAGCATCTCCTCGCTGGAGACGTGGTCGAGCTTCTGCGCCTTCGGAATCACGCGCGGGTCGGCGGTGAAGATGCCGTCCACGTCGCTGTAGATTTCGCAGACGTCCGCCGACAGCGCGGCCGCCAGCGCGACGGCCGTCGTGTCCGATCCGCCACGGCCGAGCGTGGTGATGTCGCGGGTGTCGCGGTTGAACCCCTGGAAGCCGGCGACGATGACGATGGCGCCCTCGTCGAGCGCCTCGCGGAGCCGCACGGGCGTGACGTCGACGATGCGCGCCGCGCCGTGCTGCGAGTCGGTGATCATGCCGGCCTGGCTGCCGGTGAACGACCGCGCTTCGAAGCCCATCGAGTGGATCGCCATCGCCAGCAGCGCCATCGAGATCCGCTCGCCGCTGGAGAGGAGCATGTCGAGTTCGCGCGGCGCCGGGATCGGCGCGACCTCGTTCGCGAGGTCGAGCAGCTCATCGGTCGTGTCGCCCATGGCGCTCACGGCGACGACGACGTCGTGACCGGCGCGACGGGTGTCGACGATGCGCTTGGCGACGCGCTTGATGCTCTCTGCGTCGGCGACGGACGAGCCGCCGTACTTCTGCACGATGAGGGCCACGTTCACTCCCTGGGATGTCGGGCGGATCCGCCCACGGTCATTCTACGATCGGCGCGCATGCCGCCCCGCGCATGTGACGGCTCAGGCGGGGGCGGGCGGGACGGGCGTCACCGGGCGCAGGCGCCCTCCGGTGGCGGCGAACCAGCACCCGACGATGATCAGTGGGAATCCGAGGAGGAGCCCCGGGGTGAGGGGCTCGGCGAGCACGATCGCGCCGAGCACGATCGCCACGACGGGGTTCACGTAGGTGAACAGCGGCGCCCTGACCGGTCCGACCTCGCGGATCAGAGCGAAGAAGGCCAGGAACGCCAGCGCCGTGCAGATGACGGCGAGGGCGAGGAGGGCGCTGATCGACGGGAGCGTCGGCACCTCGTGCTGCGTGAGCAGACCGATCGGGAGATAGAAGATGCCGATCATGAGCAGGGACAGCGTGATCGTGCCGAGCGAGGGCACGTCGTTCAACTTGCGCGCCACGATGAACGGTGCGATCGCGTACAGCACCGCGACGAGCAGCACCTCCCCGGCCGCGAGCAGACTCACCTCTCCCCCGAAGAGCCCGGGCCCCGCCACGACGATGGCGACGCCGACGAAGCCGACGAGCAGGCCGATGCCGCGGGCGGGACGCAGCACGCCGCGGTCACCACCGCCCAGCGCGATGAGGGCGGCGAACAGCGGCACGGTCGCGACGAGGAGTCCGGTCATGCCGGAGGGCAGCGTCATCTCGGCATGCCCGAGGAGGAGGAACGGTCCGGCCATCTCCACGGCCCCGAAGGCCAGCACCCACGGCCAGTGCCGCAGCGCCGCGCGGAGGGCCCCACTGCGCAGGGCGAACGGCAGCAGGAGGAGGGCGGCGATCAGCGTCCGTCCCGCCACGATCGCCGGCGGGGAGATCGAATCCACCGCCACGCTGATGAAGAGGTAGGGAACGCCCCAGAGCAGGGCCATGGCCCCGAAGAGCAGCCAGCCCCGGCGGGAGAAGCCGGACTGCGGGGTCACAGCACGCGCCGGCCCTCGAAGGCCCGGCCGAGCGTCACCTCGTCCGCGTACTCGAGGTCGCCGCCGACCGGGAGGCCCGAGGCGAGCCGCGAGACCGTGATCTGCATCGTCGTCAGGAGCCGGCTCAGGTAGCTCGCCGTCGCCTCCCCCTCCAGATTGGGGTTCGTGGCGATGATGACCTCCTGCACGGTGCCGTCGGCGAGCCGCGTCATGAGCTGCGCGATCCGGAGGTCGTCCGGCCCGATGCCCGCGATGGGGCTGATCGCGCCGCCGAGCACGTGGTACAGGCCGCGGAACTCCCGCGTGCGCTCGATCGCCGCGACGTCCTTCGCGTCCTCGACCACGCAGATCAGCGCCTGGTTGCGGCGAGGGTCGCGACAGATCGCGCAGCGTTCCTGCTCCGCGACGTTGCCGCAGATCTCGCAGAAGCGGACCCGGATGCGGATCTCGGTCAGCAGCTCGGCGAGCCGGGCGACGTCGAACGTCGGCGTCTGCAGGATGTGGAACGCGATGCGCTGCGCCGACTTCGGGCCGATGCCGGGAAGGCGGCCGAACTCGTCGATCAGCTCTTGGACGATGCCGTCGTACATCAGGAGAACCTCGTGGGGGGCTCGTAGGGCTCTTCGCGAAGGAACGTCGCGCCGAGCACCTGGCGGATCACGGCCTCTCCGTAGCGCTGCACGCCGCCGGCGGCAGGGGTGCGCTCGACGACGACCGGTGGAGCGGCCGCGGGGACCGTGCGGGCGGCCGCCTGCGGGGCCGCCGCCGGAGTCGCGCGTGGGGAGGGAGGGCGGTCGTACGGAGCCGGGGGCTCGTAGGCCGGATCGTACGGCGGCTCCTCGTCGAACGCGGGAGCGTCGTCGTCGCCGGGCAGCGGCGGCTCATCGCGATCGATCCTGCCGTCGGCCGGCGGGGTCGGGGCGGCGGAGGCGGCCTCGACCTCCTCCGGCTCCTCGTCGACGGCGAGGGGCGCTGCGGGCGCGGCGGCCGCTGTCGTCGGGATGGGTGCGACCGCCCACTCCGTCACGGGGGCCGCGGCGGCGCGGGTCTGCGGGCGGGAGGGACGCGCTGACGCAGGCTCCGATGCGGGAGCGGTGTCGGCCGGGGCAGCGGATGCCGAGGAGGCGGGCTGCCGCGGCGCACCGCCGGGCGGCATCGGGGCCGGCAGGTACTTGACCCGCACCCCGACCTCCTGCTCGATGGCCGTGCGGAGGTGGTCGGACGGTCCGGAGCCGGGCGTGGTCCCCTTGAACTTCGCGACGTCGTGCTGACTCGTGAATCCGAGGGTCAGGACCTCGGAGTCGCCGTCGTAGGCCAGCGGCTGCACGGCGGTGGCGAGCAGCCAGGACGTGCGGCTGATGCCTTCGAGGCGCTTCAGCACGGCAGGCCAGGCGTCGCGGACGCGGTCGAACGTGACGGGGGCGGACGGCGCGGACGACGCCGGGGCCGGGGCCGGAGCCGGCGTGGGGTCGGGCTCCGCGGGACGGGCGGGTTCCGGCGCCGGCTCGGGCTCCGGAGAGCGCTCGGGCTCGGCAGCGGCCGCCGGGGCGGAGACGGCCGGCGCGGAGGGAGCCGGTGCCGCGGGCGTCGAGGGCAGTGCCGGCGCGGTCTCCGTGCCGGGCGCAGCCGTGGGAGACGGCGCCCCGGCCGCGGGCGGGATCACCGGCGGATGCGTGGTGGCCGGCGGCTGCAGCGCGCCCGACGCGGCCGCCCCGGACGAGGTCGACCCCCCGGATGCGGCGAGGACACGGGCCACCATGAGCTCGAGGTGGAGGCGGGGCGACGTGGCTCCGGACATGTCGTCGAGAGCCGCGCTGACCACGTCGGCCGTACGGGAGAGCCGCGCGGCGCCGAACGACTCTGCCTGGCGGCGCATACGGTCGAGCTCGTCTTCCGCGATCCCGCGGAGCACGGCGGAGGCACCGGAGCCCACGGCGGCGATCACGATGAGGTCGCGCAGGCGCTCCAGGAGGTCGTCGACGAAGCGACGCGGGTCTTGTCCGGTCTGCACGACGCGGTCGATGGCCGGGAAGGCGGTCGCGGCGTCGCCCGTCGCCAGCGCATCGACGATCTCGTCGAGGAGGGCCCCGTGGGTGTACCCGAGCAGCGCGACCGCGCGCGCGTAGCCGACGGTGACAGTCTCCGAGCCGGCAGGGGCGTCCGACCCCGCGATGAGCTGATCCAACAGCGACAGGGTGTCGCGGGGCGAGCCACCCCCGGCGCGGACGACGAGCGGGAGGACGCCCTGCTCGACGATGACCCCCTCCTCCGCGCAGAGCTTCTCGACGTAGTCGAGCATCGCGGCGGGCGGGACCAGCCGGAACGGGTAGTGATGGGTGCGCGAGCGGATCGTGCCGAGCACCTTCTCGGGCTCCGTCGTCGCGAAGATGAACTTGACGTGCGGCGGGGGCTCCTCGACCAGCTTCAGCAGCGCGTTGAAGCCCTGCGGGGTGACCATGTGCGCCTCATCGAGGATGAAGATCTTGAAGCGGTCGCGGCTCGGGGCGAAGGTCGCCCGCTCGCGCAGGTCGCGCGCGTCGTCGACGCCGTTGTGACTCGCCGCGTCGATCTCGACGACGTCGAGCGATCCACCGCCCGCCCTGGACAGCTCGACACAGCTCGGGCAGGTCCCGCAGGGGGTGTCGGTCGGTCCCTCCGCGCAGTTCAGGCACCGGGCGAGGATGCGCGCCGAGGTGGTCTTGCCGCAGCCGCGCGGGCCGGAGAACAGGTAGGCGTGGCCGACGCGGTCGCCACGCAGCGCGGTCATGAGCGGATCGGTCACCTGCGACTGCCCGATCATCTCGCCGAACGTCTCGGGTCGGTAGCGGCGGTAGAGGGCTGTGGTCACCCCTCCAGCCTACGGCGTGCCACCGACGTTGCTCCCCTCCCGGTCGACCCGGCCCCTTTCACGCGAGCCACCCCTCTGCGTGCGTCCGCAACGGGGTGGGACGCACGCAGAGGGGTGGGTCAGCGGTCAGTCGAGGTTCTCGATGACGGGGATCGCGCTCGTGATCACGGGGACCGAGGCCGAAAGACGCGTGCCGTCGTCGCGGCGGGCGTCGGCGAACTCCTGGAGGGTCGGGCGTCCGGGGATCACGGGTCCCTGGTTCGCGAGGGGGACGATGACCTCGTCCTCCAGCGTCGCGATGTACGCGTTGTCCCGCACGCTGAACGGCACCGGAGGTCCGCTGCGCACCTCGACGCGCAGCTCGTGCCGCGTGACGGTCACCTGCATCGCCGTCCCCTGCCACTGCAGCGGGAACGACAACGACGGCCAGGACTCGGGGAGCCGCGGGTCGAAGCTGAGGTCACCGCCGTAGTCGCGCATACCGCCGAAGCCGCAGACGAGGGCCGTCCACACGCCACCGGCCGAGGCCACGTGCACCCCGTCCGCCGCGTTGTGGTGCAGGTCGTGCAGATCGACGAACAGCGACTGCTCGAAGTACTTCTGCGCGAGGTCCTGATAGCCCACCTCTGCCGCGAGGATCGACTGCACGACCGCCGAGAGGGTCGAGTCGCCCGTCGTCAGCGGGTCGTAGTAGTCGAAGTCGGCCTTCTTCTCCTCGGGCGAGAAGTGGTTGCCCTGGAGGAACAGCGCCAGCACGACGTCAGCCTGCTTGAGCACCTGGAAGCGGTAGATCACGAGCGGGTGGAAGTGCAGCAACAGCGGGCGCTGGTCGGCCGGGGTGTTCGCGAGGTCCCAGACCTCCCGCTCCAGGAACAGCGAATCCTGCGGGTGGATGCCGAGGCTCTCGCTGTACGGGATGTACATCGCCTCCGCGGCACGCTCCCAGGACTCCGCCTCACCGGAGCCGAGGCCCGTGCGCTCGACGAGGGCCGCGTAGTCCTCGGGGTAACTGTCGCGGATCTCCCGCACGACCTTGGCCGCGTACCGGAGGTTGTACCGTGCCATGACGTTCGTGTACAGGTTGTCGTTCACGACGGTCGTGTACTCGTCCGGGCCGGTGACGCCGTGGATGTGGAACGTCTGGAGGCCGTCGCCGGCGCCGGACTGCTCCACGAGCCGCGATCCGCGCCAGAAGCCGAGGGTGGCCCAGAGCCGCGCGGTCTCGATCGCGACGTCGGCGCCCTCGCGCCGCAGGAAGGCCTCGTCCCCGGTCGCCCGCACGTACTTGCCGAGCGCGAAGCTGATGTCGGCGTTGATGTGGTACTGCGCGGTGCCGGCGGCGTAGTACGCCGAGGCCTCCTCGCCGTTGATCGTGCGCCACGGGAAGAGCGCTCCGGCCTCGTTGAGCTGAGCGGCCCGGCGGCGCGCCGCGGGGAGCATCTTCACCCGGGCCCGGAGAGCGTTGTACGCCCAGCGCGGCGTCGTGTAGGTGAGGAACGGGAGCACGTAGATCTCGGTGTCCCAGAAGTAGTGGCCGCTGTAGCCGGAGCCGGTGAGTCCCTTCGCGGGGACGCCGGCGCCGTCCGCCCTGGCCGAGGCCTGCGCGAGCTGGAACAGGCACCACCGGGTGGCCTGCTGCAGGTCGTCGCGCCCGCCGATCTGCACGTCGCTGCGCTCCCAGAACGCGTCGAGCCACTCGCGCTGACGACGGAAGACCGTCTCCACGCCCTCGTCCGCTGCCCGGTCGAGAGAGCGACGGCAGCGGTCGACGAGCTCCCGCGGGGGCACGCCGCGGGACGAGTGGTAGCTGACGAGCTTGGTGATCGTGATGGGGACGCCGGCCTTCGCCTGGACGCGGAAGACGTTCTTGGCGATGTCCGGCTCGATGAGCGTGCGGACGTTGTAGTCGTTCTCCGTCTCGATGATGTGATCGGCGACGACGGCGACGGTCATCCCGGACGCGGCGACTCGGTACGACAGCGCGGAGCGCAGGCCGTCCTGCCAGTGCTCGGCCGGCTCCAGCACGCGGTCCGCGATGCGCTCGGCCTTGCGCGGGTCGAAGGCGGCGCCCTTGGTCGTCATCGGGGAGCCGGCGTAGACGCCCGCCCCGTCCTGACGGTTGAGCAGCTGGCAGCTGATCGTGACCGGGGCGTTGGCGTTCTCGACCACGACCTCGAGCCGCAGCACGGCGAGGTGGCGCTCCTCGAAGCTCACGAGACGCTGATCCCGCATGCGTACCCGCTTGCCGGACGGGGTCTCCCAGACGACGCGCCGTTCCAGCACACCCGTGCGCATGTCGAGCGTGCGGGCGTACTCGCGCACGTCCGCGTCGTCGAGGGAGATCGGCTCGTCGTCGACGTAGAGGCGCATCACCTTGGCGTCGGGGGCGTTGACGATCGTCTGGCCGACCTCGGCGAAGCCGTAGGCCTGCTCGGCGTGCCGGATCGGCCACGTCTCGTGCAGGCCGTTGATGAAGGTGCCGTGCTCCTGCGCGCCGCGCCCCTCGATGTGGTTGCCCCGGAGCCCGAGGTAGCCGTTGCCGACCGAGAACAGCGTCTCGCCGACGCCCTCCTCCGAGTAGCGCGTCTCGATGAGACGCCACGGGTCGACGGGGAAGCGGTCGCGGTCGATCATGCGGTCTCCGGGGTGTCGGTGCGGGCGGCGGGAAGCAGGACGCCGAGGTCGTCGACGACGTGGGTCGCGCCGGCGGCGCGGAGTGCGTCGGCGCCGGCGCCGCGGTCGACGCCGATGACGACGGCGTATCCGGCGGCGGCGGCCGAAGCGGCGCCGGAGGTGGCGTCCTCGACGGCGATGCTGCGGGCCGGGTCGACGCCGAGGGCCGTGGCGCCGGCGGCGAACATGTCGGCCGCGGGCTTGGAGGCGAGGTGCTCACGCTCGGCGACGACGCCGTCGATCACGACGCGGAAGAAGGACCGGATGCCGGCGGCCGCCAGTACCTCCTCGGCGTTCTTGGAGCTGGAGACGACACCGAGCGGGATCCCCGCGGCGTGCAGCGCCTCGACCACGGCGAGGGAGCCGGGGAACGGAGCGATGCCCTGGCTGCGGAGCGACGCCGCGAACGCGGCGTTCTTGCGGTTGCCGATCCCGCAGATGGTCTCGGCGGACGGGTCGTCGTCCACCGAGCCCCAGGGCACCTCGACGTTGCGGCTGCGCAGCAGGCTCGCGACGCCGTCGTAGCGCTTCTTGCCGTCGACGTAGGCGAAGTAGTCCTCGTCGGTGTACGGCGGCGTGATGTCCCAGCGGGCGAAGACGTCATCGAAGACCGCCTTCCAGGCGCGCATATGCACCTCGGCGGTCGGCGTGAGGACGCCGTCGAGGTCGAACAGCACACCGTCGGCGTGGAACAGGTCGGGCAGCGCGTCTGGCACAGAGCCTCCAGGAGAAGGACGAGGGTCGGGTCGGCACCTCTCCGTGCCACTGTGCAAGCGTAATGGCGGCGGCGCGCGCGGGGTAACCCCGGACCCGGATCAGAGCAGTTCGGCGGTCTGCCTGGCGATCTGGAGCTCCTCGTCGGTGGGGACGACGAGGACCGTCACGGGCGAGGCGTCCGTCGAGATGACGCGGACGCCGCGCTCCTTCGCCTCGTTGCGGGCCGGGTCGATCTCGATCCCCGCGAAGCCGAGCGTCGCCATCGCCGCCGCCCGCACGGGCGCCGCATTCTCCCCGACGCCCGCGGTGAAGGACACGACGTCGACCCCGCCGAGCTGCGCGATGTACGCGCCGGCGTAGGCCCTCAGACGGTGGACGTACACGTCGAAGGCCAGCGTCGCGGCCTCCTCCCCCGCGGCGACGCCCGCGAGGATGTCGCGCATGTCGCTGCGTCCGGCGAGTCCCGCCAGCCCGCTGCGGGTGTTCAGCAGCGCGTCGAGGTCGTCGATGGTGTAGCCGGCGCGGCGGGACAGGTGCACGAGAGCGGCCGGGTCGATGTCGCCCGACCGCGTGCCCATGACGAGGCCCTCGAGCGGCGTGAGGCCCATCGAGGTCTCGACCGAGCGACCCCCGTCGATCGCGGTGACCGACGCGCCGTTGCCGAGGTGGAACACGAGCTGCCGGAGGGTCCCGAGGTCGCGCCCGAGGAAACGCGCGGCGGTCTCGCTGACGTACTGGTGGCTCGTGCCGTGGAATCCGTACCGACGGACCCGATGCTCGGCGGCGAGCGGCGCATCGATCGCGTAGGTGTAGGCCGCCGGCGGCAGCGTCTGGTGGAACGCGGTGTCGAACACCGCCACGTGCGGGACGCTGTCGAACACGGCGCGGGCCGCCCGGATGCCGGCGAGGTTCGCCGGATTGTGCAGCGGCGCGAGCACGGCGAGCTCGTCGATCTGCCGCTCGACGTCCGCGTCGATCAGGGTCGGCGCGTAGAAGCGCGCACCACCGTGCACGACCCGATGCCCGACCGCGACCGGGGGATGCGCCTCGAGGGAGGGGCCGTGCGCGGCGAACTGCGCGCGCATGACCTCGAAGGCGGCGGCGTGGTCGGGGATGGACTGTTCGTCGCGGTAGGTGGCGTCGAGCATCGTCGCCGACGGTCCGTCACCCGGCTCCGGGCGCACGGTGTGGGCGACGGGGCTGGAGTCCTGCCCGATGCGCTCGATGAGCCCGCTGGCGAGCTCGTCCTCGTGCGCCGTGTCGATGAGGCTGTACTTCAGCGAGGACGACCCGCTGTTGATGACGAGGATCGCGCTCATGCCTCCTCCCCCGCTCGCTCGTCGCCCTGGGCCTGGATCGCCGTGATGGCCACCGTGTTCACGATGTCGTCGACGAGCGCGCCGCGGGACAGGTCGTTGATCGGTCTGTTCAGCCCCTGCAGCACCGGACCGATGGCCACGGCGCCGGCGGAGCGCTGCACCGCCTTGTAGGTGTTGTTGCCGGTGTTGAGGTCGGGGAAGACGAACACGGTCGCCCGCCCCGCCACCGCCGAGTCCGGCAGCTTCGCCTTGGCGACCGCCGCGTCGGCGGCGGCGTCGTACTGGATGGGCCCCTCCACGAGGAGTTCGGGAGCGCGCTCGCGCACGAGCGCCGTCGCCGCCCTGACCTTGTCGACGTCGGCCCCTGACCCGGACTCGCCGGTGGAGTACGACAGCATCGCCACGCGGGGGTCGATGCCGAACTGCCGGGCGGTGGTGGCGGACGAGATCGCGATGTCGGCGAGCTGCTCGGCCGTGGGATCGGGGATGACCGCGCAGTCGCCGTACACGAGCACGCGGTCGGCGAGGGCCATGAGGAACACGCTGGAGACGACGTTCACCCCCGGCTTCGTCTTGATGATCTCGAAGGACGGCCGGATCGTGTGCGCCGTGGTGTGCGCGGCACCGGAGACCATGCCGTCGGCGAGCCCGAGGTGCACCATCATCGTCCCGAAGTAGGAGACGTCGGTGACGGTGTCCGCGGCCTGCGCGAACGTGATCCCCTTGTGGGCGCGCAGCCGGGCGTACTCGGCGGCGAAGCGCTCCACGAGCTCTGGGTCGGTGGGACTCACCACGTGCGCGCCGGCGATGTCGAGGCCGAGTTCCGCCGCCCGCGCGCGGATCGCCCCGTCGTCGCCGAGGATCGTCAGCTCCGCCACCTCGCGGGACAGCAGCGCCGCCGCCGCCCGGAGGATGCGGTCGTCGTCGCCCTCGGGGAGGACGATGTGGCGGCGGTCGGACCGCGCGCGTTCCATCAGGCCGTACTGGAACATGAGCGGCGTGACGACGTGCGCCTCCGCGAGCCCGAGCTGCTCGGTGAGCTCGGCCACGTCGACGTGCGCCTGGAAGAGTCCGAGCGCCCGGTCGTAGCGACCGCGCGAGTCGGCGGAGATGCGGCCGCGGGTGCCCATCACCCGCACCGCCGTGTCGTAGGTGCCGAGGTCGGTGGTGATGATCGGCACCGAGGAGGCGAAGCCGTCGAGCAGCTGGAGGATCGGGTCCGGCAGCGGGAACGGCCCGTTGAGGATGATCCCGGCGATCCGCGGGAACGTGCCGGAGGAGTCGGCGAGGAGGGCGGCGAGCAGCACCTCGGTGCGGTCTGCGGGGATCACGACCACGGCCTCGTCGGTGAGGCGCGGCAGGACGTTCACCATCGACATGCCGGCCACGACGATCGACAGCGCGACCGCGGTCAGACGATCCTCGTCGCCCTTGAGCAGCGTGCCGTCGACGGCCGACACGATGCCACGGATGGACGGCGCGACGAGCGCGCGGTCCTCGGGCAGCGCCCAGACCGGGGTGCCGGCGGGGAGGACGGCCCGCACCGCGTCGACGATGGCGTCGAGCCCGTCGGGGTCGGCCCTGTTCACGGCCACCGCGAACAGCTCCGCGCGCTCCTCGGCGAGTTCCGGCAGCGCCAGGGCGGCGATCTGGCCGACGGCGGCGGACTCCCGTGCCGTGGTCGTGCCGAGCTGCTCGGCCTGCCGCTGCTGGTCGCGTCCGCTCAGCACGAGCAGGACGGGGGCTCCGAGGTTCGCCGCGATCCGGGCGTTGAAGCCGAGCTCGGCGGGGCTCGCGACGTCGGTGTAGTCGCTGCCGACGATGACGACGGCGTCGCACTGCGCCTCGACGGCCTTGAAGCGCGCGACGATGGTCGACAGCGCGCCCTCGGGGTCGGCGCGCACGTCGTCGTAGGTGACGCCGATGCAGTCCTCGTAGTCGAGCTGGACGCCGTCGTGGGCGAGCAGCAGCTCGAGGATCTCGTCGCGCTCGGCGACCGCGCGGGCGATCGGGCGGAACACGCCCACGCGCGGCGACACGCGCATCAGCGCATCGAGCACCCCGAGGGCGATCGTCGACTTCCCGGTGTGGCCTTCGGCCGAGGTGATGTAGATGCTCCGCGACACGGCTCCAGCTTAGGCGGGCACCCCGACACCGCACCCCGCCGCTGCCGTGACAAACGCGCGCGTCACTCGCACGGGCCGGACAGCACGTCGACGACGGCCGTGGCATCCTCCTGGTACCGCGTGTAGTAGTCCCTGTCCGTGTTCACCTGCACCCGGTGGATGGCGTGCGAGGGCGCCATCGACCGCCAGTCGGGGACCCGCGCCAGGCGCTCGAAGAACAGGCGGGCCGCGGTGGCGGGATCCATCCGCTGCTCCGCGCTCCCCCACCACTCCTGCTGCTGGAAGAGCCCGATGCTCGTCGTGCGCGATCCATCCGGATTGGTCCAGCCGCGCGTCTCCCAGTCCCCGTAGTCGATGTTGCGCAGGCTGCTCTCCCCCATCGCGGTCATGACGCCGAGGATCTGACCGTCCCGCGCGAACCCGAGCTCGTCGGCGGTGCGGATGATGGTCGCGGCGTTCTCGAGCTGTTCGCCGCTCCATCCGGCGACGCCCGCCTGGGGGAAGGTCGACGGACGGTCGAGGCAGACCGGCGCCGGATCCCTCGCCAGCCCCAGCGGGATGAGCACGAGCAGCGCCGCCCCGCGGCCACCACGGCGGCGGACACGGCGACGCGCCGCAGGATCCGCTTCCGCTGTGCGCGCCGGGCGGCTCGACGGCGCGCCTCCCGGCGTCGGCGGTTGGCGGCCTCGCGCGACGCGGCGGGCCGCCGGGTCGACGTGGTCCGCGTCGCCGTCGTCCTCCTCGTGCGCGGAGCCGTCATCGTCCGACGGCGCGGCGCTGGTCGGGACGCCGTCCGGCGAGCGCGGCCGCACCGCCCCCGATGGCGCCGAACAGATGGCCCTGCCAGGACACGCCGTCCGCGACGCCGAACACCCCGGCCAGCATGGTGCCGCCGTACAGCCCGATCACGACGACGGCGATCACCGCGTAGAGGATGCGGTGCGACACGCGCCCGGGGGCGAACACCCGCATCACCACGTAGCCGAAGTACCCGAAGACGAGCCCGGAGGCGCCCACGGTCAGCGTGCCGGGGGCGTTCACGAGCCAGGTCCCGAGCCCGCCGACGACCGCGACGATCACGGTGACGGCCCAGAACCGGCGCGTGCCCTCGACCGCGACCAGGCAGCCGAGCACCAGGAACGGCACGGAGTTCGCGATCAGATGCGCCCAGCTCGCGTGCAGCAGTGGGGCGAAGACGATCCCCAGGAGTCCCGCAGGATCCCACGAGCGGATGCCGAGGCCGCTGAAGGAGCCCGGCAGCACGGCGTCCGCGAACTGCACCGCCCACATCGCCGCGAGCAGGAGCACGGGCGACGCGAATCGCCGCAGTGGATGCTCGGGCCTGGCCGACGGAGGAACGGTCACCGCTCGATTCTCGCAGGAGCACCCGGGGGCCGGCTGGACGCGGGCAAAAGAAAAGACCCTCCGCGCACCCAGCAGAGCCCGGTTACCCTTGCTGCGTTTCCGCCCTGGGGGAATTGGCCTGGATGCCGCCACGCGGAGAGCCGTCGTCCACTCTACCCGACGCCGACGGGACCCGACGACCGCAGCCCGGCATGGTCCCGCGGGCCGTGCGGAGCGTACGATCGATGCACGCGCATCGTTGCGCCGGACGAGAGGGAACGCATGCCAGAGAACGCCCCCCTGAGCCCGGTCGCGATCGACGCCGACGGATTCGCCGCCCGGACCGCGGCCATCCTCGGCTCGATCAGCCAGGTGATCGACGGGAAGCCCGAGGCCGTGCGCAGCGCCCTCGTCTGCCTGCTCGCCGAAGGCCATCTGCTCATCGAGGACGTGCCCGGCGTCGGGAAGACGATGCTGGCCCGCGCCCTCGCCGCGACCGTCGACGCCACCGTCCGGCGCATCCAGTTCACCCCTGACCTCCTGCCCGGCGACGTCACGGGGGTCTCGGTCTACAACCCCGTCGATCGCGAGTTCGAGTTCAAGCGCGGCGCCGTCTTCGCCCACATCGTCATCGCCGACGAGATCAACCGTTCCTCCCCCAAGACCCAGTCCGCACTCCTGGAGGCCATGGAGGAGGGGCAGGTCACGGTCGACGGCTCCACGCATCGGCTGCCCGACCCGTTCCTCGTCGTCGCCACGCAGAACCCGCTGGAGATGGAGGGCACCTACGCGCTCCCCGAGGCGCAGCGCGACCGGTTCATGATGCGCATCTCGATGGGCTACCCCGACCCCGCGGCCGAGGCCCTCATGCTGCGGCAGCGTGACGTCGTGAACCCGCTGGCGACCGTGACCCCGGTCGCGGACGCCACCGCGATCTCGCAGCTCATCGCCTGGGCCCGGGCCGTGCACGTGGCGCCCGCACTCGAGGAGTACGCGGTCGCCCTCGCCCAGGCCACCCGCACCGACCCGAGCCTGCACCTCGGCGCCAGCCCGCGGGCCACGCTGCAGCTCGTCCGCGCGGCGAAGGTCTGGGCCGCGCTGGACGGCCGCGACTACGTCATCCCGGATGACATCACGGACCTGCTGATCCCCGTGTTCGCCCATCGGCTGCTCCCCGCCCGCGGCGCGCATCGGGCGGGTGCCCAGCCGGTCGAGGCGGCGCTCACCCAGATCGCGGAGCGCGTGCGCGTGCCCGTCGCGACCCGCTCCTGAGGACACCGCCATGCGCCGACGTCGACTGCTCACGCCGCGCGGCACCGGTGCGCTCATCGCCGCGCTCGGATGCGTGATCGCGGCCAACATCCTCGGTGCGCGGATCCTGCTGTACCTCGGGGTCCTTCTGGCCGCGCTCACGCTGTTCGCGGCTCTCGCCGTCCGCCTCCCCCGCCGCTCCGGAACGGTCACCCGGCAGATCTCGACCGACCTCCTCACGGTCTCGGAGACCTCGCGCGTGACGGTCCGCTTCACGCTCCGGGCCCTCCGGGTGCCGCACGGGCTGTGGCACGATGTCCTCCCCTCCGCCGTCACCGGCGACTCGGGAGGCGAATACCCCGCCGACACCCCGCAGCTCAGCTACCTCGTCACCGGCGTCCGTCGCGGCGTCTGGCCCCTGGGGCCGCTCCTGCTGCGCACCGTCGATCCGTTCGGTCTGGCGCAGCGGGAGCAGGCGTTCGGCGACACGCGGACGATCACGGTGGTCCCGGAGGTCTTCGCGCTGACCCCGCTCGCCGTCCGCATCGGCGCGGCGGGCGGCACGGCGCACACCTCCTCCACCCGGCTCGGCCAGGGCAGCGACAACCTCTCGCCCCGCGGATACGCGCCCGGCGACTCGATGCGCCGCATCCACTGGAGGGCGACCGCGCACCGCGGAGAGCTCATGGTCCGGCAGGAGGAGGAGGAGTCGAGCCCGGACGCCGTCGTCGTGCTCGATCGCTCGGGCAGCGGGTGGACCGCGAATGCCGAGGAGATCGATCCGACGTTCGAGGCCGCGGTCTCGCTGTGCGCATCCGCCGCCCTCCATCTCGCCGCCGAGGGATACAGCGTCGACGTCCTGGACAGCGCGGGCACGCTCCTCGGTGCCCTCCGCGGACACGAGGACGACCGGGACGGCCTGCTGGTCGCGCTGGCGATGGTCTCGCCGCGCGGCGAGCGCCGCGACCTCGTCGCCCTGCTCGGCGGGACACCGCCCGGACCGCTCGTCTACGTGACCGGCCGACTGGACGAGGAGGACGCCGCGCTGCTCCGCCCCGCCGGCGCCGCCGCACCGCTCCTCTTCAGCACCGACCCGCCGCCGGGCACCGAGGAGGCCGCCCGACAGCACGGCTGGACCGTGGCGCGACTGGGCACCGACGTCGCCGAGGCATGGGACGACGCGCTCTCGGCACGGACGGGAGCCGTCGATGTTCCGGGATGAGCGGCCGCGGCCCGCCGTCGTGCCCACCGGCACCCGCCCGCGCTGGCACCGCGATCGGGAGGAGCCGGCCGGGATCCTCGCCCTCGGTGCCCTCGCCGCCCTCGCCGCGCTCACCGCGCTCTGGCCCTTCACCTCGGTCATCGCCCCCGGGGTCTGGTCGTTCGTCGTGACCCTCGTCGTCGTCGTGGTGATCGGCGCCGGCATGCTCGTACGGCATCTGCTGCGCGACCGTCCTGCGACCGTCGTCGGGCTGGTCGCCCTGCTCGCGCAGCTCCTCGTGGCCGTCGGTCTCCTCACCCTGCTCCTCGCGGGAGACACCGCCGTCGCGGGGGTGGTGCCGACGTCCGACACGCTCACGCTGTTCCAGGCCCTCGGCTCCGCAGCAGTCCAGGAGATCGTGTTCGGCTCGGCTCCGCTGGAGGCCTCCCCCGGGCTCGCGGCCGCCCTGGGTGCGGGCTTCGCCCTCGTCGCGATCCTGCTCGACCACCTCCTCGCCCACCGGGCCGCCGTCCTCGCCACCGTCCTGCTGGGGGCCGTCGGCGCGGTGCCGATGATCGTGACGCTGGGACCGCCGAACGTGGCCTGGTTCGCCATCGCGGCGGTCGTGGCCCTCCTCCTGTTCCGGGTCACGGCGCGACGGCACCCCGAGACCCCGCGCCGCGCCTCGGCGGGTGTCGCGGTCTCCGTCGGCGCGGCCGCCATCGCGACCACGCTCCTCGTGACCCCGCTGCTCCCGGTCGCGTCCAGCATCGCCGGGACCGGGGTCGGCGTCACGGTCGACGCCTCCCTGCGCCTGGGCGACGACCTCCGACAGCCGAGTCCGGTCGAGGTGCTGACGGTGGCCACCGAGGCGGATACCGCTCCCTACCTCCGCCTCACGACGCTCTCCCGGTTCGACGGCCGCGTCTGGCAGCCGGACCGCGGCGACCTCCAGTCCCAGGCGGACGGGTTCGGCGACGCGGAGTGGAGCGAGGACGTGACCGCCGCCGAGCAGACGACCTCGATCCGGGTGCTGCGGATGTCGAGCTCCTGGCTGCCCGTGCCGTATCCGGCCACGGACGTGCAGGGGCTCAGCGCGGCGTGGCGCGTCTCGCCCGAGAACCGCACGTTGTTCTCCCGCCGCGCCGACGCGGTCGGCAACGACTACACCGTGACCTCGCTCCGCGTGACGCCGACGCTGGAGCAGATCCGTGCGACGGAAGCGGCCCCGCCCCGCGAGACGGACCAGGACGAGGAGGTGGAGCTCCCGGCTATCATCCCCGAGCTCGCGGCCGAGGTGACCGCGGACGAGGAGACCGACTACGACCGGCTCGTCGCGCTGCAGGACTGGTTCCGGTCGCAGTTCGAGTACTCGCTGGAGACGCCGGTCGACGAGGGCTTCGACGGCACCGGCGCTGACGCCGTGGCGCGATTCCTCGAAGAACGCTCCGGATATTGCGTGCACTTCGCCGGCTCCTTCGCGCTCATGGCCGAGAGCCTGGGCATGCAGGTGCGGATCGTGGTCGGATACCTCCCCGGTTCGCCCACCGACGAGAAGCGCGGTGACGAGTCGATCTTCTCGGTGTCGAGCGACCAGCTGCACTCCTGGCCCGAGGTGCTGTTCCCCGGCATCGGCTGGGTGCCTTTCGAGCCGACCGCCTCGCTCGGTGTCCCCACGGCCTTCCGTGCCGGCACCACCGGTGCCGGGAGCAGCAGCGGCCCGGCGACCCCCGCACCCACGACGGCTCCGCAGACCGAGGAGACCTCCGGGCCGGAGGTCGACCGGAGGGATGCGGATGCCGGCTCGACGGACTCCGGGGAGCTGCGCCGACTCGACCCGACGCCGGTCCTCCTCACGACACTCGGTGTCGTGATCGTGCTCCTCCTCCCCGCCGTCGTCCGGCTCCTCGAGCGGCGCCTCCGGATGCGTCGCGCCGCCCACGGAGACGCCGCCGCGGCGTGGGCGGAGCTGCGAGACACCCTGATCGACCTCCGGATCCCCGTCTCGGACGCGGAGAGCCCGCGGATACGTGCCGCCGGGCTCGTCAGGGAGGCAGGTGCGGACGAGGCCGCGTTGGGCCGGTTGGTCACGGCGGTGGAGCGCGCGAACTACGCGCGCACGTCTGCCGCTGCCGACGACCTCGCCGTCCCCCTGCGGGCCGTGCTCGTCAGCCTCCGCGCGCACGTCGCCGGGGGGACTCGGGCCGAGGCGCTGCTGTTGCCGCGGTCGCTCTATGCGCCGCGGGGTTCCGACTCCCGACTCCTGGTCTGACGGTCGGCGTGCGCCGCGGTCAGAGGTGCGCGGCGGACGGCTCCGCGTGCGTCGGGCAGGCGACCGCGTCGCAGTCCGCACAGACGACGAACTGCGCCCGGCAGGAGGGGTCGGGGCAGTTCGCGGTGCGCTTCGTCGCCGCCCCGCATCCCGCGCAGACGCCGATCACCCGCGCGTGGTCCGAGAAGTCGACGGATCCGCGCCCGTCGAAGACGTAGAGCGATCCGTCCCAGAGGCCGTCGTCGCCATAGGTCTCGCCATAGCGGACGATCCCGCCCTCGAGCTGGTAGACCTCGCCGAAGCCGCGGGACACCATGAGGCTCGACAGCACCTCGCAGCGGATGCCCCCGGTGCAGTAGGTGACGACGGGCTTGCCCTTCAGGTCGTCGTACACGCCGGAGTCGAGCAGACGCACGAAGTCCCTGGTGGTCTCGGTGTCCGGCACGACGGCGCCGCGGAAGCGTCCGATCTCCGCCTCCAGCGCGTTCCGGCCGTCGAAGAACACGACCTCGTCCCCGCGCTCGGCGACCAGGGCGTGCAGCTCGTCGGGGGTGAGCCGCGCCCCTCCGCCGACGACGCCGTGCGCGTCGACCCGCAGCTCGTCCGGGGCGCCGAACGACACGATCTCGTCGCGCACCTTCACGCTCAGCTTCGGGAAATCGAGGCTGCGGCCCGCCTCGTCCAGTCCGGTGCCCTCGCTCCACTTGATGTCGGTGTCCCGGAAAGGGGCGTAGGAGCGGAACGACCGCGCCCACTTCTTCAGAGCCGGGAGGTCCCCGCCCAGAGTGCCGTTGACGCCGTGCGACGAGATCAGCAGCCGTCCGCGCAGCCCCAGCGCCTCGCCGAGGTCACGCTGCCAGACGCGGATGGCCTCCGGATCGGCGAGCGGGGTGAACGCGTAGAAGAGGACGATCTTGGGGGTGGACACCCAGGAATCTTACGTCGCCTCCCGTCGCGCTAGCTCACGTCCCGCCGCAGGAACACCACCGCTCCCGCCCCGACCGCGAGCAGGATCCAGCCCGCCGCGATCGGCACCGCCGCCGGCCCGAGCCCCTCGCCCGCGGGGATGCCCAGGGCGGCCACGTCGAACCGGAAGGCGTCGAGCAGGGCGGGAAGCGGCAGGTAGACGGCGCCGGCGCTCCAGAACATCGCCGCGAGGAGGCCCACCCCCATCGAGAGGGCGGCGACGAAGAGCGCCGCGAGATGCGCCTGCACGACGATGCCGACCCCCAGACCCCACAGCGCCGCGGCCGCACCGAGGGCGACAGCCGACGCGACGGCCGACGCGTGCACGGGGACGCCGCCCAGGGTGACGAGAAGCGCCGTGTGCCCGCCGACCACCGCGGCGACCGCCACGACCGCGCCGCCCAGCGCCGCGGCGGGCACGCGGACGACGAGCATCGCCCACCGCGACTCCAGCATCAGCCGCTGCGCGACGACGCCGTCCCGCCGGTCGATCGTGTAGCGGAAGGAGCCGTAGACGGCCGCGAGGATGCCGGCGTAGGTCGCGAGCACGGCGTCGAAGGGGGCGACGAGCTCCTCCCGGGCCGCCGACGGGGCCTCGGCGAGCTCCGCCGGGATGCTCGTCGCCAGGGAGAGGGACAGCAGGAAGGCCGCCAGCGCGACCCCGAAGAGGACGACGTCCCCGGCCGCGCCCCGCGCCTGTGCCCGCAACGCTCGACCGATCACGCGACGCTCCGGCGTCCCCGGACGGCGGCGAGCGCGACGAGGCCGACCGCCCACGCCGTCCCGATGGCGAGGGCGGGCGCGAAGGCGAGCAGTCGGCCCTGGTACTCCGGCACGCTCAGCGCCGCGATGGCCATTCCCGGCGAGAACCGCGCGATCTCGGGCGCCGTCCGCAGCATCGCGAACTCCAGCGCCATCGGGAAGACGAGGACGATGATCGCCGTCGCGTAGTAGTTCCGGGTGATCCAGCCGATCGCTCCGCCGATGAGGGCGCCGAGGACCACGCCGCCCAGAGCCCCCGCGACGATGCGCCCTGCCTCCGCCGTGAACATGAGGCTGAGCCCGTGCCGGGCGAGGAAGACGGAGATGCCGAGCATCCACAGCAAGATGACGACCACGGCCAGCGCGAGGGCGATGACGACGCCGGCGACCAGCTTCCCCGGGAAGGCGCGGCGGAACCCGACCGCCGTGAGCGTCCGGTCCATGGAGCCGTAGTAGTACTCCCGCGTCACGGGGTACGCGCCGACGAACGCCGCCGAGATGACCGACCACGCGAGCGGCTCCAGCAGCCGGGCTGTCGCCGCGCCCGCGTCGAGGCCGTCCACTGCGAGACGGGAGCCGTCGGAGAAGAGCACGAAGGCCGGCATGAGGACCGCGACGAGGTACACGGCCAGGATCGACAGCCCGCTCACCGCGCGCAGCAGCTCGCCCCGGATCACGCCGCTCATGCGGGGGCTCCTTCGACGAGATCGAAGTATCGGCTCTCGAGCGAGTCGGCCCCGCCCGTGACGAGGTCGTCCAGCCTCCCGGCGAAGAGCGCGCGCCGTTTGATCACGACCACCTCGTCCACGACCTGCTCGAGCTCGGAGAGTTGATGACTGGAGACGAGCACCGTGCCGCCGCGTTCGGCGAAACCGCGGAGGAACCCGCGCAGCCAGCGGATGCCGTCGGGATCCAGACCGTTGGCCGGCTCGTCGAGGATGAGCGTCCGCGGCCCACCGATCAACGCCGCGGCCAGGCCCAGCCGCTGCGCCATACCCGTCGAGTAGGTCTTCACGCGGCGGCGCGCATCGGCGGCGAGGCCCACCTCGTCCAGCACCTCGTCGACGCGGCCGCGCGGCGCACCGGCTGCGAGTCGGCAGATCTCCAGGTGCCGTCGCCCGGAGATGCCGGGCTCGAAGCCGAACCCGTCCATGTGGACGCCGACGTGCGCGGCCGGGTTGTCCAGCGCCCCGAACGGCGCCCCGTCGATCACGGCCTCGCCGCTGGTCGGCCGCACGAGACCGACGATCGCCCGCAGCGTCGTCGACTTCCCCGCGCCGTTCGGGCCGAGAAGCCCGACGATCGCCCCGCGGGGCACCGCGAACGACAGATCCTCGACAGCGGTGCGGCGTCCGAACCTCTTCGTGAGGCCGCGTACCTCGATGGCGTGCTGATTCATGGTCATCCTCTCTCCTCCTCGCTCGTGAGAGCTGCCAGCGGCGACGCGACCGCCGCCCAGAGCGCCTGCCAGAGCGGCGCCGTGCCGAGCTGCACGCGCGCCTGTCCCGCTGCCGGGAGGGCGCTGCGCTCCCCCGACACCTCCACCTCCGCCACGGCCGTCGCCGGGACCGATGCCCCGGGCGTCCTGACCGGGAAGAGCGCCTCGACCGGCACCTCGGTCTCCGTCGCAGGTCGGGTCCTGATCGTCCCCTCGCCGCGGTACTCGCTGGCGAGGATGCCCCGCGTCGACAAGACGACCGGGGCGCCGTCCGGGATGCGGGTGCCGGGATCCCGTCCGCCCCGCACCAGGACCACCCGGTCGTCGTCCACGGAGAACCCCAGCACCGCGGCCGTCGGGACCGGGACGAGGATGCCGGCGGCCACGATTCCGGCCGCGAGCGCGGCGGTCACGCCGACGAGGCGGAACCGCGAGGCACCGGATCGCCACATCCGGACCAGAGCGCGCACCAGGAGGACGACGCCCGCCACGACCACGACGGCCTCCAGAGCGAGCACGAAGAGGCTCGCCGCCGGGCCGGCTCCGTCGAGCAGCTGCGCGGTCCGGACGACCGCGAACAGCACCATGATGACCGGAGCCGCCAGGCAGCAGAGACCGAACGGCACGCTCCACCACCGCTCCAGCGCCCGCGGCTGCCGCGGCGCCCCGAACACGAGGCGGGCGAGGAAGCCCGCGCCGTCGCGGATCGACCTCCTCCGGAGATTCGGCTCGTCCAGGGCGCTCATCAGGGCGAGGTACCCGTCGAAGCGCACGAAGGGGATCAGGTTCACGAGCACGACGACCGTGCAGGAGATCGCGAGGAGCAGCAGTGTCTCGCGGGCCGCCGACGACGGCAGGGCGAGAGCGGCGAGCATCGCCACCGCCGCCACCGTGGCGTGGACGGCGGGGCCGGCCAGGGCGATCGCCACACGATGCCGTCGGTCGGGGAGCCGCCAGCCGTCCGTGACATCGACGAAGAAGGCGGGCGTGAGGTACAGGAGCATGAACCCCGCGCGCCGCGGCCGGCCTCCCAGCCGGGTGAGGGTGAGCCCGTGCGCGGTCTCGTGGACCAGGGTCGCGAGGCCGAGCGCCACGACGACGAGGGCGAAGCCGGCGAGCGGCACCGGACGAGCGAGCACGGCACCCAGCTCGCCGAGGTGCAGGGCCGCGCCGACGGTCCCGGCACCGACCACCGCGGCGACGACCGCGAGGACCGCACGATGCGGGACGGGCACGACCACACGGTCGAGACGCGCGAAGAGCGCGGACGCGCGGAGGGTCGCGAACTGCACGGTGAACGGCGGTCGATACGTGACACGACCGGGCAGCCGGGACGCACCCCCGTCCAGGAGCCCGGTGTCGCGGAAGCGTTCCATCAGTCGCAGCACGCTCTCATCGGTCTCCCCCGCCGCGAAACGGGCACGCAGCGCGGAGACCGCGGTGCGGCCGTCCATCGCCGTCAGCAGGTCGACGACCGGTCGGGACAGCCGCGCCGACGGCACGCCCTGGACAGTGGCGAGCCACCCGGAGCCCTCCGCCGTCGGCTCGAACGCGACGCCGGCGGCCAGGATCGGACACGACTCGGCGGTGAGGGCGTCCCGCCCTCGTCCGCGACGTCGCCACACGGTTCGTGGCCCTGCCGTCGTCATCGCCCGCCCCTTCCATCCTCGGCGCGGGTGGTGGTGAGGAGGAGGATCTCCACACCGACGGGCGTCCGCACCGGGGACGTCTCGGGCACCGCGAAATTGGCCTCGACGAGTTCGTCGGCGAGGAGTCGGGGGTTCAGCACGTGCAGGCGACTCGTGAGGACCGGCACCTCCGCGCGCGGGGCGATGTCCGCGAGGCGGACCCAGTTGACCAGCCGCACGGCGCCGTCGTCCTCGATCTGCTGCGCGAAGAGGTAGGGCTCGTCTCCCGCGCTGCCGGGGACCGTGATCTCGCGGTCGGTCGGGAGTACGAGAGCGTCCGCCGACGCCCCGTCCGCGATGGTGAGGGCGAAGACGCCGGAGGAGGCCAGATGACGTCGAACGCCCGCGTAGAGACGCGCCCGGTCTTCGCCATCGAGCAGCGTGATGGAGGTCGCCCCGAGGACGACGAGGCCGAAGTGCTCGCCGAGCGCGAGGTCGCGCATGTCCGCCACGACGCACTCGACGGTCGCCCCGTGCGGCACGGCGCCGCGGAGACGCGCGAGCATGTCCGCAGAGAGATCCACCGCCGTGACGCGATGCCCCGAGCGTGCGAGCGGGATCGTCAGCCGTCCGCTGCCCGCGGCGAGGTCCAGCACGGGTCCGGAGGCCGTGTGCGCGAGCCCCAGGACCTCGCGGATCTCGGCTCGGTCCGGGCCGACGAGCCGGTCGTAGAAGTCGGTGCCGGCTCCGGCGTACAGGTCCTGTGCCCTGGCGGTCGCGCCGACGAGGTCGAGCCGTGCCGCCACGGTCTCGGTGATCAGGGACGTCATCCGTGCATCGCCTCTCCTCGGCTGGATGGTCGGGGGGTGCGGGCGGACGATCCCGCCCGCACCCGCTGTCAGGTCGCGATGGCGGCGGCTCCGCCGATGATCGCGATGATGTAGCTCGCGTGCTCCCACCACTCGAGCGGGGTGTCGATCTGTTCGAGTTCCAGGAACTCCAGCGACGTGGACTGCACAGTGCACCTCCTAGGTCAGAGCGAGAATTCCGATGATCACGCCCACGGCGAAGCCGCGGATGTAGTCATCGGCATCGCCCGGCGCGTCCATGGCCTCGAGTTCGGTGAACTCGAGCGCCGGCAGTGCTGCGGTCATGCGTCCCTCCTTCCTTTCTCCGATCGGGTGCTGCCGGACGGCATCACGTGGCGGCTGCCGCACCGATCCCGATGAGGACCAGCGCGCCGATCACGCCCTGGTAGAAGCTGTCCCAGCTGGGGGCCTCCATCGGGTCGAGCTCCTGGAACCGGATGCTCATCTCCGTGCTTTCGTTCATTCCCATCACCTCCTCTCCGCTGCTCGGGCCGGCGATCGCCGACCGGGGACGGGCTCCACCGGGAGTCGTGGAGCACAGCGCGGACGTCCGCGGCGCGGACTCCGCGCAGCATGGGGCGGTGATCCCCCCACGCCGTCTCCACGGCGGCGGCGATCCGATCGATCTCCCGTGCGCTCGGGCGCGGCGGTGACGGGAGCCCTCCTTGATCGACGACGGCGGCGATGCCGGCGGCCGGGTCACGAGGCAGTGCTGTCCCCGCCGCGACGCCGGCCTAGAAGGCGTCGAGGCTGCCGCGGTCGCCCCAGCGCGGATCGCCCGCACCGATCCGGCGCCAGACGGCGGCGATGACCGCCGCCGTGGCCGGCATCTTGCGGACGCCGAGATGGAAGGCGACCTCGTTCGCGAGGTACCAGTGGCGGGCGCTGTACGGATCGGACCCGCGGAGGGCGGCCGTGCGCTGGGTCGCGGCGCTGAGCCGCGCGAGGCGCAGTCGTCCCGTCGTCGACATCACGTCCCGCGCGGCCGCCTCGAGCAGCGCCCGACCGAGGATCCGCGCGTCGCGGTCGGCCCGCGCCGTCCGTGGACTCGTCGAGGCGCCGGCCACCCGGAGGAACGCCTCCAGCGCTCCCTCTCGCACGGCAGCAGGGGTGAGCGTGGCGAGCTGGTCGGGATCGAGGACGGCGTGGCGCGGACGCAGCGGGCGACCGACGAGGAGCCGGGCTCCGCAGCGGTTCCGGAGGATGGCGACGCTGTTCGTCTCCGACGACGTGCCGAGCGTCGTCGGCATCGCGACGATGTCGACCGGCGGAGGCGCGTCGGGCAGGATCGTGAGCGCCGAGGTCGCCGCGTGCCGCAGGGCGAAGTCCAGGAGGCGTCCGCGGCTGAGCGCGAGGGCCGCGATCTTGCTCGCATCGAGGACGCTTCCGCCGCCGACGGCCACGATGACCTCGGGCGGTCGTCGGACGAGCTCGTCGGCGATCAGGACGACGCCGAGCTCGTCCACCCCCGAGGCGTCCACCGTCATCGTCCGGGCGGACGCTGCGGCGGGAAGCGGGCGCGCGACGGCCGCGTCGGCGATCACCAGCGTGTCGCGTCCCGCTGTCAGAGCCGCCATCGTCTCTCGTGCGCGCGGCCCGTGCCACAGCGTGGGGACGCGTGCGGTGAACGGCACGGTCATGCCGCCGCCTCCCGCACCCGTGCCAGGCCGCCTCGCACGGCCCGGTCGGTCTCGGCCACCTCCGCCGGGGTGAAGCCGTAGCCGGGGATGAGCTGGAAGGAGCTCGGACCGGGGTGCACCACGACGCCGCTGTCGGCGATGGCGGACACCACCTCCAGGACGTCGGTCCCGGAGAGCGGGGACGCGTCCGGGCCGCGGAGCCCCACCCCGACGAAGCAGCCGCTGCCGGTGACGTCGGTGACGATCCCGTCCTCCTGCCAGGTCCGCGCGAGGCGGCGCAGCGTCGACGCCAGGGCCTGCGTGGTGGCCTCGACGTCGATGCGGCGGAGCTCGTCGATCACGGCGAGGACCGCGGCCGCGCAGGCGGGCGTGCCCGCCTGCGTCTCCCCGTGGACGAACGTCCATCCGCCGCGGGCGAACGCCGTCGCGATGCGGTCGCCGACGAGGAGCGCCGCCGCTCCCATCGCCCCGTTCGTCAGCGCCTTCGACACGAGGAGGACGTCCGGCGCGGCCGCCCAGCGGTCGGTGGCGAACATCGCGCCCGTGCGCCCGAAACCGGTCGCCACCTCGTCTGCCACCAGCAGGAACCCGTGCCGCTCCCTCAGCTCCAGGAGACGACGGACGAAGACGGCGGACAAGGCATGGGCTCCGCTGCCGAGGACGGGCTCCACCACGACGGAGGCGACGCGGGAGCCTTCACGCTCCAGCAGCGCTTCGAGCTCCGCCCCGTCGTCGGCGTGCGACACGTGCCGCACCGTGCGCCGGTCGACGCCGTAGACCGACTGCAGCAGGTCGTCGCCGCTCAGCACGTGGCTGCCGTACATCGTGCCGTGATAGCTGCCGCGCAGGCCGACGACGAGCGACCGCGAGCCCGCGCCCTGCTGCGCCCAGTACTGCCGGGCGAGCTTCATGGCGGCGTCGTTGGCCGCCCCGCCGGAGGTGGAGAAGATCACCCGCCGGTAGCGCTCGGAACCCGCGAGGGCGATGAGGGCATCGGCGGCGTCCTCGGCGTACCGGTGCGGGGCGCGGAACAGCGAGAGGTAGGAGGCGTCGCGCGTCGCCCTGCTCACGGCCTCGGTCACCGCCGGGTTGCCGAAGCCGAGGGGCACATTCCACAGGCCGCTGGTCGCGCAGAGGCGGTCGGAGCCGTCGGCGTAGAAGAGGCGATGCCCGGAGGCGCCGACCGCCACCCGATCCGGAGGGAAGGCGGTGTCGGCGGGGAGCATCGACGTCCACAGCGCGTGCGGCGCGCTCATCGTGCTCCTCCCCCCGAGGTGTCCTCGATCCCCGCACCGAGGTGGACTCCGAGCGCGGCGAGCGCCTCCAGGCACAGATGCCGCGCGTGGGCATCGGGCACTCCGCAGGCGCGGGCCACGCGCGCCGCCGCACGTCCGCGTGTGCTCGAGGTCTGGATCGCGTCGACCACCGCAGCGGTCAGCGGGGACAGGAGGTGCCGGCGGAGCGTCCGGACATCGGCGAGCAGGAACCCCTCGGCGGTGTCGAGCAGGAACGGGTCGTCGGTCAAGGGTTCCGCGTCCGCGAGATCGTCATCCAGGAGCGCCCACCCGAAGCCCGCGATCCGAGCGGCGCCGTTCGGCAGGCGGAGCATCTTCCGGAGATCGGCCGCGTCGAGGTACCGGCGGAGCCACGGCCGGCGGTCGAGCTCGACGATGAGGTTCGCCGAGCCGGGCACGCCGCCCAGCGCCGACGCCAGGGGCAGGGCCTTCCCGAGGGCGGCAGGGAGGTCGTCCACGTGGCCGATCGCCTCCCCCTGCACTCCGAGATGCACACCGCCGTCCGCGTCGATGCGGAGGGCGCGCGGAGCCTCCACCTCCTGCGGCCGCGCGAGAGCGGAGCGGTCCGCGAGCAGCACCCGCGGGTCGAGCATGGCCGCGGCGAAGACTCCGGTGCCGCGCGCGAGATCGGCGTCGTCGAGGAAGGCACGCCAGCTCGCCTCGTCGAAGAAGCGCATCGCCGTCGGTCCGACGATCTGGACGAAGGAGGCCGCGATGTAGTCCTGGAGCTCGACGCCGCGCTCCCCCAGGAAGAGCTCGTCGCCGAGGTCGGCGAGCCGTCCTCCGTAGCCGACGACCCGCGCCGCCCCCGGCCGAGGCACCGATCCTGCGGGCTCGAGGATCACGTCCTCGGGGTCGGCCGCAGCCGCGAGGGCGTCAGCGCCGGTCTCCGCCTCGCGCAGGAACACGCGACCGCGTGCCGCATGCCCGCCCGTGACCCACGCCCGCAGGGCCTGCGGCCCGAGGAGCGGGTCCTCGCCCATCGACCCGTCGCTCTGCCGTGCCGTCGTCGCACTCGTCCCCATGATCCCCCCAGAGAACCGGATCCGTCTGACGCCGTTGCGTCTTCATATGAAGATATACAGGCCTCTGACGAGGTGCAATATAATAGCTTTCACGACCGCAGGCCTGGATCGCCGGTATGTCACGAGGCCCCCGGGACATCGGATAGGATGGACAGGTTGTTCCCTGGTGACGTGTCCGAGCGGCCGAAGGAGCACGCTTGGAAAGCGTGTGTTGTGCAAGCAACCGCGGGTTCGAATCCCGCCGTCACCGCCACAGACGAAGAAGACCTCCGCATCGCGGAGGTCTTCTCTCGTTTCGGGCGGCGTCAGCCCTCGAAGCGCACCCCGTACGTCAGACCACCGGGCGCGGACGGGAGCACGGTCATGCCGAGCCGCTCGTAGAACGCGGCCGCGCCGGAGTTCGCGGGGTCCATGCCGAGGTGCAGCGCCGGGACACCGCGCCGACGCAGCTCGGCGAAGAGCGTCTCGATGAGACCGCGACCGAGTCCTTGCCCCTGGGTCTCCGGCAGCAGGTCGATGTGCAGATGCGCCGGGTACTCGGCGGCATGCGGCTCGACCCCCGGCTCCCTGGTGTAGCCGTACTCGATCAGCTTCTCTTCGCGCGTCTGCGGGTCCGCCGATCGCGGATAGCGCGCGTGCAGGCCCGGCCACCACTCGTCGCGGAACCAGGCGTAGAAGGCGTCGGTGTCGTCGGTGGCGACGATGTAGCCGATGGTGCGCCCGTCCTCGGCCTCCACGACCCAGGCGAGGTCCGGGTGCCGCTCGACGTACGGCACCGCGAAGAGGTTCCCCCACAGCTCGTCATCGGACAGCACCCCGGTGGCGTCTCCCCCGGCGTCGGCCGTCCGCAGGCAGATCTCGAACATCGCCGGGCGATCGGTCGGACGGTAGGGACGGATGCGCGACACGGGGGCTCCTCGGACGGGTCAGGTTCCGCTCAGCCTATCGGCGCGGGCGGTCGCCTCGACGTCGCGTCGCACCCACGGCACCAGCCAGGCGGCGAGCACGAGGACGACGCCGGCGCCGACGAACGCCCCGCCGAGCGTGTCCGTGGCCCAGTGCACCGACAGGAAGGTGCGCGACAGGGCCATGAGCACGATCCAGGCCGCCCCCACGATCGCCACCCAGACCCGCGGGAAGAGCACCCAGAGCACCAGGGCGATGGTCGCCGCATTCGCGGTGTGACCGGACGGGAACGAGCCGTAGTCGCTCACGACGAGCATGTCGTGCGGGCGGGCGCGGCCGAAGACGTTCTTCAGGAGCTGGACGGCACCGGCGCTGACGAGGAAGCACAACGCGGCGAACAGCGCCCCCCGCCATCGGCGCAGGAGCACCAGGACGGCGATGGTCGCCAGCGGCACGGCGAGGATGGCGACCCAGCCACCGCCGATCCAGTTCAGCGCGAGGGCGAAGCTCAGCATCCAGTCCGCGCGGACCGCGGCGATCGTGTCGTTCCACCACTGGTCGAGCCCCGGCGTCTGCGGATACACGAAGACGACGAGTGCGCCGAGGGCAGTGGCGAGGACGAGGCAGGCGACGCCCCACCACAGCAGCATCCGTCGATTCATCGTCCCATTGTGACGGACGCCCCCGCGATCGCGGGTCGCCGTGCCGGTTAGCGGGCGATGCGGGCGAGACCCTCCTCGAGATCCGCGATGAGGTCGGCCACGTCCTCGATGCCGACCGAGAGACGCACGACGTTCTCCGGGACGGCGAGCTCGGTACCGCGGACCGACGCGTGGGTCATCTCCGGCGGGTAGCCGATGAGCGACTCCACGCCGCCGAGCGACTCGGCGAGCTGGAACACGCGGGTGCTCTCGGCGAAGGCCCGGGCGGCGTCCGCACCCGCGGCGAGACCGAGCGACAGCATGCCGCCGAAGCCGCTCATCTGCCGCGCCGCGATCTCGTGACCGGGGTGCGACGCGAGGCCGGGATAGAACACCTGCGCGAACTCCGGCCGCGCCTGGGCCCATTCGGCGATGGCCTGCGCGTTCTCGGAGTGCTGGCGCACCCGCACCGCGAGGGTCTTGATGCCGCGGGTCGTCAGCCAGGCGTCCAGAGGCGCGGAGACCGCACCCACCGCGAACTGCTGGAACTTCACGGCCTCGACGAAGCGGTCGTCACCGAAGACGACGGCACCGCCCAGGACGTCGGAGTGCCCGCCTAGGTACTTCGTCGTCGAGTGCACGACGAGATCGGCGCCGAGCGCGAGCGGCTGCTGCAGAGCCGGCGAGGCGAACGTGTTGTCGACCACGACGAGGGCACCGGCCGCGTGCGCCACCTCGACGATGAGCGCGATGTCGACGACCTTCAGCAGCGGGTTGCTCGGCGTCTCCAGCCACACGATGCGCGTCTCGGGACGGATCGCCGCGCGGATCACGTCGACGTCGGAGAGCTCGACCGTGGTCGTGTCGATCCCCCAGGGCGCGAGGACCTTCGTGAGCAGTCGGTAGGTGCCGCCGTAGACGTCGTTTCCGAGGAGAACGTGGTCGCCGGGCTTGAGGATGCCGCGCAGCAGCGCGTCCTCGGCCGCGAGACCGGACGCGAACGACAGCGCCCCGACCCCGCCCTCGAGAGCGGCGAGCTGCGTCTCCAGCGAGGAGCGCGTCGGGTTGCCCGCACGGTTGTACTCGTAGCCGTCCCGGAAGCCGCCGATGCCGTCCTGCACGTGCGTCGACGACTGATAGATCGGCGGGATGATCGCCCCGGTGATCGGGTCGGGCGCCTGTCCGGCGTGGATGGCTCGGGTGGCGAAGGCGTGGTCGTGGTCGTGGTCGGACATGCCCTCAGCCTACGTCCGGGCCCTCCGACGGGTGCCGGCCTGTTACGTCCCGCGTCACCGGGAGAGGTAGCCGAGCAGGTCCTGTCGCGTCAGCACGGTGTGCGGCTTGCCGTCCTCGGTGACGAGGAGGGCGTCGGCGTCGGCGAGCGCGGCCCGTGCCTGCGCGACCGACGCGTGGATGCCGATGAGCGGCAGCCGCTCCCCCACGTGTGCGCCGACGGCGTCGCTCGGTTCGGCGTCGCCCCGGAAGAGCAGGTCGAGAAGGCCCTTCTCGTCGACGGTGCCCACGACCTCGCCCATCATCACCGGCGGCTCCGCGCTGAGGACGACGAGCTGCGAGACCTCGTACTCCGTCATCATGCCGATCGCCTCGAGCACCGTGTCGGTGGGGTGCGCGTGCACGAGGTCGGGGAGGCCGTGGCGGGAGGCCCGGGCGGCGAGCACGTCGGCGACCGTCTCCCCCTCCTCCACCTCGCTGAACCCGTAGGAGCGCATCCAGCCGTCGTTGAAGATCTTGCCCAGGTAGCCGCGTCCGCCATCCGGGAGGAGCACGACCATGACCGCGTCCGCCGGCAGGTCCTTCGCCACCCGCAGCGCCCCGACGACGGCCATGCCGCTGGAGCCACCGACGAGGATGCCCTCCTCCCGGGCCAGGCGCCGCGTCATCGCGAACGACTCCGCATCGCCGACCGCGACGATCTCGTGCGGGACGGCGGGGTCGTACGCGCCGGGCCAGATGTCCTCGCCCACGCCCTCGACGAGGTAGGGCCGACCGGTGCCGCCGCTGTAGACGCTGCCCTCGGGGTCGACGCCGATGATGCGCACCGCGTCGTCGGACACCTCGCGCAGGTAGCGTCCTGTACCGGTGATCGTGCCGCCCGTCCCCACGCCGGCGACGAAGTGCGTGACGCGCCCGTCGGTGTCGCGCCAGATCTCCGGCCCGGTCGTCTCGTAGTGGCTGCGCGGCCCGTTCGGGTTCTCGTACTGGTTCGGCTTGAAGGCCCCGGGGATCTCCCGTGCCAGCCGGTCGCTCACGCTGTAGTACGACTCCGGGCTGTCCGCCGGGACGGAGGTCGGGGTCACGACGACCTCCGCACCGTACGCGCGGAGCACGTCGATCTTGTCCTCGCCCACCTTGTCCGGGAGCACGAAGACGCACCGGTAGCCGCGCTGCTGCGCCACAAGGGCGAGCCCGACGCCGGTGTTGCCGCTCGTGGGCTCGACGATCGTGCCCCCCGGCTGCAGATCGCCCGCGGCCTCGGCGGCGTCGATGATCCGTGCGGCGATCCGATCCTTCGCCGACCCGCCCGGGTTCAGGTACTCGAGCTTCACGAGCACCGTGCACGCGATGCCCTCGGTGACGTGCTGGAGCTTCACCAGGGGCGTGTCGCCGACGAGGTCGACGATCGAGTCTGCGTACTTCATCTGTTCAGGGTACGGCGCGGGCCCTCGCCTGCGGGGCTGTGTTTCAGCGCCGCTTCGACAGGCTCAGCGACCCAGAAACCTGGGTCCCTGAGCCTGTCGAAGGGCCTGAGCCCGTCGAAGGGTCAGCCCTTCGTCGCGCCGGCCAGCAGGCCGCGCACGAAGAAGCGCTGCAGGGCGAAGAACACGATCAGCGGGACGATGATCGAGATGAACGTTCCCGCGGACTGCAGGAACCACTTGTTCCCCCAGGTCCCGGAGAGCGAGTTCAGCGCCTGCGTGATCGGCAGGGCACCGGGCGAGGCGAAGATCGTCGCGACCAGCAGGTCGTTCCACACCCAGAGGAACTGGAAGATCGCGAAGGACGCGATCGCCGGAGCCGCCAGCGGCAGGATGATCCGGAAGAAGACCTGACCGTGTCCGGCGCCGTCCACGCGGGCCGCCTCGATGATCTCGCCGGGGATCTCGGAGATGAAGTTGTGGAGCATGAACGTCGCCAGCGGCAGCGCGAAGATCGCGTGCGCGATCCAGACGCGGGCGAAGCTGTACTGCACCTCGTTCAGCCCGAACCCGGGGAAGATCGGCACGTCGTTGATCGTCAGCCCGTCCGAGAACAGGCTCAGCAGCGGCACGAGGGCCATCTGCAGCGGCACGATCTGCAGCGCGAACACGAAGATGAAGAGCATGTTCCGACCCTTGAAGTCGATCCATGCGAACGCGTACGCGGCGAGCGACGCCATCACGATCGGGAACACGGTCGCGGGGATCGTGATCGCCAGCGAGTTGATGAACGCCGTCGCGAGAGTCGTCGAGGTGCCGCCCGAGTTCCACGCCTGCACGTAGTTGTCGAACGTGAACTCCGGGTTGGAGAAGACCGTCCACCAGCCGCTGTTCTGCGTGTCGGCGCCCGGGCGGAACGACGTCACGAAGAGACCGAAGGTCGGGATCGTCCAGAAGAGCGCGATCACCGCGGCCGCGATCGTCGCCCCCTTCGAGGTCAGCTTCTTGTGGGCGGTCGCCTCGTTGCGGCGCGTGTCCCGCGCCACCTGGCGCTTGGTGCGGTTGTCCACGACGGTGGCCTGCGTTGCACTCATCAGCGGATCTCCCTCTGCTTGGCCATCGATCGGGCGTTGTAGATGATCAGCGGCAACACGAACAGGAACAGCACGACGGCGAGCGCCGACGAGTGCCCGTAGCTCTGGAACCGCTGCTGCTGGTTGACCATCTCGAAGCCGAGGACGCTGGTCTCGTCCCGTCCGCCGGTCATCACGGCGACGATGTCGTACACCTTGAGCGAGGCGATCGTGATGGTCGTGAGCACGACGATCAGCGACGACCGGATGCCGGGCACGGTCACGTTGCGGAAGCGCTGCCAGGCGTTCGTGCCGTCGAGCTCGGCCGCCTCCATCTGCTCCACCGGCACGGCCTTGATCGCGGCCGAGAGGATGACCATGGCGAAGCCGGTCTGGGTCCAGATGAACACGATGAGCAGCATGAGCGTGTTGAGGATCGGCTTGATCGCCAGCCACTGCACGGGGTCGCCGCCGAAAGCGGTCACGATCGCGTTGAGGAGACCGATCTGGTCACCCTGCCGGGCGTCGTACATGAACTTCCAGATGATGCCGGCGCCGACGAACGAGATCGCCACCGGCATGAAGACCAGCACCTTGAGGAACTTCTCGCCGCGGGCCCTGTCGATGAAGACGGCATAGGCGAGGCCGATGACCACGGAGATGACCGGAGCGAGCAGCGCCCAGATGATGGTGTTGATCACCGACGACGTGCCGACCGGGTTGGTGAAGACCCAGATGTAGTTCTCGAGCCCGACGAACTCGTCGCCGGTCTTGTCGAAGAAGGACTTGAAGATCGTCGAGATCGCCGGGTAGATGAGGCCGAGCAGCAGCATGATGGCCGCCGGGGCCATGAACAGCACGAGCTGGAAGAGATAGCCCGCTCCCTGCCGCGCGCGGAAGTCCGCGAAGAAGAGGAGCGCCCCGACGAGGAGCGCGATCGCGACGACGTACACGACGGCGTTCGCGTAGGGACGGAGCAGCAGCAGCGCGAGCACCGGGATGACGAGGCACGCGACCAGCCGCATGATGAAGTAGCCGCGACCAGGGCGGGGCGCGAACTCGATCAGCACGAGGATGATCGCCACGACCACGCCGAACACGAGCAGCACGGCGGGGATCTGCACCAGCGGATTCAGACCGCCCAGCCACAGGAAGAAGCTGTTGAGCGAGAACCCGATCGTGATCCGCGAGGACTCCTCGGTCGGGGCGGTGAAGACGAGGAGGAGAGCCAGCGCGACGACGACCACGAAGCCGATCGCGAGGATCGTGCGTGTGGTCTTCCTCCCCTTCTCGTCGGTGCCGTGCGTCGTCGGCGGCGCGTCAGCCTCGACGGGTTTCTCGATGGTCGCGTGCGACATGAACGTCCCCTTCTGGATCGTGCTGGGTTCCCGCGCAGTATGGATGGGTGGAGCGGGGCCGGGCTTGTGCAGCCCGGCCCCGCTCAGCCTGAGAAGATCGCGTCGAGGCGATCAGTTCTCGTAGCCGGCCTGGATGTCGGAGAGCACCGTGTCGGTGTCCTTGCCGTCGATCCAGTCGACCATCCCCTTCCAGAACGAGCCCGAGCCGACGGTCGACGGCATCAGGTCGGAAGCGTCGAACCGGAAGGTCGTCGCGTCGTCCTGCATGATGGTCATCGCCTCCTGGAGGAACTCGCTCGAGGCGAGGCTCGGGTCGGCGTTCTTGTTGGCGGAGATGACGCCACCGAGCTCGACACGGGCGTCGGCGAACTCCGGCGATGCCATGAACTCGAGCACCTGCTGGGTGGCCTCGTCGTCGGAGAAGGCCGCGACGAACTCGCCGCCACCCTCGACCTGGAGCTCACCGGCGGTCTCGCCCGGCATGATGAACGCGTAGACGTCGCCGTCCGGCGCGACCTCGGGGACGTTGCCGTCCGCGGTCTCCGTGTCGAGGAAGTTCGCCGACAGGAACGACGCCTGGTGGGTCAGCGCGCAGTCGCCCTTGGCCACCGCGTTGGCGACGTCACCGAAAGCGGTCGAGTTGATGCTCTTGACGTCGCCGTAGCCCGCGTTGACGTACTCCGGGTTGAGCAGGATCTCACCGACGGCGTCGAAGGCCTGCTTGATCTCGGGGTCGGTGAACTTCACGTCGCCGGCCACCCAGTCGTCGTACACGTCGGCGCCCGACTGGCGCAGGACGAGGTCCTCGATCCAGTCCGTCCCCGGCCAGCCCGACGCCGCCTCGGAGGCGAAGCCGGCGCACCAGGCGGGACCGCCGGTCTTCTCGACGATCGTGTCGGTCAGGGCGATCATGTCGTCCCAGGTCTCCGGGACCTCGACGCCCCACTCGGCGAACTGCTTCGGCGAGTACCAGACGTAGCCCTTGAGGTTCGCGAGCATCGGCGCCGCGTAGAAGGTGTCGTCGAACGTGCCGTACTTCTTCCAGTCCTCGGACCAGTTCTCGTCGACGGCGGACTCGACCGCCTCCGGCGCCGGCATGACCTTGCCGGTGTCGACGAGGGTCTTGAGCAGACCGGGCTGCGGGACGATCGCGATGTCGGGGGCGTCGCCACCGGTCACCTTGGTGACGATGTTGCCCTCGAAGCCCTTGTCGCCGGTGTACTCGACCTTGATCCCGGTGTCCTTCGTGAACTGCTCGAAGGAGGCGTTCAGGTCATCGGCCTCGACGCCCGTGATGCCGCCGGAGATCCGGACGGTGTCCTTGGTCTCTCCGCCCTCATCGCCCCCGCCCTCGGCGCAGCCGGCGAGCGCGAGAGACGCGACGCCGACGAGTGCGATGGGGGCGAGCAGGCGGTATCGCTGTGACAAAGCCATGTACTTCTCCTCTTCAGGTGGATCTTCAGTCCGCCCAAGGAGAGCAATCGCCACATCCATTGGGGAACCGATTCCAGGCCAACCTACTCGGGTTCCTTCGCGCCGTACAACTGGGGAAGGTTACAAGATCACAACCGTTTGAGGTCGGTGCCCTCCGTGTGGTGGGAGCGCTCCCAGTTCCACGGGTCTGGAACCGGTTCCTCCTCGCGTGTGGAACGGCTACGATGGCTCCCGGCGAGCGCCCGATGGCTCGCCGTCGTGGAACCGGGTCGAGGAGGACACGATGAGCACGATCGCCGACGTCGCGACGCGCGCCGGTGTGTCCAAGGCGACCGCGAGCCGCGCCCTGAGCGGCCGCGGCTACGTCTCGGAGGAGACGAGACAGCGCGTGGAGGAGGCGGCGCACGACCTCGCGTACGTCGCGCACTCCTCCGCCACCAGCCTGGCGACCGGGCGCACCGGCACCATCGGCCTGGTGATGCCACCGGTCGACCGGTGGTTCTTCTCGGAGCTGCTGGCGGGCGTGCAGGAGGCGCTGCTCGTGCGCGACCACGACCTGTCGCTGTACGGCGTCCCTGAGCGCTCGGAGACCAGGGAGCGGCTGTTCGAGAGCGTGCTGCCCGGTCGGAGATTCGACGGCATCATCGCCGTCGGCATCCAGCCCAGCGCCCGCGAGCTGGAGCGCCTGCACCGCACCGGGCGCCCGCTCGTCAGCGTGGGGCCCTACAGCGCCGGATCGAGCGCCGTGTCGATCGACGACGCGGCCGCCGCCCGGATCGCCACCGAGCACCTGATCGAGCTCGGCCACACCGACATCGCCTTCGTGGGCGGCGCCACCGACGACACCGACCTCAGTTACGGCGACGCCCGACGCCTGGCCGGCTACCGGGAGGCGCTGCACGCGGCGGGGCTGACTCCGCGGGCGCGCATCGCCGGGGCGGCCCCCACGATGCCCGGCGGCTATGCCGCGGCGGCGGGACTCCTCGGCGACCGCCGCCACCGACCGACCGCCATCGTCGGCGTGTGCGACGAGGCGGCCATCGGCGCCGTGATCGCCGCCCGCCGCCTGGGCATCGCGGTGCCGACCGAACTCAGCGTCGTCGGCATCGACGACCACGAGCATGCGGAGATGTTCGCCCTCACGACCATCGGGCAGTCGCCGCGGGACCAGGGCCGGGAGGCCGTGCGCCTGCTCATGCGACGGATCAGCGAGCCCGACGCTCCGGTCGAGCACGTCGAGGCCGCTTCGGCGCTCGTCGTCCGCAGCTCGACCGCGGCGCCGCGCTGACCCCGCAGACGCACGAAGGCCCCGGGCGGAACCCGGGGCCTTCGCAGAAGCGCTGGTGCGCTGGAATTACTTGAGGGTGACGGTCGCGCCGGCCTCTTCCAGAGCAGCCTTGGCCTTCTCGGCCGTCTCCTTGTTGGCGCCCTCGAGGACGGCCTTCGGAGCACCGTCGACGACGGCCTTGGCCTCGCCGAGGCCGAGCGAGGTGAGCTCGCGGACAGCCTTGATGACCTGGATCTTCTTGTCGCCAGCAGCCTCGAGGATGACGTCGAAGGAGTCCTTCTCCTCCTCGGCCGCGGCCTCGCCCGCGCCACCAGCGGCACCGGCGACGGCGACGGGAGCAGCAGCGGTGACCTCGAACTTCTCCTCGAACGCCTTCACGAACTCGTTGAGCTCGATGAGGGTCAGGCCGGCGAACTGCTCGAGCAGCTCCTCGGTGGAAAGCTTCGCCATGATGTATCTCCTAGATAGATGGGGTTTGTAGACGAGATCGCCGGTCGCTTACGCGGCCTCGGCGGTCTCCAGCTTTTCGCGAAGCGCGTCGATGGTGGCCGCAGCCTTGCCCATCGTCGCCTTCATCATGCCCGCGGCCTTCGCCAGCAGAACCTCGCGGCTCTCGAGCGAGGCGTACGTGTTGACCTCGTCGGCGGTGAGGGCCTTGCCCTCGAAGATGCCCGACTTGATCACGAGAAGCGGGTTGGCCTTGGCGAAGTCACGCAGAGCCTTGGCGGTGGCGACGAAGTCACCGTGCACGAACGCGACAGCCGACGGCCCCTTGAGGTCGTCGTCCAGCGCGGAGATGCCTGCCTTGTTGGCGGCGATCTTGGTCAGCGTGTTCTTCACCACGGCGTACTCAGCGTCCTGACGGATGCTGTTGCGCAGCTGCTTGAGCTGGGCAACCGTCAGACCGCGGTACTCGGTCAGCAGGACGGCGTTCGAGTTCTCGAATGACTTCGTGAGCTCGTTGACCGATGCATCCTTCTGCGCCATGGTCACTCCTTGGTGTGTACGAGGCGCCGCACGGTGGTGGGGCGCCAGCCTCCGACCCCCCTGCAAAAGAGAAGAGCTCCGGCGCAAGCGCACGGAGCTCGGAAGTTCGTGACACCTGCGCGGGCCCCTGCGATGCAGAGCTTCGATCCTGTGCACTCGCGCGCACACGATGACCAGCGGTCTTCGGTTACGACCACTGTACCCCACCCCCACCTCTCCCCCAAATCCCCCCTCCTCTTCCCGTCGACCCACCCCTTTGCGTGCACCCCGGCCCCTTACGCCTGCACGCACGGGGCCGGAGGGCACGGAAGGGGGTGGGTCAAGGGTTCACCGGGCGAAGAGGCGGAAGGCACGGAAGTGCGCGTCGGCCGCGGCGAGGGAGGCGACGTGCTCGCTCGACACCCGGATCACCCGCCAGCCGGTGGTCCCGCGCACCCAGTCCTCGCGGATCTTCTCGTCGAGCACGACGCTCTCCGCCGTGCGGCCCCCGCGGTACTCGTCATCCAGGTACTTGTCCCGGCCGTCGCACTCCACGAAGGTGCGGGACTGGTCGACGGCGATGTCCATCCAGAACCGACCGCCGCGCGGTCCGTCCACCGGCACCTGCAGCCGCGGTCTGCCGAAGCCGAGCTGATGGAGCCGGTACCGCGTCACGCTCTCCAGAGGCAGTTTCGCGCGACCGTCGGCCAGGCCCACGATCCGGCGAGCCTGCACGATGCCGCGGAGCCGTGGACGGCGGACCCGATCCGCGAGGTCCGCCAGGAGAGCCTGCTCCGCGGTGTCGTCGAACTCCCACGGGTCACCGCCGACGAGGGCGAGCGCGGCATCGGCGGCCGCGAGGGCCGCCTCCGGAGCGACGGTCCGCGCGAGGTCCACCACGGTCCGGCCGAGAGAGGTGCAGCGGATGCCGTCGCGCTCCACGATGTCACCGGCGGGAACCGCGCCTTCGTGCCGGAGGATGCCCGGCGTGCTGTGCCGCTGGTCCGGCGAGGCCGTCACGTGGACCCTCGTCGGCCGCAGCCGATATAGCGGCAGTCCCCACAGCACCGCAGCCGAGGCATGCGAGAACACGGGCCGCGTCCCCGAGGCCGCGAGATCGGCGGCCACCACCTCCGCACGATGCCGGGACTCCGGGGCGAGCTCGCTCCAGGTCCGCAGCGCGAGGTACCACCCACGGCGCACATGATGCAGCTGCCGCCCTTCCACCGCGGCGTGGAGCGTCCGAGATCCCCAGCCCTCCTCCTCCAGCCGTCGACGACCGAGGAGCATCCCCCTGATCTCGTCCACGCTCACCTGTCTCACCCCTCCGACTCTCCCCTCTCCTCTCGCCACTCCCCCGCCCTCCCCGGTTTCTCCACACCCCTCTCTCCCCTCCCGCCCCCTGTGCAGGAACCGTCCTCCCCCGCCGACCCACCCCCTTGCGTTCGAGCCACCCCCTTGCGCGCGTGCGTAGGGGGCCGGGACGCACGCAAGGGGGTGGGTCGGCGGGAGGGGGCGGCGTGTACGACGGGAACGGGGGTGGGGGAGAGTTAGAGTCTTCTGGTGACCCCGGAACTCCAAGCTCGCATCGTCGCGGACTCACGCGACCGCGTGGCATGGATGAGGGCACGATCGCGCGGCATCACGGCCACCGACGTCGCCGGGCTCACCAGCGAGCGCTCGATCGCCCGTGCTGCCGACGCCAAGCTCGGCGGCGGGCCGCGGTTCGGCGGCAACGCCTACACCGACCACGGCCGGCGCCGCGAGCCGGAGATCGCCGCCTGGGTCGCGGCCACGCACGGCATCTTCCCCTCCTCAGCGCTGTTCCGCGCCGAGGTCGAGCACCGCCACTTGGCTACGCCCGATGGCATCTCGGTGGACGCGGACGGCCGTGTCAGCCTCGCGGAGATCAAGACCACCAATAAGGCCTTCCGGGGGATCCCCCGCACCTACCTGCGCCAGGTGTGGTGGCAGCAGCACGTGCTGGGCGCCGAGCGCACCCTGTTCGTCTGGGAGGAGCACGTCGACTTCTCCCCCGTCCACGACGAGCCCCGCTGCGTGTGGATCGACCGCGACGACCGCGAGATCGCCAAGCTCGTGGGGCTCGCCACCGACCTCATCGACGAGCTGTACCGCCGCACGACCGGACGCACGGTCCCGGCCCGCTCCGCATCCCCGGCGGACAGCCGTCGGGAGCAGCTCCGCGAGCGCGACGCCTTCCGCGCCCTCGCCCTCGCCGACTGACCGCGCGGCGGCGATGCCGTCCCGGCCGCGTCAGGGTTCGCGAGCGAGCACCCGACGCGCCTCCCCCGCGACCTCGGACGCGATCGTGTCGAGGAGCGCCGAGCGCAGGTTCCACTGCTGCCAGTACAGCGCCACGCGCAGGATAGGACCGCCGAGCGCCACGAGTCCCGGCACCTCCTGCAGCCGCGGCACCATCCCCCAGCCGAGGCCGAGGCCGACGGCCAGCGCATAGTCGTGCGACGCCGGGACGTAGTGCCGGGGAACGCCGGCCGCCGGCACGCCCCGCGCGGCCAGCCACTCGTGCTGGAGGGTGTCGCGGCGGTCGAAGTCGACGAACGGCGCGTACGCCAGAGCATCGGGGGTCACGCCGTCCGGGAACCATCGGCGGGCGTAGGCGGGTTCGGCCATGGCGCGGTACTCGAGCACGCCGAGGGGCGCGACCGTGCACCCCGCGACCGCCGTGGCTTCGCTCGTGACCGCCGCCATGACGGTCCCCGATTCGAGCAGGCGGGCGGTGAAGTTCTGATCGTCGCGGTGCAGGTCGACATCGATGTCGTGCGCGGCGGAGAGCCGGGCCATCGGTGCCAGGAACCAGGTCGCCATCGAATCCGCGTTGACGGCGAGCGGCACGCTGATCCGCCGCCCCTCGGCGCTCCCCTCGATCCCGACTCCCGCGAGAGCATCCTCTTCGAGGAGGGCGATCTGCCGCGCGAGCCGCACGACGGACTCCCCCGCCTCGGTGAGGCGGACCGGCTTGCTACGCACGAGGAGGATCCGCCCGAGCTGCTGCTCCAGCGCCTTGAGACGCTGACTGACCGCGGACGGGGTAACCTGCAGCCGACGCGACGCGGCATCGAGAGTGCCCTCGTCGGCGACGGCGGCGAGCGTGGCGGCGAGCTCCGGGTCGATCCTCACATCAGTCATGCTAATGGTGCGGTAGGAATCTTCGCTGCGCCTGATGCTCCGCCCTCATAGGCTCGACACATGCTCACCGTCCTCGCCGGTCTCGGCCTCGGTCTCTCCCTCATCGTCGCGATCGGCGCACAGAACGTGTTCGTGCTGCGTCAGGGCATCCGGCGCGAGCACGTCCTCGCCGTCGTGATCGTCTGCGCCCTCTCCGACGCCGTGCTGATCATCGCCGGTGTCGCGGGGCTCGGGTTCGTGCTGTCCGCCGCACCCTGGCTCGTCGTCGTGGCTCGCTGGGCAGGGGCGCTGTTCCTGCTCGGATACGGACTGCTTGCGGCGCGGCGGGCCTGGCGGGGCGGCGAGGAGCTGGTGGTCGACGGGGGCGACGCCCCGGTCTTCGAGGCGTCCGGGGGCACCGGCACGCTCACCCGCACCCGCCTCGCCCCGGTGATCCTCACGACGCTGGCGTTGACGTGGCTGAACCCGCATGTGTACCTCGACACGGTGCTGATGCTCGGGTCGATCGCGGCGACGCACGGGGACGAGCGGTGGCTGTTCGCGGCCGGGGCGGTCGCGGCGAGCATCCTCTGGTTCACCGCCCTCGGCTTCGGCGCCCGCTACCTCGGACGGTGGCTGCGCACCCCGCGCTCCTGGCGCATCCTCGACGCGGTGATCGCGGTCGTGATGATCACGCTGGCGGTGAGCCTCGTGCTCCCGGTGCTGGGCGGCTAGGCGTTCACCCGGCGTCGATCTGCGACACCCGCGCCCGGATGAGCGCGCGGACCGCCTCCGCCGGCAGGGGGTGCTCCGGCTGGAACCGGATCGTCCCCTTGTCGAGGCTGACCCCGGGGTGACCGGCGAGGAGGTCCGCCACGGCGGCGACCGCCTCGGGGCTGAACGGGTAGACGCCGATGTGCTTCTTCGCGCGCATCACCGAGAGCAGCGGCTTGCCGGCGTACACGAGCGCCGGCATGCCATAGCCGGTGCCCTGTGCCGCCTCCGGAACCTCCTCCGTGGCGATCGCATACACCCCATCGATCACCGCACGATCCGCGGCGTCGAGGTCGGTCAGGTAGTCGTCGATGGTGCCCACGCACCGCATCCTGCCATCGAATCCCCTCGGGGTCGAGGGCTCACGCGCCGTCGAGGGGCCGGAGGATGCGGGTGAGGAACCGCTGCGTGCGCTCGTGCTGCGGAGCGCTGAACAGCTGGGCAGGTGGTCCCTGCTCCACGACGACGCCGCCGTCCAGGAAGAGCACATGATCGGCCGCCTCCCGTGCGAAGCTCAGCTCATGCGTGACGACGGCCATCGTCCAGCCCTCGTCGGCGAGCTCCTTGATGACGAGCAGCACCTCTCCCACGAGCTCGGGGTCGAGCGCGCTCGTCGGCTCATCGAACAGCAGCAGGTCCGGCTGCAGAGCCAGGGCGCGCACGATGCCGACGCGCTGCTGCTGCCCGCCGGAGAGCTGATGCGGCCTCGCGTCGGCCTTGTCGGCGAGGCCCACCCGGGCGAGCAGGGCCTGCGCTTCGGCGACGACCTCCGCCTTCGGACGCCCCTGCACCCGCCACGGCCCCTCGATCACGTTCTCCAGCACCGTGAGATGCGGGAAGAGGTTGTGGTGCTGGAACACCATCGCCGACCGATCGCGGAGCGCGAGCCGCTGCTGCTTCGCGACGCGGGGCTTCGGGCGGACCTCCGGTGCGAAGTCGATCTCCGGGCCCCCGGCCATCGCGATGGTGCCGGCGTCCGGCGTCTCCAGGCCGTTCAGAGCTCGCAGGACGGTCGTCTTCCCGGAGCCGCTCGGCCCGATGAGCACCACGACCTCGCCGCGGTGCAGGGTGAGGTCGAAGCCGCGGAGCACCTCGGTGGCGCCGAAGCTCTTGTGCAGGCCCCGTGCGGTGAGCAGCGGTCCGGTCGTGGGGTCAGTGCGCGACACGACTGTCGAGCCTCCTCTCCAGGGCGCTCTGCCCGAAGGAGAGCACCAGGCAGATCACCCAGTAGACCAGCGCCGCAGCCAGATACAGCACCATGAACTCGAGCGTGGTGGAGGCGATCTGCTGCGCCACCTTGAACAGCTCCGTCACGAGGATCAGCGACGTGAGGGAGGTGTCCTTCACGAGCGAGATGAACGTGTTGGACAGCGGCGGCACCGACACCCGGGCGGCCTGCGGCAGGATGATGCGGGTCAGCGTGCGGGTGCGGTTCATGCCGACCGTGTACGCGGCCTCCCACTGCCCCTTCGGCACCGAGAGGATCGCCGCCCGCACGACCTCGGCGCCGTAGCCGCCGACGTTGAGCGAGAGCGCGATGATGGCGCTCGGCCACGGATCGAGGGTCACCCCGACGGACGGCAGGCCGTAGAAGATCACGAAGAGCTGCACGAGCATCGGCGTGCCGCGGATCACCGAGATGTAGAACCGCGCGATGCCGGACACCACCGGATGCACCGAGATCCGCATCAGCGCCATGCCGATCGCGATCACGAGCCCCAGCGCGAACGACACCAGGGCGAGCGGGATCGTCGCCGTCAGCCCCGCCCAGGCGATCGGCCCGAGCGAGGAGAAGAAGAGCTCCCAGGGATTCTGCATCGCCTACTGCGAGACGTCTTCGCCGAAGTACTTCTCGCTGATCTCGGCCAGGGTGCCGTCGGCACGGAGCGTGTCGAGGGCTTCGTCGACCGCATCGACGAGCGCCTCCTTGTCCTTCGTGAACACGAAGGCCTGCTCACCGGCATCATCGGTCTCCGCCGCGATCTTCAGACCCGTCGGGCTGTTGGTCGTCTCGTAGTCGAGGAACGTCAGCTTGTCGTTGACGGTCGCGTCCACCCGGCCCTGGCGGAGGAGCTCCACGGCCTGCGCCCACCCCTCGACGCCCTCGACCTTGGCGCCGGACTCGGTGGCCAGCTCGTACCAGTTGCTCGTGAGGGACTGCGCCGTCGTCTTGCCCTCGAGGTCGTCGAAGGACGAGATGGAGTCGTCGTCCTCCTTCACCACGATCACTCCGGGCGACACCGTGTACGGGGTGCTGAAGAGGTACTTCGCCTCGCGCTCCTCGTTGATCGACACCTGGTTCGCGATCACGTCGAAGCGGCCCGCGTCGAGACCCGCGAAGATCGCGTCCCACTGCGTCTCCTGGAAGTCGACCTTCAGGCCGAGCTCGTCGGCGACGGCCTGGATGATCTCGACGTCGTAGCCGGTGAGGTCGCCGGAGCCGCCGTCGTCGTGGAAGCTGAACGGGCGGTAGGTGCCCTCGGTCGCGACCGTCAGCGTGCCGTCCTTCACCAGGCCGAAGTCGGAGCCCGCGGCGCCCTCGCCGTCCGTGCTCGCGGGCGTGCTGGACCCGCTGCAGGCGGTCAGCGCCGCGGCGGCGACGACGAGTGCGGTGACGGCGATGAGACGACGGGACATGGACCCTCCTGGGGTGAGAAAGCGCGGGTGCGAGTTTACGCGACGACCGCGGGAACTCCCCTACAGTACGCGGCGCCTCCGACGTCCGCGCATCGGATGACGCCGGATGTCGCGCGCCGAACCGCCCCGGGAACGCAGAACGCCCCCGGGCGGACCCGGGGGCGTTCGGTGCGACAGGTGCGAGACCCGTCGACGCGTCAGATGGCGTTGACGTCCAGCGGGATGCCGGGGCCGAACGTGGTCGACACCGCACCCTTCTGGATGTAACGACCCTTGGCGCTGGACGGCTTGAGGCGGACGATCTCCTCGAGCGCGGCGTCGATGTTCTCGTTCAGCTGCTCGGCCGAGAAGGAGGCCTTGCCGATGACGAAGTGCACGTTGGCGTGCTTGTCGACGCGGAACTCGATCTTTCCGCCCTTGATCTCCTCGACGGCCTTGGCCGGGTTCGGAGTCACGGTGCCGGTCTTCGGGTTCGGCATCAGGCCACGGGGACCGAGCACCTTGCCGAGACGGCCGACCTGGCCCATGAGCTCCGGGGTCGAGACCGCGGAGTCGAAGTTGGTCCAGCCGTCGGCGACCTTCTGGATGAGCTCGGCGCCGCCGACCTCATCGGCGCCGGCCGCGATCGCCGCCTCGGCCGCGGGGCCGGTGGCGAACACGATGACGCGGGCGGTCTTACCGGTGCCGTGGGGCAGGATGACGGTGCCGCGCACCATCTGGTCCGCCTTGCGGGGGTCGACAGCGAGCTTCAGCGCGACCTCGACGGTCGAGTCGAACTTCGCCGAACCGGTCTCCTTCGCGAGCGCGACGGCCTCGGACGGCGTGTAGAAACGGTCTGCCTCGATCTTCTCGGCGGCAGCCTTGTAAGCCTTGGACTTGGTAGCCATGATTATTCTCCTCAGCCCTCGACCGTGATGCCCATGGAACGGGCGGTGCCGGCGATGATCTTCGAGGCGGCCTCGATGTCGTTCGCGTTCAGGTCGGCCTGCTTCTGCTCGGCGATCTGACGGACCTGGTCCTTGGTGATCTTGCCGACCTTGACGGTGTGCGGGGTGGCCGAAGCCTTCTGCACGCCGGCGGCCTTCTTGATGAGCTCCGCCGCGGGCGGGGTCTTCAGGACGAAGGTGAAGCTGCGGTCCTCGTAGACGGTGATCTCGACGGGGATGACGTTGCCGCGCTGCGACTCGGTCGCGGCGTTGTACGCCTTGCAGAACTCCATGATGTTGACGCCATGCTGACCGAGCGCGGGGCCGATCGGCGGCGCCGGGTTGGCGGCACCGGCGTTGATCTGAAGCTTGATCAGGCCGGTCACCTTCTTCTTCGGTGCCATTCTCTTTCCTTTCCTCGAGGCGGATGCGAGCATCCGCTTCTCCCACGGCTCCGGCCTCTCCGGCCCGTGGTCGTCTCTGTGCACGCCGAAGCGGCACACAAACCACGTAAGTCTACCTGATCACTCCCCCACTCGCGAGCCGGCCCCTTGTGTGCGAGCCGGCCCTCTGCGCGCATCCTCAAAGGGCCGGGAGACACGAAAGGGGGTGGGTCGGGGGAAAGAAAACGGCCGCCCCGGAAGAGGGCGGCCGTTCTCGTGACAGTGTCAGATCATCTTGGTGACCTGGTCGAACGACAGCTCGACCGGGGTCTCGCGCTCGAAGAGCGAGACGAGGACCGTGAGCTTGCCGCTCTCCGGCTTGATCTCGCTGATCGAACCGGGAAGACCCGCGAACGAGCCCTCCTTGATCGTGATGGTCTCGCCGACCTCGAAGTCGACCTCGGCGGGAAGCGGACGGGCGACGGCGACGCCGCCCTTGGCCGCGATGTTCTTGGCGGTCGGGACGTCCTTGACCTCGACGAGGGACTTCAGCATGTTGAAGGCCTCTTCGAAGCGCAGCGGCGTCGGGTTGTGGGCGTTGCCCACGAAGCCGGTGACGCCGGGGGTGTGCCGCACGACCGACCAGGTGTCTTCCGTCAGCTCCATGCGCACCAGCACGTAGCCGGGGATGCGCACGCGGGTGACCATCTTGCGCTGGCCGTTCTTGATCTCGACGACGTCCTCCATCGGGACCTCGACCTGGTAGATCTCGTCCTCGACCTCGAGCGTCGACTTGCGCTGCTCGATGTTCGCCTTGACCTTGCGCTCGAAGCCGGCGTACGAGTGGATGACGTACCACTTGCCGGGGAGCATGCGCAGGTCCATGCGGAAGGCCTCGTACGGGTCTTCCTCGGACGCCGACTCGTCCTCGTCGGACTCGGCGGCGGGACGGTCGTCTTCGCCGTTCACGTCGGGCCCCTCGTACGGGGTGACCTCGTCGGCCGCCTCGGCCTCCTGCTCCGCGACCTCTTCGGCCACGGAATCGTTGAGGACCTCGGCGGCGGCTTCGGACTCCGCGGCCTCGTCCAGGTTCAGAGCGTCGTTCACGATGGCGTCCGCCTCCGGGTCGTCGATGTCGATGTCGATGTCTTCCGTCTCCTGCTCGCCGTCCTCGTCCTCGACGTGGACCGCGACGTGCTCGGCAGAGGTGACCGAGAGCTCCTCCGCGGCGAGCACGTTGCCCTCCTGGGCCTCGTCCTCCTCGCTGGACTGCTCTGCGGCGGTCGCCCAGTCGGCGTCGTCGGAATATCGTTCAGACACGTTGCTTCTTCTCCATAGCTGCGGCGGTCGCCGCGGGGGTCATCAGCCAGGGATTCCGAACACGTAGTGCGTCAGGAGCCCGAAGACGTAGTCGAGACCGTAGACGATGCCCATGACGATCAGGACGAAGACGAGCACCACACCCGTGAACTTGAAAAGCTCCTTGCGGGTCGGGGTGACGACCTTGCGCAGTTCGGCGATGACCTGGCGGATGAACAGGGCGATGCCCCCGAAGAACCGGGAGAAGGGGTTGCCCTTCTTCTGGCGCGTGGCGCCGGCCGCGACGACGTCGCCGCGCGGTTCGTCCTGATCCATCCTGAATGTACCTTTCGTGTGTCAGCGTGCGCTGACGCGCAGGGCGGACAGGAATCGAACCTGCAACCTGCGGTTTTGGAGACCGCTGCTCTGCCAATTGAGCTACCGCCCTAGAGACCCGGAGGTCTCGGGGATGCCCTCCCCACCCTGTCACCGGCCGACGTCGTAGACGCCAGGCACGGCGAAAGAATGCAGAGAACAACTGCTCACCAAGCATACGGCATCGATCCGGTGGTGCCGAACAGGAAGCGGAACCGGCGTTGTTGCTAGGCTCGGCGGGCGGACGAAGCAGGAAGGGACGCATGTGAGTGGGGATGTGCAGCAGTTCCAGGTGGACCTGCGCGGAGTCGTCGATCTGCTCAGCCGGCACATCTACTCCAGTCCCCGGGTCTATCTGCGGGAACTGCTCCAGAACGCGAGGGACGCGATCGCCGCGCGCCGTGAGGTCGACGGCGGCGGCAGCCGCATCCGGATCACGCCGCTGACCGCGCAGTCGGGCGAGCTCGTGCTCCGCGACGACGGCGTGGGATTGACCGCCGCCGAGGTCGCCGATCTGCTCGCGACCGTCGGGCGCAGCTCCAAGCGGGACATCTTCGACCTCCCCCGGAGCGACTTCCTCGGCCAGTTCGGCATCGGGCTGCTGAGCTGCTTCATGGTCGCCGACACCATCGTCATCCGCTCCCGCAGCGCCAGAGGCGGCTCCGCGGTGGAGTGGACGGGCAGCGCGGACGGCACCTTCCGCGTCACGGAGATCGATGACGACCTCCCGATCGGCACCAGCGTGCACCTCGTGCCGCGCTTCGACGCCGACGAGCTGCTGCGGCCGGCGGCCGTGCACGACCTCGCGACCACCTTCGGGGAGTTCCTGCCGGTGCGGGTGACCATCGACGCGCCCGGCGGGGACATCGATGTGACGCGCGAGCCTCCCTTCCTCGACCCCGCCGCCGATGTCGAGGCGGCCGTGCAGTACGGTCGTGACCTGCTCGGGGCCGCCCCGCTGGACGTGATCCCGCTGAGCGAGCCGGCGACCGGGACGCAGGGCCTGGCGTACGTCCTGCCCTTCGCTCCTCCGCCCGGCGCCCGGCAGGCGACCCGCATGTACCTGGGGCGTATGCTGCTGTCTGAGCGCGTCGACGACGTGCTGCCCGACTGGGCCTTCTTCGTGCGCGCCGTCGTCGACTCCACCGGCCTCGCGCCGACCGCGAGCCGCGAGTCCCTCGTCGAGGACACGGCCCTGGAGCACGTCCGGGAGCAGCTCGGCGCCGGGATCCGCCGCTGGGTGCTCGAGCTCGGGCTGCGCGAACCGCATCGCCTCGCCCAGTTCGTCGCCGTGCACGAGGTCGGACTCAAGTCGCTGGTGCGTCATGACGAGGAGCTCGCGCGCTTCATCACGCGCTGGCTCACCGTGGAGACCACGCATGGCACGCTGCGGATCGGCGAGCTCGTGGAACGGTACCCGCACGTGCGCTACGCCCAGACGGTCGACGAGTTCCGCCAGGTGGCGGGCATCTCGCCCTCGGACGAGGTGCTCGTCAACGGCGGCTACCTCTACGACGCGGACCTGATCCGCCTGCTCCCCGACCTCTACCCGCACGTCACGGTGGAGAAGGTCGACGTGACCGGGGAGCTCGATCGCCTCGACCCGCCGCCGCTCGACGACCGGGACATCGCGATGGCGCTGGAGTCCCGCGCCGGCGCCGTGCTCGCCGCCTCCGACTGCGCCGTCGTCGTCAGGGCGATCGATCGCCCCGAGCTGACCGGACTCTACGTCGCGGATCCCGAGGTCCTGCGCACGATCGACCGCGGGCGCACCAAGGGCATCGCGAGCACGCTCTGGGGCGGGGTGCTCGACCGGATCGATCAGACGCTCTCCTCCGCACGGGACGACGACCTCACGGCGCGACTGTGCCTGAACTGGTCGAACCGCGTCGTCCGCGCCCTCGTCCGCGTCGACGACGACGCCGTGTTCGCGCGCACGGTCCAGCTGCTCTACATCCAGGCGCTCCTCGCGGGACACCACCCGCTCTCGGACGCCGACCGGGCCCTCATGACCAGCGCCCTGTCCGACCTCGTCTCGCTCTCCGCCGGCATCGAGGGGGACACGCTCCCCTTCGACGCGCGCTGACACCCCCGACTACCCGAAAGGGCCTTCCATGGCACGTCCGAAGAAGCGCTTCCAGCAGCTCATCGAGGAGATCGACCGCACCCCGTGGGGTCCGGCGGAGCAGGCCCTCGTGGCGGAGGCCGTCGCGCTGGCCATCGAGATCGGCGACGAACGGCTGGAGTACGAGGCCCGCATGCGCCAGACCGCCTCGGCGAACATGGTCGGGGCCACCGACGTCATGCTCAACTCGTTCGCCTGGTGCCTCGCGCATCACGACGCCGACCCGCAGCGGTTCCCCGCCGACCTCGACAACGGCGGGGCCGACCTCATGTGGCAGTTCAAGTGGATGGCGTCATCCCTGCGCTCCTCCCCCGCCTTCTCGCAGGAGCAGATCGCCGCGGTGCTCGATGACATGGAGGCGCACTACCGCGCCGCAGGTCTCGGCCTCAGCGGCGTGCTGACCGCACGTTTCGAGGACGCCTGGGACGCGGGCCGGTTCGACGCCGCCGAAGCCCTGCGCGTGCAGCTCGAGGCCACGCCGCGCGACGAGCACAGCCACTGCGACGCGTGCAGCCGCAGCCAGTTCGCAGGATTCTTCGCGGAGACCGATCGCGACGCCGAGGCCATCCGCCTCGTCGAGGAGATGATCGAAGGCGGCTTCTCCTGCGGCGAGGAGCCGGAGCATGCGCTCTCCCGCGTCCTCCTCCCGTACCTCCGCGCCGGCCGCACGGAGGAGGCGAAGACCGCGCACCTGCGCAGCTACCGCCTGGCGAAGGACAACCCGGACAACCTGCGCATCGTGGCCAACAACATCGTGTTCGCCGCGATCACCGGCAACGAGGCGCGGGCGCTGGCCCTGATCGAGAAGCACATCGCGTGGCTGGCCCACGATGGCCTCAACGTCGACGCGCACTTCGCCGCCCTCACCGCCTTCGCGGTCGCTCTCGACCGCGTCACCGCTGCCGGACACGGCGACACCCCGGTCCGCGGCGCCGACGCCCCGGCGCTCGTGCCGCTGCTGGGCACGCACGACGGCCCGTGGAGCGCCGCCGAGCTCGCCGCGACCGCCTGGTCGACGGCCGAGCGCATCGGCGCACAGTTCGACGAGCGGGACGGCACCGACGGCCACGCCCGCAGCCTCGCCCGGATGCGCGCTCTCGCCGACGAGAGCTACGACGTCCCGATCCGCTCCGACGCGTTCGTCGCCCCCGCGCCGGCCACGACCCCGACCGACCCGGACGGCTGGTTCGAGCGGGCGATGCAGCTCGCGCAGTTCGGCGCCGAGCAGGAGACCCTCGCCGCGCTCCCGCACGCCCTGGAAGTCGACGACGCCGCCAAGCGCGCGCAGCTCCTGTCGATGCACCTCGGCATCCTCGTCGCACTCGATCGCGTGGACGAGGCCGAGCGGCTCCTCCCCGAGCGGATCGCCGCGCTGCGGGCCGCCGGGAACGACGCGCAGGCCGACCTCGAGGAGCGGCTCGGACTGGCGACCTTCGGCCTGCACACCGACGAGACCATGGCGGCGCTCGAAGAGGAGCTGGCCCAAGCCGACCGTCTTCCCGCGTGGTCGCGCGGTGACCTGGCGATCAGCCGCGCGTCGCTGCACCTCCGGGCGGAGGAGCCGGACGCGGCGCTGGACCTCGCCGAGCTCGCCGCGCGCTCGTTCGCGGAGGCCGAGGACACCCGGCTGTCCAACACCACGACCCTCGTGGCGATCGGCGCCGTGCTGAGCAAGGGCGACCTCGAAGCCGGTCGCACGCTCCTCGACCGCTTCCTCTCCCAGGAGGACGTGTCCGCCGGACACCGGGCCCATGCGCTGCAGACCCGGGCCCGCGTGCGCGGCGGCACGGGTGCGTACCAGGACGGGGCCGTCGACGCCGACGAGGTGTGCCGGCTGCTCGCCGAACTCGGCGCCACCCGCGCTCTCGCCGAGGCCCATGTACTCGCGGGCGCGCTCTGGGAGGACGCCGAGGAGCCCGAGAAGGCCGTCGCCCGCTACCGTCTGGCCGCTCGGCTGCAGGATGACAGCGATCGCACCGGCGTCGACTTCCGGCTGGCCAGGGCGATGCTCCGCGCGGGAGACGCCGAGGAGGCAGCCGAGCTCTTCGGCGACGTGCTCCAGCGCGAGGAGAACGCCGAGACCCCTGCGGGTTCGCGCGCCATGACCGCCTCCCTCCTGGCGAGGTCGCTCGCCGAGTCCGGAGAGTACGGACAGGCGGTCGGCGCGCACGGCTACGCGGCCGAGCTGTTCGGACAGGCGGAGGCCCACGCCGACCAGGCCATGGCCATGACGGAGCAGGCGAAGATCCTCGCCCGCTTCGAGGAGCACGACGACGCGGTGCGGCTGCTGGAGGGCGCTGCAGACATCGTGCGGCGTGCCCCCGAGGCCGTCGGCGCGCTGTCCGAGGTGCTGCACAGCCTCGGCCAGGCCTATGCAGGCCGGGGTGACGAGCGCGCCTTCCCCCTCTTCGACGAGGTCGCGGCACTCGCCCAGGAGCACGAAGCCGGCTGGCTGCTCGCCGACGTGACCGACTCCCGCGGCCGCGCGCTGGCCCAGCTGGGCCGGATCGACGAGGCCGTCGCCGCTGCTCTCACCGCCGCCGACGGCTTCGCCGCGCTGGGCGATCAGGGCGCCGCCGGAAGCTCGGAACTGTTCGCGGGCCGGGTGCTCGCGGGGAACGACCGCCCGGCCGATGCCGTGCCGGTGTACCGGAGCGCCCTGGAGCATGCCGAGGGCTTCCCGCCGCTGCGTCAGGTCGCGGCGCTGGAGCTCGGCGACGTGCTGGAGGCGCTGGGGCGGCACGCCGAGGCCGCAGAGGTCAGGGCTCTCGTCGAGAGCTGACGCGACACCGGCGCGGGATCCGGAGGGGATCCCGCGCCGATGCGGATGCGGCGGAGGGCCGTGTTAGAAGAGCTGACGCCAGTTCGCCCGCGCGAGGTCGAGCAGTTCGTCTCCGCGACCCGACATGACCGTGCGGATCGCGTAGAGCGCGAAGCCCTTGACCTGCGCGGCCTCGATCGCGGGCGGCATGGACAGCTCCTGCCGCTCGGTCACGACGTCGAGCAGCGCGGGACCGTCGTGCGCGAGGACCTCGCGGACCGCCTCCGGCAGATCTTCGCTGCGCTCCACACGACGGGCGAAGATCCCCATGGCCTCGGCGATCGCGGCGAAGCTGGGGTTGTCCAGCCCGGTGCCGTAGGTGACGAAGCCGGCGGCCTTCATCTCCAGCTCCACGAAGTTCAGCGACGAGTTGTTCACCACGATCGTCTTGACCGGGAGCCCATTCTGGGTGAGCGTGAGCAGCTCGCCGAGCATCATCGCGAGACCGCCGTCGCCGGCGAGCGCCACGACCTGACGGTCCGGATGCGCGACCTGCGCGCCGATCCCGTGCATCAGGGCGTTCGCCATCGAGCCGTGCGTGAACGATCCGATCAGCCGGCGCCCCTCGGTCATGGACAGGTAGCGCGCGGCCCAGACGGTCGGCGACCCCACGTCGGCGGTGAAGATCGCATCGTCGGCGGCGTACTCGTCGAGCAGTCGGGCGAGGTACTGCGGGTGGATGGGGCGCGTGCCCTTGGCCGGCACCGCGAGCTCGTCGAGCTTCTTCCGCGTCTTCCGGTAGTGGGCGACGGCGTCGTCGAGGTGGCCGCGGTCGTCCTTCCGCGCGAGGCGAGGCAGCAGCGCTTCGGCGGTGGCCTTCACGTCACCGACGAGACCGAGGTCGAGCGGGTGGCGCTTGCCGAGCTGGGACCCGCGGATGTCGACCTGGATGGTGGTCGCGTGATCCGGGTAGAACTGCTCGTACGGGAAGTCGCTGCCGAGGACGAGGAGCGTGTCGGCCGCCTCCATGGCGCGGTAGCCGGACGCGAAGCCGAGCAGTCCCGTCATGCCGACGTCGAAGGGGTTGTCGTACTCGATGAACTCCTTGCCGCGCAGCGCGTGGACGATGGGGGCACCGAGCGCGTCGGCGAGCGCGATCACCTCGTCGTGCGCCCCCTCGACGCCGGCCCCGGCGAGGATGGTGACCTTCTTGGCCGCGTTCAGCATGGTCGCTGCCTTCTCCAGCTCCGGGCCGCTGGGCTGGATCAGCGGGCGGGTGCGCTCGATCACCACGGCGCGGTCGTCCGCGATCTCGGACAGCGCCACGTCGCCGGGGATCACGAGGACGGCGACGCCGCGCTGCTCGATGGCCGCGCGCATCGCGATCTCCATCAGCCGCGGCATCTGCGACGGGTCAGCGACGTATTCGACGTACACGCTGCACTCGCGGAACAGCTCCTGCGGGTGCGTCTCCTGGAAGTACCCGGTACCGATCTCGACGGTCGGGATGTGCGCGGCGATGGCGAGCACCGGCACGCGAGAGCGCTGCGCGTCGTACAGGCCGTTGATGAGGTGCAGGTTGCCGGGGCCGCACGAGCCCGCCACGACGGCGAGGTCTCCGGTGGTGCCGGCGTCGGCCGCGGCGGCGAAGGCGGCGGACTCCTCGTGGCGCACGTGCACCCAGCGGATCCGGCCGTCCTTGCGGAGGGCGTCCGTGAGACCGTTCAGGGAGTCGCCCGGGATGCCGTAGACCCGGTCGACTCCGTTGGCGTTCAGAGTCTTGACGATGTTCTCAGCGACGTTGGCCATACCCCGACCCTACGCCCGCCGAGGCCTCCCCGGGCCGGGCTCAGTACTCCTGCGGACCGTCCCGGTCGGGCTCGGGATCGCGCTGGAACGCGCGGCCGGACACCGATGCCGGGGCGATGCGCACGTACACCCGCTTGTCGGTCGGGATCCACGGGCGCAGACCCGCCGCCTCCGCCCGCTCGATGTCGGCGTCGGTCTCCAGTGCCTCGGCACGCCCGCGCACGATGACGCTCCACGCCGCAGTGTCGGTGTGGTCGTCGACCTCGAAGAGCACGTCGGCGTTGACCGTCAGCTCGAACAGCTTGCTCCCGGGGGCCGTGCGGAACAGGAGTCCTTCGCCGTCGACGGCGTAGTTCACGGGGAAGATGTCGATGGTCTCGCCGACCCTGGTGACGAGCCGCCCGAGCTCCTGGCTGCGCAGGTGCTCCCAGCTCTGCTCCGCGGTGAGGGACTGGACCGGATCCGTGTGCGCGCTCATGCCGCCATTGTGCCTCGTCCGTCTTCGACGCGCACCCCGTCGACCCGGCCCCTCTCGTGCGAGCGGCCCCCTTGCGTGCGCACGCAAGGGGGCCGCTCGGCCGCAAGGGGGTGGGTCGACGGTCAGCCGATGCGGATCAGCTTCTTGTTGACGAACTCGTCGGCGGCCAGGTGGCCGAGCTCGCGGGCCGTGCCGCTGCGCTTGATGCCGCCGAACGGGAGCTCGGGGCTGTCGGCGAGCACGAGGTTCACGTAGACCATGCCCGCCTCGATCCGGTCGGCCACCCGCTCCGCCTGCGCCTCGTCCGTCGTGAAGACGTAGGAGCCGAGACCGAACGTGGTGTCGTTGGCCAGCGCGACCGCCGCGTCCTCGTCCGCGACGCGGTACACGACGGCTGCGGGGCCGAACAGCTCCTCGCGGTAGACGTCCATCTCCGGGGTCACGTCGGCGAGCACGGTCGGTGCGAAGAACGCCCCGTCGCGCGTGCCGCCCGTGAGGAGGGTCGCGCCCTGGGCCACGGCGGTGTCGATCTGCTTCTGCAGGTTCTCCGCCGCCGCCTCCGACGAGACCGGACCGAGGACCGTGTCGTCCAGCGTGGGATCGGTCGCCTCGACGGCCGCCATCGCCGCAGTGAACTTCTCCACGAACGCGTCGTAGAGCTCGTCGACGATGATGAAGCGCTTGGCGCCGTTGCAGGCCTGGCCGTTGTTGTCGAGGCGCGCATCCACACCCGCCTGCACGGTGGCGTCGAGGTCGTCGGTGGAGAGCACGATGAACGGGTCGGACCCGCCGAGCTCCAGCGCGACCTTCTTGAGGTTGCGCCCGGCGACCTCGGCGACCGCGGCGCCGGCGCGCTCGGAGCCGGTCAGCGACACGCCCTGCACCCGCCAGTCCGCGATCATCGCCGCGATCTGGTCGTTCGTGGCGAGCACGTTCTGGTACGCGCCCTTCGGGAAGCCCGCGTCGTGGTAGATCGCCTCGATCGCGCTCGACGACTCCGGGCACTGCGGCGCGGGCTTGAGGAGGATCGTGTTGCCGACGATCAGGTTCGGCGCGGCGAAGCGCACGATCTGGTACGCCGGGAAGTTCCACGGCATGATGCCCACGAGCGGTCCCAGCGAGGAGCGGCGGATGATCGCCGAACCCTCCCCGAGGATCTTGATGGGCTGGTCGGCCATGATGTCCTCGGCCTGGTCCGCGTAGTACTCCGCGATGTCGGCGGCGAAGTCGACCTCGCCGAGTGCGGCCTCCCGCGGCTTGCCCATCTCGCGCACGAAGATGTCGGCCAGCTCCTCGCGGCGCTCCCGGTGGAGCTCGGCCGCGCGACGCAGCAGCGCGGCACGGTCGGCGACCGTGGTGGAGCGTGACCACTCGCGGTGCGCCTCGTCGGCGGCCGCGACGGCCTCCTCGATCTGGGCGTCGGTGAACGTGTCGTACGACGCCAGGGTCTCGCCGGTGGCGGGGTTGACGACGGCGTAGTCGGTCATGTGTCTCCTCCTCTTGCCGTGCCGGTCAGGAGACCGGGATCAGCGTGTACTTGGTGGACAGGTACTCGTGGATGCCCTCGAAGCCGCCCTCGCGACCGACGCCGGACTGCTTGACGCCGCCGAAAGGAGCCGCCGCGTTGGAGACGACACCCACGTTCAGACCCATCATGCCGGTCTCCAGCGCGTCGATCATCCGCTGACCGCGCTGCAGGTTCTCGGTGAAGACGTAGGAGACCAGGCCGTACTCGGTGTCGTTGGCGAGGCGCACGGCCTCGTCCTCGGTCTCGAAGGTCGCGATCGCGAGCACCGGGCCGAAGATCTCCTCGCGGAGGATCGCGGATCCGGGGACGACGTCGGTGAGGACCGTGGGCTCGTAGAACGTGCCGGTGCCCTCGAGCGCCTTGCCGCCCGCGAGCAGGGTCGCGCCGCGCTCGACGGCGTCGTCCACGAGCTCGCCGGCCTTGGCCACCGCGTCCTCGTCGATGAGCGGGCCGATCGCCACGCCCTCCTCCGTGCCGCGGCCGATCTTCATGCCGTTGACACGCTCGGTGACGCGCTTGGCGAACTCGCCCGCGACGTCCTTGTGCACGATGAAGCGGTTCGCCGCCGTGCAGGCCTGACCGATGTTGCGGAACTTCGCGGCGAGTGCGCCGTCCACGGCCTTGTCGAGGTCCGCGTCGTCGAACACGACGAACGGCGCGTTGCCGCCGAGCTCCATCGAGACCCGCAGCACGCCCTCCGCCGCCTGCGCGATGAGCTTGCGGCCGACCTCGGTCGACCCGGTGAAGGACAGCTTGCGCAGGCGCGGGTCGGCGATGATCGGCGCGGACAGGGCGCTCGACTTCGAGGTCTGCACGACGTTGACGACGCCCTTCGGCAGACCGGCCTCCTCGAGCAGTGTCGTGAAGAAGATGGTCGTGAGCGGCGTGAGTGCCGGGGGCTTGATCACGACGGTGCAGCCGGCGGCGAGGGCCGGCGCGATCTTGCGCGTGGCCATCGCGAACGGGAAGTTCCACGGCGTCACGAAGAACGACGGGCCGACCGGGCGCTGCGACACGATCATGTGACCGGTGCCCTCGGGGTTGAGGCCGTAGCGGCCGCTGATGCGCACGGCCTCCTCGCTGAACCAGCGGAGGAACTCGCCGCCGTACGCGACCTCGCCGCGGGCCTCGGCGAGGGGCTTGCCCATCTCGAGCGTCATCAGCAGCGCGAGGTCCTCCTTGCGCTCCTGCACGAGGTCGAACGCCCGGCGCAGGATCTCGCCGCGCACGCGCGGCGCCGTCGCGGCCCACTCGTCCTGCGCGGCGACGGCCGCGTCGAGCGCCCGGATGCCGTCCGCGGGGGTGGCGTCGGCGATCGTGCGGATCACCTGGTTGGTCGAGGGGTCCTTGACGTCGAAGGTCGCGCCGGTCTCCCCCTCGATCCACTCCCCGCCGATGAAGAGGCCGGTGGGGATGCTGTCGAGCAGCGCCTGCTCGTTCTGAGTGCTCATGGATTCTCTCTCTTTCAGACGGACGTGGGACGACGGCGGCGGCTGGGCGGAGCGTCCATACCCAGCGTCTCACCGCGGAAGAAGGCGGGGCGGCGGATGGCGTTCCAGATCATCACGGCGATGCCGACGACGATGATGAGGATGCCGAGGATGAAGACGATCCCGATGCCGCCGATCTCCGACCCGGAGCCGTAAGCAGGGTCCATGGAGTCGATCAGCGTGGTGAAGAACAGGATCGCCAGGATGATGCCGCCCACCAGCGGGAACAGGAAGGTGAAGAAGACGTTCCGCGCCGAGTCGAACCACTGCTTGCGGAAGTACCAGACGCAGGCGAACGCGGTGATCCCGTAGTAGAAGCAGATCATCATGCCGAGCGTGAGGATCGTGTCCCACAGCGTGTCCTCGCTGACCACGCGCATCACGGCGTAGAACGCGGAGGCCACGATGGCCGACACGATCGTAGCGTAGCCCGGGGTGAAGAACCGCGGGCTCACCTTCGCGAACGACTTCGGGAGCGCACCGTAGTGGCCCATCGCGAGCAGGGTACGGGCCGGACCGACGAACGTCGACTGCAGCGACGACGCCGAGCTCGTGAGCACCGCGAGGGAGACGAGGAACGCGAGCGGACCGAGGATCGGTCCGGAGAGGTGGAAGAACACGTTCTCCTGGATGTCGCCGTTGCCGAGGCCGAGCTCTCCGGTGCCGACGCCCGCGAACATGATCATCGCGACGGCGAGGAGCAGGTACAGCGAGACGATCGTGAGCACCGTGACGGTCGCCGCGCGACCCGGGGTCTTCTCCGGGTCCTTCGTCTCCTCGTTCATGGTGAGGGTGACGTCCCAGCCCCAGAAGATGAAGATCGACAGCGACAGACCCGCGGCGACGGCGCTGAACGACGAGATCGCGAACGGGTTGAACCAGTTGAGGTCGAACGGCTGGTAGTCGAAGCCATTGCCGCCCACGGCCTGCACGATCGCGGCGACCGCGAAGAACACGAGCACGAGGATCTGGAATCCGACCAGCCAGTACTGCAGCTTCTGCGTGGTCTGCATGTCGCGGTACGACACCCACGTCGCGCCGAGCATGAAGAGCAGGCAGACGCCGATGTTGATCCAGGTCACGCCGGCGAGATCAGCGATCTCCGGATTGCCCGTGATCTGCGACAGCAGCAGGAACAAGAAGTCGACCGCGACGCCGGCGAGGTTGGAGAGCACGAGGATCGTGGCGACCACGAGGCCCCAGCCGGCCATCCAGCCCACCCACGGTCCGAACGCCCTGGCGGCCCAGGTGAAGGACGTACCGGAGTCGGGCATGCGGTTGTTGAGCTCGCGGTAGCCGAAGGCCACGAGGAGCATCGGGATGAAGCCGACGAGGATGATTGCCGGGATCTGCGCGCCGACCTCGGATGCGGTGGGGCCGACGGCGGCCGTGAAGGTGTAGGCGGGGGCGATGCACGAGATGCCGATCACGACGGCGCCGATCAGGCCGACGGTGCCGGCGCTCAGGCCCTTCGTCGAGATTCCGGTCGTGACGCCGGATGCGGGCTCCGTCGCCCGGTTGGTGCTGCTCATCAGCGGTCTCCTGCTTCATCGCGGGTACGCGGGACGACGATCATGGGGACGGGCAGCTCGTGCAGCATCTTCGCCGCCGTGGAGCCCAGGAAGAGTCGGCGCGGCTGCGCCAGCCGGCTGGAGCCGACGAGCACGACCTCACCGGGGAGCCAGGAGAGCCCGGCGACGGCGTCCTCCACCGTCTCGCCGGGGGCCTCCTCGACGACGGCACCGAGACCGTCCGGCAGCCGCTCGGCGGCCACGGCCAGCACCTTGTGCGCGTGCTCGCTGCCGGCGAGGCGGATGGCGCCCGTGTCGAGCCCCGGCGGCACGTCGAACGGCACGAGGGACACCAGGCGCAGGCTCACCTCGGCGGCGCCGGCGAGGGCCACGGCCTGGTCGAGCACGCCCTCCGCGCCGGGACGGGTGCCGACGGCGACGGTGACGCGCGGGAGCACGTGGTCGTCCTGCTGCGCGAGACCGGACGGCGCGAGAGCCACCGGGATCGGCGAGGAGTGCAGCAGCTCCGATGCCACGCTGCCCAGGCGGTGCCGACCGAAGAGGCCCCCGCCGGCCGTGCCGATCACGATGACGCTGGCGTCGAACTCCTCACCGGCGGCGATGAGGCCCTCGGCGAACGACTCCGAAAAGCGCACGTGGCCGCTGCGCACGAGCTCCTGCGGCAGGCGCACGACCGCGTCCTGCAGCCAGCTCCGGGCCTGCTTCCGGATGACGTCCTCGTAGGCGCGCTCCGGCGGTACGGCGGCGCTCCGGGTGCCCTCGGTCGGCAGCACGATCACGAGGTGCAGGGTCGCCCCGATGCTGCGCGCCAGTCGCGCGCCCAGCGCCGCCGCGTCGGCCCCCGCATCCGTCGCCGTGTAGCCGACGACGACCGAGCCGGTCATCAGCCGATGCTCTCGGGAGCGCCGGTCTCGCGACGGGCGTCGACGATGTTCGCCGCGACGAGGTGGCCCATGCGGATCGCCCCGTCGACGTGCTGGTACCCCGCTCCGGCCATGTCGCTGCAGGCGAAGTGGATCGGTCCGACCGGCGTGCGCAGGTCGGCGCCGTAGCGGTGCAGTCCGCCGAGGTCGAAGCTCGCGGCGTACGCGCCGCGGGTCCACTCCTCGCTGCCCCAGTCGCTCTCGTAGTAGACGATGGGGTTCTTGGCCTCGGGACCGTAGTAGTGCGAGAGCGACTCGAGGATGCGCTCCTTGCGCTCCTCGGCCGACAGCTCGAACACGCCGTCGGCGTTCGCGTCGGACACGAAGCCGACCAGGGTGCCGCGCTCGTCGCCGTGGTTGGTGTTGTCGTACGCCTCGTGCGAGAGCTCGTACGGGCTGAACGCCGTACCGCTCAGGCCCTGCTCGCGCCAGAACGGGCGGTCGTAGACCGCGTGCACCTTGATGACGAAGCCCATCGACAGGTGCTGGTGCAGCTGGTGCTGGCGACGCGGCAGCGGCGGGACGAAGGAGATGCGGTTGTAGAGGATGGGGGCGTGCGCGAGGATCGCGTACCGCGCCCGGACCGTGAGGTCGTCGGTGGTCGCCACGACCCCGTCATCCGACCACTCCAGGCTGCGGACGGGCTGGTTCAGCAGCACGTCGTCGCCCAGGCGCTCGGCGAGGCGCAGCGGCACCTGCTGCAGACCGCCGACGACGCGCTTGTCGAGGATGAAGTCGGCGTCGACGAGGTTCGAGTAGGAGCCGGCCGAGGCGGCCATGAGCAGCGACTGCAGCAGCGAGAAGGCGTGGGTCGGCTTGGTCAGCATCGCCGAGCCGGTCGCGAAGGCGAGGTTGCGCACCGCCTCGTCGTCGTCGGTCTGCGAGCGCAGCCAGGCGTCCCAGGAGATGGAGTCCCACTCGGCCGCGTTCGGGTGCTCCCACGGGCGGTCCGGGTCGATCTCGGCGACGAGGGCGTCGAGGATGCCGGTGATACGGGCGATCACGGCCTCGGTCTCCGCCGACACCGGGAACATCTCGCCCGTGAAGCGATGGGCCTTCCCGTCCGGGCCGACGTAGACGCTGTCACCCTCGCGGTACCGGCTGTAGGTCTCGAGCCCCAGCTCCTCGATCGTGTCCTTGAGGGCGTCCTGGTCGGGCGAGACCCACTGGCCGCCGATCTCCAGCATGGCGCCGTCGATCACGTCGGTCCACAGCCGGCCGCCCACGCGGTCGCGGGCCTCCAGCACGGCGACCGACAGTCCGGCCTTCCGCAGGTCGTTGGCCGCCGTGAGCCCTGCGGCTCCGGCGCCCACGATCAGCACGTCGCGGGTGATCTCAGCCATCTGCAACTCCTTCGTCGTCGGGGGATGCGGGGGAAGAAGTACCGGTCGCGTCCCGAAATCCCCCGATCCGGGGACGCGACCGGACAGTGTGTCAGGCGCCAGCGAGCGCCTCGGCCACGACGTCGAGGCCCTCGTTCAGCAGCTCGTCGCCGATGGACAGCGGCGGGAGGAAGCGGATGACGTTGCCGTACGTGCCGCAGGTGAGGACGATGACGCCCTGAGCGATGCACGCCTTGGCCACGGCGGCCGTGAGCGCGGCGTCCGGAGCCTTGGTCTCCGGGTCCACGAACTCGGCCGCGACCATCGCGCCGTGACCGCGGACGTCGCCGATGCGGGCGTCCTCGGCCTGGAGGGCGGTGAGGCGGCCGATGAGGATCTCGCCGATCTCGCGGGCCCGCTCGATGACGCCGTCGTTCTCGAACACGTCGATCGCAGCCAGCGCCGCGGCACAGGCGATCGGGTTGCCGCCGTAGGTGCCGCCGAGGCCGCCGGAGTGCGAGGCGTCCATGATCTCGGCGCGACCGGTCACGGCCGCGAGCGGCAGCCCGCCCGCGATGCCCTTGGCGGTGGTGATGAGGTCGGGCTCGATGCCGAAGATCTCGCTGGCGAACATGTGCCCCGTGCGGGCGAAGCCGGTCTGCACCTCGTCGGCGATGAAGACGACGCCGTTCGCGCGGCACCAGTCGACGATCGCGGGGAGGAAGCCGTCGGCGGGGACGATGAAGCCCCCCTCGCCCTGGATGGGCTCGATGATGACGGCCGCGAGGTTGTCGGCGCCGATCTGCTTCTCGAGCTGGAGGATCACGCGGGCCGCGGCCTCGCCGCCCTCGAGTCCGTCGCGGAACGGGTAGGACATCGGCGCGCGGTAGACCTCGGGGGCGAACGGGCCGAAGCCGCTCTTGTAGGGCATCGACTTCGCGGTCAGCGCCATGGTGAGGTTCGTCCGGCCGTGGTAGCCGTGGTCGAACGCGACGACGGCCTGGCGTCCGGTGTGCTTGCGGGCGATCTTGATCGCGTTCTCGACGGCCTCGGCGCCGGAGTTGAACAGGGCGCTCTTCTTGGCGAAGTCTCCGGGGGTGACGCGGTTGAGCGCCTCGGCGACGCCGACGTACGACTCGTACGGCGAGATCATGAAGCAGGTGTGCGTGAACTGCGCGGCCTGCGCGGCGACGGCCGCGGCGACCTTGGGGTGCGCGTTGCCCACCGTGGTCACCGCGATGCCGGAGCCGAGGTCGATGAGCGAGTTGCCGTCGGCGTCGACGACCACCCCTCCCCCGGCCGCGACGGCGGCGACGGGCACGGTGTGTCCGACGCCGGCGGCGACCGCGTCCGCCTTGCGGGCGAGGACCTCGGCCGACCGCGGGCCGGGGAGTTCCGTGACGAGGCGACGCTCCTGCGGGAGGTCGGGGCCGCCGAGGGGGACTGCGGGTGCTGCGGTGTCGAGGAGAGCCATGTCGCGAGCGTACGGCGGCAGCGGAGACGCACGCATTCGCCGGGTCGTACAATCGGAGAATTGATTTCGCCGTCTCGTACAACCGGAGATCGCATGGCCCCCACCGATCCGCCCACGCTGTCCGCCCTGCTGCGGCGCCGTGATCTGGACCTGCGCCTCGTCTCCGCCGCCACCGACCTGCCGGACGGCGCACTCGACCGGCCGCTGCGCTGGGTGCACAGCTCGGATCTCGCGGACCCGACGCCCTTCCTCGCGGAAGACCTGGTGCTCCTGACCACGGGTACCCAGTTCGACGACGCGGACGCCATCCCGCCCTACGTCGTGCGCCTCGCCGAGCGCGGGGTGCTGGGGCTCGGGTTCGGCACCGACGTGCATCGCTCGGGAACGCCGGAGGAGTTGATCGCGGCGTGCGCCGACCAGGGCATTCCGCTGTTCGAGGTGCCGTACCGCACGCCGTTCATCGCCGTGGCCCGCGCGCACTCCGAGGCGATCGCGGCGCAGGCCTACGCCCGGCGCACCTGGGCGCTCGACACCCAGCGCGCCCTGGCCCTCGCCGCGCTCCGACCGCGGGGGCTGGACGCCATCGTCACCGAGCTCGGCCGTCGTCTCGGCGCCTGGGCCGGCATGTTCGACGCGGCGGGCGACCTGCTCGTCGCCCACCCCCGCGATGCGTTCTCGACGACTGTCCGGGAAGAGCTCGGGACGCGGGTCCAGGAGATCCTCGACCGCGGACTCGAGGCGGGGCAGTCCCTCACCCTCGAGGCGCACACCTTCATGCTCTTCACGGTGGGCCGGGGCGGGCACCTGCGCGGCGTCCTCGCCGTGGAGGCCGACGCCCTCGACCAGGAGGCCAGGGCCGTCGTCACGTCGGTCATCGCGATGGCCGGACTCGCGCGGGAGCAGAGCGAGCAGCTCACCCGCGGCCGTCGCCGCCTGCACACGCAGCTGCTGCGCTCGCTCCTGGGCGACGACCCCGGTCTCGCGCGCCGGGTGCTCGGGAGCCTCCCGCCCGCCCCCGTGGTGGTCGCCGTGACGGGAGACGCGCCGGCGGAGCCGCTCCTCGACTGGTGGGAGCGCCGGCGCCTCGACCACGGCACTCCCGCGTTCCTCGCCGATTCCGAGGACGGCGTCGTCATCTGCATCTCCGCGACCGAGGAGCCGCTTCTCGACGATGTGGCCGCCCGCTTCACCGCCCGCGTCGGCGTCTCCGCTCCGGAGGGGTACGACGCCTTCTCCCGGGCGCACGCGCAGGCGCTCGTCGCGCTCCGTCAGCCCGGCACGAGCGGCGCCGTCCGGTACGCCGACACGGTCGGGTCGAGCCTGCTCACCGCTCTGGCCACGGATGAGGCCCGGCTCGTCGCGGAGTCGCGGCTCGCCCCGCTCCGGGAACACGACGCCGCCCACGGCACCGCGCTCGAACACGCGCTGCGCACCTGGCTCGACCACGATGCGCGAGCCGAGCAGGCCGCGGCCGCCCTGGGCATCCACAGGCACACCCTCCGCTCCCGGGTTTCCCATGCCGGCGCCCTCCTCGGGGTCGACCTGACGACCTTCCCCGCCCGGGCCGAGGTGTGGGCCCTCCTGCAGACCGCCCGCGACTGACCCGGCCCCTTCCGTCCCGGCCTCTCCCCTCTCCCCCGCGACGCTTGCACGACCTCGCCACGTATGCACGACGGATCGCCCCGATGAGTCGTGCACCCGGACCGGGATCGTGCCGCCGGAACCGGTCGGCCCAAGACGGGGTCCGGGGTCGTGTCGGTCAGCAGAATCTGCCGCGACCGACCCGGCCCCATCGGTGCCCACCTCTCCCGCGACACCTGCACGACCTCGCCGCGTATGCACGACGGATCGGCCCGATGAGTCGTGCACCCGGACCGGGATCGTGCCGCCGGAACCCGGAACTCGAACCACGAAACCGGAGTCGGATCGGTGTCAGCGGGCGAGGAGCCGCCGGGAGGCGGCGACATCCGCGGCGGTGCGAGCGACGAGCTCCTCGACCCCATCGAAACGGAGGGTCGACCGGAGCAGCGCGACGAGCTCAACCGACAGCCGCTGTCCGTAGAGGTCGCGGTCGACGTCGTGCAGGTGCACCTCGAGTCGCCGCGCCCGGTCGCCGCAGAACGTCGGGTTGGCCCCGACGCTCGCCGTCGCCTCCCACCGCCGGTCGTCATCGGGCAGCCGCGCCCAGGCCGCGTAGATGCCGTCGTCGGGCAGCAGCCGCTCGGGCAGGGCGAGGTTCGCGGTCGGGAAGCCGAGCAGTCGCCCGCGGCCGTCGCCGGGGACGACGAGGCCGGAGAGCACCGGGAGCGCCGGTCCGGTCACACGTCTGCGGCGGGCGAGATCGCGCGGTAGCGGCTCTGGTGGAACACGAGCGGCTCGACGTCGTCGAAGAGCGTCACGTCCTGGATCTCGTAGAGCGCGATCTCGTGGTCGCCGCCGTCGAACGTGCTGTGCAGGCGGCAGGTGAGCCAGAGCGCGGCGTCGTCGATCAACACGGCCCCGCCCTCCGAGCGATGCCAGGCATGGCCGCCGAACCGGTCCCCTTCGCGCGCGGACAGCGAGCGGCTGAGCGGCTCGTGGTGCGCCGCGAGGACGCTCATCCCCAGCTCCGGGACGGCTCGGAGCACCGGCCAGGTCTTCGAGGTGCGGGCGGCACTCACCGCGACGAGGGCGGGTTCCAGTGAGATCGAGGTGAAGGAGTTGACCGCCATGCCGACGGCTCGATCGTCGACGTGCGCGGCGAGCGCGACCACACCGGTCGGATAGACGGAGAAGGCGCGACGGAGAGCGCGGTCCCGCGGCAGGGCGTCGGTCACGGCAGTGGTCATCACGAAGTCCTTTCGTTAGTCAACTTTGACTAGTTTGAATCATATGCATTTTTGACCATGCAAACAACAGGTTTCGCGACACCGAGCCGTTAGCATGAAGCACATGTCGACCACCCGCCTCGTCGTCCTCGGCGCTGTCAAGCAGTTCCAGCCCGTTCACGGCTACTTCCTCCGCCGCGAGCTCATGACCTGGCACGTCGACGAATGGGCGCACATCCAGCCCGGTTCGATCTACAACGCCCTCCGCGCACTCGAGGTCGACGGCTACGTGGCGGAGAGCGGCACCGAGACCGAGGGCAAGCGCCCGGCGCGCACCACCTACCGCATCACCCCGGCCGGCGAGGTGGAGCTGCAGCGCATGCTGCGCGAGAACCTGTGGAACGTCGCGGCATTCGACACGCAGGCGATCATGACCGTGGCCTCGTTCATGTTCGTGCTCAGCCGGCAGGAGGTCATCGCCGGCCTCGAGCACCGCCTCATCAAGAGCGATGCCATCATCACGCAGAACGGCTTCGACGTGCAGGACACGCTGCGCTCGGAGACGACCCCGGAGTACGTCCGCGAGATCTTCGACCTCTCCACCGCCCGGCTCACGGCCGAGAAGCAGTGGCTCCTGGCACTGCTGGAGCGGCTGCGCGCCGGGGCGTACACGTTCGCCGGCGAGACGGCGGAGACGACGGAGGCGGAACCCGCTCCCCCGCGCTGACCCCGGAAGGCGCACGCAGGGCGCACGCGACTCAGCGCCCGGCCACCAGAGCCTCCAGGGCCGCCACGGACAGCGCCGGAGTGGTCGCCCCGCGGTGCCGGGCGACGATCGCCCCCGCGGCACAGGCGCGCACGAGAGCGTGCTCGATGTCCTGGCCCTGGGCGAGGCCGGCGGCGAGGGCACCGCAGAAGGCGTCCCCGGCCCCCGTCGTATCGACGGCGTCGATGCGGAAGGCCGCTACGTGCGCACCGGGCTGTCCCAGCCGATGCAGCGTCACCCCCGCGGCCCCCTCCGTGAGCACGACAGCTCCGGCACCCGCCCTGAGGAGCCGCTCGACGCCGCCGAGCTCCGCGCACTCGGTCTCGTTCACGACCAGCACGTCCACCTCCGGCAGCAGCGCGACCGCCGCCTCGTGCGCGGGGGCGGCGTTGAGGATCGTGCGCACCCCCGCACCCCGGGCGGCCACGAGGGCGGCGGCGACCGCGGCGAACGGCACCTCGAGTTGAGCGAGCACCACAGCCGCTCCGGCGATCCCGGCCACGGCGTCCTCCGGAGTGAGCTCGCCGTTCGCCCCCGCCGCCACGAGGATGCTGTTGTCGCCGTCGTCGAAGGCCAGCACATGCGCGACCCCGGTCGGCGCGGACGCGGAGCGGCGGAGCACGGCGTCCACGCCCGCCTCCGTCAGCGCCGCCTCCAGCACGGCCCCCGCCTCGTCCGCTCCGACGACACCGCAGAACCGCGTCGAGGCTCCCGTGCGCGCCGCCGCGACGGCCTGATTGAGGCCCTTGCCACCGGGGAAGCGTCCCCCGGCACGACCGAGCAGCGTCTCTCCGACGCGGGGTGGGCGCGAGACCTCGACCACGAGATCGAGGTTCGCGCTCCCCACGACGGCGACGCCGGCGAGGGTCTCAGACACGGGCCATCGTCCGCCGGAACGACGAACCCACGTGGGACTCGGCGAGCGCGGGCGTCGGGGTGCCCATCAGCCGTTCCCGCAGCGACTCCGGCTCGGCGGCGGGGTCGCTGATCGCCCCGCGCTCTTTGAGGATCGGCAGCACGTGCTCGATGAAGTCGGCGGTCGAGGCCGGCGGGATCACCGGGGCGAAGAGGAAGCCGTCGAGATCGGCGCCGTCGGCGAGCTCCATCATCCGGTCCGCCACCTGCTCCGGCGTGCCCACGATGGGCCGGGCGCCGACCCCGTGCGCGTGCCAGTCGCCCAGCACGTCGCCCACCGTCTTGTCGGCGAAGCGGGCGACCTGCGTCTGCGAGAGCTCGGTGCTGAGCTCGGACATCGGGGTGCTCGGGTCGTACGACGACAGGTCGAGCCCGGTGAACCAGGCGTAGGACGCCACGGTGACCTGGGGGTTCTGCGCGTCGGCGACCTCCGCGTACGTGCGGCGCGCCTCCTCCTCGGTGCTTCCGACGACCGCGGCGAACGCCGACATGATCTTCACCTCGTGCGCGCCACGGCCGTTCTTCACCGCCTCCTCACGGATCGCCGAGGAGTGCGCACGGAGCTGCTCGACCGAGCCGCTCCCCACGAAGATCGCCTCGCCGTGCCTGCCGCCGAACTCGCGGCCGGCGGGCGACGCCCCGGCCTGGAACAGCACCGGCGTGCCCTGCGGCGAGCGCTGCGTGTTGCCGTAGCCGTGCGAGCGGAAGTAGGGCCCGTCGTGCGCGATGCGGTGCACCTTGGCCGGGTCGGCGAAACGGCCCGCCTTGTCGCGCTCCAGCGCCCCCTCCTCCCAGGCCTCCTCCCACAGCTTGTAGACGACCTGCATGAAGTCGTCCGCCATCAGGTAGCGCTCGTCGTGCCCGACCATCGGCACACCGAAGCCCTGCACCGCGGTGTCGGCGGTGCCGGTGGTGACGACGTTCCAGCCGATCCGGCCGCCGGACAGGATGTCGAGGGTGGCCAGGCGCCGGGCGAAGGAGTAGGGAGGCTCGAGCAGGGTCGACCCGGTGGCGACGAGGCCGAGGCGGGTGGTCTCCGGGATGAGCGCGGCGAGGATGATCGCCGGGTCGAGCCGCGGCAGGTCCAGGCCCTCGACCGAGCAGATGTCCGGGCGCTCGCCGGCGACGTCGGCCCAGCCCCACGCATCGGCGAGGAAGAGGAAGTCGAAGCCCGCGTCCTCGACCAGGCGCGCGGTGTCGCGCCAGTAGTCGAGCTTGTCGAACAGGTAGCGCCGGTTGTCGGGGTGGCGCCAGGTCGCGGTGCCGGAGTCGTTGGCCTGGGCGTTCTCGAAGAGTCCGAGCCGCAGGGTCTTCACGGGGTGCTGAGCGGTCATGGCGGATGCCTTCCTGGGAGTGGGGGATGGTGTCGTTCGGAGTTTCCGGGCACGCCGGGGGAACCCGGGGGCGCAGGGGTCGCGCCCCCGGGACCGGGGGGGTGGTGAGCTCAGCCCTTCGCGGTGACCTCGCCGTCGCTCCACCACAGGACGCGCCGGCGCACGACCGCGAGAAGCACGATGAGGAGCACCCCGAGCAGACAGAGCAGGGCGATGCTCGCCCAGGTCACGGGCAGGTTCGCCTGCGCAGCCGAGGTGGTGACGAGGGAGCCGAGACCGGCCTGCTGCCCTGCCGCGACGAACTCGGCCACGGCCGCGCCGACCACGGCGAGGGGCAGAGCGATCCGCAGACCGGCGAACACGTACGGCATGCTGCCGGGGAACCGCAGCTCGCGGAAGATCTCCCACCGCGAGGCGTGCAGCGTCGTGAACACGTCGAGCGCCTTCTGGTCCACGTCGCGGAGGCCCGCGAGCGAGTTCACGAGCATCGGGAAGAACACCACGAGGCCGGTGACGATGAACTTCGGCACCATGCCGAACCCGAAGGCGACGACGAGCGCCGGAGCGATCGCGACGATCGGCGTCACCATCACGATGATGACCAACGGCATGACGGCGCGCTCGATGATCTGGAACTCGGCCATCACGACCGCCAGGAGGAAGCCCGCGAGGATGCCGGCGGAGGCTCCGACGACGACCTCGAGCAGCGTCACGAGGAAGTTGGACCAGTACATGCCGGCGTCCTCGACGAGGCTGGCGCCGATGGCCTCCAGCGTCGGGAGGACGTACGGGTTGGTCCACGCCACGATCTGCCAGAGCAGGGCCGCGATCACGAACGTGATCAGGGTCGGGACCCAGGAACCCCAGCGGAGCCACCCGGGGATGCCGCGTCGGGGCTGCGCCTTCAGCCGGGCGGTGGCGAGGGTCGCGGTGGTGTCTCTCATCGTCAGCTCAGACATGGGCCTTCTCCGTCTGCGCGCGCAGCGCACCGCGCACGACTGCCTCCAGGTCGCGGAACTCGTCCGTCGCGTACGCCTCCTCGGTCCGCGGCCGCGGGAGGTTCACATCGATCACCTCGGCGATGCGTCCGGGGTGGGCGGCCATGACCACGATGCGGTCGGACAGCATGATCGCCTCCGGCACCGAGTGCGTCACGAACATCACGGCCTTGCGGTTCGACTGCCAGAAGTCCAGCAGGGCGATGCGCTGCAGGTCGCGGTTCATCTCGTCGAGGGCCGAGAACGGCTCGTCCATCAGCATGATGGCCGGATCGAACACGAAGGCCCTGGCGATCGCGGCGCGCTGCTGCATGCCGCCGGAGAGCTGCCCGGGGTACTTCTTCAACGCATGGCCGAGACCGAACGTCGACAGCAGCTCGGCCGGGTCACGGAGGGCGCGGTCGCCGTTGGCCCCGCGGTTGATCCGCACGGGGAGCTCGACGTTCTCGCGGACCGTCTTCCACGGCAGCAGCGCCGGGGACTGCGGGACGAGACCGATCTTCTTGTCGCGGGAGGCCGCCGTGACGCTCTCGCCGTCGATCGTGACGGTGCCGGAGTCGGCGTCGAGGAGTCCGGCGACCACCTTGAGCAGCGTGGACTTGCCGCATCCGCTGGGGCCGATCACCGACACGAACTCGCCCATGCCGATCGTGAGGCTCACGTCGTCGAGCACGGTCACCTGGGCTCCGTCGACGCCGAAGGCCTTCGAGACGTTCCTGACCTCGACGCCCGCCCCCTGTGCCGCGGTCATCACTTCTCCGCCCAGATGAGGGTGTCGCCGTCGTACAGGTCGGCCACGAGATCCGGGTCCATCATGTCGGCGATGGCGGGGAGGTCCTTGACATCGCCGTACTCCTGCACGATCTCGTACTCCGGCTGCCACATGTCTGCCGTCTGCACGCCGGGGTTGCCGCCCGCGCTCTCGCGCACCCAGGCCGACTCGACCTCCCACGTGCGGGCGAGCTGATCGCGCGGGAACGCCGCGCCCTGACCGTTCTCCTCCGCGAGGGCCGCCAGCATGTCGATGCACTCGTCCGCCTCGTCGAGGCAGAACTGCAGGGCCTTGAGGCTCGCGCGCATGAAGTCGGCCGCGACCTCGCGGTGCTCGTCGAGGAAGCGCGAGTTCACCTCCATGACGTTGTACGTGCCCTCGACGCCGAGGTCGGCGGGCAGGAACTCGCTGAACGGGAGGTCCTGCGCCTTGAGGGTCTGCGGCTGGTTGGAGGCGTAGCCGACGATCGCGTCGACCTGCTCGCGCACGACGACGGTCGGGTCGTAGTTGGTCATCTTCACCATCTCGACCTTCGAGACGTCGACGCCGGCCTCGTCGAGCATGGCCGAGGCGATGGGCGTGAGGTTGATGAAGTACCCCAGCGAGCCGCCTTCGAGGTCGGTGAGGTCGGTGAGCTTCTCATTGCCGAAGATCGAGAACGGCGGGGTCGTGCCGTACGTCGCGACCGCGGTGAGGTTCTTGCTGTTCGCCGCGGCGAGCATCACGTCGGAGGCGGAGCCGAGCGCGGTGAACTGCGCCTGCCCCGAGGCGACGAGCTGCTGCCCGTTCGCGCCGGAGGCGTTGATCTCCACGTCGAGGCAGAGGTCGTCGAAGTAGCCCAGCTCCTTCGCCAGGAACACGTCGAGCTGCCCGGCGCTGGCGGAGTAGCCGTAGCCGGAGATGTAGGTGATGGTGCCGGCATCCTGGTTGCGCTGGCAGGCGTCGCTGCCGCCCGCGCTCGTGGCAGCGGTATCGCCGCCGGGCGCCGGCGAGGAGCATGCTCCGAGCGTCAGCGTGGCGGCGAGAACGCACGTCAGGGTGGCAGTGGTGCGGAATCGGGTTTCCGCAGAGGAAGTAGCCATGAGGGTCCCTTCTCGGCCGTTCGTCATTGATGGCTCGATGAAAGTAACATAGTCAATCTTGACTAAGCAAGATCAAACTAACTTCTCCTGCACGATCCGGCGACGGATGCACGATTCACCCGCCCCTCGGGTCGTGCACGCGGAACACCGTCGTGCAGGCGGGGCGGAGGTGGGCCGGGGTGGCGCGGGGTCAGGCGGGGGTCGAGCGGAGGGGCCAGGCGGGCCACCAGCCGTCGTCGAGCCCGCGCAGCAGGACGGCCGCGCGCTCTCGCGCCTCCGCGGGCGCCTCCGGGGCGGGGCCTGAGCTGCTCTCCCGCCGCTCGCCGTCCGGTGACCGGACCTCCGTATACAGCCACGCACGGTGACCGACGGGGTACTTCTCCCGGAAGCCGCCAGCGGCGATCGACAGCACGATCCGCTCCAGCTCGTCCGCCGCGGTCTCGGCGGTCTCATCGCACGCATCGCAGATGCACGACGGCACGATCGCGTGGAAGAGGGCGCCGGCCTCGACGCAGACGGAGGGAACGGCCGGCGTGATCGCGATCTGCGCACCGCGCGCCGGTTCGAGCACGATGCGCTCCGTCCCGTCCTCCCCCGACTCTCGCCGCACATCGACCTCGTACTCGCGGGAAAGGTGCTCGACGAGCGCGTCGACCACGAGGGAGAGCGGTGCGAAGCGCTCCGGGTGGGACTCCCGGGAGTACGACTCCTCCGGCGCGATGCCGTCGGGCCAGCGGTGTCCGTAGCGGATGACCTCGCCGTTCTCGTCATGGAAGTCCAGCAGCGGGAGAGCAGGCCGGACGTACGCGCGCGCCGGGACGACGACCGCGGGAGCGGAATCCTCCGCGGACAGCGCCCTCATCTCCTCGTCGTCGATGTCGTCCTGGTCCCACGACGCGAGCATCTGCAGGAACGCATCCCGCTGGTCGGGCTGCTGCACCATCCCCTGCACGAGACCCGTGACCGGGATCGAGAGGGTGTGGGTCCCGATCTCCGGCTCGCTCGTCATCCGCCATGTCGCGGCGGGGTGCACGACCGCGATGACGTTCCCCACGAACCGCGCCGCCGCCGTGGCCAGCGTCTCGCTCTCGAGCACCTCAGGATGACCGGCGACGAAGTCCCACGTCGCCCCGAGATCGACGGCGAGCACTGCGGAGTCGGCCCCCTGGCCCCGCGCGAACTCGGCGAAGGGCTCGAAGCCGTCGACGAAGCGGACCGGCCCCGGAGCGTCCGGCTGCGGGGGCATCCACAGGATCGCGGCAGCACCCGCCTCGGGCATCGGGCCGAAGGGACCGGGGAAGACAGCACTGCTCATCGACCGAGCGTACCGAGTGGGATCACCGGGGCGCGTGGGACTCCAGGAACTCGTACACGTCGGTGGTGTCCACGCCCGGGAAGGCTCCCGTGGGCAGAGTCGCCAGCAGCGTGCGCGGGGTCTTCACGTTGGGCCAGGAGTTCTCGCGCCACCGCTCCTCCAGGTCGGCGGGAGCCCGACGGCAGCACACCTCGACCGAGTGCTTCGAGACGCCGCGGTGCGGGGTGTCCCTGCCCACGAACCACCTCGTGTCGTCGAACCGTACCCCCACGCTCACCGAGTGCAGGCCCTCGCTCGACGCCTCCACGCGGGCGGTGCACCAGTAGGTGCCGTTGCCGGTGTCGGTGTACTGATAGTACGGGTTGAAGCGGTCATCCTCGTCGAAGACCACCCGGGAGGTCCACCGGCGACAGCACATCTGCCCCTCGATGGCGCCGAGGCGGTCGGTCGGGAAGTTCACGTCGTCGTTCTCGTACGCCTTGGTGATCGTGCCCGACTCGTGCACCTTGAGGAAGTGGACGGGGATGTCGAGGTGCCGCGTGGCGAGGTTCGTGAACCGGTGCGCCGCCGTCTCGTACGACACCGAGTACGCATCCCGGAGGTCTTCGATGGAGATCGCGCGCCGCTGCTTCGCGTCCTTCAGGGCGGGGACGACGTCGGCCTCCGGCATCAGCAGCGCGCCGGTGAGGTAGTTCGTCTCCACCCGCTGACGGAGGAATTCGGCGTAGCTGCGCGGCTCGGCGTGCCCCAGGATGCGGCTCGACAGCGCCTGCAGCACCGCGGTGCGCGCATCGCCCTTCGCCGGCACGCTGCTCGACAGGTACAGCCGGCCGTTGGCGAGGTCGGCGACGCTGCGGGTGGTCTGCGGCAGATCGGGCGCGTAGTGGAGGGTGAAGCCGAGGTGCGCCGCGATCTCGGACGCGGTGCGCTGGGTCAGCGGTCCGCCGGGATGGCCGACGGCCGCGAGGATCTCGGCCGCCTTCGCCTCGAGGTCGGCGAAGTGGTTGTCCTGGCGGCGCATCAAATGTCGGAGCTCCACGTTGGCACGCCGGGCCTCCTCGGGCGTCGCGGCGCGCTCGTCCTTCAGCCGGTCGATCTCACCCTGCAGGGCGAGCAGCGCCTTCAGGGCCTCCGTGGGCACGCTCTTGGCGATGCGGAACGGCGCGATGCCCAGCGCCTGGAACGTCTGCCCCTTCATCGCGCGCTCCAGGGCGATCTCGATCGCGCTGCGCTCGTCGAGCGGCTCCCCGGAAAGCAGCGCGTCGATGGTCACCCCGAGCGCGCGGGCGATGGCCTGCAACTGCGTGAGCTTCGGCTCGCGCTTGCCCGTCTCGATCATCGACAGCTGGCTCGGCGCCCGATCGACCGCGGCGGCGAGCTCCTCGAGCGTCAGGCCCCGTGCTGTGCGCAGCTGGCGGATGCGTCGGCCGACGGTGAGGGCGTCGGTGTCTTCCGCGGTGTCGTCCATGTCGGCTCCTCTCAGCCCGCCGTCCGCGTCGGTGCGGGATCGGGAACGCTCCGCGCGAGGCCGTGCCGGGATCCTTTTTGATCTCGCCAGGCCGGGCGAGCGGGGCGTGAGCGCTGAGTCTGTCACGAAAACAGAAAATCGCGCAAACTTCTCCTCGATTCGGCGAGGGAGAGCGGGAAACTTCACACAGAGTGGAGGCACGCCATCGGCACCGACGCCGATTCCCATCCGAGGAGACACCATGACGAACACCGCAGCGACCCCCACCCCGCGCCCCGCCGGCCTGCGCGCCGGAGACCAGGTCCAGACGGCCGCGGAGCTTCAGGAGATCTGGGACACCGACCCGCGGTGGGACGGCGTCGAGCGCACCTACTCCGCGGAGGACGTCATCCGCATCCGCGGCTCGGTCCGCGAGGACGCCACCCTCGCCCACCGCGGGGCGGAGAACCTCTGGAACCTCCTGCACACGGAGGACTACATCCGGGCTCTCGGCGCCTACACCGGAGGCCAGGCCGTGCAGCAGGTGCGCGCCGGGCTGAAGGCCATCTACCTCTCCGGCTGGCAGGTCGCCGCGGACGGCAACCTCGCCGGACAGACCTACCCCGATCAGTCGCTCTACCCCGCGAACTCGGTCCCGGCGGTCGTGCGCCGCATCAACAACGCCCTGCTCCGGCAGGACCAGCTCGAGCACGCCGAGGGTGAGATCACGCAGGACTGGCTCGCGCCCATCGTCGCCGACGCCGAGGCCGGATTCGGCGGACCGCTGAACGCCTACGAGCTCGCGCAGTCCCTCATCCAGGCCGGCGCCGCGGCCATCCACTGGGAGGACCAGCTGGCGAGCGAGAAGAAGTGCGGCCACCTCGGCGGGAAGGTGCTCGTGCCCACGCAGCAGCACATCCGCACGCTGAACGCGGCCCGTCTCGCGGCGGACGTCGCCGGCGTGCCGACCGTCATCATCGCCCGCACCGACGCCCTCGCCGCCGATCTGCTCACGAGCGACGTCGACGAGCGCGACCGGGAGTTCACCACCGGCGAGCGCACGTCCGAGGGCTTCTACCGGATCCGCCCGGGCATCGAGTCGGTCATCAGCCGCGGCCTCGCGTTCGCCCCCTATGCCGACCTGCTCTGGGTCGAGACCGGGGAGCCGGACATCGCGCTGGCCCGGGAGTTCGCCGCGGCGATCCACGCACAGTTCCCCGGTAAGCTCCTGGCCTACAACTGCTCGCCGAGCTTCAACTGGAAGCGCCACCTGTCGGACGCCGAGATCGCGACGTTCCAGCAGGAGCTGGCAGACCTGGGCTACAAGTTCCAGTTCATCACCCTGGCCGGGTTCCACGCCCTGAACCACTCCATGTTCGACCTCGCCCGCGGTTACGCCGAGCGCGCCATGAGCGCCTACGTCGAGCTGCAGGAAGCCGAGTTCGCCGCCGAGGCCGGCGGCTACACCGCCACCAAGCACCAGCGCGAGGCGGGCACCGGTTACTTCGACGTCATCTCCACCGCGCTCAACCCCGACAGCGCGACCCTCGCCCTGGCCGGCTCCACCGAGACCGCCCAGTTCCACTGATTCTCCCCCGAGACCCCCGGTTCTCGTCGAGACCCCGCCCCGCACACGCCGGGAGCCCGGGGTCTCGACGACAACCCGGGGGCTCGGCACAAGTCAAAGGACACGATCATGACCACCGCACCGATGCAGACGACCCGACAGGGACCCGCGATCGAGATCGCCGGGCCCATGCGCGACCGTTACGACGAGATCCTCACCCCGGAGGCGCTCGCCTTCCTCACCGAGCTCCACCACCGATTCGCCTCCCGCCGCCATGACCGGCTGGCCGACCGGATGCGTCGCCGCTTCGAGATCGGCAACGGGCACGACCCCCAGTTCCGCGAGGACACCGCGCACATCCGTCAGGACTCCACGTGGCGGGTCGCCGGCGCCGGCCCCGGGCTCGAGGACCGCCGCGTCGAGATCACCGGACCCACCGACCCGAAGATGACGATCAACGCCCTCAACTCCGGGGCTCGCGTCTGGCTCGCCGACCAGGAGGACGCCACGAGCCCCACCTGGAAGAACGTCATCGAGGGGCAGCTGTCCCTGCGCGACGCGATCCGCGGCGAGCTCGCCTTCACCTCTCCCGAGGGCAAGGAGTACCGCGTCACCGCCGAGCGCACCCCCACCATCGTGATGCGCCCGCGCGGGTGGCACCTGCCGGAGAAGCACCTCTCCTTCATCGACCGCGCCGGCCGCCGCACCTCGGCTTCCGGATCGCTGGTCGACTTCGGCCTCTACTTCCTGCACAACGCGCAGGCGCTGATCGAGGGCGGACGCGGACCGTACTTCTACATCGCGAAGCTCGAGTCCAGCGAAGAGGCCAAGCTGTGGGACGACGTGTTCTCCTTCAGCGAGGAGTACATCGGCATCCCGCACGGCACCATCCGCGCGACCGTGCTCATCGAGACGCTGCCCGCCGCGTTCGAGATGGACGAGATCCTGTACGAGCTGCGCGACCACTGCGCGGGCCTGAACGCCGGGCGCTGGGACTACATCTTCTCCATCATCAAGAACTACCGCGGCCGCGGCGCCCGCTTCGTGCTCCCCGACCGCAGCGAGGTCACGATGACGGTGCCGTTCATGCGGGCCTACACCGAGCTGCTCGTGCAGACGTGCCACAAGCGCGGAGCCTTCGCCATCGGCGGCATGAGCGCGTTCATCCCGAACCGCCGCGACCCCGAGGTGACGGCACGCGCGGTCGAGAAGGTGTCGGCCGACAAGAAGCGCGAGGCCGGCGACGGCTTCGACGGCACCTGGGTCGCCCATCCGGACCTGATCCCGACGGCGCAGGCCGAGTTCGACGCCGTGCTCGGAGACCGCCCGAACCAGATCGACCGTCAGCGTGACGACGTGCACGTGGAGGCGCGCGACCTGCTCGACCTGCACATCGGTCGGCCGATCACGGCGCAGGGCGTGCGGGACAACGTCTCGGTGGCCATCCGCTACCTGGAGGCCTGGCTGCGCGGGCTCGGCGCCGTGGCGATCGACAACCTCATGGAGGATGCCGCGACCGCGGAGATCAGCCGCTCGCAGGTGTGGCAGTGGATCCACCAGGACCGCACCACGCAGGACGGCACGCCCATCACGGTCGAGTACGTCGAGGGGCTGATCGGCGAGGTGCTGGACGAGGTCGAGCGACGCGAAGGCGACCGCTTCGACGACGCCGCCGAGATCTTCCGCGAGGTCGCCCTCCGCGAGGAGTTCCCGACGTTCCTCACCCTGGGCGCCTACAGCCGGTTCCTGGTCGACGAGGACTGACGATGCCGGGATGCCGCGGGCCGCGAGGTCCGCGGCATCCTCTCGTCCCACCCGGCCCGCACGCTCCCTGCCGGGCGTAGCCTGGAGCCATGAGCGCCGTATGGAGCAGCATCGCCGAGGAGTTCCTGCACCTCTATCCGCGGGGGCGACGGCTGGTCGCGGTCGCCGGGGCCGACGCCGAGCGTTCTCGCGCGGCCGCGGATGGCCTGGCCGCCGCTCTCACCGCCGCCGGCCAGACCGTCGAGCGCGCGCACACCGCCGACGGGGAGGAGGCCGCCCTCCGCGCCGACGTCGTGGGGCCGTTCCGCGCCACCGACAGCGACGCCGTGCTCCTCGTGTCCGGACCGGGCGCGATCGTGTCGCCGAGCGTACGCGGGATGTGGAACTACGTCCTCTGGCAACTCGCGGGAGACGAGCCCCCGCACACCGCGGCGAACGCCCTGGTCGACGTGACCGATCCGGCCCATCCCGCCCGGCGTTTCGCCGACTACTGCGCCGTCCCCTCCTCGTTCGAGACCTGAGTCGCCGCGCGCCGACTCAGTGGAACGACGCGGCGACCGAGTTGCGGTGGTAGTCGAACACGATGCTCGTGCGGGTCGATGCCACGCTGCTCTGCGCGGACAGGTGCTCGAGCACGAACTCGCGCATCTCCGATGAGTCGGCGACCGCGATGTGCAGGAGGAAATCGTCGTCCCCGCCGAGGAAGAACACCTGGATCACCTGCGGCAGGGCACGCACGCGGTCCGCGAACTCCACGATGCTCTCCCGCCGGGCGGCCGGGCGCAGGCTGACGCCGATGATCGCCTGGAGTCCGGCGCCGAGCTCGCGTTCGTCGACGCTCGCGTGGAACCCGGTGATGACCCCGCGCTCGATCAGCCCGCGCAGGCGTGCGTGCGCCGTCGACGGGGCGACTCCCAGTCGTCCGGCCAGCTCGGCGTTCGTCATCCTCCCGTCGGCGGTGAGGAGCTGTACGATCCGCGCGTCGGTGGGGTCGAGCGCGGGGGCCCGAACGCTGTTCGGCTCGGATGACGCGGCGGCGGTGGTCATACGAAGCATTATTCAGGATTCGAGCCTTCACCGAAGAGTCTTCATCGAATCTGTCGATGTCTCGACGTTTCTGCGATCCTTGTCTGCACCCTGCGCCCCGACACCTGGAGGATCGATGAAGATCGGCGTCCCGACCGAAGTCAAGAACAACGAGAACCGCGTCGCCCTCACCCCGGCCGGCGCCGATCGGCTCGTGCGGGAAGGGCACCGCGTGCTCGTGCAGTCGGGAGCCGGCGTCGGGTCGAGCATCGATGACGACGCGTACCGCGCGGCCGGTGCCGAGATCGTCGCGACCGCCGCCGACGCGTGGGGCGAGGCCGACCTCCTCATCAAGGTCAAGGAGCCCGTGGCCGAGGAGTACGGCTTCCTCCGTCCCGACCTCACGCTCTTCACCTACCTCCACCTCGCGGCCGATCGCCCGCTGACCGAGGCGCTCGTCGCGGCCGGCACGACCGCCGTCGCCTACGAGACCGTGCAGCTGCCGGATCGCACCCTGCCGCTGCTCGTGCCGATGAGCGAGATCGCCGGCCGCCTCTCCGTCATCATGGGGTCCCACTCGCTGCTGCGCTCGCAGGGCGGCCGCGGCATGCTGCTGGGTGGCATCGCCGGCACCCCGCGGGCGAAGACCGTGGTGATCGGCGGCGGCGTCGCGGGCGAGCACGCCGCCGCGAACGCGCTCGGACTCGGCTCCAAGGTCACCGTCGTCGACGTGGCGCTCCCCCGCCTGCGCGAGCTCGAACACCGCTACGGCGGTGCTCTGGAGACGCGCGCCTCCAGCCGGTACGACATCGCCGAGGAGCTGACGACGGCGGATCTCGTCATCGGATCCGTCCTGATCCCCGGCGCCGCGGCCCCCAAGCTCGTGACCGACGACATGGTCGCGGCCATGAAGCCGGGGTCCGTGCTCGTCGACATCGCGATCGATCAGGGCGGCTGCTTCGAGGGCTCCCGTCCGACCACGCACGATGACCCGACCTTCGCGGTGCACGACTCGATCTACTACTGCGTCGCGAACATGCCGGGCGCCGTTCCGACGACCGCGACCCGGGCGCTGACGAACGCCACCCTCCCCTACGTCTCGGCGATCGCGGCCAAGGGCTGGGAGCGGGCGGCCTCCGACGAGGCTGCCCTCGCGAAGGGGCTCAACGTGCAGGGGGGACGCATCACCCTGGACGCCGTCGCCCAGGCGCACGGCCTCACGACCGACTGACCTGCCGAACCCTAAAGAACCTCGGATCTTGGCGTCATCCCACACCTCCCCCGCCGTATCGACCCGAGTACGCTCGTAACCGTGACCGAACGCGCTCCTCTCTCCCGCAAGCTGTCCGCCATCGCCGAGTCCGCGACCCTCAAGGTCGACGCCAAGGCCAAGGCCCTCAAGGCCGAGGGCAAGCCCGTCATCTCGTATGCCGCGGGCGAGCCCGACTTCGCCACGCCGCAGTTCATCGTGGATGCGGCGGCCGAGGCACTGGCCGACCCCGCGAGCTACCGGTACACCCCCGCTCCCGGGCTGCCGGCGCTGCGCGAGGCGATCGCCGCCAAGACGCTCCGCGACTCCGGGCTCGAGGTCTCCCCCGGCCAGATCATCGTCACCAACGGCGGCAAGCAGTCGGTGTACCAGGCGTTCCAGGCCGTCGTGAACCCCGGCGACGAGGTGCTGCTGCCGGCCCCGTACTGGACGACCTACCCGGAGGCGATCCGTCTCGCGGACGGCACGCCCGTCGAGGTCTTCGCCGGCGCCGACCAGGAGTACAAGGTGACCGTCGAGCAGCTCGAGGCCGCCCGGACCGACCGCACGACGGTCCTCGTGTTCGTGTCGCCGTCGAACCCCACCGGCTCGGTGTACACGGCCGAGGAGACGAAGGCCATGGGCGAGTGGGCGGTGGAGCACGGCATCTGGATCATCAGCGACGAGATCTACCAGAACCTCACCTACGAGGGCGTCAAGGCGACCTCGATCGTGGAGGCCGTGCCGGAGGCCGCGAACCAGACGATCCTCGTCAACGGGGTCGCCAAGACCTACGCGATGACCGGCTGGCGCGTGGGCTGGATGGTGGGTCCGGCCGACGCCATCAAGATCGCCGGCAACCTGCAGTCGCACCTCACGAGCAACGTGAACAACGTCGCGCAGAAGGCGGCGATCGCGGCGCTCAACGGTCCGCAGGACGAGGCCGAGAAGATGCGCGAGGCCTTCGACCGCCGCCGCCAGCTCATCGTGTCGGAGCTGTCGAAGATCGACGGACTCGTGGTCCCGAACCCGCTCGGCGCGTTCTACGTCTACCCCGACGTGCAGGGCCTGCTCGGTCGCACCTGGGGTGGCGTGACCCCGACCACCTCGCTGGAGCTCGCCGACCTCATCCTCGACCAGGCCGAGGTCGCGGTCGTCCCCGGCGAGGCGTTCGGTCCGTCGGGCTACATCCGCATGTCGTACGCGCTCGGTGACGACCAGCTCCTCGAGGGCGTGCAGCGCCTCCAGCGTCTGTTCTCCTCCTGACCCGAGACCCCGCTTTACCGCCGAGACCCCCTCGTACCTGCGCAGGTTCGAGGGGGTCTCGGCGTGAACGCGGGGTTTCGGCGAGGGAGGCGGTCAGTCCTCGGGGTGGAAGCCGATCAGCCAGCGGATGCCGTAGCGGTCCACCAGCGTGCCGTCGAAATCTCCCCACGGGCGCTGTTGCAGCGGGTCGATGACGCGGCCGCCGGCGGAAAGCTCGTCGTACCAGCGGGTCAGCGTTCCGGGGGCGGCGGTGCCGAGGAGCGAGAGGAACATCCCGCTCATCTGGACCGCGTCGTCATCGGCTCCCGCGTCGGCCCCGGCGAGTTCGACCAGCCCGCTGAGCTGTCCGTGCGCGACGGCATCGCCCGGACCGTCGTGACGACCCGCGCTCGCGTAGTCCATCAGCTGGAGGTCGCCGCCGAAGACGTCGCGGTAGTGGCCGAGCGCTTCTGCGGCATTGCCGGGGAACAGCAGGTACGGGATCAGTCCGCTCATCCCGCGAGCGTAGTCCGCCGTGGCCCCGGTCACCACCCGCCGGAGACGACGAACGGCCGCCACCCGGAGGCGACGGCCGTTCGTGCGGACGGGTCAGGAGACGGGGATCACCGCGTAGAGGATCCAGGTCAACGCGAAGCCGGTCACGCCGAGCACCGTCGTGAGCGGCGTCCAGGTGCGCAGGCCGTCCTTCACCGAGAGGCCGAGGTACCGCGTGACCACCCAGAATCCGGAGTCGTTCACGTGGCTGAGACCGAGGCCGCCGTAGCCGATGGCGACCGCGAGCAGCGCGGTGTGCACGGTGTCGAGTCCCATCGCGGAGACCGACGGCAGCAGGAGCCCCGCGGTGGTGGCGATCGCGACGGTGGCGGACCCCTGGGCGGCACGCATGATGAGGGAGATGAGGAAGGCCGCGAGCAGCAGGGGCATCCCGCTGGACGCGAGCACCTCGGCGACCGCTCCACCGATCCCGGTCTCGGTCAGGACGCGGCCGAAGGCGCCACCGGCACCGGTCACGAGGATGATGACCGCGGCGGCCGGCAGCGCCGACTCCATGACCTCGCCCAGGTGGGCGGCGGACCAGCCGCGGCGCACGCCGAGCAGGTACATCGCGGCGGCGATCGCGACCATGAGCGCGAAGATCGGCTGGCCGACCATGCTGAGGAACCCATTCCAGAACGTGCCCGCCTCGAACAGCGGCGCGACCGCGGTGCCGAGCATGATGAGCACGAGCGGCAGGAGGATGAGGCCGAGGACGGTGCCGGCGCCCGGCGCCTTCTCGCCCTCGCCGAGTCCGCCGGTGAGCGTCGACTTCTCCGTCCCGAAGTTGTCGTACATCTCCTTCGTGGCCGCGAGCATCGCGAACTCGCGGGTGTTGATCCACTTCGCCACTAGGTAGGACAGCACGCCGAGCGGCACGGAGATCGCGAGGGAGAAGATCGTGACCCAGCCGATGTCGGCACCGAGGATCGCCGAACCGCCGACGATGCCCGGGTGCGGAGGCACCGCGACGTGCACGGCGAGCATGATGCCCGCGACCGGCAGGCCGAACTTGATCGGGTTGAGACCGGCCACCTTCGAGAAGGCGAACACGATGGGGATGAGGATGATGAAGCCGGCGTCGAAGAACACCGGGATCGCCAGGATGCCGGCGGCGATGACGAGCGCGATGCCGACGCGCTTCGGGCCCAGCCAGCTGGTGAAGCGTCCGGCGAGCGACTCGGCGCCGCCGGACAGCTCGATGATCTTGCCGAGCATCGAGCCGAGGGCGACGAGCACGGCCACCGAGCCCAGCGTGCCGCCGACACCGGCGATGATCGCCTGGATGACGCCGAGCTGCTCGGGGGTGTCACCGTCGGCGGGGATCGTGGTCAGCGGCAGGCCTGCCGCGATGCCGACGATGATCGACACGAGGATGAGGGCGTAGAACGCCTGCATCTTGAACCGGATGATGAGCAGGAGCAGCAGGCCGAGGCCTGCCAGGCCGATCAGGATGAGGATCGGAAGAGGAAGCATCTCTGGATCTCTTCTTTCAGTGAGGGCGCGACGTCGCGCTCAGGACAGCCGTTCGGGTGCGACGACGCGGATGACGGCGGAGTCGTCCAGGGCGCCGAGGCCCTGCGCTTCGCCGAGGAGGAACAGCTGCTCGGCCGCGGCGGCGACCGGCGTGGACAGGTGCGCCCGGCGGGCGGCGTCGCCGACGATGCCGAGGTCCTTGACGAAGATGTCGAGGCGGCTGAGCACCTCGGCGCCGTCCTCGTCGTAGGCCCGCAGGGCGCGCGGACCGCGGTTGCCGAGCATGAAGGAATTCGCGGCACCGGCCGTCAGCGCGTCCAGCGTGCGGGCGCGGTCCAGTCCGAGGGCGTCGGCGAGCGCGAGCGCCTCCGCGGCCGCGGCGATGTGCACGCCGCAGAGGAGCTGGTTGACGGTCTTCAGCGCCTGGCCGTCCCCGGGCTTGTCGCCGACGATGGACAGCGTCGAGGCGAGCTGGTCGAGCACGGGCCGCGCGGTCTCCAGAGCGGTCGGGGTGGCGCCGACGACGATGAGGAGGTCGCCCTCCCCGGCACGGACCGGCCCTCCGGACAGGGGAGCGTCGACGAGCTGCGCACCGTGCGCGGCGAGCTGGGCGGCGATCGCATCGATGCCGTCCGTGCCCACCGTGCTGGTGAGGATCACGACCGCCCCGTCGGCGAGGTGCGGGGCGAGCCCGTCCTCACCGAAGAGCAGCGCCTCGAGCTGCGCGCCGGTGCGGACGGCGACGAGCACCGCGTCGGCACCGTCCACGGCGTCGGCCGCGGACGCCGCCGGCGTGACACCCGCCTCTGCGGCGAGGGCGACGCGCTCGGCGGCGATGTCGAAGCCGCGCACCGCGAAGCGCTCGGCGAGGCGGGTGGCCATCGGCAGCCCCATGGCGCCGAGTCCGATGACAGCGACGGTGGATGTCATGAGTGTCCTTCCGTGTTGTTTCCATCGTCGCCTGCGAGCGTGGCGACGACCGTGACGAGGGAGTCCGCGTCGCCGACGTTGCCGGCGAACACGACGTACGGGATGCCGACCGCGGGGCCGGTCTCCGGCTGCCACAGCGAGACGAGGCCGGGCAGCATCGGACCGAGCACGGTGGCCCGGCGGATCTCGAGGGCCTCGCTCGCGACATCGCTGGAGGTGATTCCGCCCTTCGCGATGACGAAGCGGGGCGGAGCGATGGCGAGCACCCGACGCACGAGCTCGACCACACCGCTGGAGATGCGGCGGGCGATCGCGAGGCTCTCGTCGCCGTCGGCGCCCGTGATGAGTTCGCGGGTGGTGTGCACGATCACGGTCCCCGTGGCGAGCGCTTCGGCGACGGCGTGCGCCTGCGTCTCGAGATGGGACTCGCGGGCGGGGCCGACGAGGGCGCGCACGTCGAGTTCGACCGTGCGGGTGCGGGGCCGCGCCGCCGTGAGGGCTTCGAGCTGGGCGGTGGTGAGCGGCACGTGGCTGCCGACGACCACGAGACCGCCGCGATCGTGCGCGAAGGGGATGTCCTCCGCCCGCACCGGCTCGGCGATCTCCTGTCCGATGTGCGCGCGCACGTAGGGCGGACCGACTCGGAGGAGCACGTCGCGGTCCCGCAGGCGGTGCAGCGCGAGCGCGACGACGCGCATGTCCGATTCCTCGACCACGTCGACCACGACGACCGTGCCGTCGGCCAGCGCCTCAAGGAAGCCGGCCACGGCGTCCACCCCGGCGCGGATGGTGCGGATGTCGAGACCCGCGACCGCAGACGCCGGAATGCGTCCGCCGGTCTTCTCGGCGACCCACTCGCGCAGGTCGGAAGAGGCGTAGCCGAAGGTCGCGTCCGCCGCGAAAGGCGTCTCGCCGACCGGGGTGGCCTCGCCGTCGGTCACCCAGTAGTGCACAGAGTCGACCGTGATGCGCCCGGCGTCCGGGAATGCGGGGACGAGCAGGGTCAGCGCGGGGGCGTGGCCGGTGCGGGATCCGATCTCCGCGGAGAGGACGTCGGTCTCGAGCGGGAAGTGGCCGCGCAGCGTCGAGTCGCCCCGGGAGACGAACGTCACGCGCCGCCCCTGGGCCTCGGCGGCGGCGAGGGCCACGTCGACGATCTCGCGATTGCGGGCGGCCGCGGCCTCCTCGTCGAGGGACCGGGTGTTCGTGAGCACATAGACGGCGGCGGCACCGGTCGCGAGCGCCTCGTCCAGGTCGGCGCGCTCCCATCGGGTGAGGACCGGGAGGTTCGCGACCGACTGCGTGCCGGTGGGGTCGTCGTCGAGGACGAGGAGCACGTCGGCGGGGTCGACCTCGGTGCGGACGTCGGCCGCGGTGACGGCGACGGGTGCAGGCAGGGGGGCCAGCAGGTCGTCGATGTGCACACGAACTCCTTCGTTCCGGAAGATGGCCCGTGGTGGGGGCCACGGGCCTGGGGAATCTGCATCGTTATCCGATATCAGATAACGACGAGCGTACCCCAGGATCACCGTCCCTCCAAACCGACGGAGAGCGTGCTGCTCAGCGACCGTGGACGTAGTGCAGCAGGTCGTCGCGGGTCTGGCGCATGTGGCTGCGCATGGCCTGGCGGGCAGCCGCACCGGACCCTGTCCGCATCGCGTCCAGCACCGCCGCGTGCTCGGCCAGCGCGTGCTCCCGGATGTCCGGGATGGCACTCGTCTCGCTGCGGGTCGCCTGCAGCATCGTCGTCAGCGGGCGCATCGAGGCCACGAGGATGCGGTTCTCCGCCGCGCGGATGATCACATCGTGGAAGGCGAGGTCCGCGGCCACGAAGGCGTCCACGTCGGCCCGCTCGTGCGCCGCCTGCATCTCCTCGAGGAGCGCGGCCATCTCGGCGAGGTGCTCCTCGGTGCGCCGCCCCGCCGCGAACTCGGCCGCCCCGGTCTCGAACATCATGCGCATCTCGAGCATCTCCAGCGAGGAGCGCTCTCGGGCGCCCGCGCTCTGGGCGTGCCGGACGACCGCGTCGAGGCCCGTCCACTCGTCGGTCGGCGCGATGCGGTGTCGGGTGCCGGGCACCGCGATGATCACGCCCTGCGCCTGCAGGAGGCGGACGCCCTCGCGCATCGTGAGGCGGGAGACCCCGAACTGCTCGGCGAGCTCCCCCTCGGGCGGCAGCGGCTGTCCGGCCTCGAGCCGACCCGCGATGATGGCGTCGAGCAGTCCGTCCACGACGGCCTGCGTCCGCGACACCCGCTCGAGCTTCGTCACAGGTCGACGCCCACCAGAACGGGTTCCGGCTGCAGCACCAGACCGAACTCGGCGTGCACACGGTGCTGGATGAAACGGGCGAGCTCGGCGACCTCGGCCGCCGTGGCGCCGCCCCGGTTGGTCAGGGCCAGGGCGTGCTTGGTCGAGACGGACGCCCGCGAGCGGGGCAGCTTGAACCCCTTGCGGATGCCCGCCTGCTCGATCAGCCAGGCGGCGCTCACCTTCACGTCCGGGGCCTCGGTCTTCGTCGGCGGCACGTGTCCGTCGTAGGAGGCGAGGGGGATGACGGTCACGGCGTCGAGGTCGGGGGCGACCGGCCAGCGCGGGCACTCCGGCGGGAGGGACCGGGCCTGCGCGGCCGTGACGATCGCGTTCTGGAAGAAGGAGCCGACCCCGTGCGTGTCCGGGTCGTCGGCGTCGAGCAGCATGCCCTTCGATGCGCGCGTGGCGAGGATGCGCTCTCGGACCCATGTCAGCGGCACCGGGGTGTCGTCGGTCAGACCGAGAGCGCGTCGCAGCTGCTCCCCGCGGACCACGCGTTCGCGGGCGACGAGGAGATCGACCGTGAGGGACAGGATCACGGCCCGGCGCTGCGGCTCGCTCCCGTGATGGTGCTTGAGCACCGAAGTGCGGAATCCGAGCCCGAGCTCGGTCGCCGGAACAGTGGAGATCTCGCCGGAGTCCTCGTCGATCAGCTCGACCTCGACCAGGGTCTCCTGGATCTCCTGCCCGTAGGCGCCGATGTTCTGCACAGGCGCGGCGCCGACCGTGCCGGGGATGCCGCTCATGGCTTCGAGCCCGGCGTAGCCCCGCTCGACCGCGTACGACACCAGGTCGTCCCAGCCGTGTCCGGCCTGCGCGCGCAGGCGGATGCGGCCGGCGTGCGGCGACGGGAGCTCTTCGATGCCGCTCGTGCGGATGCGGATGACGGTGCCCTCGAACGGCTCGTCGCCGACGAAGAGGTTCGAGCCCCCGCCGAGCACCAGCCAGGGGTCGCCCTCCGCCCAGGTCTCCCGGAGAACCTCGACGAGCTCCGCCGTCGTCGTCGCCTCGCGCATGCGCGCGGGAGCGGCGCCGGTGCGGAGCGTGGTGAGCTCGGCCAGCCGGATCGGCTCGACGTCGCTCATCGGACGGCGACGCGCAGCTGCGCCTTGACGAGCACGGTGGTCTCGCCCGTCGTGACCTTGAGGTCGATGCGCGCGGACTCGTCGTCCACCGCGCCGACCGTCGCGACGACGTGCACGTCGGCGCCGGTCTCGGGATCGACCACCACGGGCTTCGTGAAGCGCACGCCGTAGTCGAGGATCCGGGTCTGCGGGTCGAGCGCGGCGACGACCACGGACGAGGCGATCCCCATGGTCAGCATGCCGTGCGCGAGCACGCCGGGAAGGCCCACCGCGGCGGCAACGTCGTCACGGTAGTGGATCGGGTTGAAGTCCCCGGAGGCGCCGGCGTAGCGGACGAGAGACTCCCTCGTCAGGTGCACGGTGCGCTCGGCCAGCACGTCTCCCACGGTGAACGCGCTCATGCGGCCTCCTCCTCGGCGCCCACGAGCAGCACGCTCGTGGCGGTGACGACATGCGCGCCCCCGTCGTCGGTGATCTCGGCCTCGCTCGTGATCATGGCGTTGCCGCCCATCATGCGGATGCCGGTGACGCGCAGCTGCGCCGTCAGCTCGTCTCCCGCGACGATCGGCCTGGTGTAGCGGAACCGCTGCTCGGCGTGGATGGTCCGGGCCAGGACGATGCCGGAATCCGGTTCGGCCAGCAGCTGCTGCAGCGTGAGGTCCTGCAGGACCATCGCGAAGGTCGGCGGCGCGACGACGTCGGCGAAGCCCGCCGCACGGGCCGCCTCGACGTCGGTGTGCTGGGGGGCGTCGGCGAAGACGGCGCGCGCGAACTCGCGCACCTTCTCCCGTCCGACGAGGTAGGGGGCGGTCGGCGGGAACTCCCGGCCGACGAGTTCTTGGTTCACTGCCACCCGTCGATCCTACCGAGGCACGCCGACAGTCCGGTCCGGGCGGGGCCGGCGGAAACCCGGACGATATGCGGCATCGCGAGACCCGGGCTGCCCTCACCCCTGGGAGCGAACCACCATGTTCAGCGTCATCCGACTCGGAACGACCTTCACCCGTGACGTGTGAACGACCTCACCAGCCCGGTCGAGTGCGCGCTTCCGGACGACGATGAGCGGATCGTGCTCCGGGCGGGCCAGCCACTCCGCGGTCTGCGCGGTCGTGAAGCCGACGTCGATCTCGCGGTACATCTCCGAGAACTCGACGCCGTACACGTCGCGGAGCACCTGATACGTGGAGGTGTCGTGGTCGATGTGCCGATCGAAATCCGGGAAGCGCGTCAGAGAATACCGGCTGTCGTCGATGGAGAGCGGGACGCCGTCGAGAGCGAAGACGCGTACCAGCCGGAACACCGGGTCGCCGACGGGGACGCCGAGGCGGCGCGCGCGCTTCTCGTCGGCGGGGGTCGTCTCAGCGCGCATGATCCGTCGGGACTTGACCCCGTCTGCCACCACGGTGTCCGCGAAGCCACCGAGGGTCATGGCGCCGATCACCTCGCGTCGCGGAGCGACGAAGGTCCCACGGCCCTGCTGTCGACGCACGATGCCGAGACCCTCGAGGTCGGCCACCGCCCGCCGCACGGTGATCCGGCTGACACCGAAGCGCTCGCACAGCTCGGGTTCGGACGGAAGCCGCTCGCCTTCGGCATAGGTCCCGGCGTCGATCTCCCGCATCAGCAGGCTTCGCACCTGTTCGTGCAGCGGGGTCGAACCGACGGCTGACGACAGCTGAGTCACGTCGGAGTCCTCCTCTACGGCGCCGGGTATCGTCGCAGCATCTGCGCGCGTGCGTCGTCCCCCGCATGCACAGGGTATCCGAACGCCCCGCGCAACGTGCAGGCGAGCGCTCCGCTGACAGCGGCGATATCGAGGCTTTCGGCAAGATCGGCCCCGCCCGCCCGCGCCGCGAGGAAGCCGGTGAGGAAGGCGTCCCCGGCGCCGAGCGCATCGACGGCGTCGACCTCGCGGATACCGGTACGCCGCACGGAAGTGGCGTCGAAGCCGACAGAGCCGCGGGCACCCCGCGTCACCACGGCCGACCCCATACCGCAGGCTACGGCGAAGCGGCCGAGGGCGTCGATCTCGGAATCACTGCGGTGGCCGCCGGAGAAGAACCCCACGTCGACGTGCGGAGCTGTCGCCCGGATCACATCCGGCGACGCGTCGTCGGAATAGTCGTACGACACGCGGCTCCCCCGTTCCGCGATGGCCGGAAGCTCCGGCTCCAACGACGAGTAGACCGAGGTGTGCACGCGGTCGAAGCCGGAGAGGTACTCGTGATCGGCCTCACTCAGACGCAGCCGCAGCTCGGCCTGGACTCCCCCGCGGTTCGAGGCGACGAAGCGCCGGTCGCCGTCCTCGTCCAACGCGACGAAAGCCATGCCGTTCGCGCCGCGCACGCGTCTGATGCGGGCGCCGTCCACTCCGACCTCGTCGAGGACGCCCCGCACGTGGTCCGCGAAACGGTCGTCTCCCATGATCCCGACGAATCCGGCGGTGCCGCCGAAGAAGAGCCGGCTGTACGCGGCGACGTTCAGGGCGTTGCCCCCGGGGTAGGCCAGGTCCTCATGCAGATAGCAGTCGAGCACGTTGTCCCCGACGCCGACCAGCGAGGGCGGTGGGACCGCGGCGAGCGCATCCCGGAGCTGATCCGTATCCATCGTCATCCCTTCACACTCCCCGCCGCGACGCCGGCGACGAAGTACCGCTGCAGCGCGAGGAACACCACCACGATGGGCAGGGCCGCGATGGTCAATCCTGCCAGGAGCACACCCCACTCCGTGGAGAGGGAGTCGCGGAACGACATGAGTCCCGCGGGGATGGTGCGGAGCGCATCAGCGTCGATGTAGACGATCGCGAAGAGGAACTCATTCCAGGCGAAGTAACCGGTGAGGACGGCGGCGGTCGTCAGCACGGACGCGCTCAGCGGCAGGTAGACGTGCCGGAAGACGCCGAACGAGCGGCAGCCATCGATGGTCGCGGCGTCCTCGAGCTCGCGGGGGATGCCGAGGAAGACCGAACGGATGAGCAGGATCGCCATCGGCAGACGGAACGCCACATAAGGGAGGATCATCGCCCAGTACGTGTTCAGCAGTCCCATCGTGTCGAGAAGGCGGTAGAGCGGGATGAGGCTCACCTGCGGTGCCACCACCAGCCCGCCCATCGCCACGATCAGCACGACGTTCGCCACGCGGCTCGACAGCCTCACCATGCCGTAGGCGCACAGTGCCGCGAGTGCGACGGTCGCGGCGGTGGAGATGACCGTGACGATGACGGAGTTGAGGAAGTAGTCGGAGATCCCGCGATCCCAGGCGGCGGCATAGTTCTGGACGAGCCAGACCGACGGCAGCCCCCACGGATCGGCGAAGATCTCGGACGAGGACTTGAACGAAGAGATCACCATCCAGAGCAGGGGGTAGGCGATCACGACGGCGTAGACGGCCAGGATCACCTGGACCGGAGCACGGCGGATACGCTCCGCCGGACGAAGCCGGGTACTGCTCATGTCATTGCCTCCCGCTTCGGAACGAGACCATCTGCACGACGGACAGCACGAGCGTGATCACGAAGACCAGGCTCGCGATGGCCGAGGCGTAGCCCATCTCGTTCTGGAAGAAACCCTGGTTGTACATATAGGTCGCGAGGACCTGGGTGGTGTTTCCCGGACCGCCTTTGGTCAGGATGTAAGGCTCGTTGAACACCGTGAAAGCGCCGGAGACGGTGAGGATCATCGCGACGAAGATCATCTCCTTGGCCTGCGGGACGGTGATGCTGAAGAACTGGCGAACCCGTCCGGCGCCGTCCAGCGACGCGGCTTCGTAGTACTCCTCCGGGATCTGCTGCAGTGCGACGACGTAGAGCATGCAGACGTAGCCGATGCTCTGCCACTGGGAGACGCCGATGACCGCTCCCATCGCCGTGTCGACATCGGCGAGCCACGCCGTCTGCAGGCTGCCGAGTCCGATCGCCTCCAGCAGAGCGTTGAGGAGTCCGCCGCGGGCGTTGTACACGAACGTGAACAGCAGCGCGATCACGGTCATCGAGATCACGGCGGGCAGGAAGTACACGCTGCGCAGGAATGCGCCCATGCGCGGACCCAGCAGCCGGGTCAGCCAGGCGGCGATCACGAGGGCACCACCCACCTGGCACACGATCGAGACGATGGCGTACAGGATGTTGTTGCCCAGGGCCGTCGCGATGATCGGATCACCGAAGAGCCGCGCGAAGTTGTCGAGGCCGACGAAGCGCATCTCGCCGCTGCCGGCGCTGAAGGAGAAGAAGCCGAAGGCCGCATTGGCGACCAGCGGGTAGTACACGAACACCCCGATCAGGATGATCGCGGGAAGCACGTAGAGCAGGTTCGACCAGGCTCGAGAGCGTGTTCTCATCACGGTGTCTCTTCCGAAAGGTGGGAGGGGCCGCCGGCCGAGGATGCCGGCGGCCCCGGTGCGGATCAGGAGGCGTCGCGCACGCGCTTCGCGGCTTCCTGCACGGCGGCCATGACCCCCTCGGGGGTCTGCTGGCCGCTGAGCATCAGCTGAGTCTCGGACAGGTACGCCTGCACGATCTGCGGATCGTAGGCATTGTCGAGCCAGGTCGTCATCGCCGACGCGTCGACGATCCCCTTCGCGAGCTCCCGTGAGATCTCGGGCACGTCGGCCTCCTCCACGGCCCCCTTGACCGGGCTCAGCTCGCCCGCGCGTTCCGCATAGGCGATACCGCTCTGCTTGCTGAGCAGGAACTCGAGGAACCGCTGCGCCTCCTCGGGGTGCTCCGTAGTCTTCGAGATCGCGAAGCCCTCCGGCGCTCCGGTCAGCTCCGCCGGATCGCCCTTGCCCCCTCGACCGCAGGGAAATTGAACGTGCCGTACTCGAACTGCGCGTCGCCGAAGTACCCCACCTCGGCGCTCTGCATGTACATGATCGGCGCCTCCCCCGCGATCCAGGCGTTACGCGCGATCTCATGCCCGACGGCCGTGAGGTCGTCGTTCATGTACTCGGCGAGTTCCTGGAAGCGCTCCAGCGCCCGGACATACCCCTCGTCCGTGAACGCGCCGGTCGCCGGATCCTGATCCGCTGCGAACACCTCCGGATCGACGACACGCTGATTCAGCGTGCCGACGTAGTGCGCGATCGTCCACTGCTCCTGCGCACCGTACTCGATCGGGGTCATGCCGGCGTCCTGGATCGTCTCCAGGACGTCGATGAGCTCGTCCCACGTCGCCGGCGGCTCGAGGCCCAGCTCCTCGAACACGTCTTTGTTGTAGAAGAACAGCTTCGACTGCATCCCCACCGGCAGACCGTAGGAGGTGCCGTCGACCTCGAAGGCTTCCAACTGGCTCGGGTAGAAGCTGTCCCGGAAGTCCGTGTCCTCCTCGAGCCACGGCCCGAGATCGAGCAGGGCGTCGTTGGAGACGAGCTCGTCCACGAACGAGCCACTCCAGGTGAACAGGACGTCCGGAGCGTTGGCGGAGCCCGCGACGACCTTCACCTTGTCCTTGTAGGCGTCGTTGAGCACGCTCTCGACGGAGACCTTGATGTCGGGGTTCTCCTTCTCGAACTCCGCCACCATGTCGGTGTAGTACGAGTTCTTCGGCTCGTTGGGCCAGCGGTGGAAGAAGCTGATCTCCACCTGGCCGTCCGAGGCCTCGCTCTCGCCGCCGGCGCACGAGGCCAGGGGCAGGACGAGGGCGGCGGCGGCCGCAGCCGCCACGCCGATCCGGGCTGATGTTCGCATCGTTGCGATCCTTTCGTTCCTAGTACTCCATGCGCCACATGTAGCGGCGCACGCTGAGGGGGTGTCCTCGGTGGTCGGCGAGTGCATCCGCGTACGCGCGGAGCACGACGTTGAAGAGGAGGTGGGCGACGATGCCGCGCACCTCCGGAGCGACGACATCGAGGCCGAACTCCTGGGCGTCGAGGACGAGCACCCGATCCGAGTGCTTCGTGACGAAGTCCACCGCGCGCTGCTCGACGGACCGAGTCTCATCGAGTCCGAGCAGCGCGATGAACGGCACATCCTCCTCGGTGATCTCGAAGGGGCCGTGGAAGTACTCGCCGGCGTGGATGGCGGCGGAGTGCACCCACTGCATCTCCTGCAGCAGGCAGATGGCGAACGAGTACGCGGAGCCGTAGTTGGAGCCTGCCGCCATCGTGTAGATGAGGGGCTCGCGACGGTGGCGGTATCCCCAGGCATCGGCGGCTGCGGAGTGCGCTTCGCGCGCTGCCGGCACGAGGGTCGGCAGCTGGGCGACGGCCTCGTCGACCGCACCGGCGATGCCGGCCTGTTCACGGTCGTCCAGGATGCCGGCCGCCAAGCGCAGCAGCAGCGCGGGGCCGACGTGGGCCTCGCTCTTCCCCTCGCCGTGCTGATACGCCACCACGTGCTCCGATGCCTCGGCGAGCGGCGACGTCGGGTCGAACGTGAAGGCGACCGTGAGCGCACCGCGCTCACGTGCGTGCTTCGCCGCGGCGACCGTCTCCGGCGTGGTGCCGGAGTGCGAGCAGAGCACGACGAGGGTGTCGGCGTCGACGCGCGACGAGGCGCGGCTGGTGAACTCGGCAGCATTGAGTGCGGTCGCCTCGAGCGACACCGCCTTGGTGCCGAACAGGTACTCGATGGGCTGCATGACGGCAAAGGAGCCGCCGCAGGCGGTGAGCACGACGCGCGAGATGGTGTCTCGGGTCGCGATCGCCTGGCGGGCCGCAGCGAGCTGGTTCTCGATAGGGGCGGAGTCGACGAACAGAGCGGTGGCAGACAAGATGGTCCCTTCTGATGACCTTCGATCAAACATCATGACTCGTTATATGACGTCATGTGATGACTGACGATAGCGAGCGCAGCACCGCCTGTAAAGAGGCGCGGCGAAAATCGTTCGCGGGAGTCAGGGAAAGGGACGGGTCCGGCGCGCTTCAGCGGTCGGCTCGCGCCGCAGGAACGGCGGCCGCGGCGTCAGCCGCGCCGGCGCCCGCGGACGGCCTTGAGGGCCATCTGCACCGCGATCACGACGAGATACGCGGCGAAGAGGAGGTTGCCGACGGTCGGGTCGACGATGGTCGCCAGCCAGGCGCCGAGGGCCGTCGTGGTGCACGCCGAGACGCCGATGAGCAGCGCCGCGAGGAGATCGACGTTGCGGTTGCGGAGGTTGCCGACCGTGCCGGAGAGCGCGGTCGGGATCATCATGAGCAGCGAGGTGCCCTTGGCGACGAGGTCGCTCGTGCCGAACGCGAGCATGAGCACCGGGACGACGATCACACCGCCGCCCACGCCGATGAGCCCGGCCAGGATGCCCGTTCCGATTCCCACGACCACCAGGGCGATCCCGGTGAGCCAGGTGAGCTCGAAGACGGCGTCGCGCGAGGGGATCACGAGGAAGAGGCTCACGATCACGACGACGAGGAAGCCGACGAAGCCCCAGCGGAGGGCGGTCTGCGAGATCCGCGGGAGCAGGCGGGTGCCGATCTGCGCTCCGACCACGGCCCCGGCGGCGAGGATCAGCGCCGGGATCCAGGCGACGGAGCCCGACGCGGCGTAGGAGATGACGCCGACGGTCGCCGTCGGGACGATCGCCGCCAGCGAGGTCCCAGCCGCGAGGCGCTGGTCGAACGCGAGAAGGAGCACCAGCAGCGGGACGATCACCGTGCCGCCGCCGACGCCGAAGAGACCGGAGAGGAGGCCGGCGAGGAGGCCGATGCCGATGAACGTGGCGTAGGCGCGGGGTCCGCGCTTCAGGACCGTCGCATCGCTCACCGGATCAGCCTACTCCCGGCCTCTCCCCTCCTCGAATCGTGCGGGCTCAGACCTCCGAGTCCGCTTTGACGGGCACCGCGATGGACTCCGTGAGCGCCTGCTCGTACCGGCGCTGCCGACGCCGCAGCCACAGACCGCCGGCGATGAGCAGCGCGAGGATGACGTAGGCGACCGCGGAGAACGGCTGCGCGATGAGCGTCGTCAGGTCGCCCTGGCTGAGCTGCAGCGCGCGCCGCAGCTGCTCCTCCCCCATCGGCCCGAGGATCATGCCCACCACCAGCGGCGCGACGGGGAAGCCGTACCGCCGCAGGAAGTAGCCGAGGACGCCGATGATGAGCAGGATCAGGATGTCGACGACCGCGAAGTTCAGCGCGTACGCCCCGAAGGCGGCGAACAGGAGGATGCCCGCGTACAGATACGGCCGCGGGATCTGCAGGAGCTTCGCCCACATGCCCACCAGCGGCAGGTTCAGCACGAGCAGGATCACGTTGCCGATGTAGAGGCTCGCCACCAGTGCCCACACGAGGTCTGCCTGTCCGGTGAACAGCTGCGGCCCGGGCTGCAGCCCGTACGTCTGGAACGCCGTGAGGATGATCGCGGCGGTCGCCGTCGTCGGAAGTCCCAGCGTCAGCAGCGGCACGAGCACGCCCGCGGCCGCGGCGTTGTTCGCCGACTCCGGGCCCGCGACGCCTTCGATGGCCCCGCGGCCGAACTCGTCCTTGCGCCGCGAGAGCTTGCGCTCGGTGGCGTAGGACAGGAAGGTCGCCACGTCGGCGCCACCGGCCGGGATCGTGCCGATCGGGAAGCCGATGGCGGTGCCGCGGAGCCAGGGCTTCCACGAGCGGCGCCAGTCGTCCTTCGTCATCCAGCTGCGCCACCCGCGCGACACGGGGATCACGTCGATCGCGCCGTGCCGCAGCCGGGCCGCGACGTACAGCGTCTCGCCGACGGCGAAGAGCCCGACCGCCACGAGCACCACGTCGATGCCGTCCGCCAGCGGCAGCAGGCCGAGCGTGTACCGCTGCTGCCCCGAGAGCCAGTCGGTGCCGACCAGGCCGAGGAACAGGCCGACGCCGAGCGACAGCAGTCCTCGCGGCACGGAGGACCCCATCAGCGCACCGACCGTGACGAAGGCCACGACGATGAGGGCCACGTAGTCGGCGGGCCCGAGGTTCACGGCGAACTGCGCGAGCACCGGGGCGAGCAGCGTCAGGCCCACAGTGGCGAGGGTTCCGGCGACGAACGACCCGAGCGCCGCGGTGGCCAGCGCCGCCGCACCCCGCCCGAGCTTGGCCATCTTGTTGCCCTCGATCGCCGTCACGATCGACGACGACTCCCCCGGGGTGTTCAGCAGGATGCTCGTCGTCGACCCGCCGTACATGCCGCCGTAGTAGATGCCCGCGAACGTGATGAGCGCCGCGGCCGGCTCGAGCGTGTAGGTGAGCGGAAGGAGCAGGGCGACGGTCATCGCCGGCCCGATCCCGGGGAGCACGCCCACGGCGGTGCCGATCAGCACGCCGAAGAAGGCGAACACGAGGTACTGGGGTTGCAGCGCGGTCGCGAACCCCTCGAGGAGCAGACTCCAGCTGTCCATCAGAACATCCTTCCCAGCCAGCCGAGCGCCGGTCCCCACGGGAGCGACAGCCCGAGCAGACCGCCGAACACGACCTGCACGACCAGCGCGATGATCGCGCCGATGAGGAGCGCCATCCACCACCGCCGCGCGCCGAGCGCCCACGCGACGCCGCCGAACAGCAGGGCGGCGGCGGGTGCCCAGCCGAGCGGCTCGATGAGGAGCAGATGAGCGACCACGAGCGCCACGATCTTCACGAGGGTCAGCCAGTCGGTCGGCAGGCTCTGATCGACGTCCTCCCCCTCCTCCGGCACACCGCGGTGCCCGCGGAGGATGCTCACCACGACGGCGAGGGAGGAGCCCAGCAGCAGCACCGAGACGAACAGCGGGAAGACCGTCGGCCCGACCTGGCCACCCGCGGGCACATGGATGGTGAACACACCGGCGAACGCGAACACGCCGAGCGCCACCATGAGCAGGGCGAAGACGAGCTCCCCCCGCGGCAGGGACGCGACGAGGCGTGCGGACCGACGGGCGTCGGTCCGCACCTCCTCGCCGGGTCCGGAAGACCCGGTCGTCATGTCAGCCGACCAGCCCGATGTTCTGCAGCGTCGTGGTGACCTCGGTGATGTTGCCGTCGAGGAACTCGTCGAACTCGGCGCCCGTGAGGAAGGCATCCGCCCAGCCCCGCGTCTCCAGCTCGTCCTTCCAGGCTTCGGACGCCTCCAACTCGGTGACGATGCGCTCGAGCTCCGAGCGCTCGGCGTCGCTGATGCCGCCCGGCGCGATCACGCCGCGCCAGTTGGTGAGCACGACGTCGTATCCGGAGTCGGTGATCGTGTCGACGTCCGGCAGCTGCGTGACCGGCTCCTCCGACGAGACGGCGAGAGCCTTCATGGTGCCGGCCTCGATGTGCTGCAGGAACTCGCCGACACCGGAGATGCCTGCCGACACCTTGCCGCCCAGGATCAGCGACGTGGCCTCGCCGCCGCCCGAGTTGGGCGTGTAGTTCAGCTTCTCGGCGATCTCCGCGCCGTCGAGCCCCGCCTCCTCGAGCAGCAGCCCGGCGAGGATGTGGTCGGCTCCTCCGGCTGAGCCGCCCGTGATCGTGACCTCCTGGCCCTTGTCCACGACGTCCTCGACGAGGTCCTCCAAGGTGTCGTACTCGGAGTCCGCGGGGACCACCACGACGAGGGGCTCGTCGGTGAGGCGGGCGATCGGGGTCATGTCCTCGATGCGCACGGCCGAGGCGTTGGTCTCGACCGCGCCCACCATCACGAGCCCCATGACCATGAGGGTCGCCGGGTCCTTCTCGTTGGCGAGCTGCGCGAGGCCGACCGTTCCCCCGGCCCCGCCGACGTTGGTGACCGGCGCCGAGCCGACGATGTCCCCCTGGGTGAGCAGCTGGGAGAGGGCACGACCGGTCTGGTCCCAGCCGCCGCCAGGGTCGGCGGGGACGACGATGTTCACGTCGGTGATGGCGACCGCCTCGTCGCCGCCGTCGGAGCCGGCGGTTCCGCCGTCCGCGGTCGAGCACGAGGTGAGGACCAGGGCGGTCGCGGCGACGGCCGCGGCGAGGGTCCCGATGCGGGCGTGATTCATGGCGCTCCTCCTTGAGCGTTCGGGTGCAATCCGTCCACTGTCGAGGCGCGGATGCGCCCGCTCAAGCTTCGGAAACCATTGGTCGCGTTCCGTAACTATTGGTCGTGAACACCTCCGCCGGCGGCTCGCGGCCCGTCCGCCCACCCGGGAGAATGGACCCGTGGCCTCGAAGATGACGCTCCGTGTGCAGCTGCTCGCGCTGCAGGCGCTGATCGTGTTCCTGGTGACCCTCGCCACCGGCATCGCCGCCGGGGCGTTCCAGGAGAACGCGCTCCGCGAGGCCTACAAGGACCGCATGCAGGCGGTCGCCCAGTCCGTCGCCGCTCTTCCCGTCGTCCTCGACGCGTTCGACGACGAGGACCCGGCCGCCGCCATCCAGCCGGTCGCCGAGGTCATCCGCGAGGCCTCCGATCTCGCCTACGTGGTGGTCGCCAACGACGAGGGCATCCGGTACTCGCATCCGAACACCGACCGCATCGGCGAGCGGGTGTCCACCGACCCGTCGATCCCGCTGGGCGGCGACATCTTCGTGGGCACCCAGACCGGGACGCTCGGGACCTCGTGGCGCGTGAAGGTGCCCATCCGCGACGAGGACGGCACGGTCATCGGCACCGCCTCCGTCGGCATCCTGGAGTCCGAGCTGAACGAGGAGTTCACCAGCAACCTCGTCGGACTCATCTCCGCCATGCTCGCCGCGGCGGTTCTCGGGGTCTTCGGCGCCGCGTGGGTGACGTCGTTCATCCGGCGCCGCATCTACCGGCTCGAGCCGCACCAGATCGCGGCGCTGGTCAAGAACCAGGAGACGACCCTGCATGGGTTGAGCGAAGGGGTCGTCACGGTGGACGGCACAGGGCGGATCACCCTGGTCAACGACGCGGCGGCGCGGTTCCTCGGTCGCGATGCCGCCGATCTCGACGGCGCTCCCGCGGATGACGTCCTCGGCGACGAGCTCGCCACCGTGCTCCGTGAGGGGGAGGCCGCGGGACGCCCCGTCATCGTCGGCTCGCATGTGCTGGTCGCGCGGAGCACGGCCTCGGGGAGCGGGCCCGCCGACGTGGGGGCGACGCTGCTGCTGCGCGACCACACCGAGCTGCACGACGTCGTGCGCCGGGTCGAGGCCGCCGATGCGATCATCGCCTTCCGGGAGCGGTACGGGCTGCCGAAGGGGCTGAGCGCCGAGACGCTGGAGCGGGTCTCCGCCGCCCTCGCCGCCCGACCGGATGCCTCCGCGACCGAGATCGGAGAGGATCTCGCGATCTCCCGCGTCAGTGCGCGCCGCTATCTCGAGCACCTCGCCGCCACGGGCCAGGCGGTGCGGTCTCTGGATTACTCCACGAAGGGTCGTCCCGGGGCACGCTACCGGATCACCGACCCCCGCTGAACGACGAAGCCCGCCACCCCGGAGGGGCGGCGGGCTCCGTAGGAGATCTGTCCTTACTCGGACTTCTTCTCGACAGCGTCCTCGGCGGCGGCCTCAGCGGCCTCGCCCTCGGCCTGCGACTCGGCGCCGGCCTCGGCAGCCGTGTCCTCGGCAGGGGTCTCGTCCGCGGGGGCCTCGACGGTCTCCTCGGCGGGAGCCTCCTCGACAGCCGGCTTCTCGTCCTTCGTGGCCGCAGCGGCCTTCTTGGTCGACTTCGCCTTCGGGGTGACGGGCTCGAGAACGAGCTCGATCACGGCCATGGGGGCGTTGTCGCCCTTGCGGTTGCCGACCTTGGTGATACGCGTGTAGCCACCCTCGCGGTCCGCGACGAGCGGAGCGATCTCGTTGAACAGGACGTGCACGACTTCCTTGTCACCGATGACCGACAGCACGCGACGGCGGGCGTGGAGGTCTCCGCGCTTGGCGAAGGTGATGAGGCGCTCGGCGAGCGGACGCAGGCGCTTGGCCTTCGTCTCGGTCGTCTTGATCGACTTGTGGGTGTACAGCGCAGCGGCGAGGTTGGCAAGCAGCAGGCGCTCGTGGGCGGGGCCGCCTCCGAGGCGGGGACCCTTGGTGGGCTTGGGCATAATCGTCTAACTCCTGGTCAGAAAGGGTCGGGTATCAGAAGGACTCGTCTTCGCTGCCGCCGTAGAAGTGGGCGCCGTCGAAACCGGGCACCGAATCCTTGAGCGACAGACCGAGCGAGATGAGCTTGTCACGCACCTCGTCGACCGACTTCTGGCCGAAATTGCGGATGTTCATGAGCTGCGTCTCCGACAGGGCGACGAGCTCAGAAACGGTGTTGATGCCCTCACGCTTCAGGCAGTTGTACGAGCGGACCGACAGGTCGAGGTCCTCGATCGGCATCGACAGCTCGCTGGAGTTCACAGCCTCCACCGGCGCCGGGCCGATCTCGATGCCCTCGGCCTCGACGTTCAGCTCGCGGGCGAGACCGAACAGCTCGGTGAGCGTCTTGGCAGCCGAGGCGACGGCGTCGCGAGGGCTGATCGCCGACTTGGTCTCGACGTCGAGGATGAGCTTGTCGAAGTCGGTGCGCTCACCGGCACGGGTGGCGTCGACGCGGTAGCTGACCTTCAGCACGGGCGAGTAGATCGAGTCGATCGGGATCTGACCGGCCTCGGCGTACTCGTTGCGGTTCTGCGTCGCGGAGACGTAGCCACGGCCGCGCTCGATGGTGAGCTCGAGCTCGAACTTGGCGGTGTCGTTGAGCGTCGCGATGACGAGCTCGGGGTTGTGCACCTCGACACCGGCCGGAGCCGAGATGTCGGCGGCGGTCACTTCACCGGCACCGGTCTTGCGGAGGTACGCGGTGATGGGCTCGTCGCGCTCGCTGGAGACGACCAGCTGCTTGATGTTGAGGATGATCTCGGTGACATCCTCCTTCACGCCGGGGATCGTGCTGAACTCGTGCAGCACACCGTCGATGCGGACGCTGGTGACAGCGGCGCCGGGGATCGACGACAGCAGGCTGCGACGCAGCGCGTTGCCGATCGTGTAGCCGAAGCCGGGCTCCAGAGGCTCGATGATGAACCGGCTCCGGTTCTCGACGATCTTTTCCTCGGTCAGTGTGGGACGCTGTGCAATAAGCACTCTGTGTTCCTTTCGATCACATGCCCGCTATATGACATGTGGTGGGGTGAGGTCTTGAGTTGTGGAAGTCGATGCCCCACGCGGGGCGCCGAGCCGCTCGACCCGAAGGACGAGCGGCTCGGCACACGCATCAGACGCGGCGACGCTTCGGCGGACGGCAGCCGTTGTGCGCCTGCGGGGTGACGTCCTGGATCGAACCCACCTCGAGGCCGGCGGCCTGCAGCGAGCGGATCGCGGTCTCGCGGCCGGAGCCCGGACCCTTCACGAAGACGTCGACCTTCTTCACGCCGTGCTCCTGCGCCTGGCGGGCGGCCGACTCGGCGGCCATGCCTGCGGCGTACGGGGTCGACTTGCGGGAGCCCTTGAAGCCCACGCCACCCGACGACGCCCAGCTGATGACAGCGCCGGACGGGTCGGTGATCGAAACGATGGTGTTGTTGAACGTCGACTTGATGTGGGCCTGGCCCAGCGCGATGTTCTTCTTCTCCTTGCGGCGCGGCTTGCGCGCGGCGGCCTTGGGTGCAGCCATGAAAGTGTTCTCCTAGTCCCTGGCCGCTGCTTAGCGGGCCTTCTTCTTGCCGGCGACGGTGCGCTTCGGGCCCTTGCGGGTACGGGCGTTGGTCTTGGTGCGCTGACCGCGGACCGGGAGGCCACGACGGTGGCGGAGGCCCTCGTAGGAGCCGATCTCGACCTTGCGGCGGATGTCTGCGGCCACCTCGCGGCGCAGGTCACCCTCCACCTTGTAGTTGCCTTCGATGTAGTCGCGGAGGGCGACGAGCTGGTCGTCGCTGAGGTCCTTCACGCGGATGCTCTCGTCGATGTCGGTCGCCTTGAGGATCTCGACCGAGCGGGTACGGCCGACGCCGTAGATGTAGGTAAGGGCGATCACCACGCGCTTGTCGCGCGGGATGTCAACGCCGGCAAGACGTGCCATGCGGTTCTCCTGGGTGTTGTGGAGGTGTGGAGCAGGATCGGTGCCCGGGCCTCCGCCCCGAGGTGTCCCCCGCTTCCGCGGGTTCTGATCCTGCCGTGTCGTATTGAGTTATGAGATTGCGAGAGCGGCGCCCACGCAGCGGGGGCTCAGCCCTGGCGCTGCTTGTGACGCGGGTTGCTCTTGCAGATCACCATCACGCGGCCGTGGCGGCGGATCACCTTGCAGTGATCGCAGATCGGCTTGACGCTGGGGTTGACCTTCATGATGTTTCCTGTTCGCTGTCTTCACCGGGCAGGCGTGGAGCCTGGGGTGTTACTTCTCGACCGATCAGCGGTAGCGGTAGACGATGCGGCCGCGGGTCAGGTCGTAGGGGCTGAGCTCCACGACCACGCGGTCCTCGGGGATGATGCGGATGTAGTTCTGCCGCATCTTTCCGGAGATCGTCGCCAGAACCTTGTGTCCATTGCTGAGCTCAACGCGGAACATCGCGTTGGGCAGAGCCTCCGACACGACGCCCTCGATCTCGATGACACCGTCTTTCTTAGCCATAGCCTCGCTGACGCTTCTGCAGACCGGTCGATCTGCGGTGGGTGGGTGATGTGCGGTACCGGGCCGGATCGGACACGCCGAACGCATGGCACAAGGCACCAAAGATCTATGTTATCCGACGACGCCCCATCCGGCAACTTGGCCGGACGGGGCGTCGAGGGGTCAGTGCGTGTCAGCCGAGCAGGTCGGTGAACCGCTTCATGTCGTCCTGGTTCTGGAGGTCGAGCCGCTCGCCGTCGATCTCGACGGTCGGCGTGCCCTGGATGTCGTTGGCCTTCGCCTGCGCGGCACCGAACTTGCGGTACGTCTCGTCCGTGATGCAGGACACCACATCGTCGCCCGCGCCGACCTGGGTGGCGAACTCGGCGAGCTGCTCGTTCGTGAGGCCGGGGCTGTTCTCCGCCGGCTGGTTCTCGAACAGGACCTTCGCGTAGTCGAAGTAGAGGTCGGAGTCGGACTCAGCGACGCAGAACGCGGCACCGGCCGAACGGGAGGAGAACTCGGTGCCTTGCGAGAAGCGGTCCAGGATCGCGATGGGGTGCTGCTCGAGGGTGATCTCGCCGCTCTGCGCCTTGGCCTCGAGGGCGGCGCCGAACTGGTCCTCGAAGGACTTGCAGACCGGGCACTGGAAGTCGAGGAAGACCGACACCGTGGTGTCGCCGTCGCCCATGGAGATGGAGCCAGCGTCGGCGTCGAAGTTGTCGCTCGCGGTCGGGGTGGCGCCGGGAGAGGTCGCCTGGTTGTTGAGGAACACCACGAGTCCGCCGAGGGCCACCAGGACCACGACGACAGCGATGGAGACGCCGATCGCGAACCAGTTGGTGTTGCTCTTCGCCGCTGCCATTACTTTCCGATCTCTCGAGGCTCGACCCCGAACGGGGCGAGTCCGGCTCTTCCACCATCGGGCGCGGTGAGCACCCAGATGCCCCCATCATGCAGGGCGACGCTATGTTCCCAATGTGAGCCGTCAGTGCCGTCGACCGTCGTGACGGTCCAGTCGTCGTCCTCCACGAAGGTCGCCTCGCCGCCGGCGGTCACCATGGGCTCGATGGCGAGCACGAGCCCGGGCTTCACGTCCGCGCCGCGGTCGGGTGTCCGGTAGTTGAAGACGCTGGGCGCCTCGTGCATCTTCCGCCCGATGCCGTGGCCGACGTACTCGCGGAGGATCCCGTAGGGCTCGCCGCTCACGGCAGACGGCCCCTGCGCCTCGATGTAGTCCTGGATGGCGGCGCCGATCTCGTCGATCGAGGATGCCGTCGCCATCGCGGCGATGCCCGCCCACATCGACCCCTCGGTCACGCGGGAGAGCTCCTCGCGGCGGGCGACGAGCTCCGGGCGCTCGGGATCGGGGACGACGACCGTGATCGCGCTGTCACCGTTCCAGCCGTCGAACTGGGCGCCGCAGTCCACCGAGACGATGTCGCCCGGCTGGAGCACCCGCTCCCCCGGGATGCCGTGCACGACCTGCTCGTTGACCGAGACGCAGATCGTGTGGTGGTAGCCCTTGACGAGCTGGAAGTTCGACTCCGCTCCCCGCTGCACGATCGCGCGGTTGGCGGCGGCATCGAGCTCGATCGTCTTCACCCCGGGCCTGATGAGGGCGCGGACGGCGTCGAGGGCCTCGGCGGTGATGAGGCTGGGCTCGACCAGGGCTCGGAGCTGAGCCGGGGTCTTGTAGATCGAGCGGCGGAACATCTCAGGCGGCGGAGGCGGCGGAGCGCAGTCCGCGAGCGGCCAGGGCGGCGGCGATGCGCTCCGTGATCTCCTCGAGGGAGCCCACGCCGTCGATGCGGTCGACGATGCCGCGGCTGCTGTAAACCTCGATGATCGGCGCCGTCTCCTTCTCGTAGATGTCGAGTCGGTGCGCGATGGCCTCGTCGGTGTCGTCGGAACGGCCCTGCTCGGCGGCGCGGAGGGCGAGGCGGGCGATGCTCTCCTCACGGGGGACGTCGAGGAGGATCACGGCGTCCAGCGCCTCGCCGCGTCCTTCGAGGAACGCGTCCAGGTGCGACACCTGCGCGGTGTTGCGGGGGTAGCCGTCGAGGAGGAAGCCGTTCTGCGCGTCGTCCTGGCTCAGCCGGTCGCGCACGATCTCGCTCGTCAGCTCGTCCGGCACGAGGTCGCCCTTGTCGAGGATCGCGGTGACCTGCTGGCCGAGCGCCGTCCCCTCCTTGATGTTCGCGCGGAAGATGTCGCCGGTCGAGACGACGGGGATGCCGTAGGACTCGGCGATGCGCACACCCTGCGTGCCCTTGCCGGAACCCTGCGGACCGACGATGAGAAGACGTGCGGATGCTGTCATCGGAGAAGTCCTTCGTAGTGTCGCTGCTGCAGCTGGGCGTCGATCTGCTTGACCGTCTCGAGACCCACGCCGACGATGATGAGGATCGACGCGCCACCGAACGGGAAGTTCTGGTTGGCGCCGACCGTGGCGAGGGCGATCAACGGGATGAGGGCGATCAGGCCCAGGTAGAGGGAACCGGGGAGCGTGATGCGGGTGAGCACGTAGTCCAGGTACTCCGCGGTCGGACGGCCGGCCCGGATCCCGGGGATGAAGCCGCCGTACTTCTTCATGTTGTCGGCGACCTCGACGGGGTTGAACGTGATCGCGACGTAGAAGTAGGTGAACCCGATGATCAGCAGGAAGTACGCCGCCATGTAGATCGGGCTGTTGCCGGTGGTGAAGTTCGCGCTGATCCAGCTGACCCAGGCGGGCGGCGTCGAGCCGTCCTGCGGGGTGTTGAACTGGGCGATGAGCGCGGGGATGTACAGCAGCGACGAGGCGAAGATGACCGGGATCACGCCCGCCATGTTGACCTTGATCGGGATGTACGTGTTGGTGCCGCCGTACGTCCGGCGTCCCACCATGCGCTTCGCGTACTGCACGGGGATGCGCCGCTGGGACTGCTCGACGAAGACGACGAGACCCATCACGATGATGCCGACGAGGAGCACGAGGAGGAACACCTCGAAGCCGCGGGTCTGCCAGATGATCGACATCGCACCGGGGAAGGTCGCGGCGATGGAGGTGAAGATCAGCAGCGACATGCCGTTGCCGATGCCGCGCTCGGTGACGAGCTCGGCGAACCACATGATCAGACCGGTGCCGGCCGTCATCGCCATGATGATGAGCACCTGCGCCCACCAGACGTCGTTCGTGAGGAGCTGGGTGCACGCGCCGATGTCGGTCGTTCCGAAGAGCTGACCGGTGCGGGCGACGGTGACGAGGGTCGTCGACTGCAGGAGCGCGAGCGCGATCGTGAGGTACCGCGTGTACTGGGTGAGCTTGGCCTGTCCGGCCTGGCCCTCCTTGTGCAGCGCCTCGAAGTGCGGGATGACGACGCGCAGGAGCTGCGTGATGATCGTCGCCGTGATGTACGGCATGACACCGAGCGCGAAGATCGACAGCTGCAGCAGAGCGCCGCCTGAGAAGAGGTTGACGAGTCCGAGCAGACCCTCGGTGCCGGCATTGGCCGCGAGACACTGCTCCACGTTCGGGAAGTTGACGAACGGCGCGGGGACGTTCGAGCCGAGACGGTAGATCGCGATGATCGCGAGAGTGAAACCGATCTTCCGACGCAGGTCGGGCGTGCGGAAGATCCGCGCGATGGCGCTAAACAAGAACGTTCCTCCTGAAAAGGTGGCCGGACCCCCGAGGGGCGGCTGAAACACCAGGGTAACCCACTCCGAGGTCTGGGGAATGCGGGCGGTCGGCTTCTCCCCCACCGAACCAGAAGAGGGGCCGGAGAATCTCCGACCCCTCTTCCGCAGTGGTTACTTGACGGATCCGCCCGCAGCCACGATCTTCTGCTCGGCGGAACCCGAGACCTTGTCGACCGCGACGGTGAGCTTCACGGCGATGTCGCCGTTGCCGAGAACCTTGACCTTCTCGTTCTTGCGAACCGCACCCTTGGCGACCAGGTCGCTCACGGTGACGTCGCCACCCTGGGGGTAGAGCTCCGCGAGCTTCTCCAGGTTCACGACCTGGTACTCGACGCGGAACGGGTTCTTGAAGCCGCGCAGCTTCGGCGTGCGCATGTGCAGCGGCATCTGGCCACCCTCGAAGCCGACGCGCACGGTGTTGCGGGCCTTGGTGCCCTTCGTGCCGCGACCGGCCGTCTTGCCCTTCGAGCCCTCACCGCGACCGACACGGGTCTTCGCGGTGTTGGCACCCGGGACCGGACGCAGGTGGTGGACCTTCAGCACGCCGGGGCGGGACGCCGGGGCGTCCTTCTTCGGCGCAGCCTTGGCGGAGCCGTCGGCCTTCGCGTCGGCGGCAGCGGTCTTGGCCGGTGCCTTCTTCGATGCGGGCTTCTTGGCGGCGTCGGCCTTGGGAGCCGCCGCCTTCTTCGTGGCCTTCTCGGCCTCGACGGCCTCGTTCTTCTCAGCCATTAGTCGATCTCCTCAACCTTGACGAGGTGGGCGACGGTCTTGACGTAGCCGCGCGTCTGCGCGTCGTCGGGGCGGACGGTGGTGTCACCGATCCGCTTGAGACCGAGGCTGCGCAGCGTGTCGCGCTGGTTCTGCTTCTCGCTCACCTTGGACTTGATCTGCGTGACCTTGAGTCGCGCGGCCATCAGGCACCTACCTTCTGTGCGGCGATGGCCTCGGCCTCGGCGCGGACGAGCCGGGCCGGGGCGACCTGGTCGAACTCGAGACCACGACGTGCGGCGACGGCGCGGGGCTCCTCGAGCTCCTTCAGGGCGGTGACCGTCGCGTGCACGATGTTGATCGTGTTCGACGAGCCGAGCGACTTGGACAGCACGTCGTGGATGCCGGCGCACTCGAGCACGGCGCGGACCGGACCACCGGCGATGACACCGGTACCGGCGGCGGCGGGGCGCAGGAGCACCACACCGGCGGCCGACTCACCCTGCACGGGGTGCGGGATGGTGCTGCCGACGCGCGGGACGCGGAAGAAGTTGCGCTTGGCCTCTTCGACACCCTTCGAGATCGCCAGGGGGACCTCACGGGCCTTGCCGTAGCCGACGCCCACCAGACCGTTGCCGTCGCCGACGACCACGAGAGCGGTGAAGCTGAAGCGACGACCACCCTTCACGACCTTCGAGACGCGGTTGATGGTGACGACGCGCTCCAGGAACTGGTTGTCGCCGCGGTCGCGCGAGTTGCGGTCGCGGCCGCCCTGGTTGCGGTCACGTCCGCCGCGGCGGCCGTCCCGCTGGTCGCGAGTGGGCTCAGCCTGCGTGGTGCCGGCGGCCGTCTCGGAAGTGGCAGCAGCCGCTTCGGTCACTTCGTTCTCCTTGTTGTCACTCACAGTGCCAGACCCCCTTCACGGGCGCCGTCGGCGATGGCGGCGACACGACCCGCGTAGCGGTTGCCGCCACGGTCGAACACTGCCTCGGAAACGCCTGCGGCCTTCGCACGCTCGGCGAGGAGCTCGCCGACCTTGCGAGCCTTGGCGGTCTTGTCGCCATCCAGCGAACGCAGGTCGGTCTCGAGCGTCGAGGCCGAGGCGACCGTGTGGCCCTTGCTGTCGTCGACGAGCTGCACGAAGACGTGACGCGCCGAACGGTTGACGACGAGGCGCGGACGCACCTCGGTGCCCACGATCTTCTTGCGAAGACGGGCGTGACGACGCGCGCGGGCGTCGGACTTCGACTTCACAGCCATGGTTACTTACCAGCCTTTCCGGCCTTGCGACGCACGACCTCGCCGGCGTAGCGCACACCCTTGCCCTTGTACGGCTCGGGCTTGCGGATCTTGCGGATGTTCGCAGCCGCCTCACCGACGGCCTGCTTGTCGATCCCGCTGACGGTGAGCTTGTTCGTGCCCTCGACCGTGAGCGTGATGCCGGCGGGCGGGTCGACCAGGACCGGGTGCGAGAAGCCGAGGGCGAACTCGACCGAGTTGCCCTTCTGCTGCACGCGGTAACCGGTGCCGACGACCTCGAGACCCTTGGTGTAGCCCTGGGTCACGCCGATGATGTTGTTGTTGATGAGCGTGCGGGTCAGGCCGTGAAGCGACCGGGACTCGCGCTCGTCGTCGGGGCGGGTGACGAGAACCTGGTTCTCCTCGACCGACACCTCGATGGGGCTGGCCACCGTGAGGGTGAGCTCACCCTTGGGGCCCTTCACCGCGACCTCACGGCCGTCGACCGAAACGGTCACGCCCGCGGGAACGTCGATGGGAAGTCGTCCAATACGCGACATTTCGGATTACCACACGTAGGCGAGAACTTCTCCGCCCACGCCCTTCTGCTCAGCCTGGCGGTCCGTGAGGAGACCGGAGGAGGTGGACAGGATGGCCACGCCGAGGCCGCCGAGGACCGTGGGGATCTCGGTCGACTTCGCGTACACGCGGAGGCCGGGCTTCGACACGCGCTTGATGCCCGCGATCGAGCGCTCGCGGTTCGGGCCGTACTTCAGCGTCAGCGTGAGGTTCTTGCCCACGCGCGCGTCGGAGGTCTCCCAACCGGCGATGTAGCCCTCCTGCTGGAGGATCTCTGCGATGTGCGTCTTGAGCTTGCTCGACGGCAGCGTCACGGTGTCGTGGTGCGCCGAGTTCGCGTTGCGCAGACGGGTCAGCATGTCTGCGACCGGGTCTGTCATTGTCATTGTTGTCTACTTTCGTTCATGAGGTTCCGGCTGCCGTTACACGACAGACGGCCTGCGATGAGCACGCAATCTTCAATTGTACGTGCACATCGACGGGCTCAGTGACACGAGACCACTGAGCCCGTCGAAGGGTCACGCCTGGGCGTCGTCCGCGCGGAACGGGAAGCCGAGGTGACGGAGCAGCGCCCGACCCTCGTCGTCCGTCTTCGCCGAGGTCACGACGGTGATGTCGAAACCACGGACGCGGTCGATCTTGTCCTGATCGATCTCGTGGAACACGCTCTGCTCCTGGAGACCGAAGGTGTAGTTGCCGTTGCCGTCGAACTGCTTGGCCGACAGACCGCGGAAGTCGCGGATGCGGGGCAGCGCGAGCGAGACCAGGCGGTCCACGAACTCCCACGCACGGTCGCCACGGAGGGTGACGTGCGCGCCGATGGCCTGGCCCTCACGCAGCTTGAACTGCGCGATGGACTTGCGGGCCTTGGTAACGATCGGCTTCTGGCCGGTGATCTTGGTGAGGTCGTCGACCGCACCTTCGATTACCTTGCTGTCGCGAGCAGCCTCGCCGACACCGGTGTTCACGACGACCTTGACCAGGCCGGGGATCTGCATGACGTTCTCGTAGCCGAACTCGTCCTGCAGAGCCTTCTTGATCTCGGCGTTGTACTTCGCCTTCAGGCGGGGCTGGATCTTGCCAGCCACCGCAGCGTCGGTCGTTGCCATCAGAGGTCCTTACCGCTCTTCTTCGCGAAGCGCACGCGGACGGTGCGCTTCACGCCGTCCTTGGTCTGCTCCTCGACCCGGTGGCCGACCTTGGTCGGCTTCTTGGTCGAGGGGTCGACGAGTGCGACGTTCGAGATGTGGATGGGCGCCTCGACGGTCTCGAGGCCACCCGTCTTCGTGCCACGCTGCGTCTGACCGACGCGCGTGTGCTTGGTGACGTAGTTGACGCCTTCGACGACGACACGGTTCTGCTCGACGAGGACGTCGAGGACCTTGCCCTGCTTGCCGCGGTCGCCACCACGCTCGGGCTTGGCGCCCGAGATGACCTGAACCAGGTCGCCCTTCTTGATCTTCGCCATGATCAGATGACCTCCGGTGCCAGCGAGACGATCTTCATGAACTTCTTGTCGCGAAGCTCACGGCCGACCGGCCCGAAGATACGGGTGCCGCGGGGCTCCCCGTCGTTCTTCAGGATGACGGCGGCGTTCTCGTCGAACTTGATGTAGGAGCCGTCGGGACGACGGGTCTCCTTCTTGGTGCGGACGATGACCGCCTTGACGACGTCGCCCTTCTTGACGTTGCCACCGGGGATCGCGTCCTTGACGGTCGCGACGATGGTGTCGCCCAGACCGGCGTACCGGCGGCGCGAGCCACCGAGGACGCGGATCGTGAGCAGCTCCTTGGCGCCGGTGTTGTCGGCGACCTTGAGACGGGACTCCTGCTGAATCACTTGGCCTTCTCCAGAATCTCCACCAGACGCCAGCGCTTGGTGGCGCTCAGCGGGCGGGTCTCGTTGATCAGGACCAGGTCGCCGATGCCGGCGGAGTTCGCCTCATCGTGCGCCTTGACCTTCGACGTCCGGCGGATGACCTTGCCGTAAAGCGGGTGCTTCACGCGGTCCTCGACCTCGACGACGATCGTCTTGTCCATCTTGTCGCTGACGACATAGCCACGACGGGCCTTGCGGTACCCGCGGGCGTCGGCGTCGCGCACGTCGTGAGCGGCGTGCTCAGCCTCGACGGCGGCTTCCTTCTTGGTGGCCATCACTCAGCCTCTTCCTTCGGGGCGTCCTCGGCGGCGTCCGCCTTCTTCGCCTTCGACTTGGTCGCCTTCTTCGCGGGAGCCTCGACCGGAGCGGGCGTCGCACGGATGCCCAGCTCGCGCTCGCGGATCACCGTGTAGAGGCGCGCGATGTCGCGCTTGACGGCGCGGATGCGGCCGTGGCTCTCCAGCTGGCCGGTGGCCGACTGGAAACGGAGGTTGAACAGCTCCTCCTTGGCCTTGCGCAGCTCCTCAACGAGGCGCTGGTCTTCGAACGTGTCGAGCTCTGCCGGAGCGAGCTCCTTGGTGCCGATCGCCATTACGCGTCGCCCTCCTCGCGCTTGATGATGCGTGCCTTGAGCGGCAGCTTGTGGATTGCACGGGTCAGTGCCTCGCGAGCGAGCTGCTCGTCGACACCCGCGACCTCGAAGAGGACGCGGCCCGGCTTGACGTTGGCGACCCACCACTCGGGGGAACCCTTACCGGAACCCATGCGGGTCTCGGCCGGCTTCTTCGTGAGCGGACGGTCCGGGTAGATGTTGATCCACACCTTGCCGCCACGCTTGATGTGACGGGTCATCGCGATACGAGCGGACTCGATCTGACGGTTCGTCACGTACGCGGGGGTGAGGGCCTGGATGCCGAACTCGCCGAAGGAGACCTTCGTGCCGCCGGTGGCCTGACCCGAGCGCCCCGGGTGGTGCTGCTTGCGGTACTTGACCTTACGGGGGATGAGCATTATGCCGACGCTCCTTCTGCAACAGGTGCCTCGTTGCGCGGGGCACGGCGGCGGTCACCACGGTCGTCACGGCGCGACTTCGGCGCGTTGGCCTGCTCGCGCGCGAGCTCCTTGGCGGTGAGGTCGCCCTTGTAGATCCACACCTTCACGCCGATGCGGCCGAAGGTGGTCTTGGCCTCGTAGAAGCCGTAGTCGATGTTCGCGCGCAGCGTGTGCAGCGGCACACGACCCTCGCGGTAGAACTCCGACCGGCTCATCTCGGCGCCGCCGAGACGGCCCGAGACCTGGATGCGGATGCCCTTGGCGCCGGCGCGCTGCGCGCCCTGCAGACCCTTGCGCATCGCGCGACGGAACGCCACGCGAGCCGAGAGCTGCTCGGCGATGCCCTGGGCGACCAGCTGAGCGTCGGCCTCGGGGTTCTTGACCTCGAGGATGTTCAGCTGGATCTGCTTGCCCGTGAGCTTCTCGAGGTCGCCGCGGATGCGCTCGGCCTCTGCACCACGACGACCGATCACGATGCCCGGGCGGGCGGTGTGGATGTCGACGCGGACGCGGTCACGGGTGCGCTCGATCTCGATGTTCGAGACGCCGGCACGGTCGAGCTGCGTCTGCAGCAGGCGACGGATCTTGATGTCCTCGGCCACGTAGTCGGCGTAACGCTGACCCGGCTTCGTCGAGTCGGAGAACCAGCGCGACACGTGGTCCGTGGTGATGCCGAGGCGGAAGCCGTACGGGTTGACCTTCTGTCCCATTACTTGCTCGCCTTCTTGTTGCTGTCGCCGGCCGCGGCAGGAGCCGCCTCCGGCGTCGAGAGCACGACCGTGATGTGGCTCGTGCGCTTCTTGATCTGGAAAGCGCGACCCTGTGCACGGGGCTGGAAACGCTTGAGCGTCGTGCCCTCGTCCACGTACGCGTTCTTCACGTACAGGTCCTGCTCGTCGAGGTACTCGCCGTCACGATCCGCCTTGACCTGCGCGTTGGCCATGGCCGACGCGACAAGCTTGTAGATCGGCTCACTGGCGGACTGCTGAGCGAACTTCAGGATCGCCAGAGCCTCCTGGGCCTGCTTGCCCTTGATGAGCGCGACGACACGACGAGCCTTCTGAGGGGTCACGCGGATGTGTCGCACGCGTGCGATGGACTCCACCATTTCTCTCTCCTCTATCGCCGCCGCGTCAGCGGCGACGGCCCTTCTTGTCGTCCTTCTCGTGGCCGCGGAAGGTGCGGGTGGGCGCGAACTCGCCCAGCTTGTGACCGACCATGGTCTCGGAGACAAACACGGGGATGTGCTTGCGACCGTCGTGGACCGCGATCGTGTGACCCAGCATGGCCGGGATGATCATGGACCGGCGGGACCAGGTCTTGATGACGTTCTTCGTGCCGGCTTCGTTCTGCACGACCACCTTGCGAAGCAGGTGCTCGTCGACGAAGGGGCCCTTCTTGAGACTGCGAGGCATCTTCTCTTACTCCTACTTGCGCTTCTTGCCGGCGTTGCGACGACGCACGATGTACTTGTCGCTTTCCTTGTTGGCGTGGCGGGTGCGGCCCTCGGCCTGACCCCACGGGGAGACGGGGTGACGTCCACCGGACGTCTTGCCCTCACCACCACCGTGCGGGTGGTCGACCGGGTTCATCGCGACACCGCGGACGGTCGGGCGGACGCCCTTCCAGCGCATGCGGCCGGCCTTGCCCCAGTTGATGTTCGACTGCTCGGCGTTGCCGACCTCGCCGATGGTCGCGCGGCAGCGCGCATCGACGTTGCGGATCTCACCGGAGGGCAGACGCAGCTGGGCGTAGGGGCCGTCCTTGGCGACGAGGCGGACCGACGCACCGGCCGAACGCGCCATCTTCGCGCCGCCGCCGGGGCGGAGCTCGATGGCGTGGATGACGGTACCCGTGGGGATGTTCTTCAGCGGGAGGTTGTTTCCCGGCTTGATGTCCGCCGCGGGGCCCGACTCGACGATGTCGCCCTGCTTCAGCTTCGCCGGCGCGAGGATGTAGCGCTTCTCGCCGTCGAAGTAGTGCAGCAGCGCGATGCGCGCGGTGCGGTTGGGGTCGTACTCGATGTGCGCGACCTTGGCGTTCACGCCGTCCTTGTCATTGCGACGGAAGTCGATGACGCGGTACTGGCGCTTGTGGCCACCACCGATGTGACGGGTCGTGATGCGGCCCTGGTTGTTGCGACCACCGGTCTTCGAGATCGGGCGCAGCAGCGACTTCTCCGGCGTCGATCGGGTGATCTCGGCGAAGTCAGCCACCGACGAGCCGCGACGGCCCGGGGTCGTGGGCTTGTACTTGCGAATAGCCATGATTGTCCTTATCCCCCGGATCAGCCGATTGCCGTGAAGATGTCGATGGTGCCCGACTTCAGGCTCACGATGGCGCGCTTGGTGTCCTTGCGCTTACCGGTGCCGAAGCGGGTGCGACGGGCCTTGCCGACGCGGTTGATCGTGTTGACGGACGCGACCTTGACGCCGAAGATCTTCTCGATGGCGAGCTTGATCTCGGTCTTCGAAGCGCGCGGGTCGACGAGGAAGGTGTACTTGCCCTCGTCGATCAGGCCGTAGCTCTTCTCGGACACGACCGGCTTCAGGATGATGTCGCGCGGGTCCTTGTTCAGGGCCGTCTGGAGAACAGATGCCTGCTCGCTCATGCGGAGACCTCCTGGTTGGCGCCGGACTTGGAGGCGATGAAGCCCTCGAGCGCGGCCTGGGTGAAGACGATGTCGTCGGAGACGAGCACGTCGTAGGCGTTGAGCTGGTCGAACGTCAGCACGTGGACGTGGCCGAGGTTGCGGATGCTCTTGAGCGCGAGCTCGTCGCCGCGCTCGATGACCACGAGGACGTTCTTCGACGTGGCGACCTGGGCGAGGAAGCCCGCGGCGGCCTTGGTCGACGGCGCGCCGTCGGTGCCGAACGTGTCGATCGCGTGCAGACGGTCACCGCGGAAGCGGTCGCTGAGCGCGCCCAGCAGGGCGGCCGCGATCATCTTCTTGGGGGTGCGCTGCGAGTAGTCGCGCGGCTTCGGGCCGTGCACGATGCCACCGCCGGTCATGTGCGGCGCGCGGATCGAGCCCTGGCGGGCGTTACCCGTGCCCTTCTGCTTGAAGGGCTTGCGGCCGGCACCCGAGACCTCGCCACGACGCTTGGTCGAGTGCGTGCCCTGGCGAGCCGCCGCGAGCTGCGCGACGACGACCTGGTGGATGAGCGGGATGTTCGTCTTGACGTCGAACAGCGCGGCGGGAAGCTCGACGGAGCCTGCCTTCTTGCCGTCTGCCTTGAGGACGTCGAGCGCGAGAGTGGAGTCAGCCATGATCAGGCACCCTTCACTGCGTTGCGGACGTAGACGATGCGGCCGCGAGCACCGGGGACGGCGCCCTTGACGAGCATGAGTCCCTTCTCGATGTCGATGGCGTGCACCGTGAGGTTGAGGACGGTCACGCGCTCGCCACCCATACGGCCGGCCATGCGCATGCCCTTGAAGACGCGGCTCGGGGTCGACGATGCGCCGATGGAGCCGGGCTTGCGGTGGTTGCGGTGCGCACCGTGCGATGCCGAGACGCCCTTGAAGTTGTGGCGCTTCATGACACCGGCGGTGCCCTTGCCCTTGCTCGTGCCGACGACGTCGACGAGCTGGCCGGCCTCGAACGTGCCGTCCACCGTGAGCTCCTGGCCCAGGGTGTAGTCGGCGGCGTCGGCCGTGCGGACCTCGGTCACGTGGCGGCGCGGCGTGACGCCGGCAGCCTCGAAGTGAGCCGAGAGGGGCTTGTTCACCTTGCGCGGGTCGATCTGGCCGTACGCGATCTGCACGGCGTTGTAGCCGTCCTTCTCGGGGGTACGGATCTGGGTGACCACGTTCGGCGCGAGCTCGATGACGGTGACGGGAACGAGCTTGCCGTTCTCGTTCCAGACCTGGGTCATGCCGAGCTTGGTGCCGAGCATGCCCTTGGAAACCTTGGAGTTGATGTCAGCCATGTCGAACCTCAGAGCTTGATCTCGATGTTGACGTCGGCCGGCAGGTCGAGACGCATCAGCGAGTCGACGGCCTTGGGCGTCGGGTCGACGATGTCGATCAGGCGCTTGTGGGTGCGCATCTCGAAGTGCTCGCGGCTGTCCTTGTACTTGTGGGGCGACCGGATGACGCACACGACGTTCTTCTCGGTCGGAAGGGGCACGGGTCCGACGACGGTCGCGCCCGCACGGGTCACGGTGTCGACGATCTTGCGTGCGGACGTGTCGATGACCTCGTGGTCATACGACTTCAGGCGAATGCGGATCTTCTGTCCCGCCATTGTCTGCTCTCTCTCTTTAAGCGTCTTACCGTCCGGGACCGGGTGGCCCTGGGGCATTGGACGCACGTCGGCGCTGTTCGCGCCTCGGCACTCGTTCTTCTCGGGCCCTCGACCTCGCGGTCGGGAGCCTGTCGAAGAGGCTGCACCACTGTTCTGCTGTCAGCCGTACACCCGGAGGTGACGGATGCCCGACCCCCGCCGCGCACGGCAGTGCCCTCGATGATGAAGGTGTCGGGATTGTGTTCTGCTGCCCGCGGCCTAGAACCCTGCGGCCTCCCGGAGGAGGCGCCGTCTATGCACTGCCCTGGCAGTGATCCGGCGCAAGCACAGCGGCGACGGAATATCGAACCTGTCTATTCTGCCACGGCGGATTTCACTTCTGCAAACCCGGGCGTGTCGCGCTCACCGGACTCTCAGGGACCCCCTCCTCCGCGAGCGTTCAGCCCGCGGAGGAGCGCGGGGCGAGGCATCCCCATGCCTCGCCCCGCTTGGGGAGGGCGTTCAGTGCGAGGGGGCACACCGAACGCGAGGAATCCAGCGTGAAGGGACGCCGGACGCCTCGACCGAGGGCACGGCGGAAGACCCGCCGCGCAGGCGGGGAGACGCTCAGGCGCACGGAGTGCGCGCGTCGCACGATGATCCCCAAAATCGTTTTCCCCAGATTTCCAACGCGGACGAACCGCGTGATTCGGGAGCCGAACCCCTTCGGCGCCCCCGACCGCAAGATCCCCAGGCGGTCGACATGATCCTACTCGATGTATCCGCGAATGCGCCACAACCGAGGGCGCTGTGCACCGGCATTCCCCCGGACGCGGAAGAGCGGCGGCCCCGGTCTCGGGGGCCGCCGCTCTTCCGCGGAGACGTTCGGCTCTACTCGTTGCCGATGCTCTTGTCCGCGCTGTCGCGGATCTCGTCGATCTTGTCCGCCGCGCCCGGTGCGATCTTCTTCGCGAAGTCGGCGACGCCGTCGAGCACCTTGTCGCTGATGTCTTCGGCCTGCTCGCTCTTGACGGCTTCGGCGAGCTTGTCCTTGTTCTGCTCGTACAGGTCCTTGCCCTTGTTGACGGCGTCCTCGATACCCATGATTCCCCTTCGGAGACGATGTGCGATGTGCGCCTAGTCTGCACGAAGCGGCGCGTCGTCACCAGAGTCGACCGCCCTCACCGCGGTCACTGACAGGTGACCGCGTTCTGGGTGAGCGTGGTCGGGGTCACGACCGGGGTCGTGTCCACCTCGATCTTCGTGGCCTGGTCGGAGTCGGCGACGAACTCGTAGGTCAGCGTCCGCGTCTCCTGCGGGGCCAGGTAGAGCCGCATGGTGCCCACGGTGAACTCCTGGTCGCAGGCCCGCCACCGTCCACGCGAGTCCATCGAGGGCGAAGAGATGGCCCTTGCGGCGCTCGGTCTCGTCCACCGTGCTCATGCGCGTCCTTCGTTCGCCGGTTCGCTCACGACGCTCGTCGCACGCCGTCGCGTGCCGCTGCCGAGGACGATCACCCCGCGCAGGTTCGCCACGCCGTCACGTCGGAGGTGGCCCAGCGTGTCCGCCGCGCGTCTGCTGGTCTCGCCGATCTTCATGAGGAGGACGAGCGCGCCGTCGCGCTGAAGAGCAGCCGCGTCGGGGATGCCCTTCCGGGACAGCGGCAGGCGCACGACGGTCAGCCCGGCGGGCCCGGCCTCGATGCGCTCGACCACCGCGGAGACGTCGATGGTGGCGTCCACGGGCAGCAGGGCTATGGCTCGTCCTTCCCCTGCCCACACGCTGGTGAGCATCTGGAGCTCGTGCGTCTGCTCCTCCGTGAGCTCACCGCTCGGAAGCGCATAGGCGGGGAGCCCGGTCAGGTCGGCTGCGTCGGCCACGGAACGGATCCGTCGGGAGAGCGCGAACCGCAGTGCGACGTAGACGAGAGCGAGCGCGATCCCGAGAAGGACCCCGACGGCCAGAGTGGTCGCGACCTGAGGCCGCACCGGGGACTCGGGGATCGCCGCCCCATAGGCGCGGGCACGGACGTCGGACCCGGCCTGGTCGGCTGCCGTCTCCGCGATCGCGGTGGCGAGATCCGCAGCCAGACGAGGGTCGGTGTGCGTGACCATGATGGCCGTCATCGAGGTGTCCGCGATCCAGGTCGCCGACACTCCGTCGGCGAGCTCCGACCGGTCCACGTCGAACCTCTCGGCCACGGTCGCGATGACGCTCGCGGAGCGTGCCCGCACCGCGGCGTTCGTCGCCACGGTGCGCGGGACGAAGTTCGTCGCCCCCGGGTCGGCGCTGAAGACGATCTCCGCCTCGGCCTCGTACGCGGGCGGCGTGACGAGTAGCAGAGCCCCCGAGCCGATGACGCACAGCAGGAAGGCGATGAGCATCCCCAGCCACGCTCGTCTGAACGCGACGAACCACTCCCCCGGGGACATGCTTCTCCTCTTCGAGCCTCATGGGCACGGTACGACTCCGTAGAACCGTCATTTTGATATATCGGATGACCCGGCGGGAACTCGGTCCCGCCGGAGACGGTTGCGCCGCGGCCTCGCGGCGTTCTCATCCTAGGGGATCGATGCGCGGGCTCATGCCGCGCCCACCGACGACAAAGGGGTCGAGCCCGAAGGCTCGACCCCTTTGCGAGGAAGCAGATGCTTACTTGATGATCTTCGTCACCGTACCGGCGCCGACCGTACGACCACCCTCACGGATGGCGAAGCCGAGGCCCTCCTCCATGGCGATCGGCTGGATCAGCTCGACCGTCATGTCGGTGGTGTCGCCGGGCATGACCATCTCGGTGCCCTCGGGCAGCGTGATGACGCCGGTGACGTCCGTGGTGCGGAAGTAGAACTGCGGACGGTAGTTCGTGTAGAAGGGGTTGTGGCGGCCACCCTCGTCCTTGGACAGGATGTAGGCCGTGCCCTCGAAGTCGGTGTGCGGCGTGACCGAACCCGGCTTCACGATGACCTGGCCGCGCTCCACGTCCTCGCGCTTGGTGCCGCGGAGGAGCAGACCACAGTTCTCGCCGGCCCAGGCCTCGTCGAGCTGCTTGTGGAACATCTCGATACCGGTGACGGTCGTCTTCTGCGTCGGGCGCAGACCCACGATCTCGACCTCGGAGTTGATGGCCAGGGTGCCACGCTCGGCGCGACCCGTGACGACGGTGCCACGACCGGTGATCGTGAAGACGTCCTCGACGGGCATGAGGAACGGCTTGTCACGGTCACGCTCCGGGTCCGGAACGCTGTCGTCGACAGCCTGCATGAGCTCGAGGATCGCGTCGACCCACTTCTCGTCGCCCTCGAGGGCCTTGAGAGCGGAGACACGGACGACGGGAGCGTTGTCGCCGTCGAAGCCCTGGCTCGAGAGCAGCTCGCGGACCTCGAGCTCGACGAGCTCCAGGATCTCCTCGTCGTCGACCGCGTCGGACTTGTTCAGCGCGACGAGCAGGTAGGGGACGCCGACCTGCTTGGCGAGCAGCACGTGCTCGCGCGTCTGCGCCATCGGGCCGTCGGTGGCCGCGACGACGAGGATCGCGCCGTCCATCTGCGCCGCACCCGTGATCATGTTCTTGACGTAGTCGGCGTGGCCGGGGGCGTCAACGTGGGCGTAGTGGCGCTTCGGGGTCTCGTACTCGATGTGCGAGATGTTGATCGTGATACCGCGCTGGCGCTCTTCCGGCGCCGAGTCGATGGAAGCGAAGTCACGCTGCACGTTCGTGTCGGACGGGTACTTGTCAGCAAGCACCTTCGAGATCGCTGCGGAGAGCGTGGTCTTGCCGTGGTCGACGTGACCGATCGTTCCGATGTTGACGTGCGGCTTGGTCCGCTCGAACTTGGCCTTAGCCACTGGGTCCTCCTCAGGACGTCGTTGTAGAGGTGCCGGGCACTGGTTTGCGACCGGTTCTCTACGGGTTAGGTTCTCAGTTTAGTAGAGAGGGAATGTGAAGTTGTAGGTGACCTGGGAACCCCGGGTGCTTCGACAGGCTCAGCGACCCAGGGTTCCCAGAAGTGTTACTCGCCCTTGGCCTTCTGGACGATCTCGTCGGCCACCGCGCGCGGGACCTCGGCGTAGCTGTCGAACTCCATGGAGTAGACGGCACGGCCCGAGGTCTTCGAGCGCAGGTCGCCGATGTAGCCGAACATCTCGGACAGCGGCACCGCGGCGCGCACGACCTTGACGCCGGCGGCGTCCTCCATCGACTGGATCTGGCCACGACGCGAGTTCAGGTCGCCGATGACGTCGCCCATGTACTCCTCCGGAGTACGGACCTCGACGGCCATCAGCGGCTCGAGCAGCACGGGGTTGGCACGGCGCGCGGCCTCCTTGAAGCCCATGGAGCCCGCGATCTTGAACGCCATCTCCGAGGAGTCGACGTCGTGCGCCGCACCGTCGACGATGGTCGCCTTGACGCCCACCATCGGGTAGCCCGCGAGGACACCGACGTTCATGGCGTCCTGGAAACCGGCGTCGATCGAGCCGATGTACTCGCGCGGGATGCGGCCACCGGTGACCGCGTTCACGAACTCGTACGTCTTCTCGCCGTCGAGCTCGAGCGGCTCGATGTTGAACTGGATCTTGGCGAACTGGCCCGATCCACCGGTCTGCTTCTTGTGCGTGTAGTCGTGCTTCTCGACGGCCTTGCGGATCGTCTCGCGATACGCCACCTGCGGCTTGCCGACGTTCGCCTCGACGCGGAACTCGCGCTTCATGCGGTCCACGAGGATGTCGAGGTGCAGCTCGCCCATGCCCTTGATGGTCGTCTGACCGGTCTCGGGGTTGAGCTCCGTGCGGAAGGTCGGGTCCTCCTCAGCGAGCTTCTGGATCGCGAGACCCAGCTTCTCCTGGTCGGCCTTGGTCTTCGGCTCGATGGCGACCTCGATCACCGGCTCCGGGAACGTCATCGACTCGAGGACGACCGGCTGCGCGATGTCGGCGAGGGTGTCACCGGTGGTGGTGTCCTTCAGGCCGATGACGGCGTAGATGTTGCCGGCGGTCAGCTTGTCGACCGGGTTCTCCTTGTTGGCGTGCATCTGGAAGATCTTCCCGATGCGCTCCTTCTTGCCCTTGGTCGAGTTGATGACCTGGGCGCCCGACTCGAGCTCGCCCGAGTAGACGCGCACGTACGTCAGACGGCCGAAGAACGGGTGCACGGCGACCTTGAAGGCCAGGGCCGCGAACGGGTCCTTCGCGTCGGGGTGACGCTCGATGATCTTCTCCTCGTCCTTCGGGTCGTGCGCCTCGATGGCGGGCACGTCCAGCGGGGAGGGGAGGTAGTCGACGACGGCGTCCAGCATCGGCTGCACACCGCGGTTCTTGAAGGCGGAGCCGCAGAGGACCGGGTAGATCTCGCTGGCGATGACCATCTTGCGGATGGCGCCCTTGATCTCCGCGACGGTGAGCTCCTCGCCGCCGAAGAACTTCTCGAGAAGCTCCTCGTCGGTCTCGGCGACCGTCTCCAGCAGCTGCTGGCGGTAGTCCTCGGCCTTGTCCTTGAGGTCGGCCGGGATCTCCTGCACCTCGTAGGAGGCACCCATGGTCACGTCACCCTTGGCGTCGCCGGGCCACACCAGGGCGCGCATCTCGATGAGGTCGATGACGCCGACGAAGTCGTTCTCGGCACCGATCGGGAGCTGCAGCACCAGCGGCTTGGCGCCGAGGCGGTTGATGATCGTGTCGACCGTGAAGTAGAAGTCCGCGCCGAGCTTGTCCATCTTGTTGACGAAGCAGATGCGGGGGACGTTGTACTTGTCGGCCTGACGCCACACGGTCTCGGACTGGGGCTCGACGCCCTCCTTGCCGTCGAACACGGCGACCGCGCCGTCGAGGACGCGGAGCGAGCGCTCCACCTCGACCGTGAAGTCCACGTGACCGGGGGTGTCGATGATGTTGATCTGGTTCTTGTTCCAGAAGCAGGTCACGGCGGCAGACGTGATCGTGATGCCGCGCTCCTTCTCCTGCTCCATCCAGTCGGTGGTCGAGGCACCGTCGTGCGTTTCGCCGAGCTTGTGGTTGACGCCCGTGTAGAACAGGATGCGCTCGGTCGTCGTGGTCTTGCCGGCATCGATGTGCGCCATGATGCCGATGTTGCGGACCTTGCTCAGGTCCGTGAGCACGTCTTGTGCCACAGGAGTGTCCTTATCTATTGGAGCAGCAGGTGTACTGCGAAGAGGGGGTGCGACGGGCCCAGGAACGCGGAAGGGTCCCTGAGCCCGTCGAAGGGGTTACCAGCGGTAGTGAGCGAACGCGCGGTTCGACTCGGCCATCTTGTGGGTGTCCTCGCGGCGCTTGACCGCGGCACCGAGGCCGTTCGACGCGTCCAGGATCTCGTTCTGGAGACGCTCGGTCATCGTCTTCTCACGACGACCCTTGGCGTAGCTCACGAGCCAGCGCAGCGCGAGGGTGTTCGCGCGGTGCGGCTTGACCTCGACCGGAACCTGGTAGGTCGAGCCACCGACGCGGCGGCTGCGGACCTCGAGCGTGGGGCGCACGTTGTCGAGCGCCTTCTTCAGGGTGGCGACGGCGTCCTGGCCGTTCTTCGCCTCGACGCCGCGGAGGGCGCCGTAGACGATCGACTCGGCCAGCGACTTCTTGCCGTCGACGAGGATCTTGTTCACCAGCGAGGTGACGATCGGAGCGCCGTAGACCGGGTCGTTGACGACGGGGCGCTTGGGGGCGGGACCCTTACGAGGCATCTAACTCAACCCTTCTTCGCGCCGTAGCGGGAACGAGCCTGCTTACGGTTCTTGACGGCCTGGGTGTCCAGAGCGCCACGGACGATCTTGTAACGCACACCGGGGAGGTCCTTCACACGACCGCCGCGGACGAGCACCAGGGAGTGCTCCTGCAGGTTGTGGCCCTCACCGGGGATGTACGCGGTGACCTCGGTCCCGTTGCGGAGCTTCACACGAGCGACCTTGCGCATCGCCGAGTTCGGCTTCTTCGGGGTGGTGGTGTAGACGCGGGTGCAGACCCCGGCCTGCTGCGGGTTCGACTTGAGCGCGGGCGCCTTGGTCTTCGAGACCTTGGGCGAGCGACCCTTGCGAACCAACTGCTGAATGGTTGGCACGTTCTCTCCTCATAGTGCTGCACGGTGACAGCGTGATGGGTTTCACATCATGACCCACCGGCACGCCGGAACCGGCGAGCTTTTGGTGTGGTGGGTATGCCGTGGGGGCGGACCGGCGAGGTGCCGACGCCCAGCGCGCACGTCAGGACGTGCACACACCTGATCAAGTGTAATGCCGCGTAACCTGACGGTCAAATGACGGCCGCCCTCGCCCGGCCCGCGCGGAGTCAGGGGATGTCGGGGTCGAACGGGGAGTCCAGCGACTCCGTCAGCTCGGCGAGGAGCGCCTCGATCTGCGGCTCGACGTGCCGGGACACCGCCGCCTGGATCGTGATGCGGTGCCGGAGCAGGATCCCGCAGATCTCCCGGCCGACGAGGTTCGCGTACTCGTCCGCGAGGGCGACCTCCTGTCGCAGTGCCGTCTTGGCCTCGTCGGAGAGCGGAGGCAGCGGTGGCAGCTCGGCCGCGGAGTCGTCGGCGAGGCCGGCGATCGTGAAGAGGAAGGGGGCACCGGGCACCGGCTCCGGGTCCAGCGGCATGCCCTCGAACTCGGGGTCGAGGTCTTCCGTCGGTCGATAGCTGCGTGCCCTGTTGCGCGCGGCCTGCTGGTCGAGTTCCCGCTGCAGCGTGGGGAGGTTCCGCGCGGTGTACTCGGCGACCGCGTGGTCGACGATCGTCTTGATGCGCGTCGACAGGCCGTGCTGGACGCCGTGCGGGGTGGTGCCGGCGATTCCCGCGGCGGCGAGGATGGGCGAGCCGAGACAGCGTCGGCAGGGCGCGGTCCGGCCGCGGTGCGTCGCCGGCTCCCAGCGCGGCACCCAGCGCAACCAGGCCTCGACGGCCTGGTCGACCTGCGTCTCCAATGAGCGCTCCACCCCACCAGCGTACGGCGCGTCGCCGCTCACGGCGCGGATTTCCGGGGTGTCATTCCCCCTCGTCGCGCTCCCACGGCCATCGCGGCTGCGCCGACTTCGTGCGGCGCAGGGCGATCCCGCCCCAGGCGGCCACCGCCGCCGCGGCGAGGAGCACGAGACTCGCGCCGCCGCGGACGAGATCTCCGGCGACGGCCGTGGCCACGACCACGTCGCTCGTCGCGACGAGCACGGCGAACCAGACGGTGGCCAGGTGCACGAGGGCCGTGAGCAGCGCGATCACGGGAGCGGAGCCGAAGGAGGCGTGTCCCCGCCGCACCGTCGCCCACAGGACCAGTGCGAACACCACGACCGCCGCGACCATGCCGGACACCCCGGGGATCTGCCCGAGGCCCGGTGCATCGATGATGTCCCGGTCGGTGGCGACGCTGAGCGCACCCAGGCCGAAGACGGCGAGAGCGAAGAAGGCGATGGTGGCCATCACTGCCGCGAGGACAGCCGAAACCCCCGCGGACTCGGGCCCGCGGGGGTTCGGCGTGGTGGTGTTCGTGATTACCTCGACAGGGTGGGACCGGCCTCGAGGGTGCGCTCGTACTCGCGCTGCGCCTCCTCGTTCAGCTCGGTCTTGCGGGCGCCGCTGCGGGCCACCCAGGCGCCGAACCAGATCGTGAGCTCGCGGGCGAACACGAAGGCCGCGATCGCCAGCGGTGCCAGCAGCTGCTCCCCCGCGAGTTCGAGGCCCTGCGACGCCGTGAGCTTCCAGAACGGCGCCTCGAAGAGCTGCCCCAGGATGTGTCCGGCGTAGGCGATGAGTCCGACCACGATGCCGAACACCACCCACAGGCCCCAGCGGCCACGGTTGATGATCGCTCCGAGGAGCCAGAAGCCGAGGAAGAACACGACCACCGGCGTCCAGAAGCCCCAGGTGAGCAGCGGGGCCACGAGCGCCTCGCCGATGTTCTCCCCGTTCACGTCGCCGGCGAGAGCGCCGAGGCCGAGGACGGTCGCGAGGTAGAGCAGCGCGAAGGCGACGGTGGCGAGCAGGCCGATGGCCCCGGCGGTGCCGCGGTTGCCGCGCTCGCGCGGCGGCTCCGGCGCCTGCACGAAGATCGGCTGCGGCTGCTGAGGCTGCGGCGCGGCGGCAGCGGCACCGTTCGTGAGCGGCTCGGAGGGCACGATCCGGGTGTCGGTGTCGTCGGCATGGGAGGCGTAGGCGGCGCCTGCCATGGCCGACTCCTCGTGCGCGCGGGGGGCCGAGGTGTCGTACAGCGAGGTCTCCGGCGTCGCGTACAGCGACGTCTCGGGGGTCGCGTCGCGTCGCTCGTCACCGAAGCGGTCGGCGCCGGGACGGTCGCCCTCCGTGCGGCTCGGTGCCGGTGCGGAGGAGGCGAAGGTGCCGGGGTGCTCCCGCTCGGCGGCCTCGAACGCGGCGAGATCGGGGTCGACCGCGGGCTCCTGCCGCGCTGCGGCCTGGTCGGCCGGCGTCTCCGCAGACGCCGGCGTCGCGCCTTCGGCACGCGAGCGGTCGACGTCGTCCGCGCCGCCGGGAACATCTCCGCGGGCTGCCGCTGCGGCGTCGAGACCGGCGTTCGCGCTGCCGACGACGTCGTCGACGTCGTTCGACTTCTCGGGCTGACGAGCCTCGGGATCACTCATGGGATGCGCCTCTCATCGGGGATGTGCAGTGCGAGATTACCGCCGCGCGTCCCGGCGCTTCCGGAGGCGTGCCGTCGTGTCGCCATACGCGTCGCCGCGCGGGTTCCGCGGCTCAGGGGAAAGTGCTGCGGAGCGCGTCGCCGGCGAACTGCGCGAGGATCGGGAGCATCGGCAGTGAGAGCCAGACCAGAGCGCCGACGATCCCGGCGCACACGATGCCGGCGAACCAGCTCATCCCGAGGTTCCGACCACCCACCCGTGCCATGGTCCCACCGTAGGCCCGCGCCCCCGCCCGGGCCGTGAGCAACGCCGCGACGCGGCGGCCTCGGTCAGCGGACGCCGCGGCCGCGCATCCGCCACAGCAGCCAGAGCCCGGAGGCCGGGACCAGCAGGAACCCCAGCAGCAGGAGCAGGTGCCACTCCCCGAAGGACGGGACGAGCGGGTTCACCACGTCCGACACCGCGTCGCCGTCGGTCGAGCTGCCGGAGGCCGACCCCGTCGAGAACCCCGTCATGGTCGAGGTGATCAGGAAGGACAGCCCCGTGGCCGCGAAGGGCACGAGGATCGCGAGCGCCTTCTCCCAGGTCCGCCACATCGCACTGAGGCTCACGAGCACCGCGCCCACGAACCAGCCGACGACCGGCACCACGATCCCGCCGAAGCTCAGGGTGAGCGCGGCCGCGATCGCGAAGCCCCGCGTCGCCGTCGTCGGCGTGCGAGGTGCCGACGGAGCGGGCGCGGGCGCAGGGAACACGACGGGCGGCACCGTCGGCACCTCGTCCCCCGCTTCACGGGCGATCCCTCGGGGATCCCCCAGCCTGTCGATCCGTTCCGCGGTCGCCTCCGCGTCGAGCCCGTCGAGCTCCTCCGCGATCCCGCCGCGGATGTCCGACGCGACACCGTGCGGGAGGCCGCGCATCGCCTCGTCCAGCCGGGCCAGGTAGTCGTCACGCAGCTCGGCTGCGGTCTTCTCGGTCATGGTCATCCTTCCCCCACCATGCCCGTGACGGCACGGGCGAACGGCGCCCACTGCGCCCGGAAGCGCGCGAGCTGATCGATACCGGCATCCGTGAGCCGGTAGTACTTGCGCGCCGGACCGCTCTCGGACGGCCGGTCGAACGTCGTCACCCAGCCGTTGTCCCGCAACCGCCCGAGCAGCGGGTAGAGGGTGCCGATGCTGGCGATCAGCCCGGCGCCGGTGAGTGCCTCCGACAGCTGCCAGCCGTACATGGGCTCGCGCGAGAGCAGGCCGAGCACGCAGTACTCCACCACCCCCTTGCGCATCTGCGCCCCGGCGTCCGCTGTCATGCCTCACAAGGTAGCATGTGACGCACGCTAGCGCTGCCCGATGCGTCGATCAGCCCTTGGTCGCCCCCGCGGTGAGACCGCCGACGATGTACTTCTGCAGGAAGAGGAAGAGGACCATCACCGGGATCGCCGCCATGACCGCGCCGGCGGAGAAGGCCGACCAGTCGGCGTAGCGAGGGTTCGCCACGAGCTTGGTCAGACCGACGACGAGGGTCTGCTGATCCACGTCGACGAGCATGACGCTGGCGATCACGTACTCGTTCACCGTGCCGATGAAGGAGAGCAGACCGACGACCGCGAGGATCGGGGCGACCAGGCGGAGGATGATCGTGAAGAAGATCCGCGCGTGCCCGGCGCCGTCGATGCGGGCGGCCTCGTCGATCTCCTTCGGGATCGTGTTGAAGAAGCCGTACATCAGGTAGGTGTTCACACCGAGCGCGCCGCCGAGATAGACGAGGATCAGGCCGGTGTGCGTGTTGAGGCCGATCGCCGGGAACCAGTCCCCCAGCGTCGACATCAGCAGGAAGATCGCGACCACAGCGAGGAGCTGCGGGAACATCTGCACCACGACGATGGTGACGAGCCCCACGCGACGGCCCGCGAAGCGCATGCGGGAGAAGGCATATGCCGCACACGCTCCAATGAACACGGTGACCGCGCCCGTCACGACCGCGATGAGCAGCGTGTTCAGGAACCACGTTCCGTACGGGTTCTGCGGGTCGCTGAGGATGCGCACGTAACTGTCGATCCCGATGGCCGAGAAGAGCTGGTTCGACCCGGTGAGCGTGCCCTTCGGGTTGAGCGAGGCCGACACGACGTACAGGAGCGGGAAGAGGGCGAAGGCGCTCACCACGATGGCGACGAGGTGACGCCATCCGGTGTCGGCGAACCAGGCGCCGAACGAACGACGCGGCGGAGCGGTGCGCGGGGCGGTGGCGGTGCTGGGGACGGTGCTCATGTCAGTTCAGCTCCTCGAGGGCCTTGGTCTTGCGGAAGCTGATGATCGAGATCGTCGCGACCACGACGAAGATCAGGATCGTGAAGGCGGAGGCGAGACCGTAGTCGCGGGTCTGACCGGTGAAGGCCACCTTGTAGACCATCGAGATGAGGATGTCCGTGTGGCCGACGGGGATCGACACGTCGCTGAAGCGCGGGCCGCCCTTGGTCAGCATGTAGATCAGGTTGAAGTTGTTGAAGTTGAACGCGAACGACGAGATCAGCAGCGGCGCCACGGTCACCAGCAGCAGCGGCAGCTTGATGCGGCGGAAGATCTGCCACGCGTTCGCGCCGTCCATGACGGCGGCCTCGTTCACGTCGTCCGGGATGCCCTGCAGCGCGCCCATGCAGACGAGGAACATGTACGGGAAGCCGAGCCAGAGGTTCACCAGCAGCACGGACACCTTCGCCAGCACCGGATCGGTGAGCCACGGGATGGCCGCGCCACCGAACAGCACCTGGTTGATGAACCCGAAGCTCTCGTTCATCATCCCGGCCCAGACGAGCGCGGAGAGGAACGCGGGGAAGGCGTACGGGAGGATGAGGATGATCCGGTAGCCGTTGCGGAAGCGCATGCGCGTGTTGTTGAAGACGAGCGCGAGCAGCAGGCCGAGGAAGAAGGTCGTCGCGACGGAAACCAGCGCGAAGACGAAGGTCCAGACGGTGACCGAGATGAGCGGACCGCGGATGGACTCGTCGGTCACCGCGCGGACGAAGTTGTCGAAGCCGACCGTGGTCTGCCAGCCGGGCAGCAGCTGCTCGCCGTCCTCCGCGGTGAACGCACCGTCGCCGGTATCGCTGTAGACCGTGCCGGTCGCGGTGTCCGTGATCGTGTCGGCAGCGGCGTCGTAGGTCAGCGTCGAGACGTACAGGTAGCCGTTCTGCCCGTCGGGTGCACGGAGGCTGCCGTCGTTGGGGTCGTCGCTGAACGGGACGGAGAGCTGCTCCAGCTCCTCCGACAGGGTGAAGACGGTGGCCAGCGGAAGCGTGGTCCACCCGTCGACGGCGACGGCCTTGCCACCCTCGAACTCCGCGTCGACCTCGGCGAGAGGCTGCTCCGCCGTGCCGAGGAGCGCATCCCCGTCGTCGGGATCCGTGACGAGGAGGCCGTAGGTGCCGAACTGCTCGACCACCGTGACGGGATACGTCGGGGAGTCCTCGACGCGCTCCTGCGCGGAGGCGAGCAGCGACGAGATCGCCTGCTCTTTGCTCCCGTTGTGACCGGTGCCGTAGTTCGTGAAGCCGATGTAGCCCGTGTAGAGGAGCGTGAAGACCTGGAACAGGACCAGGAAGATGATGCCGGGGGTGAGGTACTTCGCCGCGATGCGCTTGCGGGAGAAGTAGATGTAGTTGACGACGACCGTCACCGCGACGACGAGGCCGAGCACCAGCCACTCGCGCTGCACGAGCAGCACGAACACGGCGTAGACGGCGATCGCGTCCACGATCGCCAGCAACAGGATCTTGAGCAGCATCCACCCGATCGGTCGGGAGGCCGCCTCGGCGATCTTCGCCGCCTGGCGCTGCCGAGGCGTGGGGGGCGCGGTGCGCTCTTCGGTGTCTGTCATGTCGTCCTCGTCATGGTCCTGCCGGGGCGGGCTGGGTGGCCCGCCCCGGCAGGGTCGTCATCTTGTCGGCCGTTACTCGATCGCGGCGGTCACGTCGTCGACGAGCTTCTGCCACGTCGCCTGCGGGTCCTCGCCGTTGATGATGGCGGCCTCGGCCACGCCCCAGAACTGCCAGACCGCGCCCATGGCAGGGATCGCCGGCATGGGGACCGCGTCGGCGCCGACGGACTGGAAGCCGGCGATGATCGGGTCGGACGCCGCGGTGTCGGCGGCAGCCGTGAGGGCCGGGAGAACGTTGCCGGCCTTGAACAGCTCCAGCTGCACGTCCTCCGTGCCGAGGTAGTTGACGAGGAAGTCGTTGGCCGCGACCTTGTTCTTCGACTCGGCGCTCACGAAGAAGCCCTTGACGCCGGCGAACGGCGAGGCCGTCTCCCCCGTCGGGCTCGGGATCGGGTCGATCTCGACGTTGATGCCCGCCTCGGTGGCCGCGCCCACGTTCCACGGGCCGGTCAGCCAGAAGGCGGCGGTGCCGTCGAGGAACTGCTGCTTGGCGATCTCACCGTCGATGTCGGTGTTCAGCGTGCCGGCCGCGCCCTGCGCGCCCAGCCAGTCGGCGAAGGCGAAGCCGCCCTCGCTGCCGAGCTGCAGGTCGGTCGGGTCGTAGCTGCCGCTGTCGTCGGTGCCGAAGACCGGAGCGCCGAACGCGGTCTGGAACGGGTACAGGTGGTACGGGTTGCCCTCGGCGCCCTGCTCCACCACGAAGGTGCCCTTCGAGACCATGTCGTCGAAGCTCGTCGCGGGCTCGGGGACGAGGTCGGCGTTGCGCAGGACCGCGATGTTCTCGACCGCGTACGGGAGCATGTAGACGGTGCCCTCATAGGTCGCCGCCTGGAGCGCGACGGGGAGGTAGTCCTCGGAGCTGTCGCCAAGCTCGATCGGCGCGACGACACCGTTGGTCGAGAGCTCGCCGAGCCAGTCGTGAGCGCCCATGACCACGTCGGGGCCCTTGCCGGTCGGGACCTGCTGGATGAAGTCATCCTTCATGTCGTCGACGGACTTCCCCACCAGCTTGACCGTGACACCGGTCTTCTCCTGGTACGCGTCCGCCGCGCCCTGCAGCGCGTCGACCCGCTCGGCGTCGACCCAGACGGTCAGCGTGCCGCCGCTGTCCCCACCGGAGGAAGAGTCGTCGCCGCCGGAGCCGGTCGAGCAGCCGGCGAGCGTCAGAGCCGAAACGATGGCGATGGCGCCCGCGGCGACCATGCCCCTCTTGTTCACCTTCATTGGTGTGTGCCTCTCTCAGTGCTGAGCGCCTGCAAGACTGCAAGCGCTTACAGTATGCATCGTTTCGAAAGGCGATCACAATCTGCAACCGCGTCGATATCAACCCGTGATCGGCCCGGCGCCCGGCACGAGGCATGAAAACGCTTCCATATCAGCCGGAGGCGGAAGCGTCAGCGTGCGACGTCACCGCCCGCACGATGCGGCGCATCGCGGATGACGCGGTCGATCCAGTCACGACGCGGCAAGGCGGCGATGGCCCCTCGGGGGAACCAGCCCAGTTCGACGATCTCGCCCCTGTCCGGTGCCGGGTCGCTGAGCAGTTCGCACTCGTAGGCGACTGTGACGTAGCCGACCTGGTCGCCGTTCGGAGAGGTCACCGCCATCGGGTCGCCACCGTACGCGCCGATCAGTCCTGTGATCCGGAGACGCGCTCCCGGGGTGCCGCGCCCACGGGACTTTCCGCACAGCCGCGGATACAGTTGAGGCATGGCTGACAGTTCCTTTGACATCGTCTCGAAAGTGGATCGCCAGGAGGCCGAGAACGCCCTGAACCAGGCGCGCAAAGAGGTGGAGCAGCGCTACGACTTCAAGGGGACCGGTGCTTCGATCGCCTGGAGCGGCGAGCAGATCCTCATCACCGCGAACACCGAGGAGCGCGCGAACGCCGTCCTCGACGTGTTCCAGTCCAAGCTCATCAAGCGCGGCATCTCCCTGAAGAGCCTCGACTCGGGCGAGCCCTTCGCCAGCGGCAAGGAGTTCCGCATCCTGTCGAGCCTGAAGGACGGCATCTCCTCCGAGAACGCGAAGAAGATCGGCAAGATCATCCGCGACGAGGGCCCCAAGGGCGTGAAGAGCCAGATCCAGGGCGACGAGCTGCGCGTGCAGTCGAAGAGCCGCGACGACCTCCAGGCTGTGATCGCTCTCCTCAAGGGCAGCGACCTCGACATCGATCTGCAGTTCATCAACTACCGCTGACGCCACTCGCGTCGGAGGCCAGGGCTCGGGAGTCATCCCGGGCCCTTTCTTTTCCCCGGTCAACGCATACCGAGATATCGGTGTTCTTCGTCGAGACTGGAAGCGGTCGTGACTCGTCACGACTCCGACGCCATCCCCGCCCGACACCCGATCGCCGCGGTGGATGCGCTTCGAGGATGCCACGCCGGCTCAGGGGAGGGAGCGGCGCGGGCCCCCGGAGCTCGCGTCGGCCTGGGGTCTGCCGACGTCGCACGCCGACCGGTCCCGGGTTCATGACAGGCCTCCCCGCCCGCTGCGCGCCCCCACGCGGATCGGCCCCCCGAGGAGGCATGACGGCAATCCTGCGGCCGTCGCTCCCCTCATCGCCCGGGAGCGGACGTCGGTCGCAGACCGAGAACCACCGGGGGCTGGGCCATGGCGCAGATCGAGTCGAAGAGCATCGGAGAGAACAAGCAGCTGCTGGCGGATGAGGTGTTCCACCACATCGGGCGGCTGATCACGGAGGGAGAGTTCGCCGAGGGCGACCGGATCCGGGACGTCGACGTGGCGGACGAGCTCCACGTCTCGCGGACGCCGGTGCGCGAAGCACTGCAGCGCTTGGAGCGACTGGGACTGGTGACGATGTACCCGAGCCGGTACACGGAGGTGACGATGGTCACGCCGCAGGTGGTGGCCGAGTCGCTGGAGTTCGCCGGCTACCAGGGAGGCATCACGGCCCGGATGGCGGTGCCGCGACTCAGCGCGGTCCAGCGCGAGCGGGTGCAGGAGCTCATCGCTCGAATGCACGACTCGCTCACCGACGGCGCGTCCACGGCACGGGCGCGATGGGCGGTCTTCGCCTACCTCGCCGACCACAGCGGGAACCGTCAGCACCGGATGCTCATCGACGATGTCGCCGTCGCGGTGACCCGGAACCTGCGCGCCTGGGTGGTGCGCCCCGGCGATCGCGAGCGGATGCGACAGGTGTATGCCGACTTCGCCGAAGCGGTGCGCACCGGCGACGGCGACGAGGCGGAGCGCCTTGCGCGCGCGATGTACTACGTCTGAGCGGCGCGCCAGCCGACGACCCAGCGGTGCAGGCGACGATACGCGTCCTCGCGGGCTTCATGTCGGGACAGGAAGACGTCGTGCAGGGCGCCGTCGATCCGTTCGACGGTCACGGAGGAGCCGAGCCGCAGGGCCGCGCGGGCGATGTCGTCGACGACGAGCACGGAGTCGGCGGAGGTGAGCTCATCCGACCACCGGGTCGGCGGCACGAACCGCTTCGACAGAAGGACGCAGACCGGCGCCGCGATGTCCAGACCCGCGGCGACGGCCTTGTGCCCGGTGAGGATCGCATTGAGCCACCCGGCGTACACGGCCATCGTCTGCACGGGACGCCACGCGGTGTTGACCTCCATCGGGTCGTCCGGGTCGGCCACCTCCTGCTGCGCCCGCGTGTAGTAGCCGAGGTCGACCTGCGGCGCGACGTCGAGCGGCCGGATCCGCGCTTGGAACTCGACCATCGGGGCGATCGCGGCGCGCACGGGGGCGAACTGGAACTCGAGCCAGGGGCTGTTCAGGATGAGGGCATCGGCCGCGCCGGGATGCCGGGCCGTCCACAGGCTCAGCGTCAGCCCTCCGGTCGAGTGTCCGAGCAGGATCAGGCGTCGCCCGCTCTCCTCGCCGCCCTCGCCGCGCCCCATCGCGTCCAGGGCCGCGGCGATGTCCTCGTCGTAGGTGGACAGGTCGGTGATGTAGCCCGGGGTCTGGCCCTCGCGCAGACTGCGCCCGTACTTGCGCAGGTCGAGAGCGAAGAAGCGGGCACCACGAGCGGTCCAGAATCGGGCCAACCGCTTCTGGAAGAAGTAGTCCGACCACCCGTGGATGTAGAGCACGTCCACGCCCTCGAGCAGCGGGCGACGGCGCCGAGCGCGCTCCCACCACGGGACCGGAGCCGGCAGCGCGCGCACGAGGGTGGCCACCACCGGGCCCTGCTCGTCACTGCCGAGGTCGAGGGTGAGCTGGGCGAACTCGTCTCCGAGCACATCCGGGATCCACTCGGCCATGCGTCCTCCCCCTCGTGCCCAGGCTAGCCCACGGCCGTCATTCGCCGCCGGGGCGGGCCACGGAGAAATCGTCCGCGATGGCGGCGCCGATCGGGGCGAGGTCGTCGATTCCTGACCCTTCGAACGTGGTCAGACGCAGCCAGTCCTGCCCCACCCGGAGGTCGAGCACCGACCGGCCGAGCTCGTCGACGCCGGTCACGGCGGCGTCCGCCCCCTCGACGTCGACGGTGTCCTCGCCTTCCAGCCGGTCGAAGGCCCAGGCGCCGCCGGGAAGCGTGGTGAGGGTGAGGTATCCCTGCGCCGCGTACTCGTCCTCGGCCGAGGCGTAGTAGCAGATCCGCGAGCCGTTGCGCTCCTGGTACACCTCGGCCGGGATGGACCAGCCGCCGAACGCGTCGACGACGTGCACCTCGGCGCCGACCCGCTCTGCGAGCTCGGTGGCGGTGAGGAAGCGCGTGCAGTCGACCCCGGCGACGGCGCTCTCTGGAACCTCCACGGGCTGCAGCGAGGCGGCGGCGGTCGCGGCGAGCCCGCGCAGCACCTCCTCGAGCGACGCGGTGTCGTCCGGTCCGCGCTCCGGGTCGACGACCGCGGCCGAGAGGAGCACGTCGCCGTCGACGATCTGGAAGAAGCAGTACCCGCCGCCTTCGCAGCGCGCCTCCTCACCGAAGTATCCGCCGCGGGACTCCGCCCCCGTCGTGACCTCGTCCGCGTCCGGGAGGATCGTGACCTCCCAGTTGCGCTCCGCCGTCCCCGCCGAACAGGCGATCCCGCCGGCCCGCTGGAACATGTGCTGCGCCGGTCCGGGGTACCAGCTCGGGGAGGACCAGACTCCGAGGACCTCGGCGACGTCGCCGCCGGCTTCGCCGAGCGCACTCGTCATGGCCGCGTCGACATCGGCGCAATCCACGTCGAAGGCGGGCGTCGGCACCTCGGCCCCCGGTGTCGGCGCGGTCGTGACCGCGGCCGACGGCGTCCTGGTCGGCTTCACCTCGGGTTCGGGCGCACAACCGGACAGCAGGAGCACGGCCACGGCGCCGAGGGCCAGGAGTGCACGAGGTCGCATGGCCTCAGCCTAGGGGCGCGGGGACCCGGCGCCGGGAGCACGCCCCGGCGCCGAGACGACTCACTCGCCGCGGGAGACGCGCACCATCTCCTCGCGCGGGACGACCTTCACGCGCGCCCGCTCCTGGGGCGCGCCGAGGCTGATCTCGTGCTCGTCGAGGCGGTGCCAGCCGTCCAGGTCGGTCCAGGCGACGCCGCGCTCGGCGAGCAGTGCCGGGATGGCCTCCTCGGACGGGTCTTCCGGGTGCCACCACGAGCCCTGGTCGTTGATCAGGTGACGGACGGTCTCCATGGCGTCGGACTTCGTGTGGCCGATGAGACCGACCGGGCCGCGCTTGATCCAGCCGGTCGCGTACACGCCGGGGACGCGGTCGTTGGAGTCCTTCGCGAGCACCTGGCCCTCGTGGTTCGGGATGACGCCGTGCTTCTTGTCGAAGGGGACGCCCGGCAGGGGCGAGCCGAAGTAGCCGATCGCGCGATACAGCGCCTGCACGGGTACCTCACGCAGCTCTCCGGTGCCGACCGCACCACCCTGACCGTCCGGCTGGGTGCGCTCGTACACGAGGGCCGCGACACGGCCGTTCTCGTCGGTGCGCACCTCGACCGGGCGCGCCCAGAAGTGCAGGTGCAGGCGGCGCGAGGCGGTGCCGCCGGCGTTGTTGACGGAGTCGCGCTTGCGCCAGGACTGCAGGATGCGGTCGATGACCATGACCTGCTTGTTGCTCGCGACCGCGTCCTTCGAGGCCTCGTCGTAGTCGAAGTCCTCGTCGTAGACGACCATGTCGACGTCGCGCAGCTCCCCCAGCTCGCGGAGCTCCAGCGGCGTGAACTTCACCTGGGCCGGCCCGCGGCGGCCGAACACGTGCACGTCCGTGACGGCGCTCGCCTTGAGCCCCTCGTACACGTTCTCGGGGACCTCGGTGACGAGGAGGTCCTCCGCGTGCTTCGCGAGCATGCGGGAGACGTCGAGGGCGACGTTGCCGTTGCCGAGGACCGCCACCGACGCGGCGTCCAGCGGCCACTCGCGCGGCACGTCGGGGTGTCCGTCGAACCAGCTCACGTAGTCGGCGGCGCCGTAGGAGCCCACCGCGTCGATGCCGGGGATGTCCAGCGACGTGTCACGGATCGCCCCGGTGGCGAAGATGACCGCGTTGTAGTGCTTCTTGAGGTCGTCGAGCGTGATGTCCTCGCCGAACCGAACGTTGCCGAAGAGGCGGATGTCGCCACGGTCGAGCACGTCGCGCAGGGCGGTGATGATGCCCTTGATGCGGGGGTGGTCGGGGGCGACGCCGTACCGGACGAGCCCGTAGGGGGCGGGGAGCTGCTCGAACAGGTCGATGGACACGTCGAACTTGCGCTCGGCCTTCAGCAGGATGTCCGCGGCGTAGATGCCCGCGGGGCCGGCGCCGACGATGGCCAGTCTCAGCTTGGTCATGGAGGTCCTTTCGTGTGCCGTCGCGGCGGACACCCGGGCCCGGGGCCCGTACGGTGTCAGCTGGAGCGCTCGGCGAGGGTCTCGGCGAATCGGGTGAGCGCTTCGCGCACGGTGCCGCGCGGAAGGGCGGTGAGGGCGTCGATCGCCTCCTGCGTCCACGCGTGGGCGAGCTCGAGGGTCTTCTGGGTGACGGCGTGGTCGCGGAGCTCGTCCAGCGGTCCGTCGAGGATCGCCGGGTCGGCGCCGTCGGCGATGAGGGCCACACCGTCGTCGATGCGGGCGGCGAGGTCGGCTGCGGCGTCATCGTCCTCCGCCTTGAGCAGGAGGTATGGCATGGTCGGGACGCCCGCGCGCAGGTCGGTGCCCGGGACCTTGCCCGTCTCCTCGGGCTTGGCCGACAGGTCGATCACGTCGTCGAGGAGCTGGAAGGCGACGCCGATCTTCTCGCCGTAGACGCGCAGCGGCTCCTCGTACTCCGCCGGGGCGTTCGAGAAGATCACGCCGCCCTGGGTGGCCGCCGCGATCAGCGAACCGGTCTTGTCCGCGAGCACCTGGATGTAGAACGCGATCGGGTCGTCGTCCGGCTGCGGACCGAGGGTCTCGTGCATCTGCCCGAGGACGAGGCGCTCGAACGTGTCGGCCTGGAGCCGGATGGCGCGCTCGCCGAGCCGCGACATGAGCTGGCTGGCGCGCGAGAAGAGGATGTCGCCGGTGAGGATGGCGATGTTGTTGCCCCACACCGTCTGCGCGGCGGGGACACCGCGGCGGCGGTCCGCGCCGTCCATGACGTCGTCGTGGTACAGCGAGCCGAGGTGCGTGATCTCCAGCGCCTTCGCGACGTCGATCACCTCTCGGGTGTTGCCGTCGCCGAGCTGGGCCGCGAGCAGCGTGAGGACGGGGCGGATGCGCTTGCCGCCGGCCTCGTACAGATAGCGGCTGGCGGCGTCGGCGAGGGGGTCGGCGACACGCACGTCGTCCGCGAGCCCGGTCTCGACCAGCTCCAGTCCGTCTTCGATGGTGCGGGCGATGCGACGCGCGGCGGGACCGACGAAGACGCGATCGCTGAAGCCGAGACGGCTCGCGAGTCGCGAACCCGGGGCGCTGGGGCTCGAAGTCACGCTCCCAGCCTACCTGCGTCGGGTGCCGCCGTTCGCGCCGTGCTCACGCGGGCTTGCGCGCCCGGTGCAGGGCCACGATGCCGAAGGTGAGGTTGCGGTAGGCGACATCCTGCCAGCCGGCCTCCCTGATCCATTCGGACAGCCGCTTCTGGTCGGGCCAGTCGCGGATCGACTCGTTCAGATAGTCGTAGGCGTCGCCGTTCGTTCCGGCGACCCGGGCCACGCGCGGGAGCACCTGCGCGTTGTAGAACCGGTAGGCCCCGCGGAACAGCTTCCCCGGAGGCGTGGAGAACTCGTTGATGACGAGGCGGCCGCCCGGCTTGGTCACCCGGTAGAGCTCGCGCAGCGCCTTCTTCGGGTCGTTCACGTTGCGCAGCGCGTACGACATCGTCACCGCGTCGAACTCGTCGTCCGCGAACGGCAGGGCGGTGGCATCCGCCTGCACGAAGGAGAGGTTGCGCATCGCCCCGTGGCGGCGCTGACCCTCGGCGAGCATGCCGGGCGAGAAGTCCGCCGCGACGACCTGCGCGCCGCTGCGGGCGAGGGAGGCGGAGGAGGATGCCGTGCCCGCTCCGAGATCGAGGATGCGCTCCCCCGGCTTCGGGGCGACGGCGCGGGTGGTCGCGGCCCGCCACAGCGCGTCGTTGCCGAACGTCATCGCGGTGTTCGTGCGGTCGTACCCGGCGGCGACCTGGTCGAACATGCCGCTGACGCGGGCGGGGTCCTTGCCGAGATCGGCGCGGTTCTTGTCGTTCGCGGTCACGCGTCCAGTCTAGGCGCGAGGTCCAGCGCTTCGAGTCGGTCCAGCCAGGGATCGGCCGTGGCGTCGTCGAACGGCGCCGTGCGTTCCCTGACCCTCGTCTCGAGGTCGAGCGCCAGCTCCTCCAGATGCCGCATGACGGGGGCCGGGTAGCCGTAACGGGCGCTGTGCTCCGCCCACTCGTCGCGGTCGTCGACCCAGGTGCCGCGCTCGCCCTCCACACGGACGACGTCGAGGTCCATGTCGATGCCCGTCGCGAGCAGCGGGTCGTCCGACCACCGCACGTCCCACCCGAGGTCGATGTAGACACGCATCCCCCGGGGGTGCCGGCGATTGACGGTGAGCGCGAAGTCGGCGCTCGGCGGGACGAGGGTGACGTTCGGCGTGGCCGCGTGGAACTCCGCCCCCGGGCGGGCGCTGTGCCAGCCGGTGGGCTGCCCCACCCAGTCGCCCCACCGGTCGGCACCGAGGTACACGCACTCGTGGCGCCAGTGCGGCGAACCGTCCCACTTGCGCCACTGGAAGATCATCTCGGCACCGGCTGCGGGACGCGCATCGCTCATCCGCCCACCCTACGTCCGCGGAATAGGCTGGAGTCGTGCAGCACACCCCCCTGGTCGTGGAGACCCGAGAGATCGATCCGGTCGAAGACCTCCTCTCCTTCGCGGACCCCGCCCGCCCGCTCGCCTGGTTCCGCCGCGGCGACGGGATCGTGGCGGTGGGTGAGCCGGTCGCCGAGCTCCGCCCGTCGGCCGAGGAGGGGCGCACCCGCGCCGAGACCCTCGCGGCGCTCTGGAAGGGGCTCGCGGCGGCGGCCGAGGTCTCCGACCCGCTGCGACTCCCCGGGACCGGACTCGTCGCGTTCGGGGCCTTCACCTTCGACGAGGACTCGCGCGCCGACAGCGTGCTCGTCATCCCGTCGCGGATCCTCGGCCGCCACGGCGACCGCTTCTGGGAGACCCGCATCCACCGCTCCGACGACGAGCGTGCGCCGGGTGCCGTCGAGGCCGCGGAGTACGGACCGCATTGGGCGGGCACCGTGGGCCCCGGAGCGCAGAGCCCCCAGGGCTACCAGGACGCCGTGCGGGGTGCGCTGGCGCGCATCGCGGACGGCGAGCTCAGCAAGGTCGTCCTCGCGCGCGACCTCCAGGGCACCATCCCCGCGGGCTCCGACCTGCGGCGACTCGTCCGCGCGCTCGCCACCGGATACCCGGACACCTGGGTCTTCGCGGTCGACGGACTCATCGGCGCGAGCCCGGAGACCCTCGTCACAGTGCAGGACCGGACGGTGACCGCTCGTGTGCTCGCCGGAACGATCGGGCGCGGGGCCGACGCCGACGCGGACACCGCCGCCTCCGCGCACCTCGCCTCCAGCACCAAGGACCTCGACGAGCACCAGTACGCCGTGCAGAGCGTGCTCGCGTCCCTCCGCCCGTACACCAGGGCCCTGGCGGCGAGCGAGCAGCCCTTCCTGCTCAAGCTGCCCAACCTCTTCCACCTCGCGACCGATGTGGAAGGCGAGCTGGAGAACGGCCGCTCGGCCCTCGACCTCGTGCGCGCACTCCACCCGACCGCGGCCGTCGCCGGCACCCCGACACCGACGGCCATCGCCGCCATCCGGGAGCTCGAACCGTTCGACCGCGAGCGCTACGCCGGACCGGTCGGCTGGGTCGACGCGGACGGCAACGGCGAGTGGGCCATCGCCCTGCGGTGCGCGCAGTTCACGACGACGGACGACGCGATCGCGGTCACCGCCTACGCCGGGGCCGGGATCGTCGCCGGATCCGATCCCGAGAGCGAGCTCCTCGAGACCCGGGTGAAGTTCCGCCCGCTCGTCGACGCGCTGGCCTGAGCCCCCCGGTCAGCTCGCGGCGAGGCGCTTCTTCTCGGCCTCGACGTCGAAGTCGGCGACCGGCCACTGCGGATCGATGTCCTCGAGGGCGGCCAGCAGCAGCTCCTGCACGGCCAGCCGCGCGTACCACTTCGCGTTCGCCGGCACGACGTACCAGGGCGCAGCCTCGGTCGACGTGCGATCGAAGACGGTCTGGTACGCCTCCATGTACTGCGGCCACAGCATCCGCTCGTCGACGTCGCCCGGGTTGTACTTCCAGTGCTTGTCCGGGCGCTCCAGGCGCTCCATCAGCCGCGCCTTCTGCTCCTCCGGGGAGATGTGCAGCATGACCTTGACGATGCGGACGCCGGACGCCGCGACGCGCTCCTCGAACGCGTTGATCGCGTCGTAGCGCCGCTCGATCTCGGGGGCGTCGGCGAGCTGCCGCACCCGTCCGATGAGCACGTCCTCATAGTGCGAGCGGTCGAAGACCCCGATGAACCCGGGCTCCGGCAGCCTCTTCTCGACGCGCCACAGGAAGTCGTGCTGCCGCTCCTCCGCCGTCGGCGCCTTGAACGCGGCGAGCGCGACGCCCTGCGGATCGACGCCCCCGACCACGTGCCGGACGATGCCGCCCTTGCCTGCGGAGTCCATCGCCTGCAGGACGAGCAGCACCGCGTCCTGCGCCGTGCCCACCCGACTCTCGGCGAACAGCCGCTCCTGCAGGTCGTTCAGGCGTTCGAGACCGGCTTCGAGGTCGGCCGTGCCGCGGGACTTGCCGTGGTCGTAGCCGGGCTTGCTGTCGGGATCGACATCGGCGAGGCGGAAGCCGGGCCGCACCCGCAGGTTCTGCGTCCAGGTGTGCGCGTTCATACGCACATGATGCCAGTCACCGCGGCAGCGGCACCTCGATGATCTGGCGACCGCCACGCGGCGTCGTCAGCGCCTGGTCGAGAGCGGTCCGCGTGGTGACCCGCTGATACTCCCAGCCGTAGGCGAGCGCGAGGTGCTCCAGGCGCACCCCGTGCGGGGTGTAGAACACGCGATCGAGGTGCGCGGCCGGCGCGGTGCCCGCCACCTCCAGGCCGTCGAAGATCGTGCCGCCGCCGTCGTTGCCGACGATGACCTGGAGTCGCGGCTCCGTCTCGTCGCTCGGAAACAGCAGCGCACCGACGTCGTGGAGGAACGCGAGGTCGCCGAGCAGCACCCGGGTCACGCCCGGAGCCCCGGCGGCCTGGCTGGCGACGGCGATGCCCGTGGCGGTGGCGATCGTGCCGTCGATCCCGGCGAGACCGCGGTTGGCGTGCACGGGGACCTTCTTGCCGCCGAGCACCTCGTCGGCGACGCGGACCAGGCGGGACGACCCGAACACCAGACGGTCATGCGGCCAGGTGGCCCGCCACACCGCATCCACGAGGCGCTCGCGATCGAGCGGGCGTCGCACGGCGTCGAGCTCCGCGCGCACAGCGTCGCGGCGGGCGGCGAAGTCGGTGGAGGAGAGTCCTTCGGTGTCCGGGGCGTTCTCGCTGAGATCAACGGCCTCGTCGGCGGCGGCCCGCATCCACGCGCCGAGCCACTCCCGGTCGGTCTCCCCCTGGGCGACCGTGACGGCCGCGGCGGCGCGCGTGCGGTGATTCAGATCCAGCTCCTCGCCGCCCCTGCGGACTGCGATCACCTCCACGTCCGCGCGGGACAGCAGCCGTGCGGCCTCGCGGCTGAGCGTCGGGTGTCCGAGCACGACCACCCGTTCGATGCGTCCGCCGAGGTCGTCGCGGGACAGCAGCCGGCGATACCCGTGCACCACCTGGCGTCCGAAGCGTGCGCCGCTGACGATCTCCGCAATGAGCGGCCACCCGCCGGCATGGGCGATCTCCTCCGCCGCGGCACCCGCATCGGCGCCCGCGAGGACCACTGTGCGCGGCCCGCGCTCCAGCGCGAACGCCTCCGGCTCCGGCAGGCGCGGCGCCTCCCCCGGTGTCAGCGTCCGTGTCGGCATCGCGCCCGACAGCGGTTCCCGGGACGGCAGGTTCAGGTGCACCGGGCCGGCGACGCCGGGAAGCCCGGACTCGGGTTCCGCCCCCCGAGCGCGACGGCGACCACGCGCGCGGCGAGGCCGTCCCACTCGCCGTCTCCGGGAACGGGCGCGTCGATCTGCGCCCGGACCCAGGGGTGGAACAGACCCTCCTGGATGGTCGCCTGATTCGCACCGACTCCCCGCAGCTCGGGAGGCCGATCGGCGGTGAGCAGCAGCAGCGGCACCCCGGAGTGGAAGGCCTCCATCGTGGCCGGGAGGAGGTTCGCGACAGCCGTGCCGCTGGTGCACACGAGCGCGACGGGGACCCGGGTCTCCCGTGCGATGCCCAGGGCGGTGAACCCGGCGACCCGCTCGTCGATCCGCACGTGCACGCGCAGCGCGCCCTCGTCGGCGAAGGCCGCCGCGGCCAGCGCGAGAGCCTGTGACCGCGAGCCGGGAGAGAGCACGACATCACGGACGCCGTGGGACACGAGGTCGGCGAACAGGGAGGCCGCGGCCTCCATCGCCGGCGACGACGTCACGGGCGCGGATCCGCGGCGGGCGGCTCGTCGGTCTCCTCGTCGAGCCGCGCGAGCTCCTCCTCGAGACGACGGATGCGGGCGTCCTGCTCCGCCTTGCTGATGCTGCGGAGGAACGCGGGGTCGTCGTCGGGAGCGACGGTGCGCGGCACGCCCTGGTCGTTCGCCCGGCGACGGCCGATGACGAACCAGAGGATCCCGCCGATGACGGGGATGAGGACGACGATGGCGACCCAGGCGGCCTTGGGCACGCCCCGGTGCCGCGTCGCCGGCTGCACGGCACAGTCGACGATGCTGTACACCCAGAACACGGCGGCGAGGAAGCCGCCGACGATCAGTAGTCTCGCCACCCCTCCAGTGTAGGCATGTCGGGGTCGGACGGGCCCGGGGCGGGCAAAGCGTCCGTTGCTAGACTGCGCGGGACATGCCGCCCCTCGCCCCCGTCCCGACGCCGCGAGCGCGCGCCGAGCGGGTCCTGCGGAGCCGGATCGTCATCGCCGTCGGCCTCGCGCTCCTGCTCGTCGTCGGCGCATGGTCGACCTCGCACGGGACGGCGGAGGCGCACGCGACCCTGTGCCTCGCCCCGGGCGTCTCGCAGGCCTCCGACACCGCAGGGACCGCAGGACCGGTCGCCGAGCCCGCTCCCGCGGATCCGGCCGCCGACGCGGCGGCGTGCGCGATGGCCGCCCTCTGCTGCGTCGCCCTCGTCCTCCTCTTCCGTCATCTGCGCACGCGCAGCGGGATCCGTCTCCGCGGCCTCCTCCCGCTGGCGACCGCTCCCCTCCGCGCCGGCCCCCGCCCGTTCCTGCCCGCGGTCTCGCTCATCCAGCTCTCCATCTCCCGCACCTGATCCGACGCCGGCTCCGGCCGCCTCCGCGGCACCCCTCGTCGTATCACCCGTGTTTGGAGACCCCATGAAGACCCCCGTCAAGGCGACCCTCATCGCCGTCGCCGTCGCCGTCGTGCTGCTCGTCGTCGGCATCGTCTATGCCCTCAGCCAGCAGCCCGCGCAGCCCGATCCCGAGGCCGGCGAGAAGCTGCCGACCGTCCGCACCGACTCCCACGTGCTCGACGAGGGCGGCCCCGACGCCGTCACGGTCGTCGAGTTCCTCGACTTCGAGTGCGAGGCCTGCGGCGCGTTCTACCCGATCGTGGAGGAGTTGCGCGCCACCTACGACGGCGACATCCGGTACGTCACCCGGTACTTCCCCCTGCCCGGGCACGTGAACTCGACCCAGGCCGCGCTGGCCGCCGAAGCCGCCGCGCAGCAGGGCCGCTACGAGGACATGTTCCACCGCCTGTTCGAGACCCAGGCGCAGTGGGGCGAGCAGTCGACGGAGACGCCGGAGGTGTTCCGCGCGTTCGCCGAGGAGCTCGGGCTCGACCTGGCCGCGTACGACGCCGCGGTCGCCGATCCGGCGACCCTCGCCCGTGTGCAGCAGGACAAGCGCGACGGCGAGCGGCTGGGCGTGAGCAGCACCCCGACCTTCTTCGTCGACGGCGAGAAGGTCGAGCTCGTCGAGTGGAACGACCTGGAGGAGGCGATCGCCGCGGCCGTCGCCGAGTGATCCGGTCGGTGGGGTCGCCCAGCGGCGGCCCCACCTCTACGCTGAGCGCATGACCTCGGAGCGCCCCTCGTCGGCCCGCCTCCTGTTCGGGGCCCTGCGGACCACGCCGGCGACGCTGACGATGATCGGTCTCGTGCTGCTCACAGGCGTGGTCTGGCAGGGGCTGTGGCGGCCGTTCGAGGACTCGGCCCTCTTCCCCGCCGTCGCCTACGGGCTGCCGAGCCTGGCTGAGGGCAAGTGGTGGACGCCGGTCACGGGGACGTTCTTCGTCAACCAGCCCTGGGTGTACCTCTTCACCATCGCCGGGTTCTGGGGTATGGGCTACCTGGAGCACCGCCGCGGCACCCGGGTCGCCCTCGCCTACTTCACGGTCGGACAGCTCTTCGCGATCTTCGCGACGGCTCTGTTCCTGCTGCTGGTGTCGCAGCTGCCGTGGGCGTGGGCGCAGACCCAGGCGCAGGCCCTCGACGTCGGCGCGTCCGGCGGCACCATGGCGTGCATCGCCGCCGCCGTCGGGCTCTTCCGTCCGCCGTGGCGGGTGCGCGCGTGGCTGGTGCTCCTCGGATTCGTGTTCGTCGCGATGATGTTCTGGGGAAAGCTGGCCGACCTGGAGCATCTGTTCGCGGTGCTGCTCATCCTCTTCGTCGACCGGAGCCTGCGCGTGCGGCGCACGACGGTCCGGGAGCAGCGGCTGATCGCCGTGATGGCCGTGCTCACGCTCGTGGCCATCGAGATCATCACGGTCCTCGTGCCGACCGATGGCCCGTTCGGCCCCACGGACCCGGCATCGGGCGGATTCATCGACACGGCGATCGACGTCGCGGTGATCCTGGTCATCGCGAACGGCCTGCGGCGCGGTCGCCGCTGGGCGTGGGTCGTCGCCGTCATCCTCGGACCTCTCAACGTGCTGGCCGCCACCCTCGTGCTGGTCCTCATCATCCTCACGAGCGAAGCACAGCTCGAGATGGTGATCGACGCGGAGACCGAGCTCACGCTTGCCACGGGCGTGCTCTGGGCTCTCGTGCTCGTGTATCTCGTCGCGGTGCGGCGGGCGTTCCGCGCACGGCGCACGACGGCTCTGGGCCGGCAGCCCGCCCCGACCGCAGACGAACTCCGGCGCGAACTGCGGGCGCACGGCGGGGGCACCCTGTCCTGGATGACGACCTGGGAGGGCAACGGCTACGCCCGCGTGGACGGCGGGATCGTGGCCTATCAGCGCCGCAACGGCGTCGCCCTGGCCCTCGCCGACCCGATCGGGCCGGCGGAGTTCCGTGCGGCGGCGGTGCGCGACTTCATCCGCACGGCCGAGGACGCCGGACTCGTGCCGTGCTTCTTCAGTGCGGACGAGGCGACGAGAGAGGCGGTCCCGGAGACCTGGCGCAGCCTGGTGGTGGCGGACGACACGATCGTCGACCTCCCGGGTCTCACCTTCACCGGCAAGCGCTGGCAACCGGTGCGCACCTCCCTCAACCGGGCGGGGCGGGAGCAGATGACCTTCCGGCTCACCCACCTCGCCGCGGAGACCTGGGGCCTGCGGCAGCAGCTCCGCGCGATCTCGGAGGCGTGGGTCGGCGACAAGGACCTTCCGGAGATGCGGTTCACGCTCGGGACCCTGGAGGAGGCGGAGGACCCCGAGGTCCGCCTCGCGCTCGCGATCGCTCCGAACGGCGACGTCGACGGCTTCCTCTCCTGGCTGCCCGTGTACGGGGAGGGCGGGGTGGTGCGCGGCTGGACCCTCGACCTCATGCGACGCCGCGAGGGCGGTTTCGGACCGGTGATGGAGTACCTGATCGGCGCCTCCGCCCAGCAGTTCTCGGAGGAGGGCGCCCAGATCATGTCGCTCTCCGGCGCTCCGCTCGCCCACGACTACCCGCCGGACGCGGGCGTGATCGCCGCGCTGAGCGAGCGCCTGGCCGACGCGCTCGAGCCCGTCTACGGCTTCCGTTCGCTGCACCGCTTCAAGGAGAAGTTCCACCCCCGCTACGAGACCCTCTACCTCCTCTTCCGCGACGAGAGCGACCTCACCCGTATCGGCGGAGCCCTCACCCGGGCCTTCCTCCCCGATGCCACGCTGCGGCAGTTCGCCGGGGCGGGGGTGGAGCTCGTCCGCGGGGAGCGCTGACCCCCGCGGACCCTCGACGCCGCTCCGGGTCCTTCTGCTCAGAGCCGCGCTTCGGCCACCTCGACGGCCTCCTGCGCCTGCGGCTCACGCTTCGCCGTGTTCGCGATGTGCGCCCGCGCGACGACCAGTGCGGCGACGACCATGATCCCGACGCCCAGCCAGTACGGCGCGGCATGGCTGACCGCGGTGTAGAGGGCGGCCGCGATCAACGGGGCGATCGTGCCCATCGCGGCGTTGAGGGACTGCGTGGCCCCTCCGAGCCAGCCCTGCTCGTCGTCGCCGACGGCGTTGGACATCGCCCCGTCCATCGCAGCCTGCGCCGCGCCCTGACCGGCGGCGAGCAGGAGCGCCCCGACGATGAAGAGCCACGGCTGGGCGAGCAGCGAGGCCACGACCGCGAGGCCGGCGAGACCGACCGCCTGCGCGGTGATGGCGCTGACGATCACGCCGCGCTCCCCCATCCGCGGCAGCAGGATGCCGAGCAGCACGCCCTGGATGAGGATGTCGATGATGCCCACGCCTGCCGTGAGCAGGCCGATCTGCGTCGGTCCCCACTGGATGGCGTCGAGGGCGAGCACGCTGAAGTTGTTCACGAAGAATCCGAACGGCAGCGCGAGCAGTGCGAACGCGATCATCAGCCCGCGGAGCTCGGGCCGACCGAACGCGGTACGGAACACCCCGAACGGCTGGACGTCGCGGAGAGCGATCCGGGCGATGCGGTTCTCCGGCCGCAGGCTCTCCGGCAGCAGGAAGATGCTGAGGACTGCGATCGTGAGCCCGACCGCAGCGGTGAGGAACACGGGCAGGCGCAGGTCGATCGCGGCGAGCAGACCGCCGATGGCGGGGCCGATCATGGTGCCGATGCCGGTCAGCGCGCCGAGGAGGCCGAAGCGCTGCGCGCGCTTCTCGGGCGGCGTGATGTCGGCCAGGTAGGCGAACAGCGCGGGGAGGTCTCCGGCCGTCAGCCCCTGGATGACACGGGCGAGCACGAGCACCCAGATCGCCCCGCCCACGCCGAACAGCGCCATCGAGAAGGCCGCGCCGAACGCCGCGACGATGATGACGGGTCGTCGTCCGAACCGGTCGGAGAGCCGCCCCAGGAGCGGTGCGGCGAGGAAGGCGCACAGCCCGTTGACCGCTTCCAGCACGCCGACCCAGAGGGCGAGGTCCTGTTCGTGCGCGACGTACTGCAGTACGACGAACGGAAGCACAGGAAGGACGACGGTCATGCCGATGACCGTGAGCATCGTCAGGACGACGAGCATGACCCAGGCGCGGCCGGCGCCGCGAACGGGGAGATGAGGTGAAGTCATACCGAAAGTGTAGCGACACCAGTTTTGGTGTCAATACAGTTTTGGTTCGGATGCGCGATAAGGTGGCCGCATGACGACGCCCCCACCCCCGGGCCGCCGCGAGCGCAAGAAGGCCGCGACCCGCAAGAACATCTCCGACGTGGCCACCCGGATGTTCCTGGAGCGCGGATTCGACAACGTGAGCATCCGCGAGGTCGCGGACGCCGCCGATGTCTCCCCCACCACCGTGTTCGCCCACTTCCCGCAGAAGGAGGCGCTCGTCTTCGACGAGGACGACGAGCAGCGCGATCGCCTCGTCTCGGCGGTGCGCGACCGGCCGACCGGCGTGACGATCAACCGGGCCATCCACGACTTCTACGCCGCCGAGGTCGGCGCCAACCTCGACGAGCACGGCGACGACGTGGCCCGCGTCTTCCTGCGCTTCCTCAACGAGACCCCGGCGCTCCGCGACTACGCGTCGAAGATGTGGCTGCGCCATGAGGACGCGCTCGCCGCGGCCATCGCCGACGAGCTCGGCATCCCGACCCCCACTCCCGAGGTCCGGGTGTACGCGCGGTTCGTCCTGCAGATGCAGATCCTCGTCACCGAGAGCGACGACCAGCAGGCGGTGCTCGACGCCGGCTCCGCGCTCCTCGAACACGGCTGGGCCCCGATCGAGGAGCAGCTCACCGGCTCGCGGAGCGCACAGACGGGTCCGGACGTCAGTCCTCGCGGGGGCGCCGCCGCAGGCTCTTGACGTCGGTGCGGCGGTGCTTCGCCGTCAGCCGCCGCTCCTTCGATCCCCGACTCGGCTTCGTCGCCCGTCGGGCCGGCGCCGGCGGACGTATCGCCTCCGCGACGAGCGCGGCGAGCCGTTCCCTGGCTGCTTCCCGATTGCGCAACTGTGCGCGGTGCTCGGACGCGGCGATCGTCAGCACGCCGTCGACCAGCCGTCCGCGGAGCCGCTCCAGGATCCGCTCGCGCTGCGTCGGCGACAGGGCCCCCGAATGCGCCGCATCCCACACCAGCTCGACCCGGGAGTCCGTGGTGTTCACGCCCTGACCGCCAGGCCCCGACGATCGGGAGAACCGCCAGGACAGCTCGGCCTCCGGGATCGTCAGACCCGCGGAGACCCGGAGTCCGGGGCGAGGGGCGGAAGGCATGCCTCCATCATCCGGGATGAGCGGCCAAGCATGGGACCGAGTGGACGCGACGGCGGGAGTCGAACCCGCAACGCCTCCGGATATGAGCCGGGGCCCGGGACCGCCCGGATCGCCGCGATGGGGATGACGTTACCCGGCCGTGATCCTCCCCGCCAGGACCGTTGCCTGGGATAACACCATGAGTCGCCGGATGACGGAGACGGCTAGCGTCGCTGCCGCGTGTCGTCAACCGGTTCGACCGCACCGCGCCGCCGCCGTACCGTCGCTCGCACCGATGACGCCCGAGCAGGAGGCCGACATGTCCGAATCTCAGCACAACGACAAGACCCCGACGCCGATGGCGGAGGCCGGTGACCCGCAGGCGCGGCTGGAGGCCGAGGCCCGCCGCGCGATCGTGACCGGTGCCGACTCCGGGATCGGCCGCGCCACCGCCGTCGCCCTCGCCGCGGCGGGTATCGACGTCGGCATCACCTGGCACCGCGATGAGGCCGGCGCCCAGGAGACCGCGGACGAGGTGCGCAGCCACGGCGCCCGCGCGGTGGTGACGCAGCTCGACGTCTCCGACATCCCCGCCTGCGGCGACGTGATCGACGGGCTGATCGCTGAGCTCGGGGGCGTCGACGTGTTCGTCAACAACGCGGGTGCCGGACTCCAGACCCCGTTCCTCGACGTCACGCTCGAGGAGTGGAACCGCGTGCTCGACACCGACCTCACCGGCGCGTTCGTCTGCCTGCAGCGGGCGGCCCGGTCGATGGTCGCCGCGGGGCGCGGGGGGCGGCTCATCTCCGTGACCAGCGTGCACGAGCACCAGCCGATGGTGGGGGCGAGCGCGTACGACACCGCCAAGCACGGCCTCGGCGGCCTCATGAAGAACCTCGCGCTCGAGCTCGGCCGGTACGGGATCAGCGCGGTGAGCGTCGCCCCGGGCGAGATCGCGACCCCGATGACCGGGCAGACCGACACCGACCCGCACGCCGAGGACCGTCCCGGCATTCCGCTCGGCCGCCCGGGCGATGCCCGCGAGGTCGCCGCCCTGATCACGTTCCTCGCGTCGCCCGAGGCCGCGTACATCTCCGGCGCCTCGGTCGTGATCGACGGCGGCATGCTCCAGATGGGGCCCCAGGCGGGTGCGGCGATCGAGAGCCACGACTGGCGCACGATCTGAGCACGACACAGGCGGCGTCAAGGAGGGCGGACGCTGAGGTGTGGCCCGCACCCGAACGAGCCACACCCCCAGTGCGTTGCACTGCCGGATGCGAGCATCCGGTGAACCGCCACCGTGAGGCGACGGCCACCTCGCGGCGGTACTGGCCCCCACCAGCGGACCGCGAGGAGTCGTCGAGCGCGACTCCATGAAGATCAGCACTCAACACGTAACACGATACAACTGTCTGTTCGATCGTGCGAATCGACCTAGGTCAATCCGTGAGAATTCGCATGCGGTCTCCGGATCGGCGACGATGGACGGATGCGGTGGCCGTGGAACACGATGTGGCGCCCGATGCGTCGGCGCCGCCGGCGGGGCGGCATCGAGCTGCGCTGGCTCACCGCCCGCTCGTGGACGCAGCGCTGGTACCCCCAGGGCATCGACGTCGGCGAGCGCCGCGGACGGCGCGCCCTCGCGGTGAGCTGGTTCCGCCAGGATCGCACCGGTCGCCACCTCGCCTCGCGGGTCGTCCTCGTGGATCGAGCGCGCGCCCGCCGCATCGACATCGTGTTGGCGGTCGCCGACGACGACGGCGTCCTGCAGCCCGCGCCCATCCATGCGGGCGGTCTCGCCTGGTTCGGCGACCGCCTGTTCGCGGCGGCGACAGGGCAGGGCATCTGGGAGTTCGACCTGGGTGCGCTCCGGCGCGTGCACGGCACGGAGGCGCAGCGGATCCGCGGCGGCACGAGCCGCCGGGACCGGCGGACGACGGTCGTCGCGGTGCGGACCCGTCGCCACCCGGTGGCGCTGCGGTGCTCCTTCCTCGGTCGCGTGTTCGACGCGGACGGGACGCCGCTCCCCCGCGTGCTCATCGGCGAGTACCGGGGTCAGGAGACCGGGGCTATCGGCGAGTTCACGATCCCCGGCGGCACCGACGACGGCTTCGTCGAACACGAGCGGTTCACTCCCGGCATCCGGCACATGCAGGGGGCCGTGCGGTGGGGCGACCGCTACTTCGTGTCGCAGTCCGACCACCTGCGCCCCGGGGTGCTGTGGTCGGGGCCTCGCCAGGCCCTCACCCGACACCCGGTGGCTCTGCCGGTCGGCTGCGAGGATCTGGCCCTCGACCCGGATGACGAGCTGCTGTGGACCCTGGGGGAACACCCGTGGCGGCGCGTGGTGCGGGCCATCCCGTTCGCGAGCCTCGGACTCCGGCGTCACAGCGGGAGCACGGAGCGGCGAACGTAGACTGAACGGGTGAAGAAGCCCGCCCCCCTCCTCGTCTACACCGTGCTGCGCCTGCTGGCGTTCCTCGTCCCGCTGGCCATCCTGTGGTTCTTCTTCCCGATCTTCCGCGAGTTCTGGTGGCTGGCGGCGATCTTCGCGGCCCTCATCGGCGCGAGCATCTCGATGCTGTTCCTCCGCACCCCGCTCTCCGACGCGTCCGCCCGCCTGCATGAGCGTCGGCAGGGCAGGGTCTCCGGCCGGCAGGCCGACGCCGCGGCCGAAGACGAGCTCGTCGACGGCGCCTCCGACGACCGCCCCTGACGCAGGCCCGCCGTACACAGCTTCGAAGATCCGAGGCAGGTCCGATTGTTGGACCGGGTCTCAAAACTCTCGGCTAAACCATAGGTTCGACCGGCATCTCGGTCCCTGTGCCCGGCGAGGCGCGGGAGACGGCGAGCAGGTCAGCCGACGAAGGCCCAGAACAGGGCGCCGGCGTAGAGCAGCGAGGTGAGCGACGTCAGGGCGAGGGCGATGACCAGCTCCCGCGGCTGCCGGTAGGTCCAGACGATCACGATCGCGGGGAGGCCGGCGAGAAGGGCGAGCAGCGAGATCCAGGCGATCGGGAACAGCAACGCGAGGAACACGGCGATGCCGAACGGCACGAGCACGAAGAGCGTGAAGAGGACCTGTGTGGCGCGGCGGCCGATGAGGACCGTCAGCGTGCGTTTGCCGACCTCGCGGTCCTGATCGATGTCGCGGAGGTTGTTGGCCAGCAGCACGGCGCAGGCGAACAGTCCGGCGGCGATCGCTCCCAGCCAGGCCTGCTGCGGGAGCATGAAGACCTGCACCCAGGTGGTGCCGAGAGTGGCGACGAGCCCGAAGAACACGAAGACGAAGACCTCGCCGAGGCCGTAGTACCCGTAGGGCCTCTTGCCCCCGGTGTAGAACCAGGCGGCGACGATGCAGGCCGCACCCACGGCGAGCATCCACCACTGCCCGCTCCGCACGACGATCGCGATACCGACCGCCGCGGCCAGCGCGAAGAACACGAGTCCGACGACGAGCACCGTGCGCGGCTTCACCCGCCCGGAGGCCGTGAGCCGCGCCGGGCCGACCCGATGGGCGTCGGTGCCGCGGATCCCGTCGCTGTAGTCGTTGGTGAAGTTCACGCCGATCTGCAGCAGGACCGCGACGGCGAGGCACGCGAGCGCGATCACCCAGTGGAACTCCGGCCCGGTGCTGCGCGCGGCTCCCGTGCCGATGACGACGGGGGCGATCGCCAGAGGCAGCGTGCGCAGACGAGCCGCGCCGATCCAGTCGCCGATCGTCACGGGACCCGCCTCGACGACCGGCCGCTTGGCCGGGTTGCCGCTGGTGCGCGGCGGGGTGCGCCGACCGGACTTCTTCTTGCGCTGGGAGGATGCTGCCACCCACGGAATCCTAGTCGTCGCGGCGAGGCGGCGAACTCAGCGGTGCGGGTTGCTGTCCTTGCCGTCGAGCCAGAGCTCGTCGGTCTTGTCGGCGTGCGCCCCGGTCGTGCCGACGTGCTTGTCGCTGATCTTCGGCCCCTTGAGGATGACGTGGACCATCGCCTGCGCGTGGCCGTGGCCGAGGCCGTACTCCTGCTTGAGCCAGTTCAGGACGACGGTGGACTTCGTGCTCTCGTCGAACCCCTGCTCCTGCGCGAGGGCGATGAACTGCCGCGGCGTGAGGCCGGTCTGGGTCTCGACCTTGTCGAGGTACGCCTGGAAGGACATGGTGGTCTCCGCTCTCAGTCCTCGTCGAGGAACGTCTGGATGATCGTGTCGGACGCGTGGATGCACAGGATCCGGAGGAGTCCGGTCCCCGCGTTGGTGAAGCCGTGCGGCGTGAAGGCGGGCGCGGTGGCGGTGTCTCCGGCTCGCGCGACGAGGACGTCGTCGCCGATCCGGATCCGCACCGTGCCCTCGAGCACGATCCAGGTCTCAGAGTAGGGGTGCCAGTGCAGCCCCGGCCCTTCTCCGGGCTGGTTCTCGACGAAGAAGTAGGAGACGGCGGCTCCGTGGTCGGCGCCGACGAATCGGCGGCTGCGCCCTGTGCCGATGCGGATCGCACCGCTCGGGACGAGGGGAGGAACGTGGATCTCGGTCATGACCCCAGTGTCGACAGCAGGCGTCGCACCTCCTAGAGTTTCGACGTGGATCGAAACTCCGCGCCGGTCGAGGGCGTCGACCACCCGGATCACCGGGTCGAGTTCCACCTGAGTGCCGGCGACATCCAGGCGGTGCGGTTCGGCATCTCCCCCGGGCACGAACTGGCGCATGCGGTGCGCGTGCTCCTCCGCCCGGCGGCGCACCCCCTGCAGTGGGGGTGGCTCCGCACCGCGCGGGAGGGGCTGCCTCGCGACGCCTTCGCGCTCCTGGCGACGGTGATCGGCGACGACGGCTACCTCCCGGACTTCCTCACCAGCACGCCGCGCGGCGACCTGACCCCCGAGGCGGAACTCACCGCACTGCGGAAGGCGGCACTCGACCCGCTGCGGGTCGACCTCGGCAAGCGGATCCAGCGCTCGACGGGTGCACAGCGTCAGGCCCTGCGCGACCTGTCCGCCCGGCCGGCGCGCGCCCGTGCGATGATCGCCGATGCCTGGGAGGAGGTCTGGGAGGCCGCGTTGGCACCGGCCTGGCCTCAGCTGGAGCGCCTCCTCCGGGCCGACATCGCCGTTCGCGCCCGGGCGATCGCGACGACCGGCATCGCCGGGATGGCCGGAGCCCTCCATCCCCAGGTCTCGTGGGGCGCGGGCGCGGTGCGGGTCTCGCTCCGCCGCCACAGCGAGGACGTGGACTGCCGCGGCAGCGGTCTGGTGCTGGTGCCCTCCGTCCTCTCGTCCTGGGGCTGCCTGGTGCTCACCGAGCCGCCGGCGCAGCCGACGCTGTTCTATCCCGCCCGTGGCGTGACCGCGGGGTGGGCACGGGACACCACCGAGACCGTGGCCGCCCTGGGCGCCCTGCTCGGCCCGGCGCGCGCCGGCATCCTCCTCACCGCGGGGACGCCCCGCACGACCTCGGAGGTGGCCGCCGATGCGGGGCTCGCGCTGTCGACGGCGTCACACCATCTCACCGTGCTGCGGGACGCCGGACTCGTGGTGAGCGAGCGGGAGGGCTCCCGCATGCAGCACGTGCGCACCCCCTTGGGCGAGGCGCTCGTCGGCGCGCTGCTCTGACGCCGCCCTACTCGGTGGTCGAGACCGGGATGATGGGCCGGTGCTCGTAGTAGGTCTGCAGGACCACGGTCGTGCGGGTGCTCACGTTCGCCGCGAGCCGGACGTCGCGGACGAGCTGCTCCAGGTCGCGCGGCGTCGGCACCCGGACGAAGAGCATGTAGCTCGCGTCGCCGGCGATGGAGTGGCAGGCCTCGATCGCGTCGAGGTGCTCCAAAAGCTCGGGGGCGTTGTCGGGCTGGGCCGGATCGAGCGGGGTGATCTCGATGAAGGCGGACAACGGAGTGCCCGCCTGCTCGGGATCGAGGATCGCGCGGTAGCCGGTGATGACGCCGCGGGTCTCGAGCCGCCGCAGCCGGGACTGCACCGCCGACACCGACAGCCCGACGGCGTCGGAGAGCTGCGACAGCGTCGCCCGCCCGTCGCGGGAGATGGTCGCCAGGATCGCACGGTCGACAGAATCATCCATGGCTGTAAGATTATCGTCAGGATTCCGTTATCACCGGAATCTTTCCGTTTTTCACTGCGATCGGAGGTTCCGATGTCCCTCGTTTCCGCCAACAGTTCCGCTGTTCAGGCCGTCGTCGGCGAACCCGAGGTCGTCGAGGATGCGTCGATCGCGGAGAACTCCGCCGCCTGGGCACAGCTCAAGCAGGCCGCGATCGCCATCCGTGAGCTGCAGATCAAGGACGGCTCGATCCCTGGCGCTTCGACGAGCTCAGCGACCCAGGACCAGGCGACCGCCCTCGTCGGGCAGATCACCGCCGCGATCCGGGCACTCGCGCCCGCCTTCCCGCACGACGCGGACTACCTCGCCGCCTCCGTCGCCGACTTCGAGCGCTGGGCGTCCGAGGGCTTCGGCGTGCCCGACTTCCTCGACTCGCTCGTGGCGTTCCAGCCGCAGCAACACCGCATCGACGGGATCCGCCACCTCGTGGTCTTCCCGATGTACACGCAGAACGGCTCCAGCGACCGCCTGGTCGAGGCGCTCATCGTCGAGACCATCTGGCCGGAGTTCATCGCCGCACTCGAGGCGGGCGACTACGGCAACAAGCTCTTCGTCTCGCTGCGCCTCGTGGACTTCACGCCCGGCTACGACACGAATTCCGCGGTGCTCTTCCCGGAGACCGTCGCTATGCGCGAGATCCCGACCTTCACCTGGGGCGCGATCTTCCAGGACCGTGAGGCCGCCCGTTACCGCCGCGTGGTCCGTGCGGCCTCGGAGATCACCAACCTCGACCTCCCCGAGCGTGCGGCGGCGATGCTGGAGGATCAGGAGGTCGCCGAGAAGACCTTCGTGATGTGGGACATCATCCACGACCGCACCCACATGCGCGGAGACCTGCCGTTCGACCCGTTCATGATCAAGCAGCGGATGCCGTTCTTCCTCTACTCGCTGGAGGAGATGCGCTGCGACATGACGGCGTTCCGCGAGTCGGTGAAGATCGAGCGAGCGCTGGATGCCCGGGTCGCCGCGGGCGAGGAGCTCACGGAGACCGAGCGGGAGATGCACGAGTACGCGCACCTCGTGCAGTACGCCGTGATCTTCGACCGCATCTTCCGCTTCGCCATCACCGGCACGCGCGTGCGCAACTACGACGCGGTCGGCGGTCAGCTCCTGTTCGCGTGGCTGCACCAGCGCGGCGTGCTGCGCTGGACCGACACGGCGCTCGCCTTCGACTGGGAGAACGTGCCGGACGCCGTGGTGGCCCTCGGGGACGCGATCGACGACCTGTACTGGCACTCGATCGACCGCCCCAAGGTCGCGCACTGGCTCGCCGCGTACGAGCTGGTCCGCGGCACGCTGACCCCGCATCCTGCCTCACAGTGGGCGCGCGGCCTGTCGGACGAGATCCTCGCCGGGGCCCCGAAGGGCTACACCGACGCGGTCCTGGACGACGAGTTCCCGTTGTCGATGTTCTTCGAGACCCTCGACAAGAAGATGAAGCCGGTCATCGAGTCGACGGTCGGCATCCGCGGTACGGACGACTGATCCGCACCGCTCCGTTGTGACGCTGGGGCGCACCCCCTCTGCGGCCGGAGACCCGGATCCCGGGTCCGGCCGCAGAGGTATCTCCGACCGAGAGGACACCGCATGACGACGCCGACGAGCCAGGGAGCACGGGGCCGCGTGGTCGTGCTGGCGGGGGCCACGAGCGCGGCGGGACTCGCGGCGACGCGAGCACTGCGCGATGCCGGTGCCCGGGTGATCGCCACCGGCCGCACGGCCGAGCGGCTGCGTCCGCTGGCCGAGGCGGGGGCGGAGACCGCGGTCGCCGATGCGACATCCTTCGCCGAGATGACGACGCTCGCCGATCGGCTCGACACGGTCGATGCGGTCGTGCCCCTCGTGGGCGGCTGGCGGGGCGGCGGCGGACTCGCCGGGCAGACCGACGACGACTTCGCGGCGCTGCTGCCGGCGCTGGAGGCGGTGCGGGCGACGAGCCGCGCCTTCGACGGCCCCCTCCGCGCCTCCGCCGCCGGACGATTCGCGATCGTGTCGTCGACCGCCGTCGCACGCCCCCTCGCCGGCGGAGCGAACTATGCAGCGGTCAAGGCGGCGAGCGAAGCGTGGACCCGCGCCGTCGCTCAGGGGTACGCCAAGGCGGCGCGCGAGGCCGACGAACCGCTGCGGACCGCTGCCGTCGTGTTCCGCGCCAAGGCCCTCGATCCCGAGGCTCTCGCGGCGCGTCTCGTCGGGCTCTGGGACACCGACGCCGCAGATCTCAACGACCGGGTGCTCGATCTGGGCTGAGCCCCGCTCCTCGGACCGCCACCGGGGCTCGGATCGTCACCGGGACTCGGGCGGTATGCCGGGGACGATCGGCGGGGCGTCGCGGAACGTGTCCGGTTCGCCGGTCGCTTCGTGTGCACCGTCGGCGGCCTGCTCGGGAGCCTCGTCGGGAGCTGAATCCGGGGCGGTCGCGTACAGCTCGGTGAGCGTGCGATACGACCGGGTGAAGAAGGCCAGGGTCGCGGCGACCACCATGATCAGACCCGCGAAGAGGCAGATGAGCGCGATGCCGCGCGCCTCACCTTCGCCGAGGAGCCACCCCCACTGCCGCTGCCCCTGCGCGCTGTCCATGTACGGGATCACGAGGAACTCGGCGATCGGGGCGATGAGGAACGCGGTGATCGGGGCCGCCGCTGCCTCCATCGCCGCCGCGGTGCCGAACACCCGTCCCTGGCGCGCGAACGGGACGACCTTCTGGATCACGGTCTGCTCCGCGGCCTCGACGGGCGGCACGAGCGCCATGTACACCCACATGCCGAGGACGTACAGCGGCCACCATTCGCGCAGCATGAAGATCGCCCCGAGGAGTCCCATCGCGATCACGATGAGCAGCATCGTGCGCACGGGCTTCCTGCCGAGGCCGAACTTGGCCACCAGTCCCCCGCCGATCAGGAATCCGGTCGACGCGAAGGCCAGGGCGAACCCCCACATCTGCGCGTCGAAAAGCGTGAGCCCGTACGGATCCATGAGCGCCATGTAGACGCCGCCGATGAGGTTGTTGAAGGTCGAGAAGACGATGAGCGCGAACAGTCCGGGAGCTTGGCGGATCGCCTGGACGCTGCCGCGGAAGTCGACGGCGCTCTTCGCCTCCGGGTCGACCTCGGGCTCGGACTCCGGGATCCGGATGAACAGCAGGTGCGCGAAGGTGAGGGCCATCGCCACGACCGCGATCCCCAGAGTCCACCCCATGCCGAGGAAGCCGATGGAGAGGCCGGAGAAGACGCTCGTGACGAGGAAGGCGAGCCCCTGCACCGTGCCGACGAGACCGTTGGCGTTGGCGCGCTTCTCCTCCGGCACCAGCAGCGTCACCGTGGTGGACAGCGCGATGTTGCGGAGCTGCTCGATCACCCCGCCGAACAGGATGACGCCGGAGAACAGCCAGAACCACGGCCCGCCGAGGTCGAGCAGGGACGCCTCGGGCTGCCACAGGTAGAGGACGCCCGCGACGAGGAACGCCGCCGCCGAGATGACGCTCGACAGGAGCATGACGCGGTGCTTGCGATGACGGTCGACGATGGTGCCGAACACCATCGCGAAGAACGCGACGAACAGCATGTAGGCACCGCCGATGATGCCCGTGGCCAGCACCGACCGGGTCTCGATGTAGACCCAGAAGGTGAGGGCGAACCACAGGAAGCTCGTCGTGACGTTGGCGATCAACGTGTTGACGAGGACGTTCGCGAAAGCTGTCTTCGCCGCGCTGCGTTCCATGGGTTCGAGGGTAGAGCGGGCCTCGGACATCCGGTAGGGGAAGGCGATTAGGCTTGTCCGGTGAGCATCCCGCACGACCCCGCCATCCGGGGCTTCGCCAGTGACAACTACTCCGGCATCCACCCCGAGGTCCTGGCGGCCCTCGCGGCCGCGAACGGGGGCCATCAGGTGGCCTACGGCGAGGACGCCTACACCGCCCGCCTGCAGGAGGTGTTCCAGGCGCACTTCGGTGACACCGCCGCTGCGTACCCCGTGTTCAACGGCACCGGGGCGAACGTCACCGGTCTGCAGTCGATGCTGCCGCGCTGGGGTGCCGTGATCGCGGCCTCGACCGCGCACATCAACGTCGACGAGGGCGGAGCGCCGGAGAAGATCGGCGGCTTCAAGCTCCTCACCGTCCCCACCGACGACGGCAAGCTCACCCCCGAGCTCATCGACCGCGAGGCGTGGGGCTGGGGCGACGAGCACCGCGCGCAGCCGCTCGTGGTGTCGATCACGCAGTCCACCGAGCTCGGCACTCTGTACACCGCGGAGGAGATCCGCACGATCGCGGATCACGTCCACGCGCGCGGCATGAAGCTGCACGTCGACGGTGCGCGCCTGTCGAACGCGGCCGCCGCCCTCGATCTGCCGCTGCGGGCGTTCACGACCGACGCCGGGGTGGACGTGCTGACCTTCGGCGGCACGAAGAACGGCGCCATGCTCGGCGAGGCCATCGTCGTGCTGAACCCGGACGCCGCCGTGGGCCTCAACTACGCGCGCAAGTTCAACATGCAGCTCTCGTCGAAGATGCGCTTCGTCTCGGCGCAGCTCATCGCCCTGCTCGACGGCGACCTGTGGCTGCGGAACGCCCGGCACGCCAATGCCATGGCGGCCCGGCTCCGCGCGCGGATCGAGGACGGCCTCGCCGACGGATCGATCGTCGGGGTGGAGTTCACGCAGCCGACGCAGGCGAACGGCGTGTTCGCGACCCTGCCCGAGGGCGTCGCCGATCAGCTCCGCGACGTGTTCCGCTTCTACGACTGGGACGCCGCCCGCCGCGAGGTGCGCTGGATGTGCGGCTTCGACACCGAGGAGTCCGACGTCGACGCCTTCGTCGACGCCCTCGCCCGCCTCACCCGCCCCTGACCCCGCCCCGCCCCCTGATCGCCGAGACCCCGGGTTCGCGTCGAGACCCCGGGGTATCCGTGGGTCGACGCCGGGGTGTGGGCGGGAAGCCGGGGTCTCGGCAGAGGGACGGCTACCGCTTCGACTTGCGGTAACCGGCCTTGACGGCGGCGCTCTCCGTGGAGAAGCACACCTCGGGCTTGGTCTTCGCGTAGTACGCCCCGCTCCGCACGTGGTAGATCATCGACTGCGCGTTGCCCTTGATGGGAGCCCAGGCGGGGCAGTTCCACGTGGAGACCGGCGTGGTGCGGGCGGGATACGTCACGGCGGCGGTCTGCGCGGAGGTGCGCGCGGCCGTGACGTAGCCGCTCTTCGTCCCGGTGACCTTGACCGTGATCCTCGACTTCACCATGGCCGCCGTGACGACCAGCGTGGAGCCGGTCGCCCGCGCGATCGCGCGACCATTCAGGTACCACTGGTAGCTCAGGCGCGTGCCGCCGGTCCACGTCGACGCGACCGCCGTGAGACGGGAGCCCACGATCGCGGAGCCGGTGATCCGGGGCGTCGGCGCGGAGAGGATCCCCTTGACGGCGGCCGTCGGCTTCGAGCGCTTCGATGCTGCGGCGTACCCCGACTTGGTCCCTGACACGACGACCGTCACCGGCTTCAGCGCCGCGGAGGACGGGATCTTGAAGGAGGTCCCGGTCGCTCGGGCGACGGCCACGCCGTCGACGTACCACTGGTAGGTCAACCGCGTCCCCGCCGTCCACGTCCCGGTCTTGACCTTGAGCGTCTGTCCGACCGTGGCGGTGCCGGTGATCGTGGGCGTCGGCGCGGTCAGCACGCGCAGCACGGCCGACGTCGCCGCCGACGCGACGGTCGCCGACGCGAAGGCCGCCTTCTTCCCGGTCACGCGCACGGTGATGCGGGCTCCCGCGTGCGCGGTGGTGAGGGTGAGCGACGATGCCGTGGCCTTCGAGATCGCGACGCCGTTCGCGTACCACTGGTATCCGAGCGCGGCGCCCGACGTCCACGCCCCCGGCGCCGCACGGAGCGTCTGCCCGACCGTCGCCGTCCCGTTGATCGTGGGAACGGACGTCTCCATCCGGTGCAGCGGCTCGAGCGCGGCGACGACTCCGGACTGCGTGGCCCCGGCGGCGAGCGTGATGGTCCGCGCCTTCTCGAAACGAGGAGCATCGTCCCACCACTCCGAGACCGCTCCCGCAGCTCCCGAGACGAAGGCCACGCGATATGCGCCCGCGGGCAGTCCGCCGACGGCGAAGGTGCCGGCGTCGGTCACGGGGACGGCGGCACCCACCACGGTCCCCGCCCCCGAGACCGGGTAGACGGCGACGACGACGCGCTGCCCGGTGATATCGGTCCCCTTCGGCGCGGTCACGCTTCCGGAGATCAGGGCCGAGCGCTCGAGCTGCACGTCGCGGACGACGCCCTCGGTCCCGACCGCCAGGACCTCGCCGCTCTGCGGACCGCCCTGGTCGAAGACGGCGCGCCCCTCGGACACCACACCGAGGACGACGTCGCCCTGCGGCACGCGCAGGGAGTACGAGCCGTCGGTGACGGCAGCGGCCGCGACGGGGACGCCGGCGCCGGGAGCGTAGGCCGCGACGAAGGTGCGGCCCCGCGAGACGTCGACGCCGGTCGGGAACGTGACGCGACCGGAGACGGTGGCGGTGCTCTCGGGGTCGGCCTGGCCGGGAGACGCGGCGACGTCCGCAGCCGCGGCGACCGCGGTGGGGAGCGCTTCCGCGACGCCGGGGAAGGCCGGGTCGAGCGCGGTCGTGGCCGCGGTCGCGGGTGTCGCGACGAAGACCAGACCGGAGGCGAGGAGGGCGGCGGCGACCGTGACGGCCAGCGCACGGAGACGGCGGAGCGGAGCGGCGAACGCCATGGGCATCCTTCGGGACGGACGCGGTCATCGACCGCGCGGATCAGGGCGTTCTGAGCAGATCACCTCCGTCATGAATACCGGTTCCCCCGCTCCGAAGACAAGCTTTCATCTTCCGCCGAGGCCCCCGGTTCTCGCCGAGACCCCGCCTTCAGCGCGCGGCGTAGCCGGGGTCTCGACGCGAACCCGGGGCCTCGGGGAGAAGAACGCGCGTCAGCGGAGGAGGCCGAGGCTGGCGAGCGCGTGGCGGATGAGGGTGCCGCGGCCGCCCTCCATCTCGGCGGCGACGGCGTCGGAGGCGGCGGCCTCCGGGGAGAACCACGTCACCTCGAGGGCGTCCTGGCGCGGCTCGCACGTCCCGGTCACGGGCACCACGAAGGCGAGGGAGACGGCGTGCTGACGGTCGTCGTGATACGCGCTCACCCCCGGGATCGGGAAGTACTCGGCCACCGTGAACGGCAGCGGCTGCGGCGGCAGGAGCGGGAAGGCCATCGGACCGAGGTCGTTCTCGACGTGGCGGAACAACGCGTCGCGGATCGTCTCGCCGAAGCGCACCCGGCCCGACACGATCGTGCGTGTGATCTCGCCGAGCGGGGTGGACCGCAGCAGCACGCCGATCTCGGTGACCTGACCGGAGCCGTCCGTGCGCACGGGGATCGCCTCGACGTAGAGCATCGGAAGGTGGCGCCGGGCCTCTTCCAGCTCGACGTCGCTCAGCCAGCCGGGGTTCGCATCCGGCACCGGCGGGTTCGCATCGCGGAACGAACCGAGGCCCTCGTCTTCGGGCTCCGGCTCCGGATCGGGTGTGCGCACCGCCATGCCTCCTTTCTACCAGCCGTCCTCGTCGATGGCAGCACCGGCGCGAGCCCTGGCAGGATGACGGTGTGACCGAGAACCTGACGATCGACGATGCGGCGACGCGCTGGTCGCACACCGACCGCGCCGGGCTCCCGCTGCTCGTGCTGCTGCACGGGTACGGCGCCGACGAGCACGACCTCTTCGGCATCGTCCCGTATCTCCCCGCCGGCGTCGCCGTGGCCTCGGTCGCCGCACCACTGACCCCGCCGTGGCCGACCCCCGGTCGCTCCTGGTACCCGATCGAGGGGCTCGACGGACGCAGCTCCGCCGCCGTCACCCTCGCGGCGGAGGCGTTCCTGCGCTGGCTCGACGACGCCGCGGCGGACGCGCCGTCGGTGGCGCTGCTCGGGTTCTCCCAGGGCGCCGCGGTGTCACTCCAGGCCCTGCGGCTGGCCCCCGAACGGTTCGGCGCGGTCGTCGCGCTGAGCGGCTACGCCGCCCCGGACGCCCTCCCCGGCGATGCGTGCCTCGCGGAGGTCAGCCCCCCGGTGTTCTGGGGCCGCGGTTCCCACGACGACGTCATCCCCGCGCCGCTGATCGCCCACACGGCGCAATGGCTCCCCACGCACACGTCCCTGTCCGGTCGCGTCTACAGCGGACTGACCCACAGCATCTCCGAGGAGGAGCTCGGCGACGTGCACCGGTTCCTCACGACCTGGGTCGAGGGGATCGGCGCGGATCAGGCGGACGGGTCCCGGCCGTCCTGAGCGCCGTCAGCGGAGTCCGGGTCTTCGACATCGCCCTCCGCCGCGTCTCCCCTGCCGCCCGCGGAACCGCGGAACGCCACGGACAGGGCGACGCCGATCGCGAGACCGATCCCGATGCCGAGGATCCAGTTGCCCAGCGCCATCCCCATCGAGACACCGATGGCCATGCCCACCGCGAGACCGATGCCGAGGCCCGTCCGTGCGCGCATTTCGTCGGGACTGGGGTTCCGATCATCTGCCATGCCTCCACGGTACGAGCCGTCGCGCGGCCCCGCATCCCCCGCGCGACGGAGCGGCGACACGCCCGGGAGTTGCGCGGCGCGACACGCCCGGGTATCGTCGTGGCGTCCTGTCCGCCGTGTCTGGAAGTCCTTTGATCTGAATCGTCGCCTCCGCGCCCCTCTTCTCGCGCGCTGACCCGACGATCGCCGACTCCCCGGCAGATGCCCTCCTCCGCTTCCGTGACTCCACGGTCCGAAGGGCTCGGTGTCAGTGCACCCTCGCACTCGACAGGAGACACCCCATGTCACAGCCCTCTTCCCCGCACGCCGCCGTCGTCCTCGACCGCCTCTCCCTCACCTGGCCCGACGGCACGGTCGCCCTCGACGGCGTGTCCGGAGCCTTCGGCGCCGGGCGCACGGGACTGGTCGGCCGCAACGGCGCCGGCAAGTCCACGCTGCTCCGGCTGATCGCCGGGGAGCTCGCCCCCACCTCCGGAACGCTCACCACCTCGGGCGAGGTCGCCTTCCTCCCCCAGCAGCTCACCCTCGACGTGGACCGTCGGGTGTCCGACCTCCTCGGGGTGACGGCCGCCCTCGATGCCGTGCGGGCCATCACCGCCGGTGACGTCGACCCCGCGCACTTCGACGCGGTCGGCGACGACTGGGACATCGAGGCGCGGGCGGAGGCCTCCCTCGCGGAGGCCGGGCTCGCCCCCGCCTTCCTCGACCGCACGGTCGGTGAGCTGTCCGGAGGGGAGGCCGTGCTCGTCGCGATCGCCGGCATCCGGCTGCGCCGGGCTCCCATCACCCTCCTCGACGAGCCGACGAACAACCTCGACCGCGACGCCAGGGCGGCCCTCGCCGCGATGGTGCAGTCCTGGAAGGGCACGCTCATCGTCGTGAGCCACGACCTCGCTCTGCTCGAGCTCATGGACGACACCGCCGAGCTGTACGGACGGAACCTCTCCGTGTTCGGCGGCCCCTACTCCGAGTGGCGCGCGTGGCTCGACGCGGAGCAGGACGCGGCGAAGCAGGCCGAGGTCGCCGCCGCCCAGGTGCTCCGCAAGGAGAAGCGGCAGCGGATCGAGGCCGAGGTCAAGCTCGCCCATCGGGCCCGGACCGCCAAGAAGGCCGAGGTCGAGAAGCGCGTCCCGAAGATCGTCGCGCACGGTCGGAAGATGGCCGCCGAGGTGTCCGCGGGGAGGCTGCGCACCGAGGTCGGCGCGAAGGAGGACGCGGCCCGCGCGGCACACGATGCCGCGGGGCGACGGGTCCGCTCCGACGCCTCGATGAAGATCGAGCTGCCGGACCCCGACGTGTCGCGGAGCCGGCGGATCGCCGAGCTCGGCGGACCGGAGCGGTCGTGGGTGATCCAGGGTCCGGAGCGCGTGGCCCTCATCGGCCGCAACGGCGCCGGCAAGACGACGCTGCTGGAGCGGTTGGTCTCCGGCGCCGCGCCCGACTCCGGAGACGAGGCGCGGGAGCGGCCGGAGCTCCGGGCGGAGGCGCTCACCGACCGGATCGGCTACCTGCCGCAGCGGGTGGACGGTCTCGACGAGGGCCTGTCCGTGTTCGCGAACGTGGCCGCCGCGGCACCCCAGGTCCCGGAGAAGGAGCTCCGCAACCGGCTCGCCCGGTTCCTCATCCGGGGCGGGACGACCGACCGCCCGGTGTCGGCGCTCTCCGGCGGGGAGAGGTTCCGGGTCGCCTTGGCCCGGCTACTCCTCACGGATCCGGCTCCGCACCTCGTTGTCCTCGACGAGCCGACGAACAACCTCGACCTCGACACGGTCGACCAGCTCGTCGAGGCGCTGCGGGCGTACCGCGGGGCGGTGCTCGTCGTGAGTCACGACGACGCCTTCCTCGCCCGGCTCGACCTCGACCTCACCCTGGAGATCGATGCCGACGGCGGGTTGCGGGAGGTCGGGTGACGTCATCCGTCGTTCCGTCTGCACGACCCGGGTCCGCCCGCACGACCGGAACCGTGGTTCCGTCGTGCGGGCGGAACCAGGTCGTGCGGGTGGCGCAGCCGGGTGTCAAGGTCCGGGCCGGATGTCGGTGGGGTCGGGAATGATGGAGGCATGAGCGACGTGCTCGACCGCTTCACCCCGGCCACACAGGACTGGTTCCGGGGTGCCTTCACCGCACCCACGCCGGCACAGGCGGGGGCGTGGGAGGCGATCTCCGCCGGCAAGCACGCCCTCGTCGTCGCTCCGACGGGCTCCGGCAAGACCCTGTCGGCGTTCCTCTGGGCGATCGACAGCGTGTTCCGCGAGCGCGCCGACCTCCCGGAGGAGCCGAAGAAGGACGGGTCCCGCACGCGGATCCTGTACATCTCCCCGCTCAAGGCCCTCGGCGTCGACGTGGAGCGCAACCTGCGCTCGCCCCTCATCGGCATCGGGCAGTCCGCGCGGCGACTCGGTCTCACCGCCCCCGGCATCACGGTGGGCGTCCGCTCCGGTGATACCACGTCGAGCGATCGCCGCAAGCTCGTGTCCGATCCACCCGACATCCTCATCACGACGCCCGAGTCGCTGTACCTCATGCTCACGAGCCGGGCCGGCGACACCCTGCGCGACGTGCACACGGTCATCATCGACGAGGTGCACGCGGTCGCCGCCACCAAGCGCGGCGCGCACCTCGCGGTGAGCCTGGAGCGCCTCGACGCCCTCCGCCGCTCCCACGGCGCGGAGACCGCGGCGCAGCGCATCGGCCTCTCGGCCACCGTCCGCCCGATCGACGAGGTCGCGCGCTTCCTCGGCGGCGCCGACCCGGTCGAGATCGTCGCTCCCCCGGCATCGAAGACCTTCGAGCTCGGCGTCGTCGTGCCGATGGACGACATGACCAACCCGCCACCCCCGCCCGGGGCGCCGCCGGAGGCCCCGGGGATCGATGCGGAGTACACCGAGGTCACCGGCTCGGTGTGGCCGCACGTCGAGGAGGCGATCGTCGACCGCATCCTCCAGAACAACTCGACCATCGTCTTCGCGAACTCCCGCCGCCTCGCCGAACGGCTGACCGGACGGTTGAACGAGATCTATGCGGAGCGGATCGGGGTCGCTCTTCCGGAGCCGACCGTGCCCGCCGCGATGATGGCACAGGCGGGGTCGACCGCCGGCGCCGATCCCGTACTCGCCAAGGCTCACCACGGCTCGGTGTCGAAGGAGCAGCGCGCGCAGGTCGAGGAGGAGCTGAAGTCGGGGGTGCTCCGCTGCGTGGTCGCCACGAGCAGCCTGGAGCTCGGCATCGACATGGGCGCCGTCGACCTCGTGATCCAGGTCGAGGCGCCGCCGTCCGCGGCCTCCGGGCTCCAGCGCGTGGGACGGGCCGGACACCAGGTCGGCGAGATCAGCCGCGCGGCCCTGTTCCCCAAGCACCGCGGGGACGTGCTGCACACCGCGATCGTGACGGAGCGGATGCTCGCGGGGAAGATCGAGGCCATCCAGGTGCCGCGGAACCCGCTCGACATCCTCGCCCAGCAGACCGTCGCGGCCAGCGCCCTCGGAGCGATCAGCGTCGAGGAGTGGTTCGAGACCGTCCGCCGTTCCGCCCCGTTCCAGTCGCTCCCCCGCTCCGCGTACGAGGCCACGCTCGACCTGCTGGCCGGCCGCTTCCCCTCCGACGAGTTCGCCGAGCTGCGCCCGCGCCTGGTCTGGGATCGCGACGCCGGCACGCTCACGGGCCGCCCGGGGGCACAGCGGATCGCGGTCACCAGCGGCGGCACCATCCCCGACCGGGGGCTGTTCGGCGTCTTCGTGGCCGGCGAGTCCACGGGCGCCCGAGTGGGCGAGCTCGACGAGGAGATGGTCTACGAGTCCCGCGTCGGCGACGTCTTCACCCTGGGCACCACGAGCTGGCGCATCGCCGAGATCACCCACGACCGCGTCAACGTCATCCCCGCCTACGGCCAGCCCGGCAAGGTGCCGTTCTGGCACGGCGACGGCATCGGCCGCCCGTTCGAGCTGGGCGAGGCGCTCGGGGCGTTCTCCCGCGAGGTGTCCGCCGCGAAGCCGGAGAAGGCGGAGCAGCGGCTCATCGCGGCCGGACTCGACGAGCAGGCGCGCGCCAACCTCCTCGCGCATCTCTCCGAGCAGCGGGAGGCCACGGGCACCCTGCCGACGGACCGTACGCTCACCGTGGAGCGCGGACACGACGAGGTCGGCGACTGGCGCGTCATCCTGCATTCCCCGTACGGCATGAAGGTGCATGCGCCCTGGGCGCTCGCCATCAATGCGCGCGTGCGGGAGCGTCTCGGCGTCGAGGGCTCCGCGGTGGCGAGCGACGACGGCATCATCGTGCGCATCCCCGACGCCGAGTCCGAGCCGCCCGGTGCGGAGCTCTTCGTGTTCGATCCGGACGAGCTCGAGCAGCTCGTCACGCAGGAGGTCGGCGGCTCGGCGCTGTTCGCCTCGCGGTTCCGCGAGTGCGCCGCGCGGGCGCTGCTCATGCCCCGCACGAACCCCAACCGCCGCACGCCGCTGTGGCAGCAGCGCCAGCGCTCGGCCCAGCTCCTCGAGGTCGCCCGCCGGCATCCCACCTTCCCCGTGATCCTGGAGACCCTGCGCGAGGTGCTGCAGGACGTCTACGACCTGCCGTCGCTCCGGAAGCTCGCGACGAGCATCGCCGACCGCCGCATCCGCCTCGTCGAGACCCAGCCGGGACAGCCGTCGCCCTTCGCGCGCGACCTCCTCTTCGGCTACGTCGGCGCGTTCATGTACGAGGGCGACTCGCCGCTGGCCGAGCGCCGAGCGGCCGCCCTGTCCGTCGATCCCGCGCTGCTCGGGGAGCTGCTGGGCACGGTCGAGCTGCGCGAGCTCCTCGACCCCGACGTCATCGCGCAGTTCGAGCGCGAGGCCCAGCGCCTCGACCCGGAGCGTCGGGCGCGCGGCCTGGAGGGCGTCGCCGACCTGCTCCGGCTGCTCGGGCCGCTCGACGCCGACGAGGTGGCGGCACGCCTCGATCCGGAGTCCACCGGCGGAGCGACCGCGGCGACGCTGCTCGACGACCTCGTGACCGCGCGGCGGGCCATCCCCGTCACGTTCGCCGGGGTGGCCAGGGTCGCCGCGATCGAGGACGCCGGGCGCCTGCGCGACGCGCTCGGAGCAGCCCTGCCGACCGGCATCCCCGTGGCCTTCCTCGAGCCCCTGGCGGATCCCCTCGGCGACCTCGTGGCCCGTCACGCCCGCACCCACGGCCCCTTCACCACCGCAGCCGTCGCCGAGCGCTTCGGTCTCGGCACCGCGGTCGCCCGGCACACCCTGCAACGTCTGGAGACGAACGGCCGCCTCACGAGCGGGTACTTCCTCCCCACCGCGGCCGGCAGCGGCGACGACATCGAGTGGTGCGACACCGAGGTGCTACGGCGGCTGCGCATGCGGTCGCTCGCGGCGATCCGCGGGTCCGTCGAGCCGGTCTCCCCGGAGGCCTATGCGCGGTTCCTGCCGGACTGGCAGCATCTCGGTCGACCCCTGGAGGGCATCGACGGCGTGCTCACGGTGATCGAGCAGTTCGCCGGGGTGCCCATCCCGGCCAGCGCCTGGGAGTCGCTCGTCCTGCCGTCGCGGGTGCGCGACTACAGCCCGGCGATGCTCGACGAGCTCACGGCCGCGGGCGAGGTGATCTGGTCGGGACACGGCACCCTCCCCGGGCGCGACGGGTGGGTCTCGCTGCACCCGGCCGATCTCGCCCCGTTCACCCTGCCCGATCCGGACGCGGAGATCGCCGCGGAGTCGCTGGAGGCGCGCCTCCTCGCGGCCCTCGCGGCGGGCGGCGCCTACTTCGCCGCGCAGCTCAAGGAGATGACCGGCGCCGAGAACGAGCAGTCGGTGCTGGAGGCCCTGTGGTCGCTGACGTGGTCCGGGCACGTCACCAACGACACGTTCGCGCCGATCCGCTCGCTGCTGACCGGGGGCTCCCAGGCCCACAAGGTCAAGCGTCGCGCCCCGCGTGCGCGTACCTATCGCGGCATGTCGCTCACGCGCACCGCTCCGCGCCCGGCCTCCATCGGCGGTCGCTGGTCGCTGCTCCCCGAGGTCGAGACCGATCCGGCGCGGCGCGCGACCGTCACCGCCGGACTGCTCCTCGACCGCTACGGGGTGGTCACCCGCGGAGCCGTGCAGTCGGAGGGCGTCCCCGGCGGATTCGCCCAGGCGTACCGCGTGCTGGCCGGGTTCGAGGAGGCGGGGCACTGCCGCCGCGGCTACGTGATCGAGAAGCTCGGCGCCGCTCAGTTCGCCGCCTCCGCCACGGTCGACCGCCTCCGCACGTACGCCGGCCTCGCCGACCCACCACCGCGGAAAGCCGTCACCCTGGCGGCCACCGACCCGGCGAACCCGTACGGCGCGGCGCTCGGGTGGCCGAAGCTCGAGGGCGTGTCGCATCGACCCGGCCGCAAGGCCGGGGGCCTCGTGGTGCTCGTCGACGGCGCCCTCGTCCTGTCGCTCGAGCGCGGCGGACGGACCGTGCTGTGCTTCACGGACGACGAGGAGGTCCTGCAGGCCGCCGCCGCCGACCTCGCGACGACGGCCAGGGACCGCCGCCTCGACACGCTCACCGTCGAGAAGGTGAACGGCGAGGGGGTCTACGGCACGATCCTCGGGCGGGCTCTGCAGGAGGCGGGCTTCGTGCAGACGCCGCGCGGCTTCACGCTCCGCAAGGCCGTCTGACCCGGCCTCACCACGACCACTACTGACCCCCCTACCCTGGAGCCATGATCCGAGAGTTCGCCGCCGGCGTCCGCACCCTGTTCCGCGGCTTCGGCGTGTGGCGCACCCGTCCGGGCCTGATGGCGCTCGGGCTCGTCCCCGCGATCATCGCGCTCGTGCTCCTCGCCGCCGTCCTCGTGCCGCTGGTCCTGTCGCTGCCCTCGCTGTCGGCCTGGCTCACCCCCTTCGCCGACGGATGGGTCGAGCCCTGGCGCGGGTTCCTGCGGACCGCGGTCAGCCTCGTGGTGGTCGCCGCCGCGCTCGCGCTGGCCAGTTCGGTGTTCAGCGCCCTCACCCTCACGATCGGCGACCCGTTCTACCAGCGGATCTGGCACGCCGTGGAGAAGGACCTCGGCGACCCGCCTCCCGCCGACGGCGGCAGTTTCTGGACCACCGTCGGTGAAGGTCTCCGACTGGTCGTGCTCGGCATCCTCATCGCCCTCCTCGTGCTCCTCATCGGCCTCGTGCCCGGTGTCGGCGGCGTCCTCGGCGCGGTGTCCGGCGTGGTCCTCACGGGCCGCCTGCTCGCGCGGGAGCTGACCGGTCGAGCCTTCGATGCGCGCGATCTCAGCCCCGCCGCCCGCGCCGCGCTGTTCTCCGGCAGTCGCGCCCGCGTGCTCGGCTTCGGGGTCGCCACCCAGCTCTGCTTCCTCATCCCGGGCGGCGCCGTCGCCGTGATGCCGGCCGCGGTCGCGGGAAGCACGATGCTGGCGCGCGACATGCAGGCCCGCACCCCGCTCGCGGTCGCCACCCCCGCACCGGCGCCGGGACGGCACGACCGCACGACCGGGATCGCCTGATGCCTGAGGGCGATACCGTCTTCCGCACGGCCCGCCGCCTGGACGAGGCCCTCGCGGGCGGCGAGGTCACGCGCTTCGACCTCCGCGTGCCGCGCTTCGCGACCCTCGATCTGACCGGACAGCGGGTGCACGGCGCCGTCCCCCGTGGCAAGCACCTGCTGCTGCGGATCGGCGAGAGTACGCTGCATTCGCATCTGCGCATGGACGGCGCCTGGTTCGTATACCGGCCCGGTGAGAAGTGGCGGCATCCCGCGTTCAAGGTGCGGGCGATCGTGGGCACGGCGGAGCGCGAGGCGGTCGGCGTGGACATCGCCGAAGTCGAGGTCGTCCCCACCCGCGATGAAGACGACCTCGTCGGCTACCTCGGCCCCGACCCCCTCGCCGCCGACTGGGACCCGATCGAGGCCGCGCGACGACTCAGCGCCGACACCCGGGCCATCCACGTCGCCCTGCTCGATCAGCGCAACGTCGCGGGCTTCGGCAACGAGTACGCGGCAGAACTCCTGTTCCTCCGCGGAATCCTGCCGACCACTCCGACCCCGGAGGTCGACGTCGCCGCCCTCCTCGACCTGGGCGTGCGGACCATCCGCGCGAACCGCGACCGCCGCAACCGCACCTTCACTGGCATCGACCGCCCAGGGCAGGCGACGTGGGTCTACGGACGCGCCGGACGCCCCTGCCGACGCTGCGGAACCCTCATCCGCCGCGGGGAGCTGGGGGCCGATCCGACCCGCGAGCGGATCACGTTCTGGTGCCCTCGGTGTCAGCGTTGAGCCGTATCCATCCGCGGGAATGAATATCCCCCTCCCGTGGTTGTTGATATATCCGGAGAACTCCGGAGCACGGGAGGAATCGTGGGCAAGAACTACGTCGACATCGAGAACGACCACGGAGCGACGCTGCGGTACCGCAAGCACGCCAACGGTCGCGGTCTCGTCGCGCATGGCGCCAAGGTGCATCCGAAGGCGCACATCGAGGCGGGAGCCTACATCGAACCGGGAGCACGCGTCGGAGCGGGGGCCATCGTCGCCCGCGGTGCGTGGGTGGACGAGGACGCCGTGATCGGCGAGGGCGCGTACATCGACGCCCACGCGCACGTCGGCCAGGGCGCGGCGGTCGGCGATCACGCGCACGTCGGCGTCCGCACCGACATCGGTGCCGGGGCCCGCATCGTGCGAGGCGCCCGCATCGGCGACGACGAGACGGTCGCGGCGGGGCTCACCGTCGCCACCGATCAGAAGGGTCTCTGGCTGGCGGCCTGACCGCTCTCAGAGCAGTCGCCGCTCCGAGGCCCACGCGGTGAGCTCGTGGCGGGAGGAGAGCTGCAGCTTGCGCAGCACCGATGAGACGTGGGTTTCCACGGTCTTGATGGAGATGAAGAGGGCGGCGGCGACCTCCTTGTAGGCGTAGCCGCGGGCGATCAGTCGCATCACCTCCTGCTCGCGCGAGGAGAGGCGGTCGAGCTCGTCCGTCGCGGTGGCGGTCTCGCCGGCCACGGCGCCGAACGCGTCGAGCACGAACCCCGCGAGCCGCGGCGAGAACACCGCGTCCCCCTCGGCGACGGCGCGCACGGCCTCGCTCACCTCGCGGCCCGATGACCCCTTGGTGATGTAGCCGCGCGCCCCAGCCCGGATCACCCGCACGACGTCGGCCGCCGCATCGGAGACGCTCAGCGCGAGGAACCGCGTCGCGGTCGGTCGCGTCCCTCGGATCACGGCCTCCCCACCCGTCGCGTCGTCGCCCCCACCGCCGGGGAGGTGCACATCGAGGAGCACCACGTCCGGGGCCGTCTCCACGATCACGGCGATCGCGGAGGGCACGTCCGCCGCCTCGCCCACGACCTCGACGCTCGCATCGAGATCGGCCCGCAGGCCCGAGCGGAAGATGGAGTGGTCGTCGACGATCACGACGCGGAGACGGTCAGCCACGGGGCTCCTGTCGGATCGGTCCCCGCTCCGGGGACGAGATGGTGGGCAGGCGCAGATGCACCTCGGTACCGGCGTCGTCGCTGCGCACCGACCCCGTGCCGCCCGCGCGACGCAGCCGCCCGATGATCGACTCCCGCACGCCGAGCCGATCGCCGGGCACCTCGTCGAGCCGGAATCCGGGACCGCGGTCGCGGACGAACACGTCGACGCCGTCGACACGACCCTCGATGTAGACGGAGATCTCGCCGCCCGCGTGCCGGGCGGCGTTCAGCATCGCCTCCCGGGCCGCGGCCGCCAATTCCCCGCTCGCCCGCTCCGCCGACAGCCCGGCCGAGACCACCTCGATCCGGACCGGGTGGTCGATCTCGAGCGCTCCGGCGTAGTCGCGCAGGTCGGTCGGCAGGTCGCTGTCCGCCGGAGCATCGCCGTCGTACAGCCAGGCACGCAGCTCCCGCTCCTGCGCGCGGGCCAGCCGTGCCGCCTCGCTCGATGCCCCGGCCCGGTTCTGGATGAGGGCGAGCGTCTGCAGCACCGAGTCGTGCAGGTGGGCGGCCATGACGCTGCGCTGCTCCTCCCGGATGCGGCGCACGCGCTCCCCCGCCAGCTCCCGCCAGCGCGGGATGAGGGCCGAAGCCACCACCGCCACCAGCCCGGCCAGCGGGAGCAGCACGAGCACGACACCCGAGCGCGCGATCGGCCACGAGAGGAGCAGGAGGACCACGAGGCCGAGGATGAGCACCGCGAGGATGCGGACGGTGGTGGTGTGCCGAGGGCCGCGGGCCGTGTCGGTGCGATCGATGAGCGTGGCCCACAGCCCGGAGGCGGTCGCGCACAGCGTGGTGCCGCCGACGACCACGGCCGCCATTCCCGGAGGGATCGAGCCGTTCAGCCAGTCGCTGCCCCCGCGCCACACCACGACGACGAGGGCACCGACGGCCGCGGGGACCAGCAGGAGCCAGGCGACCGGGAGGCGACGCGTCGGCGCCGTCGTCCCCTCCGTCCACGGCATGAAGGTCCAGCACCAGGCGTACAGGAGCACACCCGCGCCACCGCAGAGCGCCAGGGCGACGAACAGCGCCCGCACCAGCCCGACGCGCACACCGAGGTGGCGTGCGAACCCGGCGCTCACTCCGGTCACGAGAGCATCGCGATCGCGGGTCAGCGCCGGACGCGCGGTCGCCGGCGCGGGGCCGGGGAGCGTGGAGACGGCGGAGGGCATACGGTCATCCAATCATCCGCCTCCGCTCTCCGGGACCTCCCTGTCGCGGAATCAGGGTGCACTCAGGGGATCCCCCCATGGCCCCGCGGCGCCGCCGACCGCGAGGATCGACTCATGACGATTCCGACCGCTCCGCCACCGCCCGCCGACCACGAGGCACCGGCACCGGAAGCGCCCCGCCGACCGCGCGGCGCCGACCGCTTCCTGCTGTGGGTCGCCGGCCTCGGGGTGGTGCGCACCGACGGCTGGCTCGGCGGTGTCGCGGCGGGCATCGCGATCCGCCTCCGCATCGATCCGCTGATCGTGCGCGGGGTCCTCGTCGTCGCCGCCCTCGTCGGTCTTCCGGCCCTGTTCCTGTACGCCCTCGCCTGGGCGGTGCTGCCGGACGTGGACGGCCGCGTGCATCTGCGTGATCTGCTGCAGCGCCGGTACGACCCCGTGCAGCTCGGCATCCTCGCCCTCGCCGTGACCGGCCTCTTCCCGACGGCGCCGCTCGCCGGGCGCCTGTTCGGCCTCGGCTACGACGGCTGGTCGGCACTGTCGACGGTCACCTGGGTGGCCGGGCTCGTGCTCGCCGCCGCCTTGCTCTTCCTCATCGTGCGTGCCGCGCGCCGCACTCCGGGCGCTTCCGCGCCGGATCCGGCGGGGGCTTCCGCAGATCCGGCGGCCCCGGCCGCGTCCGCCCCCGACGCGGGTTCGGGTCCCGCCACGGGGGCGGACGCCATTCCCTCCATGGCGACGGATGGTCCGGTCTCGGTACCGCTCGCCGACGCCGTCGGGCACGACGTCCTCGCCATTCCCGCACCTCCCGCACCCCTGCCTCCGGGCACCCAGGACCCCGCCGCGCTGGAGGCCTGGCGCGCCCAGCACGCCGCCTGGAAGGAGCAGGATCAGGCCTGGCGCCGCCAGCAGCAGGATGCGGAGCGAGCCGCACGCGACCAGCTCCGCCGGGAGCGTCAGGCCGAGGCGGCCGTGTTCGCCGCCGCAGCCGCGGAGCGCCGACGTATCCGCCGCGCGTCGAATCCGCGCGCCGGCTTCGCCTTCGTCATGACCGCCCTCGGACTCGCGATCGTCGTCGGCGCCGGCGTGGGACTCGCCGTCGGTGAAGCTTTCGGCGGCGCGCTGGGGCTGTTGTCCGGCGCGCTGGTCCTGGCCCTGGCGATGATCACGGCCGGAGCCCTCCGTCGCCGCAGCGGCGCCCTGGCCTTCCTCACCGTGGTGACGCTGGCCGCGGGTCTCCTCACGGGCTTCCTGTCCACGATGCCCGGCCTCACCCTCGGGTACGCCTCTCTCACGAACAACCAGGAGGCGCACGTCCGACAGCCGTTCGACGACCTGTACCTGCAGCTCCACCGGCACGACGGCGGCCCCCGCCCGATCGAGATCGAGAAGGGGTCGGGGCGGACCGAGATCTTCGTCGACGCCGGCGTACAGCTGCAGCTCCGCGGCACCGTCGGCGACGGAGTGGAGGTGAGCTGGCTCCGCGTCGATCCGGACGATCCGATGGTCATGGACACCGGCGTCATCGCCGCCACGCCGCGGGGTGACGAGAACGTCATCTCCGCGAACATCTCCGCCGAGGAGGGCAGTCCCTCGACGATCCAGCCCGTGACCATCGACCAGGCGAGCGGCGTCATCGTCGTGACCTTGCAGGAGCCCGAGGAGGGCCAGGAATGAGCACCGAGACCGTCACCGCACCCCGGGTGCGCTGGGCAGCCGTCATCTGGGGGACGACCTTCGCCGCGATCGCCGCGGGGGCGCTGTGGTTCCTCACCGATACGGAGCGCCGCGCCGCGCTGGCCGACGGCGTCGGGACGATGACTCCCGCCACCCTGCTCACGATCGTGCTCCTCACGGCGGGGGCCTTGTTCCTCGTCGGCGGTGTCGCCGGACTGGCCCGGCGGACCCAGCGGAACTCCCCCGCCGAGGACTCGGAGGACGCCGAGTAGCCTGGATCCCATGGCGCACCAGGGACGACGACCCGCGAAGGGCTCCGGCAAGGGCTCACCCGCCCACCGGGGCCGTGCCGCGGGCGGCGGCTCACGCCAGGGGAAGCCGGCTCCGCGCCGCGCACCCCGCGCCGAGAAGGTGGTGTTCGACGCACCGACCGCCGCACCCGAGGAGCCGCGGACGTTCCGCCTCGGCGCCGTGCCCGGAGCGACGCCGGGCAAGTGGATCGACACGTGGAAGCGGCGCCTGCCCCACGTGGCCCTCGAACTCGTCCCGATCGAGGTCTCCGGGCAGCGAGAGGCGCTCGACGATCTCGACGCCGCCCTCGTGCGCCTCCCGCTGGACGACGACGCCCTGCACGTCATCCCGCTGTACGGCGAGGTCCCGGTCGTCGTGGCCTCGACCGATTCGCACCTGCTCGCGGCGGACGAGCTGACGACCGCCGACCTCGACGGCGAGGTGCTGCACTCCCTGTCCGACGACGTGCTCGGGCCGGTGGAGGTGCCGGGCACCATCCCCGCACGCGGCGGCCCCCTGTCGACCGCCGACGCGATCGCCACGGCGGCGACGGGTGTCGGCATCGTCCTCGTGCCGATGTCGCTGGCCCGACTGCACCACCGGAAGGACGCCGACTACCGGGTCCTCGCCGACGGCCCGGTCTCGACGGTCGCACTCGCCTGGCCCCGTGCCCGCACGACGCCCGATGTGGAGACGTTCGTCGGGATCGTCCGAGGACGCACCGCGAACTCGTCCCGCTGAGCCGTCGGGCCCGCACCCTCCCCCTCGTTAGAATCGCCTGATGGCCTCGCTTCTCTACGTCTGCGTGCGACCCGAGACCGGGGCGGCGGATGCCGAGCACGCCTCGTTCCGGCGGGCGCTCGGAGTCGACGTGGTCGATCGTCTCGATCTGCTGCACGAGCCGCTGACCGAGGCCCACCTGGATCAATACCGCGGGGTCGTCATCGGCGGTTCTCCCTTCAACGTCACCGACGTCGAGAAGACCCCGGTGCAGCGGCGCGTGGAGGCCGATCTGGAGACGCTCGCCCGCGCCGCACGGGAACAGCGGATCGCCGCGTTCTTCACCTGCTTCAGCATCGGGGTGCTCACCCGGCTCCTCGGCGGCGAGGTCGTGACGACCATGCCGGAGGCGGCGAGCGCGACGGTCATCGACACGACGCCCGACGGCGCGGTCGATCCCGTGTTCGGCCCGTCCGGCCCCGCGCTCACCGTGTTCACCGCGCACAAGGAGAGCGCCGCGACGACTCCGCCGGGGGCGGTGCTGCTCGCCACCAACGCGGTCTGCCCCGTGCAGGCCTACCGGGTGGGGACGCACCTGTATGCCGCGCAGTTCCATCCCGAGCCGACGCCGCGCGACTTCGCCGATCGGATGACGTTCTACCGCACGACGGGGTACTTCGATCCGGCGCAGTTCGACGCGGTGCAGCAGGAGGTCCTCGCGGCCTCGGTCACCGAGGGCGCCGCTCTGCTCCGCCGCTTCGCCGAGCTGTTCGGCTGAGCGATACCCGGCGCGTAGAGGTGGCGTCGACGGCAGAATGCAGGGATGAAGTCTGTATGGATCGTGTTCGACGACGAGGATGACGCTGGCATCTACGGCGTCTTCGACAACCGCGAGGACGCGGATACCTATGCCGATGAGGTCAGTCACATGTCCTCGAATGGCATGAAGATTGCGGATTTTCCGGTGCCATGGCGCCTGACGGACAGGGCCACGCGCATAGAGATCTGACACCTTGCGGTGGGTCGGAGCGCATGTGCTCGCTCTTACAGACGAGGCGACGGTCGACGCCGAGACGTTCGGCTGAGATCAGGACGGCGCGTCGCCGCGGAGCAGCGGGATGCGCTCGCGCAGGTAGGCATCCAGCGGCATGAAACCGCCCGCCTGACTCCAGCGCACCGACGGCACGCCGTCAAGGAGCGCGAGCGGACCGGAGGAGCCTCCGGCGTCCACCGCGTCGACGTCGATCACGCTCCAGCCGACGTGCACGACATCCCCCTCGTGGAAGCCGCCGCGCAGGGCGAGGGCCCGGCGCTCGGCCCGTGCGCGCGCCGACTCGGCGGTGTATCCCCGACGCCCCGGGTCCGCCGCGCGGAGCACCTCCGCCGTCGCCAGGGCATGCGTGTCGGTGAGCAGGATGACGCCGAGGTGCCAGGCCTCGCCGACACGGACGATCCGACGCCCGCGCCAGCGCGAGTCCTTCTCCTCGCCCAGCCCCTCCTTGGGGGCGCCGGCGAGATCCTGCACGGCCTGGGTCAGCAGGGCGGAGGCGGTGGTCACAGCTCCCCCAGCGTGGTCTGGTCGGCAAGGCGCGGGCCCGCGACCTGCGCACGATCGCCCCGCAGCGTCATCCCGATCAGCGGGTACAGGAGCACCGACAGCATGCCCGCCCCGACCAGCGCGGCCGCGGTCCCGGAGTCGAGCATGTCCTGATCCACGCCGATCGCTGTGACCGCGACGATGATCGGCAGCCCGGTGGCTGCGAGCAGGCCGAGCGCGGCGCGGTCGCGTCCGCTCGCGCCCGCCGGGGCGGACAGCTGGGCGGCCGATCCGCGGATCACCAGGAGCGCCAGCAGGAACACCGGCACCAGGGACATCGCCGAGGGAGACGTCAGCAGCGCCTGCAGGTCGAAGGTCACCCCCGTGTAGAGGAAGAACACCGGGACGAGGAAGCCGAACGCCAGACCCTCGATCTTGCTCTCGACCTCCGCCGCATCCTTCTCGGGCGCCCGCGCCATGATGATGCGCCAGATGGCCCCCGCGACGAAGGCGCCGAGGAGCATGTCCAGGTCGAGCATCACGCTGAGGCCGACGAGGGCCGCGATGATGAGGATCACGAAGCGCACCCCGAACTGGTCGGAGGTGTGGAGGGTCGCGCGCACGATGCCGTGCAGGCGCCCGTGCGGCACCCGGTGCGCGACGAGGACGGCGAGTCCCGCCAGCACGACGAAGGTCAGCAGCACCGCCGTGGCCAGGGGCGTCGTCCGGGTGCTGAGGAAGATCGAGATCGCGATCAGCGGCAGGAACTCCCCCACGGCGCCGATCGTGCTGATGGCACGGCCGAACGGGGTGTCCAGCTCCTTCGCATCGCGCAGGATCGGCATCAGCGTGCCGAGAGCGGTCGAGCTCAACGCGATCCCGATGACGACCATGCCCTCGCCCGGGGCGAAGAAGAACCCGAGCCCGATGCCCAGCAGCACGCTGAGCAGCCAGCCCAGCGACGCCCGGGCGAGGGGCTTCCCGGCCACCTGGCGGAAGTCGATCTCCGAGCCGGCGACGAAGAACAGCACCGCCAGGCCGAAGTCGCTGAGCTTCTCCAGAAGGGGGCCCGGTTCGACCCAGCCGAGCACGGCGGGGCCGACGAGGATCCCGAGGACGAGCTCGAACACGACGATCGGCACCCGGACGAGCGGGCGGACGCCGCGAGCCAGAAGCGGTGCGGCCACCGCCAGCAGCGGGATCAGCACCAGTCCGACGTCGCTCGCATCCACGGTCTCAGGGTAGCGACGCCGTGGGCGATTCGCTCCCCACCCGCGCGGCACGGCAGAATCGATGCACACCCCGAGGAGCAGCCATGACCCAGCCCGATACCGCCCGCCTGCTGATCGCCTGCGACGACCAGCCCGGCATCGTCGCCGCGGTCGCCGGCGTGCTCGCCCAGCACGGGGCCAACATCATCTCGCTCGACCAGCACTCGACCGACTCCGAGGGCGGGCGGTTCTTCCAGCGCACCGTCATCCACCTCGACGGGCTGGCCGCCGCGCGCCCCGCGCTGGAGGCCGACATCGCGACTGTCGCCGAGCGCTTCGGCATGGAGTGGTCGCTGCACGACGTCGCCCGCCGCAAGCGCGTGGCGATCTTCGTGTCGAAGTACGACCACTGCCTGATGGAGCTGCTGTGGCGCACGCAGCGCGGGCAGCTCGACATCGACATCACCATGGTCGTCTCGAACCACCCCGACCTCGCCGAGGCCGTCCGCTCCTTCGGCGTGCCGTTCGTGCACATCCCCTCGACGGACAAGCAGGCGATGGAGGAGCGTCAGCTCGACCTGCTCCGCGGCAACGTCGACCTCGTCGTGCTCGCCCGGTACATGCAGATCCTCAGCGACGACTTCATCACGCGCCTCGAAGCCCCCGTCATCAACATCCACCACTCGTTCCTGCCCGCGTTCATCGGCGCGAACCCCTACGCCAGGGCGAAGGAGCGCGGCGTGAAGCTGATCGGGGCCACGGCGCACTACGCCACGGCCGACCTCGACGAGGGGCCGATCATCGAGCAGGACGTCACGCGGGTCACGCACTCCGAGTCCGCGGCCGAGCTTCAGAGCCGGGGCGCCGACGTCGAGCGTCTGGTGCTGGCCCGGGCCGTGCAGTGGCACGCCGAGGACCGGGTGATCGTGCACGGCCGCTCGACCGTCATCCTATAGCGCTCCGCCGCTCAGCGGTCGAGGATGTCCACGGCGAGCCCGTGCGACGCGGCGGCGAGGCGCTTGTCGTTCGTCCACAGCTCCGTGCACCCCGACAGCTGGGCGGCGGCGAGGTGCAGCGCGTCCGGGGTCTTCAGGCCGAAGTCGGCACGGAGCTCGGCCGATCGGACGAACGCGGTCGTATCGAGCGCGACGATCTCCATCCGCTCGAAGAGAGCCAGGTACCGGTCACGGAGCTCCGGATTGCGCTCGCGGGCGGGGAGCACGAGGCATTCGTGGAGCGCCAGCGGACTCGACGCCACCTCGTCATCGACGTCGCGGAGTGCCTGCCGCACGGCATCGCCCCTCGGACCGCGGTCCTCGATGGCGTAGATGAGGATGCACGAGTCGAGATAGATCATTCCCAGGCGTCCCGGTTCTCGGCGACCTGCGCGTCCAGTTCCTCGGCGGTCCGAGCGAGCCGGGGCGGAAGCGGATGCTGTTCGATCCACTCGACGAGGAGGCGGCCGCTCCGCACCACGTCGACCGGACCGATGGGGACCAGACGGGCGACCGGAGTGCCCCGCTTCGTGATGACCACGTCCTCACCCGCCTGGGACTCGGCGATCAGGCGCGAGAGGTTGTTGCGCGCTTCCAAGACGTTCTGCGTGGACATGACGCCATTCTAGCCAGGAACCTGGCGTTCCTCACCGGCCGGAGACTCCGGCTGCCAGCTCCGCGAAGACCTCGGCAGCGGTGGTCCCGCGCGCGAGAGGGGCGGCCTGCCCCATCCACAGCGACTGCAGCTCGCCGAGATTCTGCTCCCCTGCCGCCGTGCGGAAGCGTCCGGTGAGCCAGTTCTGCATCGGGAACGGGGCGATCGTGCCGCTCGCCTCGATCGCCCGCACCGCGCGGTTGCGGGCTCCGCGGGCGAGGCGTCCGCTCATCGCCCTGGTCAGCACGGTCTCGTCGGCGGCGGTGGACCGGATGGCGTCGCGGTGCGCGGCCGTCGCGGCGGACTCGGCGGTCGCGAGGAACGCCGTCCCCACCTGCACGCCGGAGGCGCCGAGGGCGAAGGCCGCAGCGACCCCGCGGCGGTCCGCGATCCCGCCGGCGGCGATGACGGGCACGTCGACGGCGTCCACGACCTGCGGCACGAGCGCGACGGTTCCCACGAGCGACTCGGCCGCGGGGCGGAGGAACGACACCCGGTGCCCGGCCGCCTCGGCTCCCGAGGCGACGACCGCATCGACTCCGGCCTCGGCGAGTGCGACGGCTTCCGCGACCGTGGTGGCGGTGCCCACGACGCGGATGCCGCGGTCGCGGGCTTCGGTGACGAGAGCGGCGGACGGCACCCCGAACACCACGCTCAGCACGGCCGGGGCGACCTCCCAGATCGCGTCGAGCTGCTCGTCGAGCTCGGGGACGTAGCGCTCGGGCCGGGCTGGCACCGGAACCCCGACGGCCTCGTAGAACGGCTCCAGCGCCTGGGCGAAGACCGCGTGCTGCGGGTTCGGCGCGACCTCGTCCCCCAGGGGCAGCCAGATGTTCAGGGCGAAGGGCCGGTCGGTGGCGCGGTGCAGCTCGGCCCCGACGGCGCGGATCCGGTCGCCGTCGTAGCCGTACAGTCCGTACGACCCCAGCCCGCCGGCCGCGCTCACCGCCGCCGTCAGCGCCACCGACGAGCTCCCCCCGAACGGTCCCAGCACGATCGGATGCTCGACTCCCAGAAGTTCTGTCGCCATACCCCGACCGTACGCCCTTCGAATCGCCTGAATGGCTCCATCGGCGGCCCGGATACAGCAATTCAGGCGATTCGAACGGGGTAAGCTCGCGGCATGAGCGAGTGGTTCGGGCAGATGCTCGGCTTCGTCGCGGCCGCGATCGGTCTCGTGACGGTGCCGGATGCCGCCGCGCTCGGCCTCGCGATCGCGCTGCTCGCCGTCACGGTCCTCACGCTCGCGCTCGTGCTGAGCGTGCGCCACCAGGCCTCCGCCGATGCCCCGCACCCGCTGCGGGCGATCGATGTCGGAACCCTCCTGCCACAGAGCGATCCGGATGCCGCCGGACACCCTCGTCCGCGAGCGCCGGGAGTCGCGACCGCCGCGTAGTCCGTCCGACCGGGACCGCGCGGCCTTCGCCGACCCCTCCCGACCTCATCGAACGGACCTTCCCGTGGACATCTTCGCCTTCCCTCCCCTCGCTGCGCTCCTGGACGCCGCCTACGGTGCCCTGAACGGCCTCTCCACCCTTCTCGCACCCCTCGCCGGCCCCTCCGCCGCCGCCCTCGCCGTGGTCCTGGTGACCCTCCTCGTACGCGCCCTCCTCATCCCCGTCGGCATCTCCCAGGCCCGAGCCGAGCAGACCAGGGCCCGCCTCGCCCCGAAGCTGCGCGCGCTGCAGCAGCGCCACCGGAAGAACCCGGAGCGCCTGCAGCAGGAGATGATGGCGCTCTACCGCGCCGAGAACACCTCGCCCTTCGCCGGGATGCTGCCCGTGCTGGCGCAGGCACCGGTCGTCGGCCTGCTCTGCACGCTGTTCCTGCGACCGGAGATCGCCGGACACCCGAACGAGCTGCTCACCCACGACCTCTTCGGCGCCCCGCTCGGCACGAGCCTAGTGTCGGCCCTGTTCGGCGGCACCGCGACCCCGGCGACGTTCGCGGTCTTCGGCGTGCTGCTGGCCGTGATGATCGCCGTCGCCGAGGTCACCCGGCGGGTGTTCCGACCGGCCCCCGTCGAGGGCGACGACTCTCCACTCAGCTCCCCCGGCATGCTCCGGATGATGGCCGCGCTGCACTACCTCACCGCGGTCTTCGCGGCCTTCGTCCCCCTCGCCGCCGCGCTCTACCTCACGGTCACGGTGGTGTGGACCCTCGTGCAGCGGGTGATGCTGCGCCGCCGTTACCCGCTGCCGCAGCCGGTGGCCGTCCGGGCATGAGAGCCGCCCGACCGGAGGGGCGTCAGTCGGGAAGCGGGATCGGCGCGGTGAACGGTCCCGCGGGGCCGTCGCCCCTCCGGTCGCGGCGCACGCCCAGCGTCGTCCCGACGCTCGCGGCGATCACGAGCGCCACCGCGAGCAGCCGCAGCGGCGTGGCGTCCTGTCCGAGGATGAGCCACCCGGCGAGGGTCGCGAACGCGGGCTCCAGGCTCAGCAGCACGCCGAACACCCGCTGTGGGAGCCGGCGGAGCGCCGCGAGCTCGAAGCTGTACGGGATCACGGACGACAGCACCGCGGTGACCGCCGCGAGCAGGAGGAGCTGCGGATCCAGCGCCACCGTCGCCGCCGCGGGCACGCCCACGGGGATGAGGAGCACCGCCGCGACGACGAGTCCCATCGCGAGACCGCTGCTGCCGGGGATGAGGGCGCCGACGCGCGCGCTCATCCGGATGTACATGACCCAGAATCCGGCCGCGATGAGGATGAAGACGACGCCCAGCGGATCGAGGGGCTCGGCGCCGACGAGGCCGTCGACGCCGAGCAGCGCCATGCCCAGCAGGGCCACGCCCACCCAGACCGCGTCGGCGAGACGGCGGGTCAGCACGGCGGCGAGCACGAGCGGCCCGAGGAACTCGATGGCCACGGCGGGCCCCAGGGGGATGCGGTCGATCGCCGCGTAGAAGAACCCGTTCATCGCGGCCAGGGACACCCCGAACAGCACGGCGGCGAGCCACTGCGACCGGGTCCAGGCGCGGGGCCGCGGGCGCACGATGACGACCAGCAGCAGCGCGGCGATCGCGACGCGGAGCGACGTCACGCCCCACGGCCCGAGGACGGGGAAGAGCTGCGCGGCCACGGCGGCGCCGAACGGCAGCGAGAGGCAGGATCCGATGACGAGCGCGACGCCCATGAGGGGGCCGGATGCCGCGGGTCTCTGCACCAGACAAGCTTAGGCGGCGGGGCCCTGCCTCCCCGCCGCCTGCGCCGTCCTCGCGCGGATCAGAGCGGCTTGCCACCCGTCACCGCGAGCACCGCGCCGGATACGTACGACGACTCCGCCGAGGCGAGGTACACGTAGGCACCGGCGAGTTCTGCGGGCTGCCCCGCGCGTCCGAGCGGGGTGTCCTGTCCGAACGTCTCCAGGCGCTCCGGCCCCCATCCGGTCGCGGGGATCAGCGGCGTCCAGATCGGCCCCGGCGCGACGGCGTTGACGCGCACGCCGCGCGGCCCGGCCTCCTCCGCGAGCGCCTTGACGAACGCGACCTGCGCCGCCTTCGTCATGGCGTAGTCGATGAGTCCCGGCGACGGCTGCGCCGACTGCACCGACGAGGTCACGATGATGCTGGATCCCGGCTCGAGGTCGGGGAACGCAGCCCGGGCCGAGAAGACGAGGCCGGCGAGGTTCGTGTCGAACACGCGGCGCATCTTCTCGGTGTCGAGGTTCTCGAAGCCGTCGATGTCGTGCTGATAGGCCGCGTTGAGCACGAGCACGTCGAGTCCGCCGAGCTCGCGACGCGCACGGTGCACCGCATCGGTCGCGAAGGCCTCCTCGCGGACGTCGCCCGGGATGCTGACGCCGGTGCGACCGGCTTCGCGGACGAGCGCGAGCGTCTCCTCCGCGTCCGCCTGCTCCTCGGGCATGTGCGCGATGGCCACGTCGGCACCCTCGCGGGCGAAGGCGATCGCGACCGCCCGTCCGATGCCGGAATCACCACCGGTGATGAGAGCGCGCCGTCCCTCGAGCCGGCCGTGGCCGACGTAGGACTGCTCGCCGTGGTCCGGCTCCGGGGTCGTCTTCTCGGTGAGGCCCGGCTGGTCCTGGCTCTGCGCCGGGAAGCCGTCCTCGTGGTGGGCGTGTCGGGGGTCGGTGAGGCCGCCGTCGCGGGTGGTGTCGGTCATGTCCGCTCCTCCTGTCATGGGGCTGTCGATCAGGTCGTGATCGAGCCTCGTGGGTCCGGAGGAGGGACGGCAGGGGGTTGACAGCCCGGGGCGGTCTCCGCGACAGCAGGTGTCAGCCGGCGGAGGAGACGTCGCCGTGCGGGGGCTCGGCGCCCTCGGCGGGCTCGGGGACGAGGTAGAGCCCGCTGGGGGAATTCGCGGTGAAGGCGAGCGCTTCGACCCAGGCCCGGTTGACCGCGGGCTGGCGGCTGCCGAAGTACTTGAAGACGAGAGAGCTGCCCGGCTGGATCCAGACGGTGGTCCGGCCGCCGCCGACGCTGGCGTCCTCGCGCCAGTTGAACGGGAACGGCTCGCCGCGACGCAGCTTGGCCGTGATGACGAGCTGCAGGTGCGTGAGTGCCCGGTCCTCGATCTCGGTCTTCACGCTGCCTTCGTAGATGAACTTGCCCATCGGGTGATGCTCCTCGGTCGGGTGGTCCTCAGCCCGGCGGACACTGCCGGGATCGGCCTATGGGTAGAGGGTAAGCCCTCGGGCGGGGCGCACGGCAAATCAGCCCCGGAGGGCGATGCGCGCGTCGAAGTCAAGGCCCTGCGCGCGATCCGCGCGGCGATTAGCCTCGAATCATCGACACCCGAGGAGGGCACCGCCATGACTGACCGCCACATCGACGACCGTCCCGACGAGGGCTACACGCCCGGCACAACCCACGCCGAGCGCGGCGCGGGCAACCCGCGACTGCGCGTGCGGCGCGACGACGAGCGCACCGAGTTCGCGCTCGACATGGAGGAGGTCCGCATCGGATCGGCCGCCGGGAACGAGCTGCGCCTCGCCGACACCGAGCCGGTGCACGCGACGGTCGTGCACGACGACCGTGACGAGTACGTGGTGACCCTGCACGCCGACGGTGAGATGAACTCCAACCCCGATGCCGACGCGACCCACCCGGGCGACCGCACGGAGACGCTGCGTACCGGATCGCGCTTCACGGTGGGCCCGTGGGAGCTGGTCTTCGCCCGCGAGGAGTTCGCCGACCACGGCCGTCCGTTCGGTGGACGCCAGGGCGGCGAGTACTCCGACCAGCCGCTGCAGGAGGCGCGTGCGGGCTACGACGCCGACGACGAGCGGCTGTCCCAGGCCGACGTCAACGACGAGCGGTCTCAGTCGGACTCCAAGGCCGACTGATGGTGCGGGGTGCCGACGGGCTTCGACTCCGCTGACCCCCGCTGGCGGAGGTAGATCGCGAACGCGACCATCGTCCCCACCGCGAGGAACTCGGACTGCCAGTTCTGCAGGGTGCGGTCCCAGAAGTCGGAGCTGGTCACGTAGTCGCCCCAGGTGATCGCGGCGAGGCCGTGCATCGCGTTCTCCTCGTTCATGACCACTGTCCCGGCGAGCGACTGCGCGAGCCAGGACAGCACGAAAACCGCCCCCATCACGAGCAGCAGCGAGTTGCCGAACACCGCCGCTCGCCACCCGCCCGCCCGGGCCCACCGCGGAGAGTCCGGGCGGGCGTGCGCGCCGACGAGCTGATCGGCATCGCTGCCCGGCCCCTCGTCGCCGGGCTTCTTCGACTCCGGGGAGCCCTTCTGCACGAACCAGATCGTCGCGGCGATGAAGAGGAAGAACTGCAGGAACTCCGACTGCCAGTTCTCGGCGACGTCGACCGCGAAGTCGGACGACCAGAGGAAGTCTCCGAAGCCGATCGTCGGCTGCCCGTGGTCGAGGAGCTCGTCGTTGTTCCGGAGGTAGCCGGCGACGGCCTGTCCGGCCAGAGCCAGCACGAAGAGGGCGAGGAAGAAGAGGCTGAGGGCGTGGTCCTTGATCCGCGAGCGCATGTCATCGCCCTCCCAGCGGCAGGCCGATCATCACGGCGAGCCCGACGCCGATGATCCCCGCCCAGATCCAGAAGACCGCCCGCATCCCTGCGGTGTCCCGCGCATCCTCCGCCATGTCCGCCTCCTTCGTCGGTGTGACGTTCCTCGACGATGGCGGGCCGGGCGACGGCCCTCCAGGGGCTTGACGCGGGCGTCGTTGTCAATCCCCTGCGACAGGGCGCCACGGGGTCCGTAGCGTAGGGGGAACCGACGAGAGGAGCGCCCCGATGACCGCACCGAACGAGACCCCCGACCTCGAGCACCTCGGCGAGCTCGCCCGCAGCCGAGGTCTGCGCGTGAGCGTGGCGGAGTCGCTCACCTCCGGACGCCTCGCGAACACGATCGGTGCGGGCGAAGGGGCGTCGGGGTGGTTCGCCGGCGGCATCGTCGCGTACTTCACGGAGGTCAAGGAGAGGGTGCTGGGGCTGACCCCGGGGACCGACCCGACGTCCGCCGCCTGCGCCGAGCAGCTCGCCCGGGGCGCACGGGAGCTCTTCGACGCCGACATCTGCGTCTCGACGACCGGGGTGGGCGGGCCCGGTCCGGAGGGCGGTCATCCCGCCGGCACGGTGTACCTCGGCTGGGCCACCAACGACGACGCCGGGCACCGGAGGCTGGCCCTGACCGGCGACCCGGACGAGATCCTGTCGGCGAGCGTCGACGCCGCGGTGCGCCTGCTCGCTTTCCACGCCGAGGGACTCCATCCCGCAGGGCCTCGGCGCACCGGTTCCGACTGAGGGCTCAGCGGCCCGGCACCAGACCCACCCGCAGCGGGGCGCCCGGCACCGCAGCCTCCGTGAGAGCGGCGTCGATGTCGAGCAGCGGTCGCACGGCGCCCACGGCCTCGGCGAACGGATAGGCGCGCCCGCGCCCCGCGAGGAACGACACCGCTGCTGCGAGGTCGTCAGCGCTGTAATTGTGCACGCCGGTCACCGTGACGAGACGGCGGACGAGATCCTCCGCCTCCAGCGGGACGGGCGCCGCCGGGAACACGCTCCCGACCAGGACGACCGTGCCGCCGACGGCGACGCCGGCGAGCGCCTCCCCGACGGCGTGCCCGGAGGCTTCGATGACCACGTCCGGGTCACGGTCGAGCGCGGTGGCTCCGAAGCGGGCGGCGAAGCCACGGCGATCGTCGTCTGGATCGCGCACCTCGACCACGGCCCCGTGCTCGGCCGCGATCGCCGCGGCGCTGATCCCCACCAGTCCTGCACCGTGGATGCGCACCGCGGCACCGTCGAGATCGATGTCGCGCGCCGCTCGCGCCACGGCCGCCCATGCCGTCGCCGTCGCGCAGCCGGCCGGAGCCAGCACCGCGGCCGGCAGCGCCTCCGGTACGCGCGCGATCGCGGTGCCGGCCCGCAGCTGCACATGACTGGCGAAGGCTCCGGTCAGGTCGCCGTGCGCCCCGACGCGGTCATGGCCGTACTTGCCGAGGTCCCGGCACTTCTGCGTGAGGCCGCGCCGGCAGCGATCGCAGGTGCCGCACGACACCGTGACAGACCACACCACGCGGTCGCCGATCCGCAGCGGGGTCCCGTCCACCGCCTCCGCACCGTCGTCGCCCAGCGCGATGACCCGACCGACGCTCTCGTGCCCGAGGACGAGGGGCGCGGGCGCGGACCGGCGGCCCTGCACGGTGTGCACGTCCGATCCGCAGATCGTCGACATCTCCACGGCGACGAGCACGTCCCGATCACCGAGCGCGACCCCGGGGACGGCGATGGTCTCGTGCGGGTGGCCTTCGCCGATCCAGACCATCGCGGTGGCTGCGGGGCGCAGCGCGACGTCCCTCCGGTGGCCGGGTGGGCGGATCAGCACCGTTCCCATGACACGACCTCAGACGGAGGCGACGGCAGGAAGGAGCTCGCGCTGCGCCAGCGCTGTCCGCAGCGCCGTGACGTCGGACAGCACGGCATCAGCCCCCGCTCCGCTCAGCGCCGCGCGATCGTGCGCCCCGGTGAGGACCCCCGCGACGAAGCCCGCCCCCGCACGACGGCCGGACTCGACGTCGCTCACGGTGTCGCCGGCGACGGCCACAGCCTGCACCGCTGACGCGCCCGTCCGCAGAAGGGCGGTGAGGACGAGGTCGGGCGCGGGGCGTCCGCGGCCGGCATCGACCGGAGACAGGGCGAGGTCGACGAGTCCTCCCCACCCGAGCCCGTCGATGAGCGCCTGTCGCGTGACCGGAGCGAATCCGGTGGTGAGGACGACGGTCAGCCCCGCGTCCTTCAGCCCCTGGATCGCGTCCGCCGCTCCAGGGATCTCCGCGACGCCGCTCTCGGCGACGATCTCGGCGTATGCGGTCTCGAACGCCGCCGTGGCCTTCCGCGCCGCGCTCGCATCGCCGCCGGCGAGATGGAGGAAGACATCGAACTTGGACTGCCCCATCGTCTCCCGGACGTAGTCGAGGGCATCCTCCCACGGCAGCCGCGCGGCGACGCCGGTGCGCTCGGCGGCGCGCTGGAACGCCTGCTCCACCACGCCGTCGTCCAGGACGGTGGTGCCGGCCATGTCGAGGACGACGAGTTCGATCGGAGTGGTCATGGTGTTCCTTCCAGAGCAGGGGTGCCGCCGAGGGCGGCGGTGAGGTTCAGGTCGGCGAGCCCGAGGCCGCAGGTCATGCCGATGCCGGTGGTCGCGGCGAGCACGAGGGCGCCGTCGTCTCCGCGGTCGACGAGGAACTCGCCGGGGGCTTTCGCGTACACGCCCTGCCACCGCTCGATGACCCGCGGCGCCGCCCCGTCGAACAGGGCCTCGGCCTCGTCGAGGAACGCGGTGAACGCGGCCTCCGGCTGGAACGGCGACGGGGCGGCGTCGGTGGCGTGGGAGTCTCCGAGGATGAGCGTGCCGTCCGGCAGCTGCGTGTACATCTGATTGAGATCGAGGGCCGCGAGGTCGGGGCGCTCGGCGTGCAGGCGCTCACGGAGGACCCGGGCCTGCAGTCCTTCGGCGAACCTCCCGTATCGGATGAGGGACCAGCCGGTCAGTAGGGGCGCGGTCAACGGTCGCGGGAAGGAGACGGCCGCCCGCATCATGTCCAGCGCACACCGCACGACCCCGTGCCGTTCCGCGACCTCGGGCAGGAGCTGGTCGATGTCGTGGTTGACGGCCACGACCACCGCCCCGGTGTCGATCGCCCCGCGCGTGGTCTCCACCCGGCCGGGGCCGAGGGCCGTCACCGCGGTGCGGAAACGGAAATCGACGCCCTGTGCCGTCAGGTGGCGCACGATCGCGGTCGCCGCCGTGCGCGGATCCGTCTGCAGATCGGCCTCGATGAGGGCACCGCCGACGAGCCCGTCCCGGCGCAGCGGCGCACGGCGCAGGAGCTCGGCGGCCTCCAGCATCCGGATGCCGCCGTCCCGCGCCGCCGCGGAGAGCACGGCGAGCTCGTCCTCGTGGCGGGCGGCCACGAGCGTTCCCGACTCGCGGAGCCAGAACCCCGCGTCGCGGGCGAGCTGCAGCCAGAGCTCACGGGACGCATCCGCGTATCGCCGTGCCTCTCCGCCCTGCGCGCCGATGCAGAGGTGGCCGAAGTTGCGGATCGTGGCGCCGGTCGGGGCGGCGCTGCGCTCGACGACGACGACCCGGAGCCCGCGGCGCACGGCGGCGAAGGCGGCGCCGAGACCGACGATCCCGGCCCCCACCACGACGAGGTCCGGATTCTGCTTCGCCCCGGTCATCGGAACACCTTCCTCATCCACATCCCGAGCCCCTCGACGGCGAGCACGGTGACGAGGATCATCAGCACGATCGCGGTGACGGTCTCGTAGCGCGATCCCTGGCTGGCGTTCAGCAGGTAGTAGCCGACCCCGCCGCCGCCGACGATGCCGAGGATCGTGGCCGCGCGGATGTTGGTGTCGAGCATGTAGAAGCTGTGCCCGATGAGGGCTCGGGTGCCCTGGGTCAGCGTGGCCGACGTGTACGTCTGCATCCGTGTGGCGCCCACCGCCCGCAGCGCGCGCTCGGGCCCGCGGTCGACCTCCTCGAAGGAGTCGGCGATGAGCTTGCCGAGCAGACCGATGCCGCCGATCGCGAGCGCGATGACGCCGGCCTGCGCGCCGAGACCCGTGATGACGACGAGGACGATGGCGAGGATCAGCTCGGGGATGCCGCGGATGCCGACGAGCAGCAGACGGGCGATGCCGCGCCCTGCCGCGTGCGGGGCGACGTTGCGCGCGGCGAACGAACCGAGCAGCAGCGAGGGCAGGAGCGTGAGGACGGTGGCGGCGAGCGCGATGGCGACGGTCTCCCGCATGGCCTCCAGCATCGCGACCGTGTCGTAGCTGCCGAACGACGGCGGCCAGAACCGGGCGGCGACGTCGGGCAGCTTCGCCCAGAAGGTGAACAGGTCCGACCAGGTGATCTGGCTCACGACGACGCTGCCGATCACGACGAGGAGCGCGACGGCACCGGCCGCGGTGTGGCGCACGCGTTGCGCGGTCCACGGACGACGCACCGCGGTCTCCGGGCTCGCCGCCCACGCCGGGCGGCCCTCGGCGGGCGCCTGCGACCGCCGACGCAGGCGCGGGTGCACGATCCGGTCCATCCAGGAACGGGTCTGCTTCTGCTCACCGAGCATCGCGCCCCGCACCGTGCTCGAGATGATCTCCATCACGATGCACAGCACGAAGATCACGAGCGCGATCCCGAGACCCTTGCCGTAGTTCAGCGCCTTGAACGCGTAGGACATCTCAAGACCGAGGCCGGCGACGCCCACGTAGCCGAGCACGACGCTCCCGCGCAGGTTGATGTCGTTGCGGTGCAGCACCGTCGCCACCCAGCTCGGCAGCACCTGCGGGAGGATGCCCGCCGTGAACTCCTGGAGCTTCGAGCCGCCGGCGGCGCGGATCGCGAGACGCGGCCCCTCGTCGATCTGCTCGATGGCATCCGCGAACATCTTGGAGATCATGCCGATCGAGTGGATGCCGATCGCGAGGATGCCGGGCAGCGTGCCGAGCGAGAACATCAGCACGAAGGCCATGGCCAGCACGACGTCCGGCAGGGCACGGGTGAGGACGCCGAGGAAGCGGGCCGCCGCGCGCCAGCCGGCGCCCGGGGTGGTGTTCGCAGCGGCGAGGTAGGCGATCGGCACGGAGAGCACGGCCGCCAGCAGCGTGCCGACGAGCACGAGGCCGACGGTCAGGGCGATCAGCCAGGCGAGGTCGGCCGGCGCGGGGAAGGAGAGTCCGCCGACCCGGGCGAGGAAGTTCTCGGCGTTGCCCCAGCTCTGCACCATCGCGGGGATCGAGATGCCCACGTCCCGCACCGCGACGATGCCGAGCACGACGAGGACGACGAGGGTGAGCCCCGCCGCGATGCGCTCCGCCGAGAGCGGCCGCTTCGGCGCCCGCTCCGCGACGCTCCCTCCGCCCTGGTTCGCTGAGCCCGTCGAAGCACCCTGGGTCGCTGAGCCGCTGCCCTGGGTCGCTGAGCCTGTCGAAGCGGCCTGGGTCGCTGAGCCGCCGCCCTGGGTCGCTGAGCCTGTCGAAGCGCCCCGTGTCGAGGCCCCCACCGTCGTCATGACGCCCCCACCGTGGTCACGGCGTCGACGAGTTCCACCTGCACGGCGCGGATCTCCGCCGTGGTCGTCGCGACGCGGCCGTAGATCTCCATCACCTCGGCCTTGGTGAGTCCGTCCGTCGGGGTGTCCAGGACGACCTCGCCGTGCCGGAGCCCGACGATCCGGTCGGCCCAGCTGATCGCGAGGTCGACCTGGTGCAGGCTGCACACGACGGTGAGGCCTTCGTCGGCGGCGATCTCGCGGATGAGGGCCATCACCTGCTCGCTCGACTCCGGGTCGAGGGAGGCGACGGGCTCGTCGGCCAGGAGGATCGCCGGCTTCTGCATGAGGGCCCTGGCGATGGCCACGCGCTGCTGCTGGCCGCCGGACAGGGTGTCGCTGCGCTGGTAGGCGCGGTCGAGGAGGCCGACGCGGTCGAGGTGCTCCAGCGCGGTGAGCTTCGCGGCGCGGGGATAGCTCCACAGCCCGAGCCGCGGGCCGCGCATCCGCGAGAGCGACCCTGTCAGCACGTTCTCCAGCACGGTCAGCGAAGGCACGAGCTCGAACTGCTGGAAGATGAAGCCCACGCTGCTGCGAAGCTGTCGCAGCGCCCGCCCCTTCATCGAGGGAACGGACGCGCCGAGCACCTCGACGGACCCGGAGCTGGGCAGCTCCAGGCCGTCGAGATGCCGCAGCAGCGTGGACTTGCCGGAACCGGAGAGCCCGAGCAGCACGACGATCTCTCCCTGGGCCACCTCGAGCGTGACGTCCTTGAGGGCGGTGGTGCTGCCGAAGGTCTTCGTGACGCCGGCGAGGCGGATGAGGGTGTCGGATGCCGCGGTCATGGCTTCTCCTGTCGTCAGGCGCGGGGCGTCAGCCCTGGCACTGCTCGGCTTCGGTCTCGGCGCAGATGTCGCGGATGAGGTCGTAGTACGCGTCGTCCACCGGCTTGGTGGCGAAGAACACGCTGCGGAACGCGTCCGAGTCCGCGCTGTCGATGCCCGCCGCGATGATGTCGTCGATGGTGACCTCGCCGAGGGCGTCGACGAGCTGTGTCGCCACGTCGTCCGGCAGCGACGACGAGTAGACGAGCGGAGCACCCGGGACCATGGTCTCGGCGATGACCTTCACCGTGTCCGACTTCTCGACCTCGGAGTCCTCGGCGAAGCCGGCCTCGCACTCGACGCCCTCGCCGACCTTCTGCACGCTGACATCGTGCTTGCCCGCGAACACGGGGGTGATGTCGGTCTTCGGGTCGACGCCCGCCTCGATGAGGTTGTACGACGGGAAGAGGTAGCCGGAAGTGGACGAGGGGTCCACGAAGCACACCTTCTTGCCCGCGAAGTCCTCGAGGCTGGAGATGTCGCTGTCCGCCGGCACGATCGCCTGCGAGTAGTAGCCGGGCTCCTGGCCTTCCTCGGTGACGATGGAGGAGATCGGGGTGAGCTTCGCGCCGTTGTTCGTCGCGGTGACGTAGGTGAACCCCGAGAACGAGGCGACGTCGACCTTGCCGGCGACGGCGGCCTCGATGAGCGCGGCGTAGTCGGTGGACTCGTGGTACTCGACGGCCTTGCCGGTGACCTCGGCGATGTAGTCCATGAGCGGCTGGTAGTTCGTCTCGGTGTCCACCGAGTCGGGGACGACGCCGAAGACGAGGGTGTTCTCGTCGACGGCGAATCCGCTGGCCGACTGAGCGTCGGCGGAGGCGTCGGTGGCGTCGGCCGATCCGGAACAGCCGGCGAGGCCGAGCGCGAGGATCGCAGCGCCGGCGAGGGCAGGGAGAGCGCGGAGCTTCATGAGGACCTTTCAGGGTGGGAGGAGTGATCCAGGGACGACTCTCCCAGCCCCGCGGCCGAGATGTATACCTATCTCGGAAGAGTTCAGGCGGCGTTCACCCGGCATTCGCTTGGGTGAACAGGCGCGCAACGCCGACTGTGCGACGGCGTCGAACGAAGTAATGTACCTATGTGGCAGAAGCTGTGTACACCCAGATCGCCGACGAGCTCCGCGCGCGGATCGCCGACGGGACGCTCCGCCCCGGGGACGACGTGCCGACCGAAGCGGAGCTCGCGGACCGCTGGCGCACGTCTCGCGGTCCGATCCGCAACGCCCTGGCTGCCCTCCGCGCCGAAGGGCTGATCGAGACGGGCCGCGGCCGCCCCGCGCGCGTGGTGGCACGGAAGGCGAATCAGGCGGTGGACGTCTCGGTTCCCTTCACCCGCTGGGCGCGGGACCTCGGCGTCTCGCCGGGCGCGCAGACGCAGGAGCTCAGCCTGCGTCGCGCGGGAGACCTCGCCTCGGCCCTGGGCGTGGGACGCGACGACACGATCGTGAGCGTGGTCCGGCTGCGGCTTCTCGACGGTCGACCGACGATGCTGGAGCGCCTCGCGTACACCGAGGACGTCGGGCGACGCCTGTTCGAGGTGGACCTCGACGAGGTGTCGATCACCGAGTACCTCGCCTCGGTCGGCCATCCCATCGTCACCCTGCAGCACGTGATCGATGCCGTGGCCGCCGACGACCAGGACGCCGCGCTCCTGCGTGTGCCGCGCGGAACCCCGATCCTCCGCCTCACGCGGACGTCGCGGGACGCCGAGGGGCGCATCTTCGAAGCATCGGAAGACCGCTACCTCAGCGAGGTGGTGCGCTTCACGGTGGCGGCATCCGGGATCTCGACGGACGGACACTACATGAGAGCGGTGGGCGGCTGAGCCCCGGAACAGATTCGCGACCGCGGGCGCGGGAGTTTAAGAAGCCAGAAAGATCGCGCCCGCGATCGCAGCGCTGGGGACGCTTTATCTGGGGAGCCTTCAGGATATGTCGGCGCCGCGAGGCCGCTGAAGTGCCGAATGTCGAGACACTCGTAGACTTTCGTCTACGGTCTCAGACCCGGAATCACGGGCGTCGTCTCAGACTACGCGGGGCTCACACCACCGGCAACACGGCGGAGACGAGCCAATGCCCGTCCACCTCCCCGGCGCTGAACTCGCCGCTGGCGCCCATCACGCGTTCGGCCATCCGTCCGAGTCCGGTCCGGCTGGAGGAGAGCTCGCGACGCGGCGTCGTGGGCAGCGGACTCCGCAGCGACAGGTGGGCCTTGTCGTCGTCCACGGCGAGACGGATCTCGACGGTGCCGGGGCCCGCGTACTTCAGGACGTTCGTCGCCGACTCGCGCACGATGCGCGCGAGCACGATCTCCACGGCCCGGGGGATGCGCTCGTCGCCGGGGTCGCCATCGAGGATGACCTCGTGCCCGGCCGCTTCGAACTCGGTCTGCGCCTCCTCGACCGCCGCGACGAGGTCGCCCGTCGGCATACCCGCGGCACGGGGGCCGTCGTCGGCGAGGTCGATCACGAAACGGAGGTCGGTCATGGCCTTCCGGGCGGCGACACGGATCGCCTCCCGGGAGCCATCGCTGGCGTCGGGGTCTTCGAGCATCTGCACGTGCAGCGACACCACCGTGAGGTGGTGCGCGATGCTGTCGTGCAACTCGCCGGCGATCCATCGTCGCTCGGCGAGGACGGCTTCCCGTTCCTGCTCCGCCGCAGCCTCCAGCTCGTGCTCGAGGCGACGTCCCCGGTCGAAGGCCAGCCGGAGTCCGAGGCCGATGGCCCCGGCGACCGTGGCCGCAATCAGGTAGATGCCGACATTGACGGGGACATCGGAGTCTCCGTACGCCATGACCGACGCAGCGACGAGGAAGACTCCGGTGTACGAGAGAACAAGAGGGGTCCAACCCAGGCGCATGACCAGCGCAGACGCCAGGGCGGCGGTGATGAGGACCTGCGATTCGGTCCCCGTGAAGAAGGAGGCCACCAGGACGACACCGATCGCACACGTGGCGATCAGAGGCGACCAGAGAAACAGAGCGGTAGCCAGAGTGGAGGCGATGCTCACCGCGGAGGCGAGGGGATTCACGGTGGGATCCGTGAAAAGAGTGAAGACGTCGATCGCGACCATCACGCCGATGATCGCGAGGATGACGATGCTCTCCACGCGTGTGAGGCGTTCGCCGCGTGCGAGTCGGAAAATGTCAGGCACCGCCCGTTTTGACTGGTCTAAGGCCATGGTGCACTGTCTCCTATTCGCCAGCTATCCTAGCGAGTGAAACCGAAAAGCTTGCCAACCTGCTGCCAGAAAGTCATTACATTCACCTCCGTTCTAGTGCCGTTTGTCGATGTCTGTATTCATCTTCTCGGCGGCGCGCGGAGCGCACATCTGGCGTTCGTCCAGACCTCGATAGCCAAAGGTCTACATCCTCAGAGCGCCCGCTTCACGCCGTTAGGCTTCCTCCATGCAGGAAATCCGCGTGGTGATCGTCGATGACGATCCTCTGGTCCGCTCCGCGCTGTCGCACTTCGTGTCGCGCGCGCCCGAGATCACGGTCGTGGCGCAGGCGGAGGACGGTGTGGAGGCCCTTACGACGGTCGAGCGCGAGAAGCCCGACGTCGTGATGATGGACGTCCAGATGCCGGAGATGAACGGCATCGAGGCGACTGCGGCGATCGCCGAACGGTGGCCTGACGTGCGCATCCTCGCCGTCACCACGCTCGACGGGAGCGACACCGTGCTGCCCATGCTGAGCGCAGGCGCCTCCGGCTACCTGCTCAAGGACTCCAGCGCGGAGGAGATCGTCACGGGCGTGCGCGAGGTGTTCGCGGGAGCGAGCTCGCTGTCGCCCCGCATCGCGTCGATGCTCATCCGCCATGTGCGCGACTCCACCCCCACCGCGGCGGCGGAGACCCTCGAACCGCTCACCGAGCGCGAGGAGGAGGTGCTGCAGTGCCTCGCGAAGGGCATGTCCAATGCCGAGATCGCGAAGGCGCTCATCGTCTCGGAGGGAACCGTGAAGGCCCACCTCGGTCGCATGATGTCGAAGTGGCACCTGCGCGACCGCGTGCAGATCCTCGTCACGGCCGCCCACGCCGGCCTCGTCACCTTCCGGTGAGCCGCGGCCTCAGAGCGCGAGCAGCACGATCCCGGTGAGGACGACCAGCGAGGCGCCGATCCGCCAGCCGGGCCGGGACTCGCGCAGGACGAAGGCGCCGAACAGGCTCACGAGCACGACGCTGACCTCCCGCAGCGGTGCCACGAGAGCCACCGGAGCGATCTGGATGGCCGTCAGCACGAGGATGTAGGACAGCGGCGACAGGATGCCGAAGGCCAGGATGCGCCGCCACTGCGTGCGCCCCAGCGCCACGACCGCACCCCATCGTCCGCGCACCGCCACGGAATAGAACGGCACCTGCAGCAGCGTCGTCCCGACCATGAACGCCACGGGTGACAGCTCCCACTCCCGCACCGCGTGGGCGTCCCAGATCGTGTAGACCGCGATGGCCACGCCGGTGAGAGCACCGAACAGGAGGCCGGGGTCGATGCGGCGCCCGCTGCCCGCCGGACGGCGGTCGACGAACCCGATCGCGACCACACCGGCGATCACCGCGGCGACGCCGACGAGCGCCAGGGCCGAGGGGCGTTCGCCGAGCAGGAGCACGGCGACGATCACGGAGAGGAAGGGGCCGGTGCCGCGTGCGGTCGCATAGACGGTCGACAGGCTGCCCTCCCGGTAGCCGCGCTGCAGCACGGCCATGTAGGCGACGTGCAGGACCGCGGAGACCGAGACCCCGAGCGCGAACGAGCCGAGGTCGACCGCACCGAGTCCGCCCGTGAACGGCACGGCCCCGATCCAGACGGCGGTGCTGGCGACCGCACCCCACCACAGGAACGGCGAGCCGGCGCGGCTGATGCCGTGCGCGATGACGTTCCAGGACGCGTGGGCGATCGCGGCGGCGAGGACGAGGACGAGAGCGACAGCGGACACGGCAGACCCTTCCCTCCGCCGCGGGCGCGACGAATCGGGTCCTCCGGGCTTTTGTCCTGTCAGATGACGGCCCTCCTGCGGAGGAGGACCGTGGCGCCGCTCGGACCAGACGGGTGCAGACCCCGGAACCCTAGGCGCTATCGCCACCACCCTATCTCCGACCGGGAGGGGCGCGGTGACCAGGCGCGACTACGCTCGAAGGACACCCTGCGCAGGAAGGTCATGCCATGCCCGTCACCCCGGACGCCCTCGCCCACGCCGAAGACCTCGCCGACTTCGTCGCCGCCTCCCCGTCGAGCTATCACGCCGCCGCCGAGACCGCCCGCCGTCTGGAGGAGACCGGGTTCACACGGCTGCAGGAGGCGGACGCCTGGCCTGCGCAGCCCGGAGGCCGGTACCTCGTGGTCCGCGACGGCGCGACGATCGCGTGGGTGGTGCCGGAGGATGCGTCTTCCACGACGCCCGTGCACGTGTTCGGAGCGCACACCGACTCCCCCGGCTTCAAGCTCAAGCCGCAGCCCACCACCGGAGCCCGCGGCTGGCTGCAGGCCGCCGTCGAGGTGTACGGCGGTCCGCTGCTGAACTCCTGGCTCGACCGGGAGCTGCGCCTCGCCGGCCGGCTCGCCCTCGCCGACGGCCGGGTCGTCCTCGCCGACACCGGAGCCCTGCTGCGCCTCCCCCAGCTCGCCATCCACCTCGATCGCGGGGTCAACAACGGCCTCGCGCTCGACAAGCAGACCGAGACGCAGCCGGTGTGGGGTCTGGGCGATCCGACCGAGGCCGATCTGCTGGCCGAGCTCGCCGACTCCGCCGGCGTGGACGCCGCAGAGATCCGCGGCTACGACGTCGTGGTCGCCGACGCCGCGCGGGGTGCCGTGTTCGGCAAGGACGACGCGTTCTTCGCCTCCGGCCGGCTCGACGACCTCGCCTCGGTGCACGCGGGCGTCGTGGCCCTCGCGGCACACGCCCCCGTGGCGGGCGCGCCGATCGCGATCCTCGCCGCGTTCGATCACGAAGAGCTCGGTTCCGAGTCGCGCTCCGGCGCCGCAGGCCCCTTCCTCGAAGACGTTCTGGAACGGCTGTACGCGGGGCTCGGCGCCGACGGCTCCGCCCGCCGCCAGGCGTACGCGTCGTCGTGGTGCCTGTCCAGCGACGTGGGGCACTCCGTGCACCCGAACTACATCGGCCGGCACGACCCCGTCGTGCAGCCCGTGCTCGGCTCCGGACCCATCCTCAAGCTCAACGCCAACCAGCGCTATGCGACCGATGCGGTCGGCGCCGCCTCGTGGCGGAACTGGTGCGATCGGGCCGAGGTGGTGACGCAGGAGTTCGTCTCGAACAACAGCGTGCCGTGCGGCTCGACGATCGGCCCGATCACCGCGACCCGGCTCGGCATCCGGACGGTCGACGTGGGCATCCCGATCCTCTCGATGCACTCCGCCCGCGAGCTCGCCGGCGTCTCGGACCTGCACGACCTGACCCGCGTGGCCGGGGCCTTCTTCGCCGGCTGAATCGGGCCGCGCGGAGTGTGCCCCCGGAGTGCCAGGATGTGAGGATGACCGACATCAGGCCGGCTCTCATCGAGCGTGCAGGCATCGAGATCATCCCCGAGTCCGAGCGGACCGCCCAGCCCCGCGACCTGTTCTGGCCGTGGTTCGCGGCGAACGTGTCGGTGTTCGGGATGTCGTACGGCTCGTTCGTGCTCGGCTTCGGCATCTCCTTCTGGCAGGCGACGGTCGTCTCGGTCATCGGCATCGTCGTGTCGTTCCTGCTGTGCGGACTCATCGCGATCGCGGGCAAGCGCGGGTCGGCGCCGACGATGGTGCTCTCCCGGGCCGCGTTCGGCGTGCAGGGGCAGAAGGTGCCAGGGATCGTGTCCTGGCTCACGTCGATCGGGTGGGAGACGTTCCTCGCGATCATGGCCGTGCTCGCGACGGCGACCGTCATCACGCAGCTCGGCGGCGACGGCGACAGTCTGTGGCTGAAGATCCTCGCGACCGTGATCGTCGCCGCGCTGATCGTCGCCGCCTCCGTGCTCGGGTACCACACGATCATGCGGCTGCAGTCGGTGCTGACGTGGATCACCGGCGTCGTGACGATCGTCTACATCATCCTCGCGGCGCCGACCATCGACCTCGCTGCGGTGCTGGCCCGTCCTGACGGGGGCATCGGCCAGGTCGTCGGCGCGCTCGTGATGGTGATGACCGGATTCGGGCTGGGGTGGATCAACATCGCCGCGGACTGGTCGCGCTATCAGAAGCGCACCGCGTCCGACGGGGCGATCGTCGCCTGGAACACCATCGGCGGATCGGTGGCACCGGTCATCCTCGTCGTCTTCGGTCTGCTGCTCGCGGGATCGGACGAGGAGCTCATGGTCGCGATCGCCGCCGATCCGATCGGCGCGCTGGCGAGCATCCTGCCCGTGTGGGTGCTCGTGCCGTTCCTGTTCACGGCCGTGCTCGCGCTCGTCTCCGGCGCAGTGCTCGGCATCTACTCCTCGGGCCTGACCCTGCTCAGCCTCGGCATCCGCATCCCGCGGCCGTCGGCGGCGGCGATCGACGGCGCGATCCTCACCGCGGGCACCATCTTCGTGGTCTTCTTCGCGACCGACTTCCTCGGCCCGTTCCAGAGCTTCCTCATCACCCTCGGCGTGCCGCTGGCCTCCTGGGCCGGCATCCTCATCGCCGACATCCTGCGTCGCCGGAAGGACTACGACGAGGCGGCCCTGTTCGACAGCCGCGGCCGCTACGGCGCCTGGGACTGGACCTCGATCGGCACCATGGTCGTCGCGAGCGTGATCGGGTGGGGCCTCGTCCTCAACGGCTTCGCGGACTCGGCGCCGTGGAACAACTGGCAGGGATACCTCCTGTTCCTCGTCGGCGGGACGGACGGGGACTGGGCGTACGCGAACCTCGGGGTGTTCGTGGCGCTCGTGCTCTCGTTCCTCGTGACCTGGTTCGCGCGGGCCGGGAAGATCCGGCGGCAGGAGTCGTGAGCCCTTCGACAGGCTCAGGGACCCAGGGGGCGGCAGGCTCGGGGACCCAGGGGGCGGCAGACCGCGGGGCCGAGGAGGCGGCCGGTTCCGCAGACGAGAGCTGGCTCGTGGTAGTCGATCCGCAGGTGATCTTCGCGTCGCCCGACTCGGCCTGGGGCTCGCCGTTCTTCGCCGCCGCGATGACGAACATCCGGCGCCTCGCGGACGCCTTCGGCGAGCGCGTGCTCGTGACCCGGTGGCTGCCGACGGCCGACCGCTCGACCTCCTGGGGCGAGTACTTCGCCGCGTGGCCGTTCGCCGACCGCCCCACTGACGACCCGTTGTACGCGCTGGTCCCCGAGGCGGAATGCCTGTCGCCTCATCCCACCGTCGACCTCCCGACGTTCGGCAAGTGGGGCCCGGAGCTGGAGGCGGTCGTGGGTCGCGGTGGTCGGATCGTGCTGGCGGGCGTGTCCACGGACTGCTGCGTCGTGTCCACCGCTCTCGCCGCCGCGGACGCCGGGGCACGCGTGACGCTCGTGGCGGATGCCTGCGCCGGCTCCACGGCCGAGAACCACTCCGCCGCCGTGCAGGTCATGTCCCTGTATCCCCCGCAGATCACCGTGACCGACACCGCCACCCTCCTCTCCCCCTGACCCCCTCCCCCGGGCCCGCATCCCGCGCCCGTGCCGGACGGAAATCGCACCTCCGCACACCGTTTCGCGCCCGTTTTCGATCCCGCACGCCGGCGAGCCCTGCCAGCGGGACGGATTCCGCCCCTCGCGCGGGCCCACCGGGCACGTTTTCGATCCCGCACGGAGTCCCCGTCGCGGGACGCGAAATGCACCTCCGCCGCGCGACGGCGGTGCGTTATCGATCCGGCACCGTGGTGCGGCGTTCGGGCGGGACGGAAAGTGCACCTCGGCAGAGGCGGTGAGGAGCTTTATCGAACCCGACAGGGGCGAGCGTCAGGCGTGGGCGCGGACCGCGGCGGCGATGTCGGCGGGAGTTCCGCGCCACGGAGCACCATGGCCGGGAAGGACCCACTCGGCGTCGAGCGCCGCGAGGCGGTCGAGCGAGGCCAGGGCTTCCGCGGGCTCGTCGGTGAACGGGGCGGGTTGCGCGCCCTCCTCCCCCGTGAGCACATGCCGCGTGGTCAGGGTGTCACCGACGAACACCGCGCCGACCGCCGGGACGTGCACCGCGATGCTCCCCGGCGAGTGCCCCGGAAGACCCACGACGATCGGGGCCCCGGGGAGGTCGAGCACGTCACCGTCCGCGACCTCGGAAACCTCGGTGACGTAGCGCGTGCGGAGCGCACTCTTGCGGAGGCCGTAGGCGAGGAACCCGAGCATGGGACCGATCCGGGAAGGACCCATCGGGGTCTTCGGCTTCTCCCCGGTACGCACGCGGTGTGCATCGGCGCCGTGGATGTACACCGGAACGCCGGACTCGCGACGCAGTCGTTCCGCGAATCCGATGTGGTCGCTGTCGCCGTGGGTCAGCACGAGTCCGCGGATGTCGGACAGCGGGCGGCCGATCACGGCGAGCTCCCGCTGAAGGTCATGCCAGTGCCCGGGCAACCCGGCGTCGACGAGGGTGATGCCCTCGGGCAGGTCGATGAGGTACGAGGCGACGATGTCGTTGCCGAGGCGGTGGAGGTGAGGGGCGAGCTTCATGATGATCCTCTCGGGCGATTGCGATGGCTACGTTACGTAGCTATCATGGCTACTGTCAATAGCCATCGAGGAGGATCCATGCCCACCCCCGAACGCACGTCGATCGATGCCATCGTCGCGGCCGGCCAGGAGATCATCGAGGCCGACGGTCCTGCGGGGCTCACGATGCAGGCGGTCGCGGAGCGTGTCGGCGTGCGGGCCCCCTCCCTCTACAAGCGCGTGCGCGATCGTGAGGCGTTGCGAGTCGCGGTCGCCACGGCATCCGTCGATGCCCTCGCGACCCAGCTCGAGGCGGCCGGCGACGACCTCTCCACGCTCGCCCGGACCTATCGCACCTTCGCTCATGCGCACCCGGAGGGTTTCCGCCTCATGTTCAACGCCGCGGTCTCCCGCGAGGCCCTGGAACGCTCCGCCGCCCCCGTCATCCGCGCCTGCGCCACCGCGGTCGGCGAGACGGACGCTCTCGACGCCGCGCGTCTCTTCACCGCCTGGGCCACCGGATTCCTGCAGATGGAGCTGTCCGGGGCGTTCCGACTCGGCGGTGACGTCGACCGCGCCTTCGAGTACGGCCTCCGGCGTCTCCTCGCGAGCCTCGCCGGGTGAGGACGCTCGTCATTCCCGGTCCATGACGGCGGATGCTGGCACACTGAGGCCGTGGAAGACTCCCGCAGCACCGCCGGAACCGTGGCCGCGAAGACCGGTCGGACGCCCTGGCGTCGCACGAAGATCGCCGTGGGCACCCTCGCCGCGGTCGCCGCCGTCGTCGCGATCGTCGGCGCGCTCACCCCGTGGCCCTCGGCGATGGTCATCCGCTCCGTGTTCACGAAGGGCGGCGACGAGACCGCCGCCGAGATGACGAAGCATGTCCCCGACACCGCCCTCGACGAGCGGAAGGATGTCGCCTACGGTGACGCCGGCGCGGACACGACGATGGACGTCTTCCGCCCCGCCTCCACCGACGGCGCACTGCCGACCGTGGTGTGGATCCACGGAGGCGCCTGGATCTCGGGCTCGAAGGAGGACGTCGATCCGTACCTCCGCATCCTCGCCGCGGAGGGCTACACGACCATCGGCGTGAACTACACCCGCGGACCCGAGGGCGTATATCCGCTCGCCGTCCACCAGCTCGACGAGGCCCTCGCCTACATCGACGCGCACGCGGCGGAACTGGGCGTCGATCCGCGCCGCATCGTGCTCGCAGGAGACTCCGCCGGGGCCCAGCTCGCCAGCCAGATGGCGACACTCATCACGAATCCGGACTACGCGGAGATCCTCGGCATCCGCCCGTCGATCCGCGCCGATCAGCTCGTCGCCACCGTGTTGAACTGCGGCGTCTACGACCTCGCCGCACTGGCAGAACTCGACGGGGTCGCCGGATGGGGCTTCAAGTCGGCGATGTGGGCGTACTCCGGCACGAAGACCTGGGCGGAGGACTCGACAGGCGCCACGATGTCGACCGTCGATTGGGTCACGGCCGACTTCCCCGCGACCTACATCTCCGGCGGCAACGGCGACGGGCTCACCTGGCTCCAGTCGATCCCGATGTCGAAGCGGCTCCAGGAGCTCGGGGTCGACGTGACGCCGGTGTTCTGGCCCGCGCCGCACGAGCCGGAGCTCCCGCACGAATACCAGTTCCACCTCGATCTCCCCGAGGCCCGGAAGGCGCTTGCGGACACCATCGCCTTCCTCGACGCGCACACCCGCTGACCCGGCCTCTTTCGTCCGACCTCGGCTCCGACACGGATGCACGACTCCGGCCCGGGTGCACGACCGAATCCTCCGGATACCCGTGCCACCGTCGCCGAATCGTGCCGATGCGTCGGGAATCGGACATAACGTCTCTGTGACGACCGGCACGGAAATGATATGTTCACGGGATGCACACCGAGAACGAACGCGCACTCGAGTCCGGGATCGTCACGGACCTCTCCGGTCGCATGACCTACGGCTCGTACCTCGCGCTCGACCAGCTCCTCACGGCACAGCACCCGGTGAGCGACCCGCAGCATCACGACGAGATGCTGTTCATCATCCAGCACCAGACGACGGAGCTCTGGCTGAAGCAACTGCTGCATGAGCTCAGCTCGGCGCGGGAGCTGCTTGCGGCCGACGACCTGCGCGACGCCCTCAAGCGCATCGCCAGGGTCAAGCGCATCCAGGACGTGATGACGCAGCAGTGGTCGGTGCTCGCGACACTGACCCCGACGGAGTACGCCCAGTTCCGTGGCGCGCTCGGCAACTCGTCCGGCTTCCAGTCGGTGCAGTACCGCGCCGTGGAGTTCGCGCTGGGCAACAAGAACGAGAAGATGCTGAGCGTCTTCCGCGACCACCCCGCGAACCTTGCGCTCCTCACCGCCGAGTGGGAGAAGCCCACGCTGTACGACGAGTTCCTCCGCTACGCCTCGCGCCGCGGCCTCCCCGTCCCGCGCGAGATCCTCGACCGGGACGTGCGGGAGCCGTACCGCGAGACCCCGGCCCTCGTACCCGCCATCCGCGCGATCTACCAGGACCCGCGCACCCACTGGGACCTCTACGAGGCCTGCGAGGACCTCGTCGACCTCGAGGACAACTTCCAGTTCTGGCGCTTCCGCCACCTCAAGACCGTGTCCCGGACCATCGGGATGAAGGTCGGCACGGGTGGATCGAGCGGCGTCGGCTTCCTGCAGCGCGCCCTCGACCTCACGTTCTTCCCGGAGCTCTACACCGTCCGCACCGAGATCGGCTCCTGATGCTCGCGGCGACGTTCTTCGACGGCGAGCGCTGGCGCGACGGCGTCGTCGGGCTCGGAGCGGACGGGCGCCCCCAGCTCCGCGACGAGGCGCCCTCCCCCGGCACCCCAGCCCTGGTCGGACGCATCGTCGGCGGCTTCACCGACCACCACGTGCATCTGCAACTCGTCGACCACACGCTCCTCGCCTCGTCGTGCCTCGGGCGGGTGGTCGACCTCGGCGGCGACCCGTCGACCGTCGCGTCTATCGCCGTCCACAATGCAGGAGAACTGGCCGACGGAGGCGGCGCCGGCGCGGTTTCGCGCACGGTGGGGCCGGATTCTCCTGAGTTGCGAACCGTCCGGTACGCCGGCGCCTTCCTCACTTCGCCGGGTGGCTACCCCTCGGATCGGGCATGGGCTCCGGCCGGATCGGTGCGGGAGATCGCGGACCCCGCCGGGGCGGCGGCCGCCGTGGCGGAGATGGCGGCGTCGGGCGCGTCCTTCATCAAGGTCGCGAGCAACAGCACCGCCGGCCCGGTCTTCTCCGACGCCCTCTTCCGCGCGATCGTCGAGCTCGCCGTGGCGCACGGCCTCCCCGTCGTCGCCCATGCGGAGGGCACCGGCGAGGCGCAGCGCGTCGTCCGCCTCGGAGCGACGCAGCTCGCGCACGCCCCGTTCACCGAGCGTCTGGATGACGAGGAGATCGCGGAGCAGGCCGTCCGGGCCTCCTGGATCAGCACCCTCGCCATCCACGACCCCGCCGCGAGGGCCATCGCGATCGACAACGTCGCCCGCTTCCATGCCGCCGGCGGCACCGTCCGCTACGGCACCGACATGGGCAACGGCCCGACCCCCGTCGACCTGAACCCCGACGAGGTCCGTGCCCTCCGCACCGCCGGGCTCGACGACGAGACCCTCCTCCGCGCCCTCGCGCCGGTCGACCCGCTCGATCCCCGCTCTCTCCTGCTCCTGCTGCCACCGGGATCCGCCGATCCCCTGGCCGCCCGCCCCCTCACCGCCGCCGACCTGAAGGTGTGACATGACCGACCGCTCCGCCGACACCGCCCTCCTCGACGCCGCCCGCACCCTGGACGCCGCCGACCCGCTCGCCGCGCACCTCGACGCGTTCGTCGAGGCCCCGGGCGTCACCGCCTATCTGGACGGCAACTCGCTCGGCCGCCCGCTGCGCGACGTGCCGGAGAAGCTCGCCGCGTTCGTGCGCGAGGACTGGGGCACACGCCTCATCCGCTCCTGGGACGAACAGTGGATGGCCCTGCCGATGGAGCTCGGAGACCGCATCGGCGCCATCACCCTCGGTGCGGGGCCGGGGCAGACGGTCGTGTCCGATTCCACGAGCGTCCTGCTGTACAAGCTCATGCGGGGGGCCCTTCGACAGGCTCAGGGACCCAGGGGCACGGCGCAGGGGCCCACGGGGCGGACGGAGCTCGTTATCGAAGAGGGGAACTTCCCCACCGACCGGTTCCTCGCCGCGGGCGTCGCGGCGGAGATGGGGGCCACGCTGCGCTGGATCACGCCCGACCCGGTGCACGGCGTCACGGTCGACGACGTCGCGGCCGTGGTCTCCGAGCGGACCGCGCTCGTCTCGCTCAGCCACGTCGACTACCGCTCCGGCGCCCTCGCCGACATGCCCGCCATCACCGCCGTCGTCCATGACGCGGGAGCGCTCATGCTGTGGGACCTCTGCCACTCGGCGGGCGTCGTGCCGATGCAGCTCGACGGCTGGGGCGTCGACATGGCCGTCGGCTGCACCTACAAGTACCTCAACGGCGGCCCGGGATCGCCCGCGTTCGCCTACCTCCGCCACGACCTGCAGGGCCTGCTGCGGCAGCCGATCCAGGGCTGGTGGAGCGCAGCCGACATCTTCGCCATGGGCCCGGAGTACGTCCCCGCCGACGGCATCCGTCAGCTCCTCAGCGGCACGCCCCCGGTGACCTCGATGCTCGCGATGCAGGGGATGATCGACCTCATCGAGCAGTCGGGGATCGACGGCGTGCGCGCGAAGTCGGAGTCGCTCACCGCACTCGCGGTCCGGGCGTACGACGAGCTCCTCGCGCCGCTGGACGTCCGCCTGCTCAGCCCTCGCGACCCGGCGCGACGCGGCGGACACATCACGATCGGCCACCCCGATTTCCGGGAGGTCACCCGGAGGCTCTGGGCGGACGGCGTCATCCCCGACTTCCGCTTCCCGGACGGGATCCGGCTCGGGCTGTCGCCGCTCAGCACTTCGCACGCCGAGACCGTCGCCGGGGTGCTCGCGGTCAGGGATGCGTTGGAGTCCGGTGTCTCCTGAGCCCGCGGCGCCGGTCGTGCTCGATGACATCGACGCCCGCCCCGGCAGCACCGCCTCGCTCCTGCGCACCCTGATCGGCCTGTATCTGCGCCCGCTGGGAGGCTGGATCTCGGCCGCCGATCTCGTGGCGCTGGCCGCCGACCTCGGCATCCCCGCCGCTCCCGCCCGGACGGGCATCGCCCGTCTCAAGCAGAAGGGCCTGCTCCTGCCGGAGCGCCGCGACGCCGTCGGCTACCGGCTGAGCCCGGCGGCCGTGCCGATGCTGGAGCGCGGCGACCGCCGGATCTTCCGGATGCAGGAGATGACCGACGACGATCCGTGGTGCCTCGTGTCGTTCTCGATCCCGGAGAGTGCGCGCAGCGTGCGTCATCAGCTGCGCCGGCGCCTGCAGTGGATCGGCGCCGGCGTCGTCTCCCCCGCCCTGTGGATCTGCCCCGGGCACCTCAGGGCGGAGGCGGAGCAGATCCTCGACGAGCTCGGTGCCCGCCGCTGGGCGACGCTGTTCGACGCGTCGGCCCCCGCCCCGGCCGGCACGCTGGCCGAGGCCGCGGCGGCGTGGTGGGACCTGGACGCGCTGCGCGGCGAGCACGAAGCCTTCCAGGCCTCGCTCACCGCGCTCCCCGATGCGCCGTTCCCCGCGTACGTGCACCTCATCGACCGCTGGCGGGTGCTGCCCTACACCGATCCGGGACTGCCCCCGGCGATGCTGCCGGCCGACTGGCCGGGCGGACGCAGCTTCGAGGCGTTCGCCCGGCTGTCGGCGGCGTGGGCGGCACCCGCCCTCGCGCATGTCCGCGCCGTGACGGCCTAGTCGGTCCGGGCGACCTCGCGCACGAATCCGGTCACGTGCTCCTGCAGCCGCAGGATCCGCATCTCGCGCGCGAGCTCGCGGTCGTACCCCGGATAGGCCAGCGGCGGGAGCTTGCGCACCGCCGCGTTGCAGCCGAACTCCGCGCACGCGAGCACACCGACCGTGTCGCCCTTGCGGCCGGCGGCCCCGGCGCGTCGGGCGACGTACAGCTGCACGTCGTTGCGGAGCGTCACGTCCTCGCACCACGAGCACTGGGCGCGGGCGAGCACGCGCTGCTCGGCGCGCTGCAGCACGACGCCCACGGGTTCGTCGTCGATCCACACGACGACATAGGCGCGCCGGGGCAGCTTCGGGTCGATCCAGCCGAGGTAGTCGAGCCGGTCGAAATCGGTCTCGGCGAAGCCGGGCGGCAGAGTGATGTCGGAGACCTCCTTGCGGGAGGCGTTGCAGAAGGAGGCGCGCAGGGCGCGCTCGTCGATGGGACGCATGAGGGGAAGAGCTTTCGGTGTGATCGCCGGAACGGCGAGACGGATCGGAGGATCACCCGGACGATGCCGGGGTACGACGCAGCACCGGGGACGGGGTTCCGCCTCCGGCCGGTCCTCAGCCTCTGCCTGCGGCGCTGAACGCGCCTGCAGCTCCGCTCCGCGCCCCGAGGGCACTCATCGACGACAGCACCCGGCGAGCCTACACCCGTTTGTTTCGTCGCGTGTCGGGAGCGCTGCGGGATCCCGACCTCGTCGACGTACTCTGGCCGGACGCCGATCCGAAGGAGTCCCCGTGTCCACGCCGCTGCACCGCCGTCCGCCCCTCGAGGTGCGTGAGCGTGCGACGTGCATGTGCAGGAACGGCGGCCGCTGCTCCTCGTCGGCCCCCGGCCACGCCCTGCACCTGATCCAGGAGCGTCTCGCCGCGGCGACCCCGGCGCGATGGGCGGACGCGTTCGTGATCGCGGCGGATCCGGTCGCCGGAGACCTCGTCGTCCGCACGCTCGACGGCACCACGCACACGCTGTGGAACGGCTCCGGCGCCGCGCTGGAGGCCACCATCGGCAGCCCGGTCGCCCTCCACCTCGACTACGCCGTGCTCGCCGTGGGACGCACCCGCTTCAACGTCGCCGTCGTGTGACGAGGGCCTGATCCCCTCGGGTCAGGCGCTCGCCATCATCATGTCGCGGACCGCCATGCACGCGTTCATGCAGGCCTGGCACGCCTGAGCGCAGAGGCGGCAGACGTCGCTGTGATCGGCATGCTGCATGCACTCGTCCATGCACATCTGGCACATCGCGATGCAGGCGTCCAGCATCGCCATCATCGTGGCCGGGGTCATCCCCTGCATGCGGAGCATCGATCGCATCATCGTGTGGCACATGTCCGCGCAGTTCATGCACGCGGGGGCGCAGTCCATCTCCTGCGTCGCGCACACCGTGCAGGCCTGCTCGCAGGCGGCACACGCGTCCATACACGCCTGGAGCACCGACATGTCCATCATCGCCATGTCCGGCATCGACTCCATGTTCTTGGACATGGCACCCATCATCATCGCGTCCATCGCACACCGCTCCCTTCGTCCAGGACGACGGGCAGGACACCCGCCTGGCGCCAGGCTAACCCCTGTGCGGGCGGGAGTCGATGGGGGCGGAACGCTGACACGCCCGTCGGTGAATGTCAATCCCGTGGACGGACCGCGACGCCGGTGCGACGCTCGAAGAGAAATCGATCCGTCCAGGAGAGGAGCCTCTTATGAGTGGCGCAGATGACATGAAGAATTCCGCTGAGAAGCTGGGTGGCAAGGTCAAGGAAGGCTTCGGCAAGCTCACCGACAACGAGAAGCTCGAGGCCGAAGGCCAGGCGGATCAGGTGAAGGCCGACGCGAAGCAGGCCGGCGAGAACGTGAAGGACGCCGCGGGCAAGGCCGGCGACAGCGTCAAGGACGCGTTCAACCGCTGATCCCCCACCCGCTGAACCCATGAAGAGGGGGAGGCTCGCCGATGGCGAGCCTCCCCCTCCGCACTCGGGTCAGACCTTGCGGCTGCCGGTGATCGCTCGGATCAGCCAGGCGATCACGGCGATGGCCAGGAGCACCAGACCGACCCACAGCAGGAACTGGAGCGACTGCACCAGTCCTCCGGTGATCGCGAGGATCACGGCGATGACGATGACGATGATCAGGAGGATGTTCATCGGTCTTTCCCTTCTCTGGGGGCGCGGGCGCCCGACTGCGGTGACCTCACGCTAGACCCGAACCACACCCTCTCTGGAGGGGGTTGACTTGGACCCTCCCGATGCGCGAAGGAGCAGAGCAATGCCAGGACGACGCAACAACTCGCTGAAGGATCCGGAGCTGTACGAAGAGCTCCGCGACGACGGGGCTTCGAAGGAGAAGGCCGCCCGCATCTCGAACGCGGCCGCACGAGACGGCCGCAGCTCGGTCGGCCGCCGCGGCGGGAAGCACGGGGACTACGAGGACTGGACCGTTCCCGAGCTGCGGAAGCGCGCGAAGGAGTTGGGTCTCACCGGCTACAGCGGCAAGCGCAAGGCCGAGCTCATCTCCGAACTGCGAAACCACTGACCCGGATGACGCGCTTCGGGATCGAGGAGGAGTTCCTCCTGCTCGATGAGGATTCGCTCGTCCCCGTCGCCCTCAGCGGTGACATCCTGGAGCGCATCGGCGATGACGTCACCGCCGGACGCGTGACCACCGAGTACCTGGCCTCGCAGGTCGAGGCGCTCACCGACCCGGTGCGCACCGGCGCCGAGGCCGTCCAGGAGCTGACGGCGTTGCGCACGGCCATCGGGAGGCAGGCACGCGTCCGGCGCGCGATCGCGGCACCGACCGGCGCGCCGTTCACCACTCTCCGCTCGCCGCGCCTCTCGCCGTCGGCGCACTACGACGACGTCGCGCGACGGCTGGCGCACCTCACCCGCGAGCACGAGGTCAACGGCCTGCACGTGCACGTGGAGGTGCCGGACGAGGAGGAGCGGGTCCGTTCCCTGAATCGGCTTCGCGCGTGGCTGCCCCTGCTGCTCGCCCTCAGCACGAACAGCCCGTTCGGCAACGGTCTCGACACGGGCTTCGCGAGCTGGCGGAGCATGCTCATCCGCCGACTCCCCTCGTCGTGGTGTCCGCCCCGGTTCGCCGACGTCGACGACTACCGCACGCGCGTGGACCAGCTCCTCGACCTCGGGACCATCGGCGAGGCGACCTCCCTCTCCTGGGCGGTGCGCCTCTCCGAGCGCTACCCGACCGTGGAGGCGCGCGTCGCGGACACGCAGCTCACCGCGGAGGACGCCGTCCTCTCCGCGCTGCTGACCCGCGGGATCGCCCTGTCGTCCGGGCAGCGGATCGTCGCCGATGAGACGGAGACGATCGACGCGTCGATCTGGATGGCGTCGCGAGCCGGGATGACGGCCCGCCTCCTGGATCCGCTCACGGGCGAGATCGCCCCGGCCTGGACGGTGGCGGAGCACCTTCTCGACGACATCGGACCGGTGCTGGACGAGCTCGGCGATGCGGACGCGGTGCGGGCGGGCCTCGCCCGGATACGGGCCGACGGGACCGGCGCGGCACGGCAGCGTGCGGCGCACGCACGGGACGGGCTCCCCGCGCTCCGACGGCTCCTGCAGGAAGGTACCGGAACACCGCCTGACTGACCGGCCCTCGCGTCCGTCGCCCGGAGTAGGGTCGGCCTGTGTCATCCTTCGCCCCGCTCCAGCGGCTCGTCATCGCGATCGCCGTGCTGGCCTCGTTCGTCACGTTCCTCGACGGGACAGTGGTGAACGTCGCCCTTCCCGCCATCAGCGAGGAGCTCGGCGGCGGGATCACCACGCAGCAGTGGGTCGTCGACGCGTACCTCATCACCCTCAGCGCGCTGATCCTGCTCGCCGGCTCCCTGTCCGACGCCTACGGACGGGTGCTGGTGATGCGGATCGGCCTCATCGCCTTCGGCATCGCGTCCGTCGCGGTCGCCGCCGCGATCGACCCGCTCATGCTCATCGTGGCCCGCGGGGCCCAGGGGGCGGCCGGGGCCCTGCTCGTCCCCAGCTCCCTCGCGCTCATCACCGCGACCATGCGCGGCGACCTGCAGGCGAGGGCCATCGGCGTCTGGACCGCCTTCACCACGGCCGCTCAACTGGTCGGTCCGCTGCTCGGCGGGCTCTTCGTCGACTTCCTGTCCTGGCGCTTCGTCTTCCTCATCAACGTCCTCCCCATCGGGGTGACGCTGGTGCTGCTCGCCCGCCTGCATCTGCCGGAGCACCCGCGGGGCGTCCGCGTGGACTGGTGGAGCGGTGTACTGTGCGCGCTGGGGCTGGGCGCCATCGTCTTCGCCCTCATCGAGCAGCCGAACCTCGGGTGGGCCTCCCCCGCGATCTGGATCCCCGCCGTGGCCGGGGCCGCGCTCTTCGCCGTCTTCCTGTGGCGCCAGGGCCGCTCGGCCACGCCGCTCATGCCGCTCTGGCTGTTCCGGGTGCGCGACTTCGGGTGGGGCAACCTCGCCACGCTGTTCGTGTACGCCGCGCTCTCCCTCAACGGCTTCGTCGTCGGCGTCTACCTCCAGCAGGGGGCGGGACTGAGCGCGACGGCGGCGGGGCTCGCGAGCCTGCCGATGACGATCCTCATGATCCTGCTGAGCTCCCGTGCCGGCGGGTGGGCGGGGCGCTGGGGCCCGCGCATCTTCATGACCGTCGGGCCGCTGATCATGGCCGTCGGAGCGCTGATGCTGCTGACCGTGAACGCCGCCTTCGACTACTGGGCGCAGGTGCTCCCCGCCATGATCGTGATGGGCCTCGGCCTGTCGCTCACCGTCGCCCCGCTGACGGCCGCGATCCTCGGCGCCATCGATGAGAACCACTCCGGCATCGCCTCCGCCGTGAACAACGCCGTCTCCCGCGTCGCCGGTCTGCTCGTGGTCGCGATGCTGTCGACCATCGTCGGCGGCACCCTCGACCTCGGCGGGTTCCACAACGCGGCCTGGGTCACGGCGGCGCTCCTCGTGCTCGGCGGCGTCGTGTCGTGGATCGGGATCCGCCGGAACCCCTCGGAGGCCGCGGCCCCGCCCGCCGACGCCCCCGCGCAGCCGACGCCTCAGCCGCGATGAGCCTCCCCCGTCCCCCGCGCGGTCGAAGCAGCATACGCGTCTCCCTGGCGCCGGCGGCCCTCGTCGCGGTCGGGATCCTCGCCCTCTCCGCCTGCACCGCTCCGTCCGCTCTCCCCGCGGAGGGAACGGCGCCGTCGGCCGCGGTCGCGCTGCCTCCGACCGCCGCCCTCCCGGACTACCAGCTCGGCGGCGCGTACGATCCGGCCGAGGGTGTGGGCATCGTCGGGCGAGACCGCAGCGCGGAGCCGGCTGCCGGCCTCTATTCCGTCTGCTACGTCAACGGCTTCCAGACCCAGCCGGGCGAGCTCGCCGAGTGGCCCGATGGCCTGCTCCTGCACGACGGTGACGAGGTGGTCTTCGATCCCGACTGGCCCGACGAGGCCCTCCTGGACACCACCAGCGCGGCACAGCGGTCCCGCATCGCCGAGATCGTGATCCCCTGGATCGAGGGCTGTGCGGACTCCGGCTTCCAGGCGGTCGAGTTCGACAACCTCGACTCGTTCTCGCGCGCGGACGGCGCCCTGACCCTGGACGACAACCTCGCCCTCGCAGAGCTCTTCGTCGACGCGGCGCACGGCGTCGGGCTCGCCGCCGGGCAGAAGAACGCGGCGGAACATGCGGACGCCCTGAAGGAGCGCGCGGGCTTCGACTTCGCCGTCACGGAGGAGTGCGCCGCCTACGCGGAGTGCGGCGCGTACACCGCGGTCTACGGGCCGCACGTGATCGACATCGAGTACACGGATCAGCTCCCTCGGCCGTTCGCGGAGCTGTGCGCCGACCCGGACACCCCGGCGTCGACAGTGCTCCGCGATCGCGACCTCGTCACTCCGGACGAGGAGGGGTACGTGTTCGCCGGGTGCCCGTGACGGCGGGCGCGCTTGCCTGCCGAGCGCCTCGGCGTCAAGTCCCTGGTGGTCTCCGCTCGCGCGGGTGAGGATGCGGGTGATCGATCCGATGGGAGCCCCTCCTCATGACCGTTTCCACCCTCGACGCCGACACCGCCGTCGCCTTCTCGCCGCGCGGCCCCCTGTCGAGCGCCGCCCTCGGTGTCCTCACGGGTCGCGGTGACGACGCCGCCACCCTCCCCGATCTCGCCGCCACAGCCGTCGCCGCGAGCGACGACGTGGTCAGGGACGACGACATCCAGCTCGCCCTGTTCGTCCTCTACGCGTCCTCCTACGGCTCGCTTCCGCAGCTGGATGCGAGTCTCGAGTGGGACGCCGGGGTGGTCACGGCACGCCGTATCCTCGAGGACGCCTTCGAGGCCGCACTGCGTGACACCATGCCGGTGCCCGAGCTTCCCGAACCCACGGTCGACGCCGTGGGTCGCGCCCTGTTCGCCCTCGCTGCCGCGGACACCGGCCCCAGCCTGTCGCGCCACATCGCCAGGAAGGCCACCCGTGAGCAGGCCGAGGAGTCACTGATCCTGCGGTCGGTGTACACGCTGCGGGAGGCCGATCCGCATTCGTGGGCGATTCCGCGGCTGACCGGGCGCCCCAAGGCCGCGCTCGTGGAGATCCAGTCGGACGAGTACGGCGGCGGCCGCCCGCAGCGGGTGCATGCGGAGCTCTACGCCCGAGCGCTGCGCGCCGCAGGACTCGACGACACGTACGGCGCCTATGTCGACGACGCCCCGGCGATCACACTCGCCTCGCACAACATGATGAGCTTGTTCGGACTCAACCGCCGGCTCGTCGGCGCCATCGTCGGCCACCTCGCCGCCTACGAGATGACCTCGTCGATCCCCTGCCGGTTCTACGCCGACGGCCTGCACCGGCTGGGGTTCGCCGACGAGGTCGCCGCGTACTTCGAGGAGCATGTGGAGGCCGACGCGGTACACGAGCAGATCGCCGCCCGTGACCTCGCGGGCAGCCTCGCCGAGGACCGTCCGGAACTGCTGGCGGACATCCTGTTCGGCGCGGCCGCGTGCCTCACGGTCGACGGCTGGGCCGGAGCCCACACCCTCGACGCCTGGACCGAGGGCCGCTCGGCACTGCGGGAGAGGACGACCGCATGAGCGGCCGGGACGAACCGGTCACGGTCACCGCGTACCCCGACGGCCCGCTGCTCGTGCGCGGTGAGATCGAGCTGCACGCGAGCGACGGCACGGTGATCGACCCGCGCCGACGCACCGTGGCCCTGTGCCGCTGCGGGCTCTCCGCGCTCAAGCCCTTCTGCGACGGCACGCACAAGGCGGCCGGCTTCCGCACCGAGGACTGAGCGGGGTCAACCCTCCGGCCAGTAGTGACTGTCGGGGACGGCACGCGCACCGAAGATCGCCTGCCCGACCCGCACGCACGTCGCCCCCTCCTCGACGGCGATCTCATAGTCTCCGGACATGCCCATCGAGAGGGCGCCGTCGCCGATGAGCTCGGGGGTCTCCTCGCGCGCCCTGTCCCGAAGAGTGCGCAGCAGCGCGAAGCACTCCCGCACCCGGGCGTCGTCCGGTGTGAGCAGCGCGAGCGTCATCAGCCCGCGGACACGGAGGGCACCGTAGGACGGCAGGGCCTTCAGGAAGCCCGGAAGCTCGTCGGGCGGCATCCCGAACTTCGAGTCCTCGGCCGAGGTGTTCACCTGCACGTACACGTCGAGGCTGCGCCCTGCGGCCTGCAGGCGCCGGTCCAGGGCTTCGGCGACCCGGAGCCGGTCGAGCGCCTGGAACTCCGCGGCGAACGAGGCGACGTCCCTGGCCTTGTTCGTCTGCAGATGGCCGATGACCACCCAGTCCACGTCGAGATCGGCCGTCTCCCGGTTCTTCCGCACGGCTTCCTGCACCTTGTTCTCCCCGAGGCGACGCAGCCCCGCGCCGATGGCCACCCGCACCCGCTCGGTCGGGACGGTCTTGCTCACCGGGAGCAGGTGCACCGCACCGGGTTCCCGTCCCGCACGCTCGGCGGCGGCGTCGATACGGGCGCGGACGGCGGCGAGGTTGGCACGGAAATCCGCGGCGGTGACGGCCGTCGGGTAGCGCGCGGCGCCGTCTCCGACAGGCTCAGACTTTGACATAGGTCAAAATCTAACATAGCTTCGGGACCACGTCGCGCGCCCGCCGACACCCCCTTCGCGAAGGAGCCCTCTCATGTCCGCACCCGGCCTGTTCTCCGACACCGCACTGACGGCTCCGCGCCTGCGCACCGAGATCCCAGGGCCGCGGAGCCGGGCGCTCCACGAGCGCCGGCGACGGGTCGTCCCCCGCGGCGTCGGCAGCGTGCTCCCCGTCTACATCGAGCACGCCGACGGCCCCTGGGTCACCGACGTCGACGGCAACCGCTTCCTCGACCTCGGCAGCGGCATCGGCGTGACGACGATCGGCCACACCAACCTCGCCGCCGTCACCGCCGCGGCCGAGCAGCTCGATCGGGTCACGCATACGCTCTTCACCGTCACCCCGTACGAGGGCTACGTGCGCCTCGCGGAGCTGCTCGCGGAGAAGGTGCCCGGCACCCACGAGACCCGCACGGCCTTCGCGAACTCCGGCGCCGAAGCCGTCGAGAACGCGGTGAAGATCGCCCGGAGACACACGGGACGGCGCGCTGTCGCCGCCCTCGACCACGCGTTCCACGGGCGCACCAACCTCGCGCTCGCCATGAACCACAAGGCGGCGCCGTACGGAACCGGGTTCGGCCCGTTCGCTCCCGACATCCACCGTGTCCCCAATTCCTATCCCTACCGGGACGGCCTCGACGGGACGGAGGCCGCGGCGCGCACGATCGCCCATCTCGAACAGCGCATCGGCGTCCACGACCTCGCCGCCGTCATCGCCGAGCCCGTCCAGGGCGAGGGCGGCTTCGTCGTCCCTGCCGCGGGCTACCTGCCGACCCTGCAGGAGTGGTGCACGCGGAACGGCGTGGTGTTCATCGCCGACGAGATCCAGACGGGCCTCGGGCGCACCGGGACATGGTTCGCGAGCACGCACTTCGACCTCGTTCCGGACCTCGTGCTCACGGCGAAGGGCATCGCCGGCGGGTTGCCCCTGGCCGGGGTGACCGGTCGCGCCGAGATCATGGACGCACCCGACCCGGGCGGCCTCGGCGGCACGTTCGGCGGAAACCCAGTCTCGATCGCCGCCGCCCTCGCGGTGTTCGACGAGCTGGAGCACGGGACCTTCTTCGCGGACGCCCGGCGGATCGGCGCGCACCTGTCCGCGCGGCTCGAGGGCCTGCGCGCCCGTCACGCCGTGATCGGCGACGTCCGCGGGATTGGTGCCATGCAGGCCTTCGAGCTGAGCACCCCTGGCACGACGCGACCGCTGGCCGGGGCCGCCTCCATGGTCGCGGAGTTCGCCGCCCAGCGCGGGATCCTGCTGCTCACCGCGGGCAGCGACGGCAACGTGATCCGCTTCCTGCCGACACTCACGACGACGGACGAGCAGCTCGACGTCGCGGTGGACGTCATCGACGAGGCCCTCAGCGCGCTCCGCTGAGCACTTGCAGGCACAGCGCCTCGCCGCTCCAGCGCACGCGGGCGAGGTCGTGCACGATCAGGTCGGGGTGGGCCGCCGCAGAGCTGGCGCCCACTCCGACCACGAGCCCCGCGCCTGCCGCCCGCGCCGCACGGATCCCCGGTGCCGAGTCCTCGAAGACCACGCAGTCCCGCGGGTCCCGCCCGAGCAGACGCGCGGCGCGGAGGTAGGGGTCGGGAGCGGGCTTGCCGCGGTCCACGTCTTCGGCGGCGACGAGCAGGGCGGGTGCCGGGATGCCCGCACCCCGCATCCGCGCGGTCGCGACCGCCCTGTTGCTGCTCGTCGCAACCGCCCAGAGCTCGGACGGCAGCGCAGCGAGCAGGGCAGCGGCCCCCGGGATCCCGGTGGTCGCCGGGGCGACGGCGAGCTCTCGCGCGAGGAGATCGACGGTCGCCTCGGCGGCCCGCTCCGACCCGACGATCGCCGCGACCACCTCACTCGGTCGCATGCCGTGCGGGGCGTCTCGGAGGAAGTCGAATCCCGGGGCGTACCGGCGGGCCCAGGCGTCCCACGCGATCGCCGCCGAGGGGACCGAATCCACCAGCACGCCATCGCAGTCGAACAGGACCCCCGCGGCGTGCACGATCACTTCGGAGCCCTGAACCTCCTGTGCTATTTTTGGCATAGGTCAAATCTATCCGAGGAGAGTGCATGTCCGCGTCCCGCACGCCCCGCACGGCCGTCGCCGTTCGCCACGTCCCCTTCGAAGACCTCGGGATCCTCGCTCCTCTGCTGGCGGAGCGCGGTCACGAGACCACCCTCCTCGATGCCGGCATCGACGAACTCGACGCAGACGCCGTCGCCGGAGCCGACCTACTCATCGTCCTCGGCGGTCCGATCGGGGTGTACGACGACGATCGCTACCCGTTCCTGCGCTCCTCGAAGGCCGCCGTCGCGGCGCGACTCGACAGCGGCGGCGCCACGCTCGGCGTCTGCCTCGGCGCGCAGCTCCTCGCCGAGTCCCTGGGCGCAGCGGTCCGGCCGACCGGCGCGGTCGAGATCGGCTTCGGTCCGCTCACGCTGACGCCCGAGGGCCGGGAGTCGGTCCTGGCCCCGCTCGACGGCGAGCCGGTGCTGCACTGGCATGGGGACGAGTTCGCGATCCCCGCCGGGGCGCAGTCCCTGGCGCACACGCCCGGCTTCCCGCATCAGGCCTTCGCGGTGGGGCGCACTCTCGGCCTTCAGTTCCACCTGGAAGCCGACCACCGCACGATCGAGCGCTGGCTCATCGGCCACGCCCACGAACTGCATCACAACGGCATCGACCCGCGGGTGATCCGGGAGCAGGCACGCGCCCTCGGCCCCCGGCTCGAGACGCTCGCCACCCGCGTCCTCACCGACTGGCTGGATGCGGTCGAGGCCTAGCGAGCCGGCCGGGGCAGCGGAAGAGGCCGGACCCCCAGCGAATCCGGCCTCTGCTCCCCTCGACCTCAGGCGGCGCGACGCAGCGGCACCGTCGGGAAGTCGATCGGCACGTCGAGCGCGATGTTCACGTAGTTCGTGAAGAGGTTCAGCGCGACCTGGCCGATGGTCTCGACGATCTGCTCGTCGTTCCAGCCGTGCGCGCGGAGGGCGTCGACATCGGCCGAGGTCACCTGGCCGCGCTCGTCGACGAGCTTGAGCGCGAAGGCCAACAGCGCCGCGGTGCGCGGGTCGTCGGAGGTGCCTTCCTGCGCCTCGGCGAGGACCTCGGTCGAGAGGCCGGCCTTCTTGCCGAGCGCGGTGTGCGCGGCGAGGCAGTAGCCGCACGAGTTGCGGTTCGCGACGGCGACGGCGATCTGCTCACCCAGGGCCGCACCGAGCGTGCCCCCACCGTAGGCGCCGAACGCGCTCCACATGCTGGTCAGGGCCGCAGGCGAGTTCGCGACCGCGCGGAACATGGCGGGGACGGCGCCGAAGGCGGAGTCGATCTGCTCGAGCTGGTCCTTGACGGGGCCGGTGGCGGTCTCACGGTCGACGAGAGGGACGTTGGGCATGGGATGCTCCTTTGTTTCGAGACGAGCCGGGTTCGGCTTCCCCTTCAGTCTTCCGCGGCAGTGAGTACGATACGTATCATTTGATCTTGCTTTCATGACACATCGTCCAGAAGAATGGAGGAATGCCGCCGCTCGACCGCCTCACCCCGTTGCTCGACCGCTTCCGAGTGCGCAGTCGCCTGTTCCACACCGGACCGCTCTGCGGCACCACGGTCTTCGCGGCGAGCGCCGGCCACGGCTTCCTCCACGTGCTGCGGCGCGGCGAGATGGAGGTGACGCATCAGCGCCCGGACGGACGCATCGAGCGCGAGACCATCACACGCCCGAGCCTGTTGTTCTTCCCCCGCCCGATCGATCACACCTTCCTCAATGCCCCGACCGAGGAGTCCGACTTCGCCTGCGCCACGATCGATTTCGACGGCGGGGCCACCCACCCGCTCGTGCGCACCCTCCCCTCCGTGATCGTCCTGCCGCTCGACGAGGTGTCCACCCTCGCGCCTGCGCTCGACCTCCTCTTCGCCGAGGTCGACAACGTGCGCTGCGGTCGTCCCCTGCTCGCCGACCGGATGTTCGAGGTCGTGCTCATCCAGCTCCTCCGCTGGATGCTCGACCACTCCGGCGAGCTGGCGCTTCCCCCGGGACTGCTGCCCGGACTCTCGGACGAGCGTCTGGCACCCGCGCTCGTGGCGATGCACGAAGCACCCGGCGAGCCCTGGAACCTCGACACGCTCGCGCGCACCGCGGCCATGTCGCGCAGCGCCTTCGCCGCCCGCTTCAAAGAGGTCGTCGGCCGCGCGCCGGGCGACTACCTGACGGAGTGGCGGCTCACGATCGCCCAGGAGCAGCTGCGCGCCGGCATGTCGGTGAGCGCGGTCGCCGCCGATCTGGGCTACGCCAGCGCGTCGGCGTTCTCCCGCGCGTTCGCCCAGCGGCTCGGCCGTTCGCCGCGCGCCTGGCTCGGCCTCGCGGCCTGAACTCACCCGCCGGCCGCGGGTGTCCTCTCAGAGGTGGAGGCAGGAATCGAACCTGCGTACACGGTCTTGCGGACCGCGACCTGGCCACTCGGTCACTCCACCGGGTTCGGGCGTCGTCAGTTCCGGGGCGGCGAGTACCCCTGCAGGAACCTGCCGAAGCGCTGCACGGCGTCGACGAGGACCTCCGTCTCGGGCAGGAAGGCGACGCGCACGTGGTCGGAGTCCGCGCCGTTGAAGGCCCGCCCGTGCACCAGGAGGATGCGCTCCGCATCGAGGAGATCGAGCACCAGGCGCTCGTCGTCCTGGATGCCGTAGACCTCCGGGTCGAGCCGCGGGAAGAGGTAGAGCCCACCACCGGCCTCCTGCACCTCGACACCGGGGATCTCCCGCAGCGCCGCCGTCGCCGCGTCGCGCTGCACCGTCAGACGCCCCTCCTCCGCGACGAGGGCGTCGAGCGACGTGTCGTGCTCCAGCGCCGCCGTGATCGCATGCTGCGCCGGTACGGACGCGCACATCCGCATCGAGGCGAGCAGCCGCACTCCCGAGAGGAAGGCGTCGTCTGCGGCGAACCCTGTCGTCAGCGCCCAGGCCGCCCGATATCCGGCGACGCGGTGCGTCTTCGACAGTCCGGCGAAGGTCACACACGGCACGTCGGGCGCGACCTGCGCCGTGGAGAGGTGCGTGAAGCCCGGGTACACGACGCGGTCGTAGATCTCGTCCGAGAGCAGGAGCAGTCCGTGACGACGGGCGAGGTCGGCGATGCCCTCCAGCGTCGCGCGGTCGTACACCGCCCCGGTCGGGTTGTTCGGGTTGATGATGACGATGGCCACCGTGCGCGGTCCGATCGCCGCAGCCATGGCCTCGAGGTCGGGACGCCAGCCGGCTTCCTCGACGCAGGGGTAGTGGACCGGCTCTCCTCCGGCGAGGACGGTCGACGCCGTCCACAGCGGATAGTCGGGGCTCGGGATGAGCACCTCGTCCCCCGGTTCCAGGAGCGCCTGCAGGGTGAGGCCCACGAGCTCGGACACCCCGTTGCCGACGGTCACCGCATCGATCCCCAGGGCCGGGAATCCGGGACGGCGCGCGTAGTGCGCGCGAATCGCCTCGCGCGTCTCCGGCAGACCAGGGGACTCGGAGTAGCCGTGGGCACGGGGAAGCGCCGCTCGCAGCGCCTCCACGATGACCGGCGGCGCCTCGAAGCCGAACGGGGCGGGATTGCCGATGTTCAGGCGGAGGATCTGCTCGCCACGGGCCTCCAGCTCTGCGGCCCGCTCCGCCACCGGACCGCGCAGGTCGTAGAGCACGCCGTCCAGTCGCGACGACCGCCCGACCCGGAAGACACCCGCCGTCTCGCCCTGCATCACGCGCCCTCCTCGGTCGAGGCCGGTCCGGCGGCTGCGGCGACATCGTCGGCGAGGCGGCGCAGCTCCGCGTCGTCGAGATCGTGCACGGTCACCCGCACGTGGCGCCCCCCGGCGGATTCGTCCTCCAGGGCGAACTCGGAACCCGGACGGACGAGCCATCCGCGGCGCGCCAGTCGATCCGCGACCACGCCGGCGTCGTCGCGGACGTCGACCCACACGTTCAGGCCGCTCGCCCCGGAGGCTTCCACTCCGCGGGCGGCGAGGAGCGCCACGAAGGACCGATTGCGGGCCGCGTAGCGGGCGCCCGCCGTCGCGATGAGCCGATGGACCTCCTCGTCACGGAGCATGGCCGCGGCGAGCTGCTGCATGACATGACTCACCCACATCGTCCCGGGGCTGAGCCGGAGGGCGAGCCGCTCCGCCGTGACCGGGTCCGAGGCCGTCACCGCCAGGCGCATGTCCGGCCCGAGGAACTTCGACACCGACCGCACGAGGGCCCAGCGTTCGTGCGCCGGGCCGATGATGCTCGCGTAGGGCCTGGGGGCGAGCAGGGAGAAGTGGTCGTCCTCGATCACGAGGACATGCGGATGGGGCGCGAGCACCTCCTGCAGTTCCGCAGCGCGGGCGGCGCTGGTGCTGACCCCGGTGGGGTTGTGCGCACGGGGCGTGCAGACGATCGCGCGCACGCCGGCCTCCAGGGCCTCGCGCACTCCCTCCACGGTCAGCCCCTCCTCGTCGACCGGGATGGCGACGGGCGTGTACCCGGCCAGCCGCGCGGTCTGGATGCTGGAGAGGAAGCAGGGGTCTTCGAGGCCCACCCGGTCGCCGTGCACGAGCGTCTGGGCGAGCAGCCGCTCCACCGCGTCGACGGCGCCCGCGGTGACCGAGAGCCGGAAGGGACGCGGCTGGTCCTCTGCGATCCAGCGCGTCGCCCACTCGGCGAGTTCGGCGTCGATCACCGACTCGCCGTAGAGGACGGACCGGGGATGCACCGCCGCGAGGGCCGCGGCGAGATCGGGCAGCAGGGCCGCCTGGGGGTTCCCACTGGCGATGTCACGCAGGGCCGTTCCGGGCGTGAAGCCCTCATCCGGCGTGGCAGCCGGTCCGAGCACCGTCGTGCCGGTGCGCCCGCCGGTGGTCGCGATGCGCGCCGTCACGAGGGAGCGATAGGCCGCGAGCACGGTGTTGCGGTTGACGCCGAGGCGCTGTGCGAGGGTGCGGACAGGAGGGAGGCGGTCGCCGGCGACGAGGGTTCCCCGTTCGACGAGGTCGCGCACGCTCTCGGAGATCTCGGCGGCGGTGACACCGCTGATCGCATCGGTCTCGCCGTCTCTGCTCTCCGCCGTGCCCATGACTCGACGGTAGGGGAGATTTTGACCTATGTCAAAATCTCCCCCACCGATCAGGGACGGTCGTCGACCTCCACGCCGTCCTCGATCTCCTCCGGCTCCAGATCGGTCACGTCGACCTCCGGGGCGTCGCCTTCTCCGTTGTTGGCGGTCGGGGGCTCCCCCGGGAACCCGGTCGTCTCGTCCTGGCGCGGATCGGTCATGCTGCCTCCTCGGTCGATGGGGATCCATGATCTCCGTACCGTCGGACGGCGACGAGCGCCTTGACAACGCCGGCTCCTCCCGCTCCCTGCGCACGCAGGCGGAGTCCAGGGAAGGGCGATACCGTGCAGAGGCGATGTCCGCTCCGACGGACCCGCTCTCCGCACGATCACCGCGATCCCCCGACAGAGGACACGATGACCCCCGGCACCCTGCCCCTCGCCGCTTCCGCCCCCGGCTACGACGGATTCATCGGCTGGGTGCTCAGCCTGATCGAGACCCTCGGTGAGGTCGGTGTCGGCCTCGCGGTGCTCATCGAGACGTTCGTCCCCCCGATCCCGTCCGAGGCGATCCTACCCGCGGCGGGGTTCCTCGCCTACGACGGCCGGATGAACGCCTGGGGCGCCTGGGCCGCGGCCACCCTCGGAGGGCTCGTCGGCGCGTGGATCTGGTACGGACTCGGCGCGGCGGTCGGCCGGGACCGCACCCGACGCATCGTCGGACGCATCCCCCTCCTCGACCACGACGACTTCGACAAGGCGGAGGCGTTCTTCGCCCGCTGGGGCGGCGGCGCGGTGCTGTTCGGCCGCTGCGTGCCTCTCGTGCGCTCCTTCATCTCGATCCCCGCCGGCATCGAGCGCATGGCGCTGTGGAAGTTCACGCTGTACACCCTGGTCGGGTCGGCCGTCTGGAACGGCATCTGGATCGGCCTCGGGTTCGCCTTCGGCCCCGCCATCCGGCCGATCCTCGAGCAGTGGAGCGGCGTGATCTCCGACGTGGTAGTCGGCCTGCTCATCCTGCTGCTCCTGGTGTTCATCGCGCTGCGCATCCGCCGCCGTATGCGGGAGGCCGCGGCACGGCGCGCGGAGGACAACGGGTCCGCCTGAGATACGGCCACCCGATGTCGGCGGGCCGGGGCACGATGGAGGCATGACGGACGGCTACGACCCCGGGTTCCTCGGCATCCCGCTCCCGCTCCCCGTGCCCCCGATGGCGGTGCGCACCCTGCCGGCGCCGCGGTTCACGGTGCTGCTGGACCCGGAGCGGCGGCTCGCCGCGGTGACGGCCGTCACCATCGACGGCGCCCGCCTGCGGGATCTCCCCCGGACGGGCGAGTGGCGTCTTGACCCGCGAGTGCCCGCAGAGGAGCAGGCGGGTCCGGCGGTCTATGCGGGGAACGACCTCGACCGCGGGCATCTCGTGCGCCGCCGCGATCCGGGCTGGGGCGAGCGCTCCGACGCCCGCGCGGCCATGGAAGCCACCTTCACCTACCCCAACGCGGCGCCGCAGGCGGCCGTCTTCAACCAGTCGAAAGACCTCTGGCTCGGGCTGGAGGACCACGTGCTCGCGTATGCCGAGACGACCGCACAGCGCCTGTCCGTCTTCACCGCCCCGGTGCTCGCCGACACCGACCCGCCGTACCGCGGCATCCGCATCCCCCTCCGGTTCTGGAAGATCGCGGCCTGGAGCTCCGAGGGCCGACTCGCCGCCGCCGCGTTCCTCCTCGACCAGACCGAGCTCGTCGACACCCGGGAGGGTGTCCTCGCCGTCGCGTCGCTCGGAGCCTTCCGCACCTTCCAGGTGCCCGTCGCCGCGGTCACCACCCTCACCGGAGTCGACCTCGGCCCGCTGCCCGACGCCGACGTCCTCCCCCGACGCGGGATCCGCGAGACCGGATGGCGCCCGCTGCACACGGCCGACGACATCGTCGTGTGACAGCGGGCGCTCCGCATCACTCGCCGGCGCGCGCGACCTCCAGGGACGGGTAGTCGATGTACCCCTCGGCGGTCGAACCGTAGAACAGCTCGGGGCGCGGTTCGTTCAGCTCGGCCCCGGTCCGCCAGCGCTCCACGAGGTCGGGGTTGGCGATGACGGGACGCCCGGCCGCGACCGCGTCCGCCCAGTCCTCGGCCACCAGCTCCTCTGCCGCGGCACGGGTGGTCTCGACGCCGAAGCCGGTGTTGACGATCAGCGGTGCGCCCGCCGCCCGGCGGATGGCCTGGACGAGCTCTCCCGCGGGCTCGGGGTGCAGCACATCGACGAAGGCCAGCCCCAGAGGCGCGAGTCCTTCGGCGAGCGCGGTGTAGGTCGCGAGGACGTCGGCCGCGTCGTCCTCGATGACGCCCTGGATGCCGTGGGCCGGAGAGAGCCGGATGCCGGTCCGGTCGGCACCCACCGCGGCGGCGACCGCCGTGGTCACCTCGATCGCGAAGCGCGCGCGGTTCTCCGGCGCGCCGCCGTACCGGTCGTCGCGGACGTTGGACACGGGAGACAGGAACTCGTGGACGAGGTAGCCGTTGGCGCCGTGCACCTCGACGCCGTCGAAGCCGGCCACGATCGCGTTCCGCGCGGCCTGGACGAACTGCTCGACGACCACCGGGATCTCGTCGAGGGTGAGGGCGTGCGCGACCGGCAGGTCGGCCTTGCCCTGGGGCGTCCGCGTCTGGCCGGGGGCGGCCAGGGCGCTCGGGGCGACGACGCGGGGCTCACCGGAGATCTCCGGGTGGCCCACCCGGCCGCCGTGCATGAGCTGCATGACGATGGTGCCGCCCTCGGCGTGCACGGCGTCGGTCACGCGTCGCCATCCGTCGATCTGGGCGGGGGTCACGATCCCCGGCTGCCCGGGGTACGACTTGCCCTCGAGGACGGGCCAGACGCCCTCGGAGATGATCAGCCCGTGCCCCGCGCGCTGACGGTAGTACTCCTCGATGATCGCGGTCGGCACGCCGTCGGCGTCCGCACGCGTGCGGGTGAGCGGCGCCATGACGACGCGGTTGGACAGGTGCAGCGAGCCGAAGTCGGCGGAGTCGTAGAGAGTCACAGAGGGACCAAGGACACGGCCGGCCGCTGTATTCCCGTGAATCGACCAGGTGTTCCGGTGTATCAACCGCCCAGATCGGCGACGAGGTTCGCGAAGTGGTCGAGGTCGGCGGCCGTCCAGCCGCGCAGTCGCTCGCCGATGCGCCCCTCATACCGGGAGCGGGCGAGAGCGACGCGCTCTTCGGCCAGCGGGGTCGCCACCAGCACCCGGGCGCGGCGGTCCTCGGGATCGGGGATGCTCTCGACGAGCCCGAGCTGCTCGAGCTGACGCACCTGCCGGCTCACGGCGGATTTGTCCGTCTGCAGGCGCTCGATGAGAGCCCCCGCCGAGGTCGCCCGTCCGGCGAGGATCGAGGTCAGCACCTGGTACCCGAGCGGCTGGAGGTCCGGATGCACGGTGGCGGCAGCCTCGCGCCACCCGACGCGGATGCGGGCGAACAGACGGCCGAGCTCGTGCTCGACGCGGGCGACCGCCTGGTCGAGATCGTCGAGGGGAGCGTCGTCGGCGGGATCGTCGGACGAGGCGCGCATATCGCCAGTGTACGGCGAAGCCCCGCGACCGCAGGCGGTCGCGGGGCCCGGTTCAGACCTCGGCGAGGAGCCGGAACACCTTGGACGCGGCGTCGATCTCGGCGGGCGTGAGCTCGTCGATCACGGCGCGGAGCCGGGTGCCGTACTCTCGCCGGACCTCGGTGAGAGCGGTGCACGCGGCGGGCGTCGCGGTGAGCACCCGGAGCCGGCCGTCACGCTCGTCCGGCACGGAGGCGATCAGCCCGAGGTCCTCCAGCATCCGCACCTGGCGACTGACGACGGACTTGTCCATCTCGAAGCGCTCGGCGAGCTCGTGCGCGCTGGCCGAGCCCGCCCGGTCGATGAACGTGAGCAGCTTGTACCCCGCCACCTGCAGCTCCGGGTGGACCCGGGACGCCGATTCCTTCCACAGCGACCGGGTCCGCGCGAAGATGAGGTTGAGATGCGCCTGGAGGTCGCTGAGGGCGGTGTCGACGTCGGGGGTGCCGACCGCCTCGGACGCGATCATGTCAGCGCTCCTGCTTCCGATCGTCGCGCTCGAGCACGCTCACCGACCCCGTGGTGGTCGCCGGTCCGGCCTGCCCGGTGCGGATCGTCCCCGTCGAGAGGTTGGCGCCGACCTCGGCCTCGGAGACCTCGATGACGGACTCCTCGGCCTGCTCGCGCAGCTGCTCCGCGGCGTTCTTGGTGGACAACGGCTTGTTCTTGATGAACGCGATCGCGATGATCGCGATCACGGCCAGCGGGATGGCGAGGATGAACGCGTCCGCGATGCCGTGCCCGTAGGCGCTCTCGACGATCGTGCGGATCGTGTCGGGCAGCTCGCCCACCTTCGGCACGTCTCCGGAGCCCAGGCGCTCCAGGGCGCTGATCTCGTCGGGCGTGGTCGGGACGAAGCCCTTCAGGCCGTCCTTCATGAAGTCGGCCACGCTGGTCGACAGCAGCGATCCCATGACGGTCACGCCGATCGTGCCGGCGATCGTGCGGAAGAAGTTGACGTTCGACGAGGCGGCACCCAGCTGCTGCGGTGCGGTGTCGTTCTGCACGATCAGGGTGAGGTTCTGCATGACCATGCCGAGGCCGGCGCCGAGGACGAACATGTACACGGCCACCAGGGTGAACGGGGTGTCGTAGCGCAGGGTGGCCATCAGGCTCACACCGATGGTGGCGAGGATCGAGCCGGTGACCATCCAGCCCTTCCACTTGCCGAAGCGGCTGACGAGCTGTCCGATGATGATCGACGCGCCCATCTGACCGATGATCATGGGGATGGTCATCAGGCCCGACTCGGTCGGCGTGGCGCCACGGGCCAGCTGGAAGTACTGCGCGAGGAAGACCGAGGTCGCGAACATCGAGACGCCGATCGCGATCGAGGCGATGACCGACAGCGTGAAGGTGCGGTTGCGGAACAGCGACATCGGGACGATGGGTTCCTTGACGAAGAACTCCACGGCGACGAAGGCGGCGATGGCGACGCCCGCGGTGACGGCGAGGGCGATGCTGGTCCCGGAGTCCCAGTCGAACTGGTTGCCGCCCAGGGAGACCCAGATCAGCAGGGTCGAGACGCCGACGGCAAGCAGGACGATGCCGAAGTAGTCGATGGACACCTTGGTGCCGCGCTGCGGCTTGGGCAGGTGCAGGGTGAACTGCAGCAGGACGAGCGCGACGATCGCGAACGGGACGCCGACGAAGAAGTTGGCGCGCCAGCCCCAGGCGTCGGTGATGACGCCGCCGAGCAGCGGGCCGCCGATCGTGCCGAGGGCCATGATGCCGCCGACGACGCCCATGTACTTGCCGCGCTCGCGCGGGGAGATGATGAGGGCCACGGCGATCATGACGAGCGACATGAGGCCGCCGACGCCGATGCCCTGCACGACGCGGACCGCGATGAGCATGTTCGTGTCGGTCGAGAAGCCGGCGATGACCGTGCCGACCGTGAAGAGGATGAGCGAGATCTGGATGAGGACCTTGCGGTCGACGAGGTCGGCGAGCTTGCCCCAGATCGGCGTCGAGACGGCGGTGGCGAGAAGGCTCGCGGTGATGACCCAGGTGTACTGCGACTGGGTGCCGCCGAGGTCGGCGATGATGACGGGCATCGAGGTCGAGACGACCGTGCCGGAGAGCACGGCGACGAACATGCCGACGATGAGGCCGGAGATCGCGGTGAAGACCTCGCGGGCCGAGCGCGCGGTCTCGGAAGAGGATGAGGTGTGTGTCACGGGGGAATGCTCCTGCATAGAAAGTTGATCGAGATCAACCATACGCCGATAGTTGCGGTTTCGCAACTATCGGCTCGTACCGCACCCGCGGGATGCGGTCAAGGACATCGCCGCAGCGGACGGACCGGACGACGCTGACCCCATGACCAGCGCAGCCCCCTCCCGCCTCGACCGGCGTCTGCTGCTGTCGGGCTTCGTGTTCGGATGCGGGATCGCCGCCTCGATGATCGACCTCTTCGTCTTCCACCTCGTGCTGCACTGGCACCACTTCTACGACCTGTCGACCTCCGACGTCGCCCTCGTCTCCGACGGGTTCTTCCACGCGTTCGGCTGGTTCCTCACGATCCTGGGCGCCTTCCTCCTCGCCGACGTCGGCCGCCGCGGCCCCCTGCGCTGGACGCGGTGGACGGGCGCGGTGATCGCCGGGGTCGGGTTCTTCCAGCTCTTCGACGGCGTCGTCGACCACAAGCTCCTCGGCATCCACCAGATCCGCTACGGCGTCGACCTCGTGCTCTACGACACCGTCTGGATCGTGTCGGCCGTCGTGCTGCTCGCCGCCGGAGCCCTCACGGTGTGGCGGACCCGACCCGCCCCGAGGGGGTGACAGCCGTGCACGACGGGCACGACGACCCGCCCCGGCTTCCGGGCCTCGATGCGGATGCGACGGGCGGGGGCATCGACGTCCTCCCCTTCCTCGCCCTCGTCCTCCTCCTCGGCGCCGCCGTGCTGTATCTCGTCGCGCTGCGGCGGACCCGCGACCGCAGTCCCTGGCCGCGGCCACGGACGGCCGCCTGGATGAGCGGTCTGCTGTGCACCGCGGTCGGCACCGTCGGACCGTTCGCCGCCCTGGCCCACAGCAGCTTCCCGGTGCATATGGCCGGCCACGTCCTCGTGGGCATGCTGGCCCCGCTCCTCCTGGTGCTCGGGCGTCCGGTCTCCCTGGCCCTCCGCGCCCTTCCCGTCGCCGAGGCCCGTGCGCTCTCCCGGGTGCTGCGCAGCGCCCCGATCCGGGTGCTCACGCACCCCGTGGTCGCAGGCACCCTCAACATCGGCGGGTTGTGGCTCCTCTACGCCACGCCACTGTTCCCCCTCATGCACGCCTCACCGTGGCTGCATGCTGCGGTGCATCTGCACGTCCTGCTGACGGGGTATCTGTTCACCTCGAGCATCCTCGGCCTCGATCCCGATCCGCATCGAGCCTCCGTCACCGTACGGGCGTCCGTCCTCATCGTCTTCATCGCCGCGCACTCGATCCTCGCCAAGTGGCTGTGGGCACACCCTCCGGTGGGTGTCGACCCCGGGGACGCGCGGATCGGAGCGGAGCTGATGTTCTACGCGGGTGACGCCGTCGACGTACTGCTCATCGTGCTGCTGCTCCGGCAGTGGTACGTCGCGACACGACCGCGCGAGCCGGCTCAGCCGCAGAAGGAGGAGAGTCCGTCGTGGAGGCGCTCGATCGCCTCGACCGTCTCCGGGGCCTGAAGGTCGGTCATGCCGCCGAGCTGATCGGCGCCGGAGCGGATGAGGTCGCCGAGCTGCCCGTCCATTCCGTCCGCGACGCCGTCGAGGGTGGCGACGAGGTCGTCGCGCGCGGCATCGAGCTGCTCCGCGGACGCGTCGCCCTGGCTCAGCAGCTCCTGATACTGCGCGTACGCGTCATCGATGGTCGCGCACGTCTCCGCGACCGGAACTCCGAACGCGTCTCCCGCGGCCTGGGTGACCTGCGCACACCCGGCGAGGAGACCGACGGCGAGCAGCAGAGGGACGAGAGCGATGCGGCGCATGACCCGAGAGTAGCCGCGCCACCTGGGGCGCGGCTGACCCTCGGGCGGTGCGGCGGTCAGCCGCCGGACGGGTTCTCGAGGGGCTTGCCCTCGTCGTCCGTCGTCTCGCGCTCGAGCACGTCGTCGGTGCTCTCACCGCTGTCGTCGGGAGCGCCGCCGGAGGCCGTGTCGGCTTCCTCGTCGGCGCCGGGGGTGCCCTGCGTGTTCTGGGGGTCGCTCATGCTCTCCTCCTCTGTTCGGTCCGACGACCGTATGCGCGGCGGCGAGGAATGACGTAGGGGGTTGACCGCACGTATGGCGACGGCCACACTGCCCGCGCCGGGGCGTGTCACTCCGGTGTCCACAGTCGTTCGATCGGGACCGCCCGCCCGAGGATGCGCTCCGCCGCACGATGCCCGGAGAACAGGGCCGCCGGCACCGTGGCCGGATCGTCGGTCCACGTGGCCTCGCCGGCGAGGTGCAGCACGCCGCCGACCGGGGTGGCGAGGTCGTCGTGATCCGCGGTGGTCGACCCGACCGTCATGTACGCGTACGACCCGTGCGCGAACGGATCGTCCTGCCAGGCCGTGCGGCGCATCCCGATCGGATCGGGGATTCCGTCGCCGTAGAGCCGGCGGAGCTGCGCCATGATCGAGGCCTGCACCTCCGCATCGCTCCAGTCCCGCGTGGCTGCCGCGGCGGGCCCGGCGGCGAAGGTGAGCAGGAGCGGCTCGTCGTGCAGCGCGGTGAGGTCGTACCAGGAGTGCCACCATCGCGCCTCGGGGCCCTGCTGCCGGAGGGCGTACACCCCGTCCTCCCAGAACCGCGTCGGGAACCGCAGGAAGACCTTCTCGAAGGCGTTCATGCGCAGCCGCCCCAGCGCCTCGGCGTTCACCGGCGGCAGCGGAGGGACGATCTCCATGGTTCCGGCCTGCAGCACGCCGACGGGAACCGTGATGACGGTCGTGTCCCCGGAGAAGTCGCCGTGCGAGGTCCGCACCCAGACGCCGTCGTCGCTCCAGTCGACACGGGTGACGAGGTGCTCCAGCCGGATGTCGAGGCCTTCGGCCAGGCGCTCCGGGAGCACGCCGTACCCGTCGGGGAACACGACCTCGTCGCCCTCGATCGCGTCGTCGTCGAGGCCGTGCGCGGCGAGGTCCTCGATCCACGCCCCGTACTGCTCCTCGGCGCGATGCTCCAGGTACTCCCGCACCCGCTGCGTACGCTCGGCGCTCCATCCCTGGCGCGAGAGGGCCTCGTCCGTGACGTCGCGGTAGGAGGCCGTGGGGCGGGAGGTGGCGATGATGTCCGGGAGCACGGCGTCCACCGCGTGGACATCGGCGGCGAAGGCGCGCGCCTCCTCGACGGAGAGCGGGCGCCCGTCGGGGCCGTGATAGGCGATCGGCCGGCTGTCCACCTGGAAACCGCCGACGGTGAACTCCACGGTCCGCATGCCGAAGGCCTCGGCAGCCGCCGCCACCGGGCTGCCGTCGACACCGTGGATCCACGAGGCGCCGAGATCGACGATGCCGTCGGTCCGATCCGTGTGCACCCGGCCGCCGATCCGGTCGCGCGCTTCGAGCACCACGACCGTCCGCCCGGCATCCTGCAGCAGCCGCGCCGCCGTCAATCCCGCCACGCCCGCGCCCACGATCACCGTGTCGACCTGCTCCATGCGCCCCTCCTCGCAGCCCCTCCGCGCGGAGCCGTGCCCCGACGATAGCCCAGCCCGGCACCCACCGACAGGGCCGCGGAGCCCGACGACCCGGTCGCGACGCCGGGCTCAGGCGGCGTGTTGGATGAGTCCGAGCAGGGTGCCGTCCGGGTCGAAGAACTTCAGGAAGAGGGCGAAGCCGCCGTCGTCGAAGCTCACCACCTCGACGCCCTCTGCCGCGAACCGCTCGGTGAGCGCGTGGATCTCGGTCGTGCGCAGGAAGAAGAGCGGCCGCTCCTCCCCCGACACCGTGAGCTTCATCGGCGCGTGCCCCGGCGCCTCCCAGAGCATGAGATCCGGACCGCCTTCGGCGCGGAGCATGGCGCTCGACCCCGCAGTAGCGCCACCCACCGACCACACGGCGGGCCGGATGACAACCCCCTTGGGTGCCGCACGCGGCACAGCGCACCCTGGGGCCATGAGCCACCACCCCGATGACATCAAGCAGCCCCTGGACCATCTGCCCCCGGCGGACGAGCGGGACAAGGCCGTCGAGATCGACGAGCCGCACTATCCGACGTCGGGCGCGCCGGCCGACAGCCCGGACGTGACGCCGGAGACCGCGGCCGAGCCGGACAAGCCGAACCGCCACGGCGTCGACAAGCTTCCGCCGACCTCGCGCTGACCGTTCCGCCCGTTCCTCAACTATTGTTGAGGTCTACGGAAGGGCGGCGGATGGAACCGGACGATCTCCTCCCGATCGGGGAGGTCACCCGACGCACGGGCGTCGCGCCCTCCGCGCTGCACTTCTACGAGCAGCTCGGCCTCATCGCGTCGACGCGCACGCCCGGCAATCAGCGACGCTATCGCCGCCACATGCTGCGACGGATCTCGATCATCGTGGTGGCCAAGCGCATCGGCATCCCGCTCAGCGAGGTCCAGGAGCTCTTCCAGACCCTGCCCGTCGACGCCCCGCCCTCGCACGGCGATTGGCGCCGCGTGGCCAAGCGCTGGCGCGCCGAGCTCGAGGAGCGGCGGACCCAGCTCGAGCATCTGCAGCGCGAGCTCGCGGGCTGCATCGGCTGCGGCTGCCTGTCCCTCAAGGCCTGCCGCCTGCTCAATCCGGAGGACGCTCTCGGCGAGAGCGGCCCCGGCCCCCGCCGCATCTGAGAACCGGGACGTCCGCCGCGACCGGCTGGACGAAGGTGGGGTGGTGCGAAGCCCGGATCGGTGAGAGCGTGGAGACATCCCCACCAGCGATCAGTGTGGTTGCGCCTCTTGGCAACGGGTTCCTGTGGAGATGGAACGAAGGATCCATCGAATGGGCAAGTTCATCTATGAGGGCGGTCCGAAGATCGAGATCGAGGACCGCGCTCTCACACATATCCAGCTCGTCATGACGACGAAGCTCCGGCGCGGCGAACCGATGCCGTTCTCGTGGAAGGAAGACGCCTCCGTCGGAGGCGGCCGGACGACGGTCTGGGTGCACGCGCACTCGAACATCGTGTTCAAGTTCTTCGGCAGCAGGCCTCCGGCCATCAACCGGCGGTGGGTGGACGCGCTGGCGTTCACCGCGAACACGCCGAACGGCCTGTATCTGGTGCCGGAGCCGACCGAGACGAGCACCGCCTCCCGGCAGCTCGCGGATCTCGCCGTCTGACACCGGCTCCGCCGTAGGGGAGGGCACAGGCCCGAGGACTCAATCCTCGAGGTCGGTGTCCTCCCCTTTCGCCTTCTCGGCCTTCTCCTGGGCCTTCTCCGCTTCCTTCTCGGCGCGCTCCTGAGCCTTCTCGGCCTTCTCCTGCGCGTCCTCCTCGGCCTTCCGCTGCTCGTCGGCGGCCTTCTGAGCTGCCTTCTGCGCGGCCTCCTGAGCCTTCTCCGCCTTCTTGTCGTCCGGCACGTCGGGCGCCGGTTCCGGAGCCGGGGCCTCGACCGGGGTCGCCGGCGTGTCCGCCTCTTCCGGCACGGTGACGGGCACGACGACCGCCGGCGTGGGCGACGAGCGCGGGGTCGGTTCGGTGTCGACAGGGGTCACCACAGGGTTCGGGTTGAGCGCTCCGGCCGCCCAGAGCGTTCCGGCGACGGTGAGGGCGACCGCGACCGCCACGGCTCCGGTCAGGAGTCCGCGGCGTCGCCGCGCCCGCTGCACGCGAGGAGTCCGGGAGCGGAGCATCCCGACCTCGGGAGACGGAGGAGCGGGCAGCACGAGGGTTCGTGTCGGAGCAGACGGACCGGCCGGCTCCCGCTCCGCGAGCGCTGCGGCGGCGATCGGAGCAGGAACCGGGGGCCGCGGCGGAATCGAGGGGTCGTGCGCAAGGGCGGACACCGCTGCGAAGACGCCGGCGGCGCTCGGCCGGTCCTCCGGATCCGTCGCGGTCATCCGCTGCAGCAGCGCGGACCACACCGGACCCACGGATTCCGGGATCGTGGGGGGATCGATCAAGCGGGCCAGGGTGGCACCGATCCCCTCCGCCTCCGCGAAGGCGCGCTCTCCCGTGAGCGCTTCGCGCAGGACCAGGCCCAGCGCATAGATGTCGGCGGCAGGCGCCGGCGCCGCGCCGTTCAACTGCTCCGGCGCCAGGTATGCCGCGGTACCGATCACGGTTCCGGGAGACGTCAGCCGGGCCGCGTCCACGAGCACCGAGATCCCGAAGTCGGCGAGCTTGGCACCCGACCGGCTCCCGGTGAGAGAGCGCCCGGTGAGCAGGACATTGGAGGGTTTGATGTCGCGGTGGACGATCCCTGCGCCGTGCACGACATGGAGGGCCTCCGCCAGATCGGCCGCGAGCGCCGCCACCTCGTCCGAGGGCAGCGGCCCCTGGGCGATCCGCTCGGCGAGTGTCGGCCCGTCGACGAACTCCATGACCAGGTACTCGGCCCGCCCCGGATGCAGCTGTGCGTCATACAGCGTGACCAGAGCCGGATGATTCAGGGAGGCGAGCACGGTCATCTCGCCGCGGGCGCGCTCGGAGGCGGCGCCCTGCTCGGTCTCCGCGCGGAGCATCTTGATGGCGACCGTGCGCCCGAGGAGCGAGTCCTCCGCGCGGTACACGCGCGCCATCCCGCCCTGCCCGACGCACTCCCGGAGGTGGTAGCGACCATCGAGCAGCGCCTCCGTGGGAAGCGAGTCATCCGTCATCGTCGAATCCTCCTGCCACGGCGTCGGGAGCGGCGCGGCGAGACCCCACTGTAGAAGCAGGGTCGGGGGCCGTCTCGGGCCTTGACAGACGGGCCGTCGATCGGGTGCTCTCGTCCGCGGGAGAATGGGAGATATGCCCGCGCGTTCCCCCCAGCGACTGCTCCTGTCCGTCCGCCGGCTGCTGCACACGGATCCGTCCGCCGTCGCCCACACCGAGGCGATGCCCGTGATCGACGAGCACACGGTGCCGCGGGTCCTCGATCTGGCGACGCGCATCGGGGAGTCGATGTTCGCGGTCGGCGCCTCCGCGCACGAGGTCACGCTCGCGATCACGCGCGTCTGCGAGGCGTACGGCCTCAAGGGCGTCCAGGTCGATGTGACCTACAACTCGATCACGGTGTCCTTCCACCTCAGCGGGGAGGTGTGGCCCGAGACGCTCGTCCGCGTGGTCCGCGTGGCCGCCCCCGACCACGCCAAGCTGCAGCGCGTGCAGGCGCTCGTGGCCGACATCGACGGCGGCCTGGATCTGGAATCCGCACGCACCGCGTTCCGGGTCATCCGTCGCGTGCCCTTCCGCTACCAGCAGTCCGTGGTGATCGTCGCACGGGCGCTCCTCGCGGTCGGCGTGAGCATCATGCTCGGCGCCTCTCCGCTCATCGTGGGCCTCACCTTCGTCGCCGCGCTGGGGGCGGCGCTCACCCAGGCGGGCCTGGCCCGATTGCGGGTACCGCTGTTCTTCAGCCAGATCGCCGGAGGCCTCGTCACCACGGTCGTCGCGGTCGCCGTCTCGGCGCTCGGCAGCGCGGGGATCGAACCGTTCGTCGGCATCCGCCCCTCGATCATCGTCGCCTCGGGTATCGTGCTCATGCTCGCCGGGCTCACGGTGGTGGGCGCCGCGCAGGACGCCATCGACGGCTTCGCGCTCACGGCCGGCGGCCGCATCCTCGACCTGACGATGCAGACGCTCGGGGTGGTCATCGGCATCCTCGTCGGCCTGGAGCTCGGCGGCGTGCTCGGCTTCACGATGGAGCTGCCGGACGACCCCGCGCCCTTCGGCCCGCTGCTCAACCAGTTCGTCGGGGCCATCATCATCGCGGTCGCCGTGGCCGTGTTCAACGGCGCGGGCATCCGCATCATCCTCGTCAGCGCCCTGCTCAGCGCCGTCACCCTCGCCGGGTACGCGGGCACCGTCGCGCTCCAGCTCCACCCGGCCGCGGCGAGCGCGGTCGGAGCACTGCTGGCGAGCTTCATCGGCATGCTCATCGCGCACAACCTGCACGTGCCCTCGGTCGCGGTGACGACCGCCGCGATCGTCCCGCTCGTGCCCGGTGTCGCGGTGTTCCAGGGCCTCCTCGAGGTCGTGCACGCAGCGGGCACCTCCTCCGGGATGCTCACCGTCGGCGGATCGCTGATCGACGCCGCCGTGATCGGGATCGCGCTCGCCTCCGGCGCCTCCCTGGGCCTCTACCTCGGAACGCCGGTGCGAGCGACCCTCGCCGGCGTCGCGAAGACCAGGGCGCGCGTGCGCCGCTGACCCGACGAGGTCATGCCGCCGAGGAGTCGGCGGCGAGGTCGAGCACCCATTCGTTGACCGTGAGCTCGGCTCCGCGGAACTGCTCCGTGAGGGTTCCCTGACGGGTGAATCCGCCCCGCTGACACACCGCGTTCGACGCCGGGTTGTCGACCGCGGGGAACGCGAGCAGCGAACGCCCCTCCCCTGCGCGATCGCGGAGGACGTCGACGAGCAGAGCCAGAGCCCGGGCGGCCACTCGCCGGCCCTGTGCAGCGGGCAGCACGAACCAGCCGGTCTCCCACGCCGGCTCGTCGTGCCACGTGATCCGCCACGCGCCGATCGAGCCGAGAGGCTGCCCCTCGTCGTCGACGATCGCGAACATCAGGGCCTCGTCCCCCGCGACGAGACGCAGGTACCGCTCGTGACGCGCCTGCACCTCCGCCGCACTCTCCGGCCCGTTGAGGTGCACGGTCATCTCCGGGGCGTTCGCCGCGTGCAGGAGAGGGAGATCGTCGGCCGACCAGGGCCGGAGGCTCAGCGTGTCCACGTTCGCAGCCTGTCACGCCCCTCCGACACCCGACACCCGATGCGCCCGCCGCGGACGGATCCACGACGGGCGCATCGGTCTGCGGTCAGTGGCCGCCGAGGTCCTTGACCAGCTCGGCCTCGTCCTCCTTCGACAGCGAGGTCTGCACGACGGTGCCGTTGTACGGGGCCAGTGCCTCGGCGAACTTGTCCTCCGTGAGCTTGAGCGCGTAGATGACGACGGCGGACTTGCCGGCCGTCACGGTGGCCTTCACGCGGTCGCGGAACTCGGCGTCGATGCCGGTCTTGTCGAGGCCGGAGAACAGGGCCCCGAGGAGGCCGCCGAACACCAGGCCGGCGACCGGGATGAAGAACAGGATGCCGATCAGCGCACCGAACAGAGCGCCGGAGGCGACGCCGAGGCCGATCCTGCTCCCGGCGCCCGGGTACTCCACCTTCGTCTTGCCCTCGCCGTCCACCTTCACGAGCGCGAGGCCGGCGAGCTCGACGACGAGGTCGTCCTGCAGGGCCTGGACGCGGTTGTAAGCACCCTCCGCGTCGCTCTCGGTGTCATAGGAGATGACGATCAGTTCAGCCATGGTTTCCTGCTTTCGGTTGCGATCGGAGATGCTCTCCACGCGCGCAGAGGCACCGGTCTTCGCCACCGACCCTAGGCGCGCCCCTGCGGACACGACAGAGCAGCCGTCGATGTTCACCCTGGTGACTCCGCAGCGGCGATGTCCGTGGCCTCGCCTACCGTCGCTGTCGTGCCCGAGCCCGTGCAGCAGTGGTGGGCGAGACGCCAGTTCTCGCGGGGACTCGACGTGCCCTACGCGGTCGGCACCTACCGGGCGGCGTGGGCGGCCTACCCGGAACTCATCCGCCAGTACCACCCGGAGCACAATCACGGCATCGCGCTCTCGCAGATCCCGTTGGCGGCCGATGTGCTGCTCTGCTGGGAGTGCGCCGTCGGCCACCTGTTCGCGGCGACCCCGACCGAGCAGCGCGAACGCCCGGGACGGGTGCGACGGCGCTCGTCCTGGTGTCCGGAGTGCGCGGCGCTGGCACGGCCGCAGCCGGTGGTCCTCGGAGAGGCGCGGACGCTCCCCGCCCGTCCGAAGAAGCCGGCGCCGCCGCTGTGCACGAAGACCCCCGCGCTGCCGACGGGGACCGCGTTCCTGAGTGTGTGCGCTCCGAGACCCGCTTCAGCCGCCGAGGGGAGGCTCCGGCAGGCGCTCACGGAACGGCTGCTGTTCCCCGACGACGTCAACGCCATCAAGGTCGCGCGGCCGTTCTTCCGGCATACGGAGGTGTGGCCCGACATCCTGCTCCCGGACCTGCGGATCGCGATCGAGTACGACACGGTCGGCCGCCACGGGCTCGAGCACGTCGGGAAGAGGGAGGAGGCCGATCGCCGGAAGGATCGCGCGGTGCGGGGCGCCGGCTGGGAGGTGGTGCGCGTGCGGATGGGGAAGCTCGAACCGCTCGGACCGTTCGACCTCCCGCTCGCCTCCCTCGGCGCGAGCGGCATCACCCGGCTGGTCGACCGGCTCCGCGACATCCGTGGCGCCCTCCTCGTCGACGCCTACCTGCGCTGACGCGCGGTGCCTCACCCAGTTAGATACTCGAAGGCGGAGCGATCTAACCGTTCTCGCCCGCGAGCGCAACCCCCGTGCGCGACGGCGGCGGGCAGGCGATGATGCCCGCATGAAACTCGTCTCCTACGCCGGCCAGCAGCTCATCACCTCTGACGACGTCGCGGAGACGCTGCTCGCCCTGGCCGCCGCCATCGCCAGGGAGGGCGAGTCCGAAGCCGTCGAGATCCCGATCCTCCTGGAGGGCGAAAAGGACTGGGCCGACCTCCTCGTCGGCGTCGGCAACGACGTGCTCGTCAGCCCCCACCACACCGGGGAACCCGATCCCGACTTCTCCGCCGAGGTCGACGAGCTGCAGGCCCATCGCCTGTTCCCGAAGCCGCGGAGCGACTCGTCCTCTCCCGGCGACATCGAGGTCCCCGCGCTCTCCGACTTCGACATGGGCCACGGCCTCTGATCGCGCTCCGCTGAGCGGCTGGTCCCCTCAGCGCGACGCAGAGAGCCTCATGCCGTCGCGGAGCGCGACCTCGCGGTCGGCATCGGCGATCAGGGTCGCATCGTGTGTGACGCAGAGGACGACCGCCCCGCGATCCGCCTCCTCCCGCAGCACTGCCCGGATGCGACGGACTGATGCGGCGTCCAGGGCCGTCGTCGGCTCATCCACGAGCAGGACGCTTGCTTCCCCCGCGAGCCCGTGAGCCAGGAGCACACGCTGCTGCTGGCCGCCGGACAGCGTCGCGAACGGCAGGCGCTGCAGAGCCGACACAGCGGTGCGCTCCATCGCCGCCGCCACCGCCGCACGCGCCCGCCGATCCCGCCGGCGGAAGGCCCCGAGCCGACGCCACGTCCCGACCGTCACGACGTCTCGCGCGGTGAGCGGAAGGCCCGGGGGCACCGCGGCGCGCTGCGGCACGAAGGCGATCGGCCCGGTCGCACTCCGCCGCCCCCTGGTCGGTGAGCGCACCCCGGCGGCCACCTCCAGGAGCGTCGACTTCCCCGCGCCGTTCGGACCGGTGACGACGACGAACTCACCCGCCTCCACCTCCAAGGTGACGCCGCGCAGGGCCTCGTGGTCGCCGAGCCGGACGGAGACGCCGTCGAGACGCAGGGCGCCGTCGGCAGCACGGAGGGTTCTCGTCATGTCTCCAGTTTATGAATTTGATAATCATTCTCAACTACGAATAGGCTCGCGTTCCGTGACCCCCTCGCTCGCCGCCCTGCTCACCCCGTTCACGCTCGAGTTCTTCCAGCGCGGACTCATCGGCGGCGCTCTCGTCGCGGTCCTCTGCGGGGTCGTCGGCACCTGGGTCGTCGTCCGCGGGATGGCCTTCCTCGGTGAGGCCCTGGCGCACGGAATGCTGCCCGGCGTCGCGCTGGCCACGGTGCTCGGGGCACCCGTGCTCGTCGGCGGGGCGGTCAGCGCCGTCGCGATGAGCATCGGAATCGGCGCCCTGCAACGACGCGCCCGGCTCTCCTACGACACGAGCATCGGACTGCTCTTCGTCGCGATGCTGGCCCTGGGGGTGATCGTCATCTCCCACTCCGGGAGCTTCGCCACGGATGCCACGGCGATCCTCTTCGGCGACATCCTCGCGATCACCCGCGCCGACCTCCTCCTGCTCGCCGCGGCCGCGGTCGTGGGAGTGACGGTCGCCGCCCTCTGCCATCGGCCGTTCGTCGCGCTCGCCCTCGACGCCCGTATCGCGACGGTGCTCGGGCTCCGCCCACGGGGGCCCAGGCGGCTCTGGTCGGACTGGTGACCCTCGCGGTGGTGGCGTCGTACCAGGCGGTCGGCTCGCTGCTCGTCGTCGGTCTACTCCTCGCCCCCGCGGTCGCCGCCGGACAGTGGACGTCGCGCCTGCCCACGCGGATGGCGCTCGCGTGCGCCTTCGGCGTGGCTGCCGTCCTCGCCGGTCTCCTCGCGTCCTGGTATGCGGCCACCGCCGCGGGAGCGTCCGTCGCCGCCGCCGCGATCGCCCTCGCCGGTCTGTCCTGGGCGGCGCGGGTCGCCGTGCGAACCCGACGGCCGATCGCCCCTCCCGTCCCTGTCGCCGCCTCCTGACTCGTCCCGAAAGGCTCTTCGTGCATTCCCGCCTCCTTCCCCTCATCACCGTCGCCGCCCTGACTCTCCCCCTCGCGTCCTGCGCCGGACCCGCGGCGCAGAGCCCCGCCGCCTCCTCCTCCGCCGGAGACGGCCACGGCGCGATCGCCGGGGCGGAAGAGGTCGCGGAACCGCAGCTCGGACTCACGACCATCGACGCGCAGGGTCGGGTCACCCACCTCGACCTCCTTGACGAGAGCGTCACCGACATCGGCACGGTGGCCGCCCCGGAGGGCCTGACGACCGACGGCCGGTACCTCTTCGCAGACACCGGCGACGGCGTCGAGGTCGTCGACAGCGGCGTCTGGACGTGGGACCACGTCGACCATTTCCACTACTACCGCGCCGATCCCGCCCTGCTCGGCACGGTGGAGGGCGACGGCGCGGCGACGGTCGCGACGACGAACAGCTCGACCACCGGCGGCACCGGCATCTCCTTCTCCGGATCCGGAGAAGCTGTCCTCCTCGACACGGAGGCCCTGTCGAAGGGGGAGATCCGTGAGCTGTTCCGCATCGAGCGCTCCCCGCACGAGGGGCTGGTGGTGCCGGCCGGGTCGTTCGCGCTGGTGACCGAGGCCGACGGGGAGACGGGCGGAGTCGTCGTCGGCTACACGGCGGACGGCGAGCGCACCGGCCTCCGGGAGGACTGCGCCGCACCGACCGGCACGATCACGACCAGGGTCGGCGCGGTCATCGGCTGCGCCGACGGTGCGCTGCTCGCCCGTGTCGAAGCCGGGGCGCTCACCGTGGACCGCATCCCGTACCCGGACGGAGCGCCGGCCGGAGCCGTGTCCGCGTTCCACAACCGCGAAGGGCGCCCCACGGTCGCCGGCCTCGCCGGACCGACCGACATCCGGGTCCTCGACACCCGCGCGCAGGCCTGGACGCTGCTCACCGCCCCCACTCCCCTCGCGCAGGTCACCGCGGTCGGCGATGAGGACGACACCCTTCTGGCGCTGACGCAGGACGGACGCGTGCTCGTGCTCAGCGCGCTCGACGGGACGGTGCGGGCGGAGACCACCCCGCTGGTGGCGGCATCGCTGGCGGCGGGCGAGGCTCCGGCCCTCATCGCCGATCAGCACCGCGCCTATCTGAGCGGCCCGGCGGAGCACCGGCTGTTCGAGATCGACTACGCCGACGACGCCCGCCTCGCGCGGACCTTCGATACCGCCGACGCCCCGGCGTTCGTCGCCGAGACGGGACGCTGACATGCGCCTCCTTCGCCCCCTCGCCGCCGTTCTCGCCGCGCTCACCGCCGCCGCTCTGACCGCCTGCGCCCCTCCCGCCGATACGCGGCCGGTGGTCGTCGTCTCGACGAACATCCTGGGCGATGTGGTCGGCGAGCTCATCGGCGCTCAGGCTCGCGTCGTCACCCTCATGAAGCCGAACGCCGACCCGCACTCGTTCGAGATCTCGGCGCAGGAGGCCGCCACGCTGCGGGACGCCGACCTGCTCGTCTCCAACGGGCTCGGGCTCGAGGAGGGCCTGCAGCAGCATCTCGACGCGGCCGTCGCGGCCGAGGTGCCGTCCTTCGTCGCGGGCGACGCGATCGAGGTCCTGGACTACCGCGACGGCGACGCCGCGGGTATGCCGGACTCCCACTTCTGGACCGATCCGGCGCGGATGATCGACGTCGTCGACGCCCTGCAGCCCGCCCTGGCCGCGCTCGACGGGGTCGACGCCGACACCCTCGCGGCGGACGTCGCCGGCTACCGCGAGGAGCTGACGGCGCTCGACGACGAGATGACGAGCGCGTTCGCCCGGATCCCCGACGACCGTCGGGCGCTCGTGACCAACCACCACGTCTTCGGCTACCTCGCCGACCGCTTCGACTTCGAGGTCGTCGGTGCCGTCATCCCGGGCGGCACCACGCTCGCGGCCCCCTCGGCCTCCGACCTCGCCGATCTCGTGGGTGCCGTGGAGGAGACGGGCGTGCCCGCCGTCTTCGCGGAGTCCTCCTCCCCCGACCGCCTCGTCCAGGCGCTCGCCGACGAGGCCGACGTCCACATCGAAGTGATCGAGCTCTTCACCGAGTCGCTCACCGCCGAAGACGGCGGCGCACCGGACTACCTGACCATGATGCGCGTCAACACCGAGCGCATCGCCTCCGGTCTCACCCGCTGAGACCATCCCTCACAAGAAAGAAGCACCGCATGAAGACACTCCCCCTGCGCCGGGCGCTGGTCGGGGCCGTCGCCCTCGGCGCCGCCGTGACGCTCGCCTCCTGCTCGACCACGGCTGGAGCCGGCTCCGCCGCGAGCGACGCCCCGGAACCGGACGCCGGCCCCCGGGTTGCCATCTCGTATGAGGGCGGCATCCTCGTCCTCGACGGCGAGACCCTCGACACCGTCGCCGACTTCGACTCCGAGCCGTTCACGCGGCTGAACCCGGCCGGCGACGGTCGCCATGTCATGGTGACGATGAGCGAGGGCTTCCAGGTGCTCGATACCGGGGCCGGGTCAGCCGACGAGGCGGTCCTGACCGACACGGTGTTCGCGGCCGACACCCCCGGCCACGTCGTCCGGCATGGTGGCAAGACCATCCTCTACGCCGACGGCACGAGCGACACCACGATCTTCGACACCGCCGACCTCGGCGACGGCGGTCTCCCGGCGGTGGAGACCGTCGACGGCGTCGAGGCGCACCACGGCGTCTCGGTGCTGTTGGAGGACGGCACGTTCCTCACCACGGTGGGCGATGCGGACGGTCGCAGCGGCATCGTCGTGCGCGATGCGGACGGTACGGAGATCGCCTCGTCCGACCAGTGCCCCGGCGTCCACGGCGAAGGGACCGCGGCCGACGAGGTGGTCGTCTTCGGGTGCGAGGACGGCGCGCTCGTGTACAAGGACGGCGAGATCACCAAGCTCGCCGCACCCGACCAGCCCTACGGCCGGATGGGCAACGCGTACGTGAGCGAGACGAGCCCGATCATCGTCGGGGACTACAAGAACGACCCCGACGCCGAGGGCTACCTGCTCGGCGCCGTCACGCTCATCGACACCGCGGCGATGACGTCCGAGGTCGTGTCCCTGCCCGAGGGGGCCGAGTACACCTTCCGGGACGTCGCGCGCGGCCCGGGCGACCTGGCCTACATCCTCGGCGCCGACGGCGCCATCCACGTGCTCGACCCGGAGACCGGCGAGATCACCGACTCCTACCCGGTCATCGAGGCGTGGGAAGGGCCCGCCGAGTGGCAGGACCCGCACCCCGCCATCGTCGTCGCGGGCGACATCGCGTACGTGACCGAGCCGGCCGCGGACAGCGTGCACGCGGTCGACCTCACCACCGGCGAGGTGCTCGCGAGCGCCGAACTGGAGGTCACGCCGAATGAGATCGCACCGGCCGCCGGCTGAGCCTCGACACGGCGGGCCCGTCCTCTCCAGGGCGGACCCGCCGTGCGTGGGCGGAGGGGTCGGATCAGCGCGATCCGGGATGCCCGTGCCGCGTGCGCCGAAGCCGCCGCGCCGCGAGGAGTCCGGCACCGAGGAGCACGAGCAGACCACCGGCGCCTGCCGCCGCGGCCGCGGCCGGCGCGAGACCCGTCGTGGCCAGGTCGGAGGCCGCCCCGCCGTCCGCCCCGGTCGCCGTCCCGGGGTCGACATCCGTGCCCGGATCCGGATTCTCGGGTTCGGGTTCGGGTTCCGGCTCGGGGTCGGGACCGGAGCCGGGGTCGTAGACGTTCGTCACCGTGCACACGGTGTCGACCCCTGCCGTCACCTGGACGACGTCGCCCTCCAGCACGCCCCCCGCGCACTCCCAGCCGTCGCTGCGGTAGTCCACGGTGGGCGCGCCCGCGACCGCCCGCTCCGAGAGCCGGAACGCACCGGCCCCGAGCGGAGCCAGGGTCACCGCCGTCTCGCCGGACGCTCCCTCGATACGCGGGCGCGGGAACTCCCCGCCACCGATCGCACGCAGCGTCCAGTCCGTGGGGTCGGCGGGCCCGGCCGGATCTCCCGGACCGTCTCCGACGACGGTCTTCCGGAGCGTCAGAGTGCCGCCGACGAAGGTGTTCGTGGCGGTGCAGATCGCGTCCTCTCCGAATCCCAGCGTCGCCGTGGTCCCGTCCCAGGTCGTGCCGGTGCAGGACCACTCACCCTCATAGCCGCTCGGGCCGTCCTCGGAGAAGATGTACTCCCCCGGCGGAAGCTGCATGTCGGTGACGAACTCCGAGCCGCTGGGGCCGGAGAGCGCCGCGTTGCCAGGGCCGCGGGCCTTCAGCTCGAAGTCGCCGGGCACCGCGCGTCCGCGCTCGCCGTTCACGACCTGCTTGACGAGAGTCAGGCTCGGCGTGATCGATGCATTGGTGAGGATGCACACGACGTCTGCGGACGGCGGCACCTGGACCACGTCGCCGGTCACCGTCCCGCCCGAGCAGTTCCAGCCAAGCGGATCATAGCCGGTGGGGCCGTCCTGCTCGCTCAGCGTCCATGCGCCGGGGGCGACGGCCGCCTGCGTGACGGCGGGGGAATTGGCGGGTCCCGACACCGTGGCGGCACCGTCGGTTGCGGTCAGGGACCACGCCGAGGGCAGCGCCGGCGTGCCGAAGGCGGAGGCGACCTGCTTGCGCAGCGTCAGAGTCGACTGGGTCCACCGGTTCGTGACGGTGCAGATCACACTCTCCAGCGGCACGACCTCGACGGTGTCGCCGGAGCCGACGGGAGTGCCCTCGTCATCGACGCACGACCAGCCCTCGCTCACATAGGAGCCCGCCTCCGGAGCGGAGCTCGCCTCCGACAGGGTGAAGGTCCCCGGAGCCACCGCCGCGAAGCTCACCTTGCCGGAGCCGGAGACGCCGCTGATGACGGTGTCGGCCGATGTCGCGGTGAGCTCCCAGTCCTGCGCGGTGAGGGGACCGCCGCCGGCGTTCACGACGTTCTTCACGAGAGTGAGCTGGCCGACCTCGAGGGTGTTCGTGACCGTGCAGGTCACGTCCGCTCCGGCGCCGACGGTCACGGTGTCGGTCGCCAGGGCGCCGCCCGTGCACGACCACGGCCCGGCCGCGTATCCGGCGGGTCCGTCCGCCTCGGCGAGCGCGTAGTCGCCGACCGGCACGGGGACGCGGGTGACCGCCGCGGATCCGGAGGCACCGGTCACCGTCTCCGGTCCCGCGGCCGTCAGCGTCCAGTCGGACGGGGGCTGGTCGCTGCCCACCACGTTCTTGACGAGGGTGAGCCACCCGCCCGCGAAGGTGTTGGTGATGCGGCAGGTGATGTCGGAGCTCTCCCGCACGTAGAGGAGCGCCCCATCGATCCCGCCGTCGGCCGTGGCGTCGACGCAGGTCCACGCACCGCCGCTGTACCCGGCGGGACCGCTCTCGGCGAGTGTGTAGGCGCCGGGGTCGATGGAGGCGTGGTCGACGGCGTCCGAGCCGGAAGGACCGGAGATCCGCTCGGGTCCGCTCGCGCTCAGGACGAAGTCCGACGGGGCGGCCAGCGGGTATCCGGTCGCCGCCGGGTCGACGACCTCCTTGACGAGCGTCAGGTGGGGCAGGTCTCCGGTGTTCGTGATCTGGCAGGTCACCGCGCCGCCGAGGGTCATCTCGAACTGCTCACCGGCCACGGGGACGGCAGTGACCGCGCCGGTCGTCAGATCCCGCCGCTCGCAGGTCCAGGGCCCCGGCACATAGCTCCCCGGTCCGCCCGATTCGCTCAACGTGTAGGTGCCGATCCGCGCCGGCTGGTTCTGCACCGCAGCGGAGCCTCCCGCCCCCTCGATGGTCGACGGTCCCTGGGCCCGCAGCGTCCACTCCGACGGGGCCGCGCCACCGCCCTGCACGTTCTTGACGAGCGTGAGGCTGCTCCGGATCGCGTTGTTCTGCACCGTGCACGTCATCGACTGGTTCGCGGTGATGGTGATCGTACGCTCCGGCTGCGTCGTCACGTCGCCGTCGCAGTTCCAGGAGAAGAAGGCGTACCCGGCCACGCCGCCGGTCTCGAAGATGCGGTAGGTGCCGGGTGGGATGAGGCGCGACTGCATGCCGTTGAGGCCGTCGCCGGTGAAGGTCTCCCCCGTGGCCACGTTGACCGCGTGCATCGTCCACAGGGTGCGGTCTCCGAGGCTGGCCCCCGTGTCGAGGTTCTCGATCGCCTTGAAGAGCGAGAGCCGAGCCGTGGGTTCGGCGGCGACGGCGGGAAGAGCACCACCGATGCCGACGACCGCGGCCAGCAGCACGCCCAGAACTCCGAATCGGACTTTTCTCATCGAACGACCCCCGCCCCGGGTGCGGATCCCCACCCGTCACCTCACCGTAGGTGCGGGGACCGCGGCAGGGCAAGGGTCGTCCGTGGATGGGGACGAGTGGGCTACGGTCGCCTCATGTCTGAGCCGTTCTTCACCATCGGGCACTCCACCCGCACGATCGACGAGTTCCTCGGGCTCGTGCAGGAGAGCCGCGTGGAGAGTGTCGTCGACGTGCGGCGTCTCCCCGGCTCGAAGCGGTACCCGCAGTTCGACCAGGACGCGCTGGCTTCTTCCTTGCAGGACGCGGGGATCGCCTACCGTCGCGAAGAGGCGCTGACGGGTAGACGCCCGGTGAGCAGGGACGTGCCCTTCGAGACCAACGCGTGGTGGCAGAACCGCAGCTTCCACAACTACGCCGATCACGCCCTGTCCGCGGATTTCGGACGCGCCCTCGATGAGCTCCGCGCCGAGGGTCGCGCGCGGCGCGTCACGGTCATGTGCTCGGAGAGCGTGTGGTGGCGATGCCATCGACGGATCATCGCCGACCACCTCCTCGCGCGGGACGAGGTCGTCCGCCATATCCTCGGTCCGGGGCACGTCGATAGGGCGGAGCTCAGCGGCGGCGCCGTCGTCCGCGCGGACGCGGTGGTCACGTACCCGGCCGCATGACCCTCCGCCGGCAGAGGATCCCCCTCGACTCGGGTTCGCGCAACCCCCGTGCCGGAACACCTCCTCTCCTCATAGGACTGGATCGCGGGAGCAGCGCTCGCGCCGACGCGAGGAGGAACCATGTCGAAGGCACCCACAGCACGCAGCGGATCCGCGTCCGCTCCACCGCCCGAGCACGACGAGAAGCCGGACAGCCCGACCGATCTGCAGAAGCGGTCGTGGAAGTACGTCCTCGTCAAGAGCGTCCGGGAGTTCTCCGCCGACCAGTGCATGGACGGCGCGGCGGCCCTCACGTACTACGCGGTGCTCTCGATCTTCCCCGCCATGATCGCCGTCTTCTCGCTGCTCGGCGTGTTCGGCCAGGGCGGGGCCGCCGCCGACGCGGTGCTGGGCATCATCGGCGACGTGGCCCCGCCGGAGACCGCGAAAGCCCTCCGCGGGCCCATCGAGCAGATATCCCAGGCGCCAGGCGCCGGGATCGCGCTCGTGTTCGGAATACTCCTCGCTCTCTGGTCGGCGTCGGGGTACGTCGGAGCGTTCAGCCGGGTGATGAACCGCATCTACGAGATCGAGGAGGGGCGGCCGTTCTGGAAGCTGCGCCCCATGCAGCTGCTCGTCACGCTCATCACCGTCGTCTCCCTGACGATCGTCGCCATCGTGCTCGTGCTCTCCGGGGATGTGGTGTCGGCGCTGGGCGACGCGATCGGCGCGGGCGAGGGCGTGCAGCTCGCGTGGAACATCGCCAAGTGGCCCCTGCTGCTGTTCGTCGTCGTCTTCCTCGTGGCGATGCTCTACTACGCGACCCCGAATGCCAAGCAGCCGAAGTTCCGGTGGATCAGCATGGGGGCCCTCGTGGCGATCGTGGTGCTGGCCGTCGCCACCCTCGGCTTCGTGCTCTACGTCACCACCTTCTCCAACTACGAGCGGACCTACGGATCGATGGCGGGCGTCATCGTGTTCCTGCTCTGGCTGTGGATCGCGAACCTCGCCCTCCTGTTCGGCGCCGAGTTCGACGCCGAGCTGGAACGCGGCCGCCAGCTCCAGGCCGGGATCGCCGCCGAACGCGACATCCAGCTTCCCGCGCGCGACACCCGCCAGAGCGACAAGCGCGCGGAGAAGGAGCGGAAGGACATCGAAGAGGGTCGGCGCATCCGCATCGCGAACGAGGACGACGGAGGGGAACCGCGGCGAGACGAAGCCCCGCGGTCCTGATGCCGGGGTGGGGGCGCGGCCGGGCCGCGCCCCCACCTGCTCAGCGGAGGTTCGCTCGACGCCGGATCCGCAGAAGAGCACCGGCGAGCAGGAGCCCGACGCCGGCGGCCGTCAGCGGGCCTGTCATCAGTGTGGGGCCGGAGGCGGCGAGTCCCTGCCCCTCGTCACTGCTCCCCCCGGAGCCGCCCTCGCCGCCACCGTTGCTCGGCGTCTCGACGGGGTCGTACGTGTTGGTCACGGTCACGACGACGGGCTCCGTCGCAGCCGCGTCGACCGTCACCGTCTCCGGTTCGATGGTCTGCGCGGCGAGGGTGACCGCGTCGTTGGCACCGTCCGCGGACTCGCTGACCGTGCACGTCGCCCCGTCCGGCAGGCCGGTGAAGACCACCGGATCCGCGCTCGTGGCCCCCGCGGGAATCGTGGCGGAGACGACGACGCCTTCAGCCGGGGCGGGGGTGCAGGCGAGGTCGATGGTGATGGCGTCCTGGAGCCCCGCGCCGTCACCGGCGATGATCTTCTGCACGCTGACCTCCCCGGACGCATACGGGGTCGCGCGGACGCCGGTGCGGAGCGGGAGCGTCGTCGTCTGCGCCAGGACGAGCTTCTGCGCCGCGGGCCTGTCCGACGACTCCGTGTCGTAGAGATAGACCGTGCCCTGGGTGAGCGAGGCCTGGGCCGTGATCCGGAATCCGTTCACCGGCGCAGCCGGCCCGGTCCACCGCGCCCAGAGCTGCGTGCCGGCGGCCACCGCGGTGCCGACGGGAACGGGCTGGGTCCCCGCCTGATCCAGGAAGACCTCCACTCCCACGGCGGCGTCGAGCGTGCCATCGGTGGTGCCGGAGACGGTGAAGGGCCCCACGATCGATCCGTCTTCGGGCACCGTGGTGGTGTCGGGGTCGATGGCGAGCGTCGGCACGGACGGCTCCGGGAGGCCGCCGCTGTCGAGGGCGGCCTGCACGACGGCGGCCGTCGCGTTCCGGATGGTCGCATTCGTCCCCGTCGCCAGCACGAAGCCGTCGCTGAAGTACCAGATCGCGCTCTGCACCGCGGCGACCTGCTGCGAGAGCGTGAGACCGGAGAGCGGGTTCGCCGTGTTGAACGGGAAGTAGTTGTTGAGGATGTAGTTGATGTAGTCGAGGTTGGGCACGTTCGACGCGTCCCACTCCCCGATGTTGTAGCCGGCGCCGATGCCGGTCTCCGTGCTGAAGTCGATGCAGTAGGCCGACGCGGTCGCTCCGGAGACGGGGTCGGCGATGGTGATGAGCTGCGGACTCACGGCCTCCACCGAGGCGCCGGTCGCCGGGTACGCGCCGGGAGTCGGCGCCAGGGTCGTGAGCTCACCCGTCACGTTCGTCGGGTACTGCGAGCCGGTGATGGTGACCTGCGTGAAGAAGCCCGCCCGCGGCAGAACGGGGTCGGGATCCCACAGCGCGGACGCCGGCGTCGCGCCGAAGAGCACCATCGCCGCCGCGATGGCCGTCGCCAGAAGTGCCCCTGCTGTCCGCGAGCGTGCGCGCGTGGTCTCCGTGTGCATGGTGTCCCTCGATCTCGCCGATGATCCGAGTGACGGGTTCTCCGACTGCGACAGCCCGCCGTTGGTCACCGACGATAAGCCTGAGGGCCGCACGATCACAGGGGCGGGGATGATGATCACCCGGGTGAGTCGAACGGCGTCGGTACGGCGGCAGATCGCTCTCGCAGCGGAGCGCCCGCCGGGGGAGGGAGGTGAGTGGCAGGCGCTCCGTCGACCGCAGCGTGACCGTCGAGGCCCCCCAAGCCGGCCCGTGCAGCACGTTCAGGATGAACCATGCGCACGGTCCGCGCAACGGGTGTGTCCGTCAGTGTCCGTGCGCGAGCTGCTGCACGAGCACGACGACGCCGCCGAGCCCGACGAGGATGCCCAGTGCGATGAGCTGCTGCCACCACCTCACCCCGGTCCGGCGGACGGCGACGTACCCGATGAGCCCGAGGATCGCGACGTAGACGATCGACGCGATCGTGAGAGCCGTCCGCAGCTCGATCCACCCCAGCACGGCCGCGAGGAGGAGGAGCAGCGGCACCGCCGCCGATCCGAGCGCCGTGCCGGTGAGCCCCAGGACCTCGCGCAGGTCTACTCCTCGCGGGAAGCCGCCATGCGTCGCGAGGTGCGCGACCAGATCGGCGGCGAAGCCCGCCAGCGCGATCGCGACGATGCCGATGAGCAGGGTCACGGTGGCCTGCAGGGCGCTGGTGTGCTCGACGTTGGAGTTCTGCACGAGCACGATGGCGAGGCCCGTGAAGGTCGCGTACACCCGCTCCTTGATCGCGGCGCGGTCGTGCTCGGGCCGGGTGGCATCGGAGTCCGGCGTCCTCATGGGCGGGATGCTATCAAGACAGCCCTGCCGACCGCAGCGCATCGTCGAGCACCGTCGCGGCGGGAGCGATCGCGGGCTCCCCGTCCTCGATGTCCCACAGTGTGTTCTGCAGGAGCCGCGCGGTCGTCCAGCGTGCCGCGCGTGCACGGTCGAGGTGCAGCATCTCGGTGAGGATGTCGAAACGACACCGCACGATGCGGGCCGCATCCACGGTGCCCGGATCGCGGCTCCAGCCGCTGTCCAGCGCCGGCCACAGGTCGAAGCCCGCGTCGCCGACGAGGGGTTCGGGGTCGATCGCCAGCCACGGTTCGCGCTCCGCGTGCAGGACGTTGCCGAAGTGCAGATCCCAGTGCAGGAACCTGCTGCCGGGCGTCGCTGCGACGTCCGCGACGAGGCGCCGCCATCGGTCGAACCGCCGTCGATCCTCGCCGGACAGCAGCGCCATCGCCTCCGTCGCATCGTCCAGCATCTGCGACACCACCGCTTCCAGTCGCGGAAGGCCGGCCGGCGGGTCGACTCTGTGCAGACGCGCGAGGAGGGATCCGACGATCCGTGTGGCGTCATCGTCATCGTCCATCACGTCGAGGCTGCGCTGGGCATCGAGCCGCTCCAGGAGCATCGCTCCGCGATCCGGCGCGCTCGCGAGGAGACGGACGATCCCTCCCCCGTCCCACCGCGCCAGCCCGACGACCGCCGCGTCGACCGCCGGCCCCGGCTGCTGCACCTTCACCACGGCGGCGAGACCGTCAGCCCGCCGGACCGGGACGACTATCCCCGCTTCTCCGGACCGGAGGGGCCCGTCCGGAGACAGACTCCACTGGTCCAGGACCTCCGCGGCGCGCGCATTCAACGCTTCCTCGGGCGCCACGTCAGTCCACGCGCGCGGACAGCTCCGCCGTGATCCGCTCGACCTGGGTCCGCGCCTCAGCCAGTCGTCCGACCTGCGCGTCGAGCCCTGCCCGCATCGCGGCCGACGCGCCGTGCCTGCGAGCGAGCTGCAGATTCGAGCGGAGGTTCAGGGACGCCCCCGCCAGCCCCGCGGCGAGCGCCTCCGTCGCCACCGCAAGGTCCACCGCGACGTGCGGGTTCCCGTGGGCGGCGAGCGTGCGCGCCTCATCGACCACGGTGATGCCGAGGCGACCGAGTCGCGCGACGGATGCGGCCGCATCGAGGGCGGCGCCTCGCACCGCCTCCTCCCGCTCGGGGTCTTCCGGCGTCCGTGCGAGCGCGGCGCCGAGATCCGCCGAGACCACGCCGTCGGCTTCGACCGCCTGCAGGAGCTCCGCACGAGTGCGGTCGAGACGGTCGGCGATCTCGGTGACGGCCTCGTCGTCGCGGGTGTATCCGGCGACCATGCCCATCAGCCCGGCCGCCAGACCGAGCATCACCCCCGCCGCGGCTCCGCCACCCGGTGAACCGGTGGGCTGGCTGAGCGCGTCGAGCCAGGCGTCCAACGGGCGCGACGTCGGGATGTCTGCGGAATCCGTCATGCCGGTCAGACTATCGGCGTGCAGTGTGCGCCTCGTCCTCTCTCTACGATGGAGTCGTGCAGCTCGTGGACACCCTCTCCGTCGTCGGTGAGGTGCTGTCCTGGATCGGCCTCGGCGTCGGAATCCCGTTCCTCATCGTGACCCTGCTGATCCGGCTCGTCGAGGGGCAGTGGGTCCCCGTCGAGATCGCCGTCATCGATCGGGACGGCCGCCCCACCGCTCGCTGGTTCGCGGGCGGCGACTTCCACGAGCGACCGCTGCGCCGCGGCGAGCCCACGGCCACCACCGATGGATGGGTCGACGGATTCCACAGCTCGAACGACCCGGCTCGCATCCGGATCGGTGAGCCGCCGCATCTGCGCCGGGTCCTGCGGACTGTCGGGATCGTCTTCGCCGCGGTCGGCGCCGTCGGCCTGATCGTGTCGTTCCTCCCGCTCGTCCTCTGACTCGACCCGCGGGGCGTCACGCCCTCGACGGGCGCTCCGAGGGACCTCGACCGAACGAGTCCAGCGCCGCGCGGTACGCGGCGGCGTCGCTCCGCACCTCATCCGTGACCAGGAGCGCGTGCGGTCCGATCTGCCTGACGTACGTCCCCCGGCAGGCCAGCGTCACCACCCTTGCGAGGCGACGCCACGCGTCGGCCAGGGTGGCGACGTCGCGGCGTTCGGGGCTGTCCGCGAGCGTCGTGACGTGCGTCGCGAGATGTGTCTCGGAACCGCGCCGCTCCCACGCGCGGTACGCCGCATCATCGGACACCTCCACTCCGAACGCGTCCCGCGCTGTGGGCCCGACGATCCGCCCGAGCAGCGTCTCCCGTTCGGCGGGACTCAGCGTCGTGGCGACGGCGCGGTCGAGCAGCGCCGGGTCGGGGTCGGTCGCGGCGTGCGCGACGGCATCGCCCCAGATGCGGGGCCAGACCTCCGTCCAGCGCGCCCGGGTCTCCTCGTCCACGCGCCGCGCGGCCGCCGCCGGTCGATCGACCAGCGGGGGCGGGAGCGCGTCATCGGTGGGATCCAGCCCGTGCGCCTCGCGGATCCAGAGGAGCTCCAGCAGCGTGTGCGGTCGGTCCTCGACGGTGAGGGTCATGTCGTGCGGCCACGGGTTCCCGGGCATCGGTCGCGTCGAACGCATGTGCCCTCCCCTCCCGCCGTCGGCCGACCGCCGCCGGCCGACAGTCTTATATACTTCCTTATACAAGATCGCGGGGAGGAAGGAACGACCATGACCGTCACATCCATCGACATCGACCCCGACGAGTTGAAGCAGGCCAAGAAGCTCGCCGGCACGACCTCCAACCGTGAGACCGTGGATCTCGCCCTGCGCACCCTCATCGCGGTACGTCGCCAGCCCGCCGCCGTCGAGCGCATCATCGGCCGCCGTTTCGAGGCCGAACAGATCGACGCACCGACCGTGGCTCCCGAGCCGATGCCGGAGCGGCGCGAGGGCGCTGGACGGAGCGCGAGCACTTCCCGGTGACCATCTACCTCGTCGACAACAGCATCTGGCAGAAGGCAGGGAGAAGCGCCGCGATCGCCGACCGCCTCCGTTCCCTCTCGCCGAACCACCTCCTCATCACCTGCCCGCCGCAGGTACTCGAGTACTGCCACTCGGCCCGTGACGCGGAGGAGTACGCCGCTCTGCGGGAAGACATGGAGGAGCTGCTCCCGGCCTGGGAGCATCCCGATGAGCAGGTCGCCCTGGACATCCAGCAGGCGCTCTGGACCAACGGATTCCTGCGAGCCGCGGCCGCTTTCGACTGCCTGATCGCGGCGTACGCCGTCGCCAACGACGCCGTGATCCTCAACTCCGACCACGACTTCGGATACATCGAGCTGGCGACGGCGGGCCGAGTCCGCCAGGAGTACGTCGCCGCCTGAGCGCACGCTCAGGCGATCGCATCGTCGTCCCGCGGGCGCGGCACCGTCGCGCCGTGCGCGGGGATGAGCCCGAAGTCCGTCAGCAGCTCTCCCATCTGCGTGTTGTCGAGCTTGTCCAGGAGGCGACCCTGGAGGAAGTTCGGGCCGGGGATGTGGACGGCCTCGCCGTCGCGCAGCCGCGCGGTCGCCTTGAGGAGGTAGCGGATGTCGTAGGTCGAGTTGAAGACCTCCGGCACGCCGCGTTCCACGTCGAGCAGCTGATACGTGGCCTCCATCGCCGTGCGCACGGAGTACTCGGTGGTGAAGATCGTGTCGCGCGTCGTCTCGGCGAACTGACCGAGGAAGGCGAAGTTGACGCTTCCCTCCGGGACCACCTGCGGACGGTCGCCGGCCCGGCGCGGCATGAAGAAGGAGGTCACGTACGGCATCATCACCGGGACCGTCTTGGCCGCCGACGCGGCGAGCTCGGCGATGTCCTCCACCGGGACACCGAGGTGGTAGAGCCACTCCTGCGCGATCTCCTCGCCCGTGCACTCCTGCATCGGCTTCTTGACGTAATCGCCGGGCGTCTCGACGAACAGCCCGTACACCCAGACCACGATCTCGTTCGGCTTCTGCGCCTTGAAGTGCGGCTGCCGGTTCACCGTCCAGCTCATCAGCCAGGCCGAGTCCTTCGCGGTGACGATTCCGCCGGTGACGACCTTGCCGCTGAACGGGTCGCGCTTGCAGATCTTCTCGATGTACTTCGGGATGCGCTCGTCGACGGTGGTGACCGTGGCGGATTCCCACTTCGTCTTGTCGATGTCGCTGCAGAACACCTCCGGTCGCCCGAACACCGGCGACTCCGCGGCGATCCGCTTCCAGAGGTCCCAGGCCGGGGCCGGGCCGGTCTTGAGCTCCGGAGCGGTGTGCTGGTCGCCGTTGCCGGAGTTCTCCGTCAGCGACCCGATCGTCGCCAGACACAGGTCGTCCGGACCGAGGTCGACGCCGCCGGGCTCGCCGTCGGCGATCCAGTCGATGCGCGTCGCCTGGATGCGATCGTCCTCGATGTCGAACTGGATGTCGGTCACGGTGTGATGGAACCGGAACTGCACGCCGTGGTCGTCGAGGAACTTCCGCATCGGCAGCACGAGCGACTCGTACTGGTTGTACTTCGTGAACTTCAACGCGGACAGGTCGGGCAACCCGCCGATGTGGTGCATGAAGCGGTGCAGATACAGCTTCATCTCCAGCGCCGAGTGCCACTCCTCGAACGCGAACATGGTCCGCCAGTACAGCCAGAAGTTGCTGCCGAGGAAGTCGTCGCCGAACACCTCGTCGATCCGCTTGCCCTCCATCTCCTCGCGGGTGGCGAGGATGACGGCGACGATCTCCTTCTGCGCCTTCTCCGAGAGGGTGAAGAGCTTGTCCGTATGCGCGTCCTGCCCCTGCTTCTCGGTCACCCGGCACAGGGAGACGTTGGGGTCGTCCTTGTTGAGCCAGTAGAACTCGTCGAGCACGCTGGCACCCTCGATCTCCAACGACGGGATGGAGCGGAACATGTCCCACAGGCACTCCATGTGGTCTTCCAGCTCCCGGCCGCCGCGGATGACGAACCCCTTCTCGGGGTACTTGATCCCGTCCAGCGCACCGCCGGGCAGCCCCAGCTCCTCGAGGATCGTGATCCGCTCCCCCGCCACCTGCCCGTCGCGGATCATGAAGATCGCGGCCGCCATCGCGGCGAGACCGCCGCCGACCAGCCAGACCGTCTTGTCGTCGGCCCCCTCCGGCTTCCGGGGTCGTGCGAATGCTTCGTAGTTCCCATTGCTGCGGTACATCTGTCCCACCCTCCGATTGGTTCGACGCCGATGCGCACAGTCCAGCCGAAACCGATGCGGAAAGGAAGGGCTTCCTCCGCGAGCGGCCGGGGCTCGCCCTCGCCGAGTCGCGTGATCGCTAGGATCGCGGGGTGACTCAGATCCCTCCGTTGCCCCGTCGCCGCGCTTTCGGATGCGGAGTCGCCTCCGAAAGCGCGGCGGTCGTCGGGATCCTGCCGACCGCGATCGTCTTCGTCCTGGCGGGGACGGCGGACCCGAACTACGGATGGCTGGTGTTCCTCACGCTGCCGCTCGCGGTCCTCTTCGGTGGCATCGCCCTCGTCCTCGGCGTGATCGGGCTCGTCTTCGCCCGCGCCGACGGCGGAGGGTATGCGTGGCCCGTCGTCGGAGCCGTGCTCGGCGTCCTGGCGCTCCTTCCCGCCGCCGCGTTCCTGTGGGGCGGCTGATCTCGTGCGCAGGAACCCGCCCGCCAACAGACTGATGCTCGCGATAGCTGCCGCACTGGCGGCGTTCTTCGTCTGGGGGGCGCTCGTGCGCCCCCTGTTGGACGGCGAGCCGCCCGTCGCGACCTCGCTCGTGTTCGGCGCTGGGGTGGCACTCGCCGGTCTGATCATCTGGATCGTGCTCGGGCGCATCCGACGACTGCAGCGCGCCCAGCGGAGAGCGCTGCGGGAGCGTGAGCCGCAGGCACGGATCTTCGGCTCCTACGCCCTCAACGGCGTGGCCGCGTACCTCTCGCGCACGATCCCCCTTCTCGGACTCGGCGCCGCACCCCGCGGCCTGCTCACGGCGAGTCCCACCGGAGTCATCGAGCCCTCGGGGTTTCGGCTGGTCCGCGGGGGAGCGCGTCTCCTCACGGTCTACAGCGTTCCCCGGGACCGGATCCAGGGGGTGACGAGGGGCGGCATCCAGGAGGGCGCCTTCCTCTATCCGACCCTGGTGATCGTGGTCTCGCAGGAAGCGGGACAGGTCGCGATCCCGGTGCCGGTGACCAGGGACGACGCGCCGCTTCGCCGAGAGTCGCCGGACGGCATGGATCGCCTCATCTCCGATGCGGCACGGATCTGGGGCGTCCCTGTGCTCGGCGACGGCGACTGACGCGAGCGACTCCGCGACCGGAATCGACGCGCGAGAGCGGGTGACTGATGCGTAAATCGACAGCGTGGTGGTTGATTGCAGCGATGACCGCCGTCTCGCTCATCACTCTCGGCCTCGTCATGACCTACCGTTTTTCGACTCCGCTCGTCGATCCTGCTCCGCCGACGCCGGACTACGGGGTCCAGGCGCTCGTCGCCGGCGTGACGATGGCGGCAGCGACGGCGGGTGGCCTCGGCGCGGGCGTGTACGCGACGAAACGCGAGGTCGCCCGAGGCCGCATCGTCGGCTGGACCGCCGCCGCGATGCTCGCGGGCACCGTTTTGGGAGCGGTTCTGGCCTTCGTCCTGAGCGCACGCTGAGGTCTACCCGATAGCCGCCGGAAGGAAGAGACCCGCGACCCGGGTCATTGCGATGATCTTCGACCTTCCATGAAGGAAAGGAAGTCGGAAGCACCGAGGCCGTCCGGCGCAAAGAACGACTGAACAAAACTCCGGGCCGCTCGTTCCAGCTGCTCGGCCGTGAGATTGCTACCTCCGAGCGAGAAACCGTACGTACCGTCTTCGGGCCCGTTGGTCCACGTGAAATGGTAGGCGTGCACCCCATCTGAAGGTCCTGATTCGCGTACGTCGAACATCTCCCCGCTGACATCCAGAACCGTGTTCACATCCGCCACGCTACTGCGCAGCACAGCGCCACAGAATAGTCTTGCGAATCGCGGCGAGCGCGACCGCGATGACGGTCGTCATCTCTCCTGCGAAGGAGGCCGGCCTATGTCATGCTCGGTCTGCGGCGGATGGATCTTCAAGGGGCGATGGGTATGCTCACGCCATGGAACCCGCTCCGATAGCCGACCACACTCCGGAGAAGGGTTCGACGCGGCGCCGCAGGATCCGGGTCGGCCTGATCGTCGCCGCAGCTCTCCTCATCGTGTTCTACCTCGCACGGCTGGGCTGGCTGTTCATGATGACGGACGAGGGCGACACTCCTCCCCTGTCAGCCGTGCCCCTCCCTGCCGGCGCGCAGGTGGTCGGCCAGAGCGAAGGCTGCGGAAGCGGCGGCTGCTCGGTGACGTTCACCGTTCGCCCACCCGACGGCATGACCCCGGAACAACTCGCCGCGGAGATGGGGGCGACGCCGCAACTGTCGGTGCAAGGGAACCTGTGGGATCCGCGCACTGTGTGGGTGTCCGCGCGGCCGTCAGCGGGCACCTTGAAGCTCGTCGCCGACTACACATCGGGCGAGTACGTGCCGTAGCCCGACCGTTCCGTCTGAGCGCTGACAGCGGACGACCGGACCGCGATCGTCAGGCTCACGGTGGGTCACCCGACGGCGCCTCCGGCCAGCCCGAGGGTCGGGTCGGCCGGAGTCGGACGCATTACTCTGCTTGCGTCCCGCCGCGCAGGACTCAGAAGTCCCAGTACTCGTCGTGGGCCGCGTGAACATGCGGAATCTCAAGGGTTGCAGCGTGGCCGTGCCCTCTGCGTGCCACTCGTGAAATATGGGCGCTTCGCGTGGTGTTGCGAGACCGTGGCACCCTCCTAAGGGTAGTCGCGGGCATGCCGGGCGGCAATGATCCGTGGATCGTCTGGTTCATATCCTCCGTGGTCACTGAACGAGTCTCTTCAGACCGGCGTCGGCGCTTCCCCACGTTTGCTCCCACCATCACCGCTTCAAGTCCCCGAGGTCTTTCTGCACCTCCTCACCGACTGTGTTACAAGCAGCGTCGGAGGTCCCGGATAGCCTTGCCCTGTGCGCAAACTATTTAAGTTCAGTGTGTACCGAAATTCGGGCACTACCTTCGCTGAACCTACCCCTGACCCTAATCATGCATGGCAAGCCTTATCGCTTGTGAACGAGTGGATCCGCCATTCAGACACCAAAGCAGGCGTAACACTCGCCTTTGTTGGCGTACTGGGAACGATGACCTTCAACCTCGTGAGCGACTTTGAAGCAAGGCACACTCTTTTCGATGTGGTCGTGGTGATTACTTGCCTACTCCTCATCACCACCGGGGCCCTCGGCGGCTGGACCCTGACACCACGCGTGAACGATAAGGACGCGACTAGCGACGCCATAAACCGACTGTTCTACGCAAGCATAAGCAGCAACTTTAAGGGGCAACGAGAACAGTATGCTGACGTCCTGCGTACGCTAACCGCGGATCCTGTTGAACTGACTCGCGATCTCGCACATCAAGTCCACGCAAACGCGACAATTGCCACCACGAAGGCTATCTACGCCAAGTGGGCTATCCGGTCAGCGCTCGCATCAGGTGCTGGTGTCGCAGCCTTGGCGACCATCATCGGCCTCGGAAACATTTAGGAGAGACTATGGATGGAAACTACAAATCTTATAGCTACACCAGCAGTGCTGACCGAATCAAGACAATTCTCGATCAGCCTGCAGGAACATTCGAAGAACCTGACTCACTTCCAGATCGGGACAAGCTCACTTACAGCAACGGGTTCTATGGCAAATGCTCCGCAATCTTCATTGACATTCGCGATTCTTCGGGATTGACCAGTAAACATAAGCGACCAACACTGGCAAAGATCTACCGAGCATTTATCTCGGAGATGGTGGCAGTCCTCAATTCAACTCCTATTGTTCGCGAGGTCAGCATTGTCGGCGACTGCGTTTGGGCAGTATTCAACACACCCTATAAGTCAGATATTTCGGAGGTATTCACCGTTGCTTGCCGCGCGAACACGCTCTTAAAGCTCTTGAACCACCACTACGCAAAGAAGGGCATCGACCCCATCAAAATCGGCATCGGCATCGACTACGGTCGCGCACTGATGATCAAGGCGGGATTTAGTGGAAGTGGCATCAACGACGTCATCTATATGGGAGACGTTGTGAACAGCGCGGCCCATCTCGCTCATGAAGCCGGGCGAGGCTGGAACGGCCCCATCTACATGGGTGGCGACATCCACTTGAATCTTGACGATAACGATAAGGCATGGTTCAGCTCCACTCATCTGGCCGGTCACGGAACCGTGTACACGGGGAACGTCATACTCACGACCATGAACGACTGGATTGAGTCGCTTTCCTAGCAGATCTGGCCCATGGGCGGATCTCCACTCGGAGCGTGTTCCAACATCCGCTACCTCAGCCCCAGCCCGCGAGCTTGAAGCGAAGCAGTGGGCTTCGCGGCCGGTCGCAACCGCCCCAAGTTCTCGATCTCAAGTAGAGCCGCTACGGCTCGGACTCGGTCGATCTTCTGGACGGCCCCGTCGGACGGTGCGCCGAGTGCGGCGTTAGAAGTGACCTGATAGCGGTCTCGGTAGGCGGCGACCACGCGCGCTGCGCGGCGCCAATGTCTGGCGCCACGCGGGTCGGCAGGTTCGGCAGCGAGCGCCACAATCCATGGCGCCGACTGTGCAATCGCCGCAGTGAGAACAGCATCCGCACGTGCCTCCATCAGTCCCGCCCGCTCCGAAAGCGCACGTTGCATCTCTTCACTCATGGCGCCAGTTGCCTCCGGTATGAGCCCGGTGATCAACCTGGGGGCCGAGTGCCTCCGGCTCGACCCCACGGCCCTCGCAGTGACCGCCGCCACTCGATGCCGGATCACCGCGGCGATATTGTCTGCGTCGCCGAAGCCGCGGGCTTGTACGAGCCGTGGCAGCAGCGCCTCAACATCGTGATGGTTCGCTTCGGCTCGTCGCAGCTCGGCGGTTAGCGGCCCGAACGCATCAGAGTCGACGACGTCATCAGCTTGCTCGGCAGTCAGCCCGGATGCCCGGATCAGCGATGCCCACCGGTCGCGCTGCGCGGCAGCCGCGATCGTCTCGTACTCGGCGGCAAGCTGGGCGATGGTACCCCAAGTCTCCTGCTCAGCAGCGAGGGTTTCGTGCGCAGACAGCTCGACAGCCACGTGCTGAAGCACACCGGTCAGCACACTCTGCGCGGTGACCTCCCCGCTGTCGCCGGGATGCGGACCCGTGTGGGAGTTATCGGGCTTGTCGACCGCGACGTAGGCGACGTTCGCGTCGCGACCGCGGGTCATCGCAACGTAGAGGCTCTCCCGCGTCAGCGAAGCATCAACCAGAACATGGGCAGTGTCTGTGGTGAGGCCCTGGGCGCGGAAGGAAGTCACGGCGTAGCCGAGTTCGACGTGCTCGGAAACATAACCAGCGGGTAGCAGCAGGCGGGCTCCCCGAGAACGCCCTTCGCGTCGCACGAGCATCGATCCGTCGGTGCGCACATCAAGCACGCGCCACCGGTCACCGTTGCGCACCCAGCTGCCACCCGCCCGGAGCCGACGATCGTTCTTGCGCGTGATGACGATGTCGCCGTGCGCCGCGTTAGTGCCATCGTGCAGGTCGGCCTCGCGCGGGCCACGCACAACACCGTCGAGGATCAGGTCCGTGCGTGCACGCGTGTTGAGCGTAGTGATCGATTCGTTCGAGTCCGCTACGAGCACGGTCGCGCGCCCGGCGAGTTGGTCGGCCCGCCACGCTGCGTACGCAGCCTCGATCATGGCTTCGGTGTCGCCCTCGACGATGCGGTCATGCTCGGCGTAGATGTCGAGCACCTCGACGTGACCGTGTCGGAGGTCGAGGGAGGCGCGCTTCTCCCACTCTTGCGTGAAGCGGTGCACATCGACGAGTTCGGCGACATCGTCGCGATCGTGCGCGAGGAGCCCGAACGCTCCACCTGCGTCCACGGCTTGGAGCTGCGCGTAGTCGCCGACGAGCAGCACCTTCGCACCAGCATCCGCGGCGAGCTGTGTAATGCGATCGAGTGACAACGTTCCAGCGAGAGCAGCCTCGTCTACGATGACCAGCTGCCCACGCCGGAACGTCTCCCCCGTTTGGAGGTGTGTCTGCCACCACTTCGCGGTGTTCTCCGTCGCGATCCCGAGATCCTCGCCGAGCACCTGCGCCGCGCCTGATGAGGGTGCGAGTCCGACGATGGAGCCAGGCCCGTGCTCCAACTCCCACGCCCGCCGGAGCGCACGCATCGCCGTTGTCTTGCCTGCCCCTGCAGGCCCGACCAGCACGTCGACCACCCGCCCCGACACCGCAATCGCTGACAGCGCGGATGCCTGGTCAGCTCCGAGCATCCGTCGCTCACGGTCCGGCTTCCGCGCAATGCGCTCCATAGTGGCGAGCGGGATCGTGGAGCCCGACATCACGCGCGAGAGCTGCAGCAACCGGCCCTCTGCGCCGAGCAGCTCCCCAGAAGAGAAGACCGCGGAGTTCCTCGGCCGGAACACCGACGACTCATCAGCGCGCCGAAAGACAGCGGGACTCGATGCCAGCTCGGGTGGCGTCAGCCGGAGTGATGCGGCTTCGGCGGCATCCACGATCATCCCGAGCACGGCCTCACGGTCGCGCGTGCTCGCAAAGCGGTATCCCATGGTTTGTCGTGCGGCCTCGGCGGTGAGGTTCCAGCGCCGCCAGGTGGAGCGCTTCTCCCCCACAGTCGCGACGACACTCACGCCGAGGTTCTCGATGACGTCAAGTGGCATGTCGTCAGCTCGCAGCAGTAGGGGCGCATCGTTGGCAACGGCTCTGTGCGCCCATGATGTGGCGTCTTCACCCAGGATCGCTCCCGCTCGTTGCCGCCATCCTTCGGTAAGCGAAGCTAGCGAGTGGATCTCCTTCTCAGGCCGCGTGGCGAGTGTCGCTTGGGCGCGCAGCTTGATGATCGTCGCGCTCGATGGCTGCCTACCGTGCTTCTCGATATACACCGCGATGAGGCGATCCTTCTCCTCGTCGATGTGTCTCGAACGAGATGAGAATGCCTCGACCAGCGCCTGTGGGACTGCAGCAATACTCCAGGCCGGGTTTCGGTCGCGACCTCGCTCGCGAGCCTCCCACTCGACCCCCAAGGCGCGTGTGAGATGATCCGCGAACACTGCTTCATGCAGTTCGGAGAGCGCCACCGTCGCGGCGTGCATCGGGCGGCTGTCCAAGCTGCGCCACTTGTTGTCGAGCACGGTCTGCACCTTGTTGCTGATCACGACGTGGGTGTGCAAGTGAGGATCCCCCGCGCGGGAGTCGTAGTGGTCGTATGCCGTTGCGATCAGCCCGCGCACGTCAACCTGCGCAACCGCACCGTCGCTGGGGGTTGCTCCGGCGCGCGTGGCTGCAACCTCACGCTCCATGAATGCAACCACCTCTGCAACCGCGGCATGATGTGCCTCGGCGATGAGCGATTGTGTTCCAGCGTCCGCGACGCCCCACAGCACGGAGGCGGATTTCGGGATCGAGAACGTGTAGTCGTATCCCGCGACTGCTCGACGTGTGCCTCGCGCGGACTCTTCAGCTTCGATCGCGGCGACAGCGCGGCCGCGCGCCGCCGCGCTCAGGCCCGGCGAGAGTGCGGCGACTCGCTCGGCGATCCGCTCGGCCTTCGGCGTGTACTGCGGATACGCCCGCCCCAACGGCTCGCCCGTGATGGGGTCACGGCCCATACCGATGAGGAGCTGAAGCTGAGCCTCGGAGATCTCCGTCCCCACTGCGAGCTGACCGCCTCCGAGCGCAGCGACACCGTCTCCCATCCATCTGCCGGGCGGCGTGCCCTCGGCGCTGTAGTAGCGCGTCAGTGGCGTCGAGAGGGAACGATCACTATCCCCGGCTGCGACAGTGCGCAGCAGGTACTTGTAGCCGTCGCCAGCCGACATCAGCCGCATCGACACCGTCATTGATGCTCACCTTTCCTCCATTACGGAGGAGGTGAACATGCGACATCTCAGGCGCTACGAACTCGTCACCGAAGGCAATCTTCCTCGATCTGCCAGACGCGTGGGCTCTTGTGATTTGCGGAATCTACGCCGACGGCAGCGCAGAGGTGCATGGTGCTTGGTTGCGCCAAACTTGCTCTGTGCCACGCGCACGCAGGAGCGAAATCGGCAGGATGTCGGACCATTCTGAGAGAATGAGGGAAACTTCACATGTGCCAGCGCGTGCACAGCAGATTCATGACATCCAAGGAACATATTGAAGCGTAGTTCGCCACTCTGGCGCGTGATGGGGGATCCCGCCCAGGCACAAGAGGCTGCTGCCCTCGAACGAGTGTGCGATCTTTTGCCAGAGGACGGTGTCGCACGCGCCTGGGCGAACGTCACCTTCACCGACACGAGTGGCCGCCTCAACGAGGTCGACGTGCTGCTGATCACGAGCGGCGGCATGTACGTCGTGGAGCTTAAAGGCTGGCACGGTGAGATCCATGGCAACCAGATGAACTGGACCCATGCGGGCCGAACGGAACGCAATCCTCGCATCCTCGCAAATATGAAAGCCAAACGGCTCGCGTCGGTACTGAAAGACGTCGCGAACAGGGCACGCCTGAACCCTCGCATCGTTCCGTTCGTCGGTGAAGCGATCGTGTTGCATGGCCAAGACTCTCAGGTGCAACTCGACGAGTATGGTGCCGAACAAGTCTGGGCGCTCGATGGCTTCCGTGTGCGTGGCCTCGGCGCTGGTCGCAACTTCTCTGATCTGGTAGCGCAGCCGTCCTTCAAGGATCCGATAGATATCGCCCGCGCGAATGACATCGATCGACTGATGAAGGCCGCGGGCCTGATGCCCCGCGCGAAGCAACGCATGATCGGTCAGTACGCGCTCGACTCCAGCGAGTCTCTCGACGAGGGCAACGGCTGGCAAGACTTTCTCGTGACACACCCGCAAGCAAATACGAAGCGTCGCGTTCGTCTCTTCCCCTACCCTAAGGGCGCTTCGAAGGAGAGCCGCGAAGAAATCGATCGGCGAGCTGCCCGCGAGTTCCGCTTGACCGACGGAATCAGGCATCCTGGCATCATTGGCCCGGCCGACATGCTGAGCACCGAAGAAGGTTCAGCGCTTGTTTTCAACTTCGACCCCGCCGAAATGAGTCTCGCCGATTATCTCTCCAAGCGCGGCGACACGCTTACTTTCGCCGATCGCGAGGCCATCGTTCAGGATATCGCGGAACTGGTTCGGTTTGCGCATGGACAGCGGCTCACGCACCGTGCACTTTCACCGAGCAGCGTACGCATCCACACTAGTGGCGACGGCACCCGTGAGGTACGGATCAGAGACTGGGACCTCGGCAAACGACCCGACGAGGGCACCTCAACCGCCACGTTGATGTCTCGCGGCGTCACCGACGTTGCCGCGTCTGTCAGCCAGGACGCATTCTTCTACCTCGCGCCGGAGACGCTCAGAAACACCACTTCTTCGTCGCCGCAGGCGCTCGACGTGTATGGGGTGGGCGCGCTCGCCTTCCTGATTCTGACGGGCAAGCCACCCGCGGTGAACTTTGCTGCGCTCGAAGCGCTCTTGAACTCTGATGCGAAGGGCCTTGACCCCCGCGCTGTCTTGCCAGAGATCTCTGATGCGTACGCCGAAGTGCTCGTTGATGCAACCGCGTTCTCGGAGCTGCATCGCATCATCGACATTGGCGTGCTTCTCGATGAGCTTTCGAGAGCGCGAACCTCTGAGCACGGATCCGCGCCGACCCCAACGGATGTCGACCCTCTCGAATCTGCCCCGGGCGACATCGTTGGCGAGCGCTTTGAGATCGTCAAGCGCAGAGGCTCGGGCTCCACGGGTGTTGCGCTTGAAGTCAACGACTACGCGCTCGAACGCGAGGGATTGATTCTCAAGCTTGCGAAAGACGATGCAGCCGCCGCACGTCTGAAGAGCGAAGCCGCGGCACTTGATCGACTCGATCACCCCCGCGTCGTCAAGCGGGTTGATGGACCGCTAACTGTCGGCAAACGTCAAGCAATCGTCATGACGGATGCTGGCGCAGAGACCCTCGCCGATCGAATCCGGCTTGAGGGCCGGGCCACAATTGAGCAGCTTGAACGGTACGGCGATGATCTGTTCGCCGCAGTTGCGCATCTCGCAGAACGTGGCGTCTTCCACCGTGACGTCAAACCGTCAAACCTCGCGGTGAGACCCGACCCTGGCACACGCAAGCCCCACCTGCAGCTCTTCGACTTCTCGCTGTCCGACGAACCAGTCGCGAATATCAAATCTGGATCTAAGCCGTATCTCGACCCCTACCTGGGCTCGCGCGAACGACCCCAGTACGACAGCGCAGCAGAGCGCTTTGCGATCGCGGCCACCCTATTCGAACTCGCAAGCGCAGACGCGGTCTGGTGGGAAACCGGAGACCGCCCCACCCGCCCCGCAGACCCGCCGGTCATTGAGTTCAGTCAGTTCGAGCCGAGCATCGCCGATGCGATGGTGGGCTTCTTCCGCACCGCTCTCCACCCATCCGCAGCGGCCCGACATCCCTCGCTGGAGGCCATGCGAAAAGCATGGTCGCAGGCGCTAAGCACAGCGGATACAGCTGACGCCGACTTTGCAGCCAATGAGCACAAGGCAGCCCAAGCGGAACTCTCGACCTCACTTACCGACTCAGGCTTAAGCGCGCGCGCACTTTCGGCGCTTTCTCGATCGGGCGCTACAACAGTCGGCGAGCTGCTTGGCGTTCCACCAATGGCCATCAATCAAATCCGAGGTCTCGGCGAACAGGTCCGGCGAGAAATCAGTTCCCGCGTCAGGGAGTGGCGCGCCCGGCTCTCCCAGCCAGCTGCACCAACCGAGACCCCCGTCGTCCAGGGTCGTCGCCCCGTCGAGAAGTTCATCAGCCCGCTTGCACAGAAGCACGGCGAAACCGACGAACAGTGGCGTGCGCGTATCCGCAAGCAGAGTTTGCTCCGTCAGCCGATGGATGACGTCTCAGTGTGGCTGAGAGAACTTGGCAACGTCGCGACAGGTTCCGAGCTGGCAGCAAAGCTACTTCGGGAATACGGGTCGACTCTTGGCGACGGACCTCGACAGGAGGCCGCGAGAGGCATCATCGATGCGATCGTCAAGTTCGATGTTCGCGCCCAGTCGCCTCGATTCCTCGCCCAAAAGACACGCGATACCGGCGAGGCGGTGATCGCTTACACGCCCGACGGCGACGAGGGGTTGAGTTTTGACGCCGCCGAAACGCACATCGAGACCCTCCTTCGGTTTGCACAGACAGTTGATTCTCTGCTCACCGAGTCGGACATCGTGCCTGCATCTGCGCTGCGTGAGGCTTTTACGTTGCCTCCTCACGAACCGCTTTCTCTTCCTGGGGCGCGCATTGCGCAGATCGCAATCGGCCTCTCGCAGACCGGGCGCATCTCATCGATGGGTGAGGCCTACCGAAGCATTCTCGACCCCTCCCGAGCTGTGGAAGTTGCTCTCCGCGGTACCGCGACCCGCGAGCTCGCGACAGTCACGATCGAACAGCGCGTCAAAGCACGGTTCCCCGATATCTCCGCCGTGCCGTCCCGACCTCAGCTCGACGATGCAGTGCGAGCAGCACTCCCGCACCTGGAATGGCAACCCGAGCAAGGCAAGTACGTTCTGCGTGAGGTCAGCGATGTGTCGTCGACCTACACCGCGTCATCGACGAGCATGGCAGAGGCCGGTGCTGACCCGGCCTTCTCTGCAAAGCTTTCCGCGTCGCTGCGTGACCACGGTGCACTCGTGTTTGCCGCATCGGTACGCCACCGTTCACTTCGTGAAGCGGCCGACGCACTGGCAGCAAACTCCGGCGTGCGTGTCGTCGACCTCGCTGACCTCGTTCTGGGCGCGCTGAAGACCACTGCCGAGCAGAATCGCATCTCTTGGGACGTCGTGCTGCGTGCAGACGCTGAAGCCGATGGCACGCAGAATCGCCGCAACCTCCTGCAGCTTGCCAAGATGGCCGTCACGCCGGTTTGGCAACAGCTTTTGGAGACCCCGGAGCCTCTCCTGCTCATCAACGCGGCCGTGCTGGCTCGACTTGGCCTCACAGACTTGATTGCGCGAGTCTGCGACCTTGCCACTCCGCGTGCGGCAGCTCGATGGATTCTGCTGCCCAAGCCTCAGTCGGGGCGCGCCCCTGATCTGGACGGCAACCCCATGCCGTTCGGCGCGGATGGCTGGACAAACTTGCCACTCGAACTCCCCCCGCTCTCCACATCGTCTGCTTCTGCTCGAAAGGTCGCTGCACAATGATTGACTCGAAGGCACTGCTCGCAGACCTCAAACGCGAACTCTCAGCCCTGGAAGCAGACCTCACCGAGCGCGCGGAAGACACCACCACACCCTGGGGCGCCGAGCTGCGTGAGGACTACGAACGTGCCAAGAATCGGGATCGCACGGGACTCTCCTGGATCGATTGGCGCAACGGCGAAGTCGCACAAGCGGCGGTCGCATGGATCATCGCGTCCGTGTTCATCCGCTTCTGCGAAGACAACGGCCTGCTCTTGGGCGCAAAACGAGATGGTCGCGCACTGCCTCAACCGTGGATCGCTGCCCCCGGAGACGGGCTCGAACGTGCGGTAGAGAACGAGACTGCCTTCTACACCGCCACGCCGACCATGACGGGCCGTGAATGGCTCCAGCACGCGTTCGGGACCCTCGCTGAACTCCCGGCAGGCCGCACACTCGTCGACCTCGACCACTCGCCGGTCTGGCACGCACCGATCTCCGGCGCCGCCGCAGACCGTCTGTTGGCTTTCTTTCGCAAAGTCGACGCTGATGGCGAGCTGATCCACGATTTTTGGGATCCTGAGCTTGGCACCCGCTTTCTCGGCGACCTGTACCAAGACCTCTCTGACTACGCGAAAAAAACCTTCGCCTTGCTGCAGACCCCGGACTTTGTCGAGGAGTTCATTCTCGATCAGACGCTCACCCCGGCGATTCAGGAGTTCGGTCTTACCGGCCTGAAGCTGATCGATCCCGCGTGCGGCTCGGGACACTTTCTACTTGGTGCGTTCGATCGCCTGGTTGAGGCATGGACCGCGGCGGCACCTGGCACTGATCGCGGAGACCGAGTGCAGCGCGCACTTGATTCGATTCACGGCGTCGACCTCAACCCCTTCGCCATCGCTATCGCCAGGTTCCGGCTCACAGTGGCGGCGCTCCGGGCCTCTGGGATCGCTTCGATCGTCAACGCCCCCGCGTTCAAGTTCCAACTCGCTATCGGCGACTCCCTGCTTGGCGGCTCTTCAAGCAGCATGCGTCTCGACCTGGGAGACGGCGAGTACGTCCCCTACAACACAGAAGATCTCACCGAGTATGCGGGCATACTCGAAGACGGGCAGTACCACGTGGTGGTGGCGAACCCGCCCTACATCCAGCCGCCAGACGCCAAGCTCCGAGATCGCTACCGCACGATCTATTCAACCTGCCATGGCAAGTACGCCCTGTCTGTGCCGTTCATGGAGCTGCTGTTCCGTCTTGCGAAGCCCGCGCAAACCGGCGTCGGCGCTGGATACGTCGGCCAGATCACCGCAAACTCCTTCATGAAGCGCGAGTTCGGCAAGAAGCTCATCCAGAGCTTTTTGTCCGGCATATTCACTGGCGTTTCCCCGGAATACGTGGATCTCACCCACATCATCGATACGTCGGGCGCGTACATACCCGGTCACGGCACCCCGACCGTGATTCTTGTCGGACGCCCTCAGAAACCGCAGCTCGAAACCGTACGCGCGATGCTCGGCGTGCGGGGCGAGCCCGGCCAGCCTTCCATAGCGGCGGACGGCAAGGTGTGGCGCGACATCGTCGACCACATCAACGCACCGGGCTACGACGGGCAGTACGTCTCGGTCGTCGATGCACCTCGCGACACGTACGCAAAGTTCCCTTGGTCTCTCTCCGGGGGCGGTGCTGGTGACCTCAAGAAGCACCTAGAAGAGTATGGGTCAACTCAGTTGGGGGCCCTGATCTCAGAAGTCGGTATCGTGGCAGTCCTTGGAGAGGAGTCTCCCTTCGAAGTACCTCCACATTTCGACGGAGACAAAGTCGGACTCGTCCTTGGAGACGCCGTTCGCGATTACCATTTGGCGACGGTCGATCGCTTCTGGCCGTATGACTCCGAACTTCGAGTTACAGACACTGCAAAAGATTCCCGGTGGCTATGGCCATACCGCGCGAATCTGAGCAGCGTGATCTTCTTCGGCAAGTCTCCCTCCGAGCGCGGGTACCACTGGAGTCAGTATGCGTTTCTCGCCGAGAGTAAGCTCAAGACGCCTCTGACCATCACATTCGCATTCGTGGCGACGCACAACCACTTCGTGCTCGACCGAGGTGGAAAGGTGTTCAACCGTTCCGCGCCGGTGATCAAGCTGCCGGAAGGCGCAAGCGAAGACGACCATTACGACCTGCTCGGGGTGCTCAATTCTTCCACCGCATGTTTCTGGCTCAAGCAGGTCAGTCACAACAAGGGCGGTCCCGGTGGCGGCAGCAGTAAGGACGAGAAGTGGCGTGACTTCTACGAGTTCACCGCCACGAAGTTGAAGGATTTTCCTGTCCCTGCGAAATCGCTCCGCACGTACGCACACAAGCTCGACGAACTAGCAACGGAATCAGCGCAACTTCTTGTACGCGCATTCAACTCCGAGCGTTCATTGTCATTGGCCCTCGGAGACGCAGGGCGACAGTGGGAATTCTTACGTCGCACGATGATTGCGGTCCAGGAGGAGTTGGATTGGGCTGCATATGCAGCCTACGGGCTCACTGCACTCCAGCCGCTTCCGGTCGAGGCAATCCATCAGCTGGTTGTGGTTGGGGGGCGACCGATCGAGATCGCGCTTTCTCGCAAGGTCGAGTCCGGAGAACTCATCACCCGTTGGTTTGCTGAATTTGCGACCGTCCAAACTAATGAAGTTCCGGATTTTTCGGATCAGTCTTACAAGGATCTTGTTAAGTTGCGGTTGTTGGAGATCGAAAACAACCGCAAGATTCGGCTTCTTGAAACACCTGACTTCAAACGCAAGTGGGAAACCATTGGTTGGGACGCGATGGTTGCGGCCGCCGCTCGCACCGCGATCCTCGACCGTCTTGAGACACGTGAGCTGTGGGCGGATTCTGCCGGGCGGCCCCTCGTGCGATCCGTCGCGCAAGTCGCCGATGGGCTTCGCCACGACGAACGATTGCGTGAGCTGATGACAATCCACACCGGTTCACGCGATTACGACCTCGCTATTGAACTCGGCAAGCTGATGCAGGCTGAAGCAGTACCAGCCTTTGCTCCGCTTCGCTACAAGCCCAGTGGCATCGAAAAGTTCCGCGCCTGGGAGCAGACCTGGGAACTTCAGCGTGCGGAAGACCGCGGCGAGCAGGTGGCCGTACCAGTGCCACCGAAGTACAAGCCAACCGACTTCCTCAAGCCGAGCTATTGGAGTGCCCGCGGAAAACTCGATGTGCCAAAGGAACGGTTCATCTCCTTCCCTGGCAACACCTACCCCGAAGACCCCACGGCGGTTTACGGCTGGGCCGGGTGGAACCACAGCGAGCGCGGCCAGGCAATCGGCCGCTTCGCGACCCAGCTCGCACCGACGGTTTCTGACACCGATCACGAACAATTGCTGCCGCTCATCGGCGCGCTCATCGAACTGCAGCCTTGGCTCGACCAGTGGTATGGCGACATGGACAGCCGCGGCATCAAGCCCTCGACCGCGATCCATCAAATGACGAACTCACTGCTCGCGCGACTGGGCACCGGCCGCGACGAGGTTCTTGCCTGGCTGCCGCCAGCCCCGAAACGTGGAAGGAAGCGCGCATGACTGAATACACGCAGCACTCACCGCTCCGCGATCTCATCGAGATCCCAGAGCGTGTCGAAGCCGCCGACTTTGTCATCAAGCTCGACGAGGGCGTTGCCCGTCACACACAGACGGTGAAAGACTACGTCGTCACCGAAGCCATTGCTGAAGCTATTGGTGCCGGTCTCGATCTCGTGGCGGGCTCCCTTGCGAGGCAGTCCTCTCGCGGTGCGTTCCTCGACGGTTCCTTCGGCTCCGGTAAGTCGCACTACATGGCCGTACTGCACCTGTTGCTCACCGGCGACCTCGAAGCGCGGCAGATTTCTGGCCTCGCATCGACAGTCGCAGCGCGTCAGGATCTCCTGGGGCACAAGCTTCTCGCGCTGGACTACAACCTGCTCGGGGCCACATCTTTCGAGGACGCAATCTTCAAGGGGTACCTCAAGACCATCGCCGAGAAGCACCCCGATGCACCTGCACCAATTCTGCACGCCAGCGACTCGCTCCTGGTGGATGCGCGGAACATGCGGACTCGCATGGGTGACGACGCGTTCTTTGCCGGGATCGGCAGCGTTGACTCGGCGTGGGGCACACTCGCGAGTGCTTGGGATGCTGCAAGTTTCGAGGCCGCAGCTGCCCAGGCACCAGGCTCACCCGATCGAGACCGCCTCGTCGGCGACCTGATCGACAGCTACTTCTCTGGGTATGCACGCGCGGGCCAGTGGTTGCCGATGGAAGACGGCCTGCGAGCCCTCTCCGCGCACGCCAATTCGCTCGGCTATCAGGGGCTCGTGTTCCTGATCGACGAGATTGTGCTCTGGCTGGGGCAGCATCTCACCAACGAAGACTGGGTGCGTACAGAGATTGAGAAGGTGGTGCAGCTCGCTGAGAATGCGGCCGCAAACCTGCCAATTCCGATCACTTCATTTCTTGCACGCCAGCGCGACCTCCGAGACTTCCTCGGCACCCATGCCTCTGGGGCTGAACGCGCAGCGCAGGGCCAGCTGTTCCAGTACTGGGAAGATCGCTTCACCAAGATCAAGTTGCAGGCTGCGGACCTCCCAAGGATCGTGAAGCAGCGACTGCTGCAGCCCAAGAATGCGTCAGCAGCAGCGACACTGCAGTCAGCGCTCACGGAGGTCAAGCGTGACTACGCTGCGTGGGGCTACCTGCTCTCAGACGATGCGAACTCAAATGAGCAGGCGTTCGGCGACGTCTATCCCTTCTCCCCCGCGCTCGTGGACACGATGGTCGCGCTCTCCAGCCTCATGCAGCGAGAGCGAACTGCACTCAAGCTCATGGCCGAGTTGCTGCGTGACGGCCGTGACACCCTACGGGTGTCAGACGTCATCCCGGTCGGTGACCTGTACGCCCCGGTCGTGCTCGGCGGTTCGCAGCCTCTCACCGATGAGATGCAGCAGCACTTCCGCATTTCGGCCGACTTTTACCTGAAGAAGATGCGCCCGTACCTGCTTCGGAAGCATGGCCTCACCGAGCAGGCGGCTGAAGGTCTCGATCGCGGTCATGCCTTCGTGACCGAAGATCGCCTGGCGAAGACGGTGCTGATCGCGGCGCTTGCACCGGAAGCAAAGTCGCTCTCACAGCTCACTGCTGCGAAGCTCGCCGCGCTCAACTACGGCACCATCGAAGCCTTTATTCCCGGCCAAGAAGCGGGCCAGGCGCTCGCTCTTGTTCGTGAATGGGCAAGCGAGTTCGGCGAGATAAGCGTCGGTGACGGCACTGACCCGATCATCACCGCCACGCTCAGCGGCGTGGACTACGACTCGATCCTGCAACGCGTCGTCACTGAGGACAACTCACAGGCACGCCGTGAACTCGTCCGCAAAATGCTCGCGAAAGAGCTTAACCTCAGCTCCGAGAGCTTGGTTGGGCGCGGCCTCTCCCATGTGTGGCGCGGTCAGAAACGCAATGTGACCGTGAAGTTCGGAAATGTTCGTGACACGAGCGATGTGCTCGACAGCGACCTCGTCCACAGCGATACCGACTGGCATGTGATCATCGATTTCCCCTACGACAGCGGAGACCGTAGGCCTTCCGATGATCTCGCCCGACTCCAACAGGTGAAAGATGACGGGCGCGAAGCGAACACGATTGCCTGGGTGCCGAATTTCCTGTCAGATGCGCGCCAAACCGATCTCGGCAAGCTCGTGCAGCTTGAGTTCCTCCTCAACGGCAACCACTTCGATGAGAACGCGATTCACCTCCCGGTTGCCGATCGCGGCCCCGCCAGGCAAAACCTGGAGGCACAACGACGCACCCTACGCGACGTAGTCGCCAGTGCCATTCGCCAGGCGTACCACGTAAATACGCCCGAGGAAGTCAATGTCGGTCACGAACTCGGGGGCAGCGAGATCTTCCAAGCGCTCCTGCCGGGAGTGACGATCGCTCCGCCGCCGACTGGCACCTTGCTCGACGGTCTCCACCATGCGCTGGACACAGCATGGGCGGCAGAATTTCCCGATCACCCGGATCTCGGCTCCGACGAAGTCACGCTGCGTCGACTCACCGAAGCCGTCGAGCTTGTGACTGCCACGGTCGAGGCCGGTGGCCGACGACAGGGCCTCACCCATGCGGAACAGCGCATTGCGCGCGAGGTGATTTCTCCACTGAAGCTGGGAACCGTGAATGAGAACGTGCTCGTCGTCGATCAGGCTCACTTCGGATGGAGCGCCGAACTCGCTCGCTGGGAGGGAGAACTCGGGGAGTCGATCAGCGTCGATCGCTTGCGCGAGAAACTTCGTTCGCGGGGCATGACCCGAAACATGGAAGACGCGGTGCTCATCACCTGGGCACTGCTCGGCAACTATGATTTTGGCAACGCAGGTACGCTCACCATCGGTGGATTCGCGGGCGGAGCCGTACCGCGCAAGGCGAACCTCCCAAGCGAAGATGACTGGGGCCACGCACGAGATCGCGCCGGGGCCATCTTTGGCATCGCCCCTGAACACAACCGTACTACGCGCGCAGTGTCGCGGTTTGCCACCGCAATCCGCAACAAAGCGATGGACAGCGGGGTTTCGGCTCTCGTTGCTCAGCTGGAAGCACACGTCGACGTGCTCGGGCTGGACGCCTCGGCTCAGGTCGGGCGTCTCGCTACCGCGAGGCGCCTGCGCGAGCTTTTGAACACCTTGAGTGGCACCATGTCCGACACGGCGCTCATTGAGACACTGTCGAGCTTTGATCTGCCCGACGAACTGTCTGCACTCGGTGCCACACACGCATCCGCTGAGCGCATGGTTCGCCTGCTGAGCGGCCTCGATTGGGGTCTGGTCTCGGCTGCGCTGCAACGAAGCGATCCTAAGTTCGAAGCGACACTCGCGTCACTCCAAGAAACCGCCCGCTTGGATGAGTCAATCGCGGGGCTCGAAGCGCAACTTCACAAAACAGCAGACGAGGCACGCACGCTCCTCATGCAAACGTCGCCCGCTGTGACGCCGCCTGCACCCCAGCCGGTGTCGCCAGCTCCTCCAGTGCCGTCGCCCGTCGCGCTCACCGGGCACGTCACTCGCACAACGGTGGCGGAACTTGACGCGGCGCTCGCGCGGCTCGGCAAGGAGATTCGCTCGGAGACGCAAGCACGCGACGCCGATCGGGTGACGATCACCTGGCAGGTCGATGAGTCATGAATCTGCCCGTTGCTCCGGAGCGCGCACTCCGCGATCACATCGCTGAGTGGCTCGAAAGCCCTCGCCGCAAGTCGCGGGTGAAGTTGGTGCGCGCCCAGCCAGTCTGGACGGGCGAACCAGTACTGAGCGTGGCTGGTCAGCGAGTCCATGTTGCGGCGAGCGTGTCTGGTCTCGCTGCACTCGATGCGATTCGCCGGGTTCCCGAGGACGAGTTTGTCGTCGTGCTCACCGATCTGGGGCCTGGCGAACTAGGATCTGCGGTCTGGGTAGAGGCCGAACGGCATGAAGTCGCAACGCTAGACGAGTGGGACAGCGTCCCAAGTTATTTCGGGGTCCGCGATCGGCAGGTTCCACCGCCTGTGCGCGCCCTGGGAAGCTGGATACCAGACTTGCTGGCGGCCTGGCGGCCAGAGCGCGGATACCTACCTGCACCGGGTGGCGTGCTCTCTGCTCGCCACGTGGTTCGGGCCTTGCTCACCGCTCTCCTGGGCTTAGACCGCAGCGATGACCTGGAGGTGCTGTCCACAGCGCTGGCACCACTCGATGATGATGGTGTGAAAGTACGCCTGCGTGAGCTGGACGCGGGCACGCTCGATGGGCTTATCCGTGCGGCAAGCGCGGAGATCGACCCGAGTCTCGGTCTTGCGCTTCGCGCCGCAGGTCGATCCGGTTCCGTCTCTCCGATGGCGGTAGGACTTGTACTTGCCGAGTTGTGGCCGAGTGCGATCGCCGGGGAAGCTGCACCCCTCCACGTGAATGCTACAACTGCTGCAGCACGCGTCCGCATTGAACGGCACGTAGGGACAGATCCAAGCGCAGCAGCCGCATCCCGTTACGGAGCCGCCGCGAGAACTGTGACCTCACGGTGGCTGATCTCCAACCGCGCGGATGCCCAGAACGTCTTGGAACAAGCAGAAGCTATTTGTGATGACCTCGGATGGGCGGAAGGCGCTGCGGCATCACCCTTCCTGATTGCAGGGCTGCGTGCACGAGTCGCAACGTTCGCCGTTCGGGTCAGGGAAGCCGCGGAGCATCCGTCCTCCCGCGGGTCCATCGCTGTGGACGAATCGTTCGTACTGCTGAAGTCGCATGAGGCGAGCGCATCGCTGGGCGAGTCCCTAGACACCGCCGAGACCGCAGCCCGCGCAGCACGTTGGCTTGCTTCACCTACCGTTGCCCCGCATTCGTTCGGCGCCGCAGTTGCCGCGTTTGCCGCTGACGGCGCATGGGCGGAACGCGCACTCGGTCGCCTGTGGTCTGGAGACACGGACGCGGTGCTCGCGGGCGCCTACCGAGATCTTGCGCACGCAGTTCAGCGGCGACGCCGCGAAGACGACGCTCGTGCTGCGATGATGCTGTCGGGCGAGGTGCTGCATAGCGACGAGGTGACCGCCATTGAAGGGCTCCTGGCTCAGCACGTTATCCCGCTTTCAGCGCAAAACAGGGTGCTACTGCTCGTGCTCGACGGGATGAGCGTGCCGGCCGCATCAGCACTCATCGCGGAACTCACCCATTCTGGATGGGAAGAGCTGGTCCGTGCGGACTCGAAGAAGCGGGATGTCGCGGTGGCGATGTTGCCAACGGTGACGGAGTTCTCGCGAAGCTCACTGTTTGCCGGTGCACCGATGGCCGGGAACCAGCAGACTGAAAAGTCGCGCTTCGCAGCCGCATGTAAGGGTGTCGTGTTTCACAAGGATGACCTGCGATCTGAGGCAGGGCATGCGCTTCCGCCGATTGTCACGTCGACGATTGCTGATCCAAAAGAGAAGATCGTGGCGGCGGTGCTCAACACAATCGATGAGTCACTCGACAGTGCGGATGTCGACGCCTTACAGTGGACCCTTGCATCAGTTGCCCACCTCCGGGCGCTGATCGGCGAAGCTTCCAAGAGCGGTCGGACTGTGATCATTACCTCGGACCACGGACATGTTGTTGAACGCGGAGGTCAGCTGCACAATATTCCCGGTTCTCCCGCTCGCTGGCGTACAGCAGACAGTGGTCCTGTTACTGACGATGAAGTGCTGGTCCGTGGGCCGCGCGTACTCGCCCCCGGAGGCCAAGCAGTGCTTGCTGTCAACGACGGCCTGCGCTATGCCTCAAAGAAGGCTGGCTATCACGGCGGCGCGTCGCTTTCGGAGCTGGTCATTCCCATCGTAGTCCTGCAGCCTCACGGCGCTTCTGCGCCTGAGGGTTGGGTCGAGGCTCCGCCGCAAGAGCCGACCTGGTGGAATGAGCCACTACGCGATGCGGAGGCGCGTGGGCACGCCAATGTGGCACCGGTAGCGTCGAAGCCACGAAAGACAAAGAAACCGCCCACAGACGTTCCAGGAGCCATCACGTTGTTCGACACCGTCGATGAGTCCACGCAGGATGATGCCGGTGAGAGTGAGAGCGTCACCGCGTCTTTGGGCGAACGGTTGGTGCAGAATCCTGGGTATCAGCGACGCCGAGAAGCGGGTGGACGTCACCCCATCGATGATTCGGATGCGATTGCCGTCGTTGATTCGCTCCTCACAGGCGGTGGTCGCGCCCACCAAGATACGTTGGCGACCAGGCTCGGTGTACCTTCGCATAGTTTCCGTGGGGTTCTCACCGCTCTACGTCGAGTGCTCAATGTTGATGGCTACGAGGTCGTTCGTATCGATCCAGACCGCGTCACCGTCATCCTTGATGAACAGCTTCTACGCGAACAGTTCGGCTTGAGAGGATAGCCGCATGGTTTTGGTCAGCCCTCGCCGACGTCGGGAAATCATTGATGCCCTGCGCCGCGGCACTGTGCCGCAACGAGGGCTCGATGTCATGGCTGTTGGCCTCGATCGGTACCAGGCCGCACTCGACGAAGAACTCAGCACCGTTGCAGCTGGGGGAGGTGTGTTCAAAGCCGTGCGCGGTGAGTATGGGTCCGGTAAGACCTTCTTTGCGCGCTGGCTCACCGAGTCGGCCAAGCAACGAGGGTTCGCAACCGCCGAGATCCAGATCTCGGAAACAGAAACTCCGCTGCACAAGCTCGAAACAATTTACCGGCGGATCACCGAGAATCTGGCTACCGAAGCGATTCCACCGAGTGCATTTCGTGAGGTGATCGACGGCTGGTTTCGGGTGCTTGAGGAGGATGCCGTTGAAGCCGGGGCAAACCCTTCCACGCGCGGTGAATTGGAGCGCCAGACGGCCAAGTTACTGGAGCAACGGTTGACAACCGTAAGCCGCACCGCGCCAGCGTTTGCCGCGGCTCTACGCGGTTACCACTCGGCACTGCGAGATGGCGATGCTGCCACAGCGGATGGCCTCGTTGCGTGGCTCGGTGGGCAGCCGTCGGTGGCTGCGAGTGTTCGGCGAGCCGCGGGCGTGCGCGGAGATATCGATCACTTCGCAGCATTCGGTTTCCTCCAGGGCCTGCTCGCCGTGTTACGGGATTCCGACTATGCGGGCCTTGTTCTCGTCCTCGACGAAGTAGAAACATTGCAGCGCGTTCGCAGTGATGTGCGCGAGAAGTCATTGAATGCGCTCCGCCAGCTGCTTGACGAAGTGGATGCCGGACGCTTCCCTGGCCTTTATGTACTGATCACCGGTACTCCCGCATTTTTCGAAGGTACGCAGGGTGTGCAACGGCTGCCACCCCTCGCCTCACGCATTTCGGTCGACTTCTCTGGTGACCCGCGTTGGGACAATCCGCGGGCGCCGCAGATTCGCCTGCTCGGATTCCAACAGGAAAGTCTGGTGCAGCTCGGCAGTCGCGTGCGAAACATCTACGCGTCGGACAGCGCTGCTGCTGACCGCATCACCACGCTCGTGACTGACGAGTACCTTACTCGACTGGCCCAATCGATCGCGGGACAACTCGGTGGCCGCGTGGGCATTGCGCCCCGTGTTTTTCTACGAAAGCTCGTTGACATCCTCGACCGCATCGAGCAGTTCCCGGATTTCACTCCCGACGGTTCAGGTGCTGTACCGCTCGCCGTCACGGAGCTGAACGATGATGAACGCGCAGCAAGTGGACTCGACGCAATCGAAATCGATGTCTGAACAGCACACCCCTAGACAGCTCAGCGCCGGGATCGAGTACCACGTCGTCAATACGCTTGGCTGGTCATCACTGCGCCCACTACAGGAAGCGGCGATCAGCCCTGTGCTGGCTGATAGAGACTGCCTCCTGATTGCTCCAACCGCCGGAGGCAAGACTGAAGCAGCGATGTTTCCGGTGCTGTCTCGAATGGTCGATGAAGAATGGTCGGGATTCAGCGTCGTATACGTTGCGCCACTCAAAGCGCTCTTGAACAACCTCTTGCCTCGCCTCGAACAGTATGCGGGTTGGCTTGGGCGGCGAGTGGCGCTGTGGCATGGCGATGTAGGAGACGCCGCACGGCGCGCGATCCTGAGTGACCCTCCGGAGATCTTGCTCACCACGCCCGAGTCGCTTGAAGCAATGCTCGTTTCGCGACGAATTGATCATCGACTCTTGTTCAGAGACCTTCGAGCGATTGTCGCTGATGAGATCCATGCCTTTGCCGGTGGCGATCGGGGTTGGCACCTTGTTGCGGTGCTCGAACGTCTACAGCGAATCGCAAATTCTCCCATCCAACGCATCGGTCTTTCCGCAACGTTGGGTAATCCCGAAGCGGTGCTTAGATGGTTTCAAGGGTCAAATGCGAAGGTCCGGACCAGTGAGGTCGTTTCGGCAGGTACTCCACCCTCAGAGCCTATGGTCGCACTCGACTACGTGGGGTCAGTGGAAAATGCTGCGACTGTGATTGCTGCTCTGCACGCAGGCGAGAAGCGTCTCGTGTTCTGCGAATCCCGTTCGTCGGCAGAGGAGCTGGCTTTCGCCCTGCGTCAGCGGAGGGTGACCACGTTCGTGTCCCATTCGAGCTTGTCGCTTGATCAGCGACGGCAAAGTGAACGTGCATTCGCCGAAGCTCAGAACTGTGTGATCGTTGCAACGTCAACGCTCGAACTTGGCATCGATATCGGGGATCTCGATCGCATGATCCAGCTCGACTCACCCCGCACCGTCGCCTCATTCCTGCAGCGTCTCGGCCGGACAGGTCGGCGCCCCGGAACCACTAGGAACGCCCTGTTTCTCGCGACCGACTCCGCGACTCTCGTGCGTGCCGCTGGGCTTCTGAGTCTTTGGGGACGTGGATTCGTTGAGGCGATCGAGCCTCCCGCGCACCCGCGCCATATCGCAGCACAGCAGTTGCTCGCTCTGACGCTGCAGGAGGGGCGAATCACACGCTCGGCCTTCAAGTCTTGGTTCTCAGAAAGTCCAGTCATGGAAGACTCCGACAGGATTCTCGACTACCTCATCGACGAACAGTTTCTCGCCGCCGATGGTGACTGGTTTTTCCTCGGGCCACGCGCTGAAGACGAGTTCGGCGGACGTCACTTCATGGAGCTGCTCAGCTCCTTCATCACCGGTCTCGATTTTGCAGTCAGAGAGGGCACTAAGGAGATCGGCACCGTCTCGGCGCTCTCGCTCACTTCAGAGGTCAAGCAGGGCACCCGACCGCTATTGCTCGGCGGCCGATCATGGCTCGTGAGCGACATCTCATGGGACCGACGCGTCATCCACGTCGCAGAGGACATTTCGAAAGGAAAGACACGCTGGGCCTCGGAGTCGCTACCTGAGTCATTCGAAATGGTGCGCGCTAGACGTGGCGTGCTGCTCGGCGAAGACCCACCTGTCGAGTTATCCCAGCGCGCGAGGAAGGCGCTGGGCGCAGCCCGTGAAGACTGGGCACTCCTCGTTAATGAAGAGCGCCTGGTTATCGAGCGACGCAAGCGCGACTCGGTGCTTTGGAGCTTCGCCGGTCTCCGTGCGCACGTAACCCTGGCTGCTGTGCTGCCCAATGAGAGCGTCGTCAGCACCACGAACGAATCCATGCACTTCGATCCGGCCTTCGACTTCAGCATGCTGGAGGCCGTCAGTGTAACTGGCGCTGTTCCCCGGATCTCCCCCGAAGCCGTTGAGGGCCTGAAGTTCTCTCAAGCACTTCCCCTAGGGTTGGCGGTAGCGACGCTCGGTGAGCGATTCGCTGATCGTGCGGGTGCCGCTGAGGTTCAACGCGACAAAAGAGTCACGGTTTCTCACGTCGGCCAACGTCTGGATTAGTCACCAGCGATGGCTTGTTGGATTCAGATTCTGTCTGCTGTCCACTCCCTCGATGTTGGAAAGCCACGTCGCCACAGCCGCTCTCCAGCGCTGCACATCAGAGTTCCAAGCAAGTGTGTGTCCCGCGTCGAACCTCTCCAGCTGCACGAGGTCTCGCCGCTTCGTCGCGAGCGCGGACGAGGTCTTGAAGGGAACTGAATCGTCGTTAGCCCCGTGGAGGATCAGCGTCGGCACGGAGAGTTCGTTGGCGCGCGCTACCCAATCAGAATCACTGATCGGGATCCGGCACGGGAGCCCGATCAGTCTGGAGAGCGGAGCATTGGTCAGCCACGGGACTGCGAGCAGCCCGGCACTGCCAGGAAGCCCGGCGCGCTGGCAGTTGGCTTTGATGACCTCGACCCAGTTGAGTACCGGTGAGTCAAGCACGAGCCCTGCTACCAGTGGCGCATAGTCTGACCGATGCGCAATCTGCAGTGCGATCGCAGCGCCCATAGACCAAGCGAACAGCACGATCCGTTCGGCTCCCCGGCGAACCGCATATCCGATCGCGGCCTCGACGTCTTCGGTTTCGGAGGCGCCAAGCGTCGAGCGGCCGGACCCCACGGTGGGCCCTTCACCATCGTTGCGATAGCTCACCACAAGTGACGTGAGCCCCAGATCCGTCGCAACTTGCACACCGCGGAGGGTGCCCGCTCGGGGGCTTCCAAGACCGTGAACGTGAATCGCCCAGATCGATGTGTCAACGTTGATTCGCCAAGCTGGCGCCGGGCCGACGGCGGTACTGATGACGATGTCGCGGGCATCGACCCCGGCGTTGGCGGGTGTGGCGTAATAGATGCCGCTCCACGAGACTCGATCACCTTCTCGCGGCGTGAGCCCTGGAGACACTCCAACGACGACGCGGGCGACTTGGTTCTGGCCGCGATCCTCGACCTCATTGCCAAGTTGCGTCCATCCGCCATGCTCAAACCAGAGGCTGTAGGCGCCGGGCGCTTCGGTATCGCAAGTGCGGTCGAGCAGAAGAAGTTGGCGATCACCATTGACCTCGATGCCGCGCAAGGTCAGGTTGAAACGGCGTGGCCCGACTGGTGCCGTGAGCTTCCGCGCGATCGTCCATCCCAGGGCTGCACCAGCAGCACTGACCATAGCGCCGCCGATCGCGAGCTGCCGCTTCATGCGTGCTCCCTGCTGCTGTCGCCGCGATCCGCGCGCAAACCGGTGCGCGCTACACCAGAGTCGAGTCCCAGAAGCTGTTCCTCGGCCCGTTCCAGGAGAGCTTCTTCAGCAGGAGTCACTTCGAATATCACGCGCGGGTCGATCATGGCGTCACGAATCTCAACCACTTCGCGATGCAATCGTCCATCAGGGGCGTCAAGACTGGCGCCGAGGGCATCGGTGCCGCTGAGCCCGGGGCGAACTCTCGTGGCCCGCTGCCAGAGCGGTTCCAGCTCCCCCGTAATCTGCACTATCTGCGCGCGCCGTGTGCGTTCACGCAACGACCTGACAACTGGTTGCCCCGCGAACCCGGCGCACAAGAACAGGAAAGTGAGCAGCGAGAGCGGCCCGTATGCTTCGCCGAACGTGCGCATCAGTTCCAGGTGACCCGCGACGTGTGTGATATCCATTACGAGGACCACCACGGCCAAGCCCACGCCGCACGCCGAGCCAAGGAGCAAGAGGAGTGCGGGGATGCGCTGGATCCCGGTAGCGACGCGGAACTGACGGATCGCCAACGCGAGCATGGCCGCCAGCACGATGCCGCAGTAGGTGAAGCCGATCATCGAGTAGGCGGCCGTCACCGGCTGGTCACCGAGGTCAAGCATGAATGTCGCGGTCGACGCGCCTCGGTCGATGAAGAAGAACAACACCGTCGTCGTGACCAGGGCAAGGATCAGCGCGGGGCGCCCGACGGCGGCTTGCACGAGCCGGGGACGATACTCACCAGCCTTCATTGCTGCGCGGCCCAGAAAGAAGAGACCGATCATCAGGAGAGCATCCGAAAGCAGAGTCGCGATGTTTGTTCCACCGAAGACGGGATCGACAGCGAGGTAGATCGCGTCGACGTTGAGGGTCATTGCGATGGCGATCGTGACCGATGCATAAGTAATGCTGCGATCAGGGCGCCCGCGTCGAAGGACCAGTAGGCTCGCTACGAGAACCCACATCAGGATCGCAACGAGCGTCTGGATCATCCGAAGACCTCGAAATAGCGAGACTCCGCAAAAGCGGACCCTCGGATCCCTGCTGCGAGTCGGTCCGCGAGAGACTCCGCAGCGATCTCGGTCTCCGAGTCAAGGTCCTGCCGCCTGAGCAGACGGGCGCGAGTGTGCGGAGGAATGTCAGGCAGGAGCACGTCCGCCTCTGTGCACTCGTCGCCGTCACAGTGGCCCAGGATCATGTGTGACAGCTCGTGCAGCACGAACTGCTGGCGATGCAAGTCGGAGTCCGTGCGTGCGTGGATGATGATGTCGTCTTCGTCGGTGGTGAGCCACACCGCACATAGGCCGTCGTGATCGCCGATCTCGGCAAGCTCGACGATACGAAGGCGGCGCCCCCTGCGTTGCTGCACCACACCGTAGAGATCGTCGAAGGTGAAGACACCGCCGAGGGCAAGATCCGAGACGGCCGTGGAGACGACCTGTTCGATATTCACGTTGCGCTCACCTCCTTCGAGGGCACTTCGCGGCATCGACTCGGCTACGTGAGCGACGCCGTCATTGCTGGTCTTTGTGCTTCATTTCCTCATCCAAGAACTTGCTGATGGCTTGGAGTGCCTTCGGTGAGATATCTCCAAGTGTCCGCGCCGCGTACGACTTGACCTTCGCCGCACGCATGGAGCGCACGAGATCGAGCTGTGCACTGACCTTTTCGGGAACTACGGCGTCGTTCGCGCCGATCAAGAAGTCGGTGTCGACGTCAAAGAACGCCGCGAGCCCCGCAAAGACGGCGGGGTCTTGAACGTACCGGTGTCCGTTGACCATGTACGTCCAACGAGACCTCGACAGGTTGGTGCCTCGATCACGGAGATACGACGCGATCTGTGAGTAGGTCGGCTCGGCGCCGGTCTCGGCGATTGCAACATCGAGCACCAGCCGCAGGCGTTTCGCAAGATCCGCAGCCGCAGTCGCGCTCTCGTCGTCGGTCATGCGCGCTGACCTCCTTCGCTCGCGGTGAGAAGCATCTTCGGCGGGGTAGTCCCGGCACGTTACGCATGCTCAATATAGCTGTTGAGCATGAACAAATCAAGGGTTGCGCATGCTCAACGGTCGGTGTTAGAAACGAAGCCCCCGCACGTTTTGAGCATGCTCAACGCCCGGGAGTCTCTGGACCCTTCGAACACTCTTAGGGAGGTGAACCATGCCCAGATTCTGGCTGCGTACGCCTTGTCAACCACACTCGCGCCGAAACGAGTCGGTACATCGTCCCGTTGGCACACGCAGGCGCATCCGCAGAGTTCGTAGAGTCGCTCGCCCACCTCACCGGTGTATCGCCACGCACTCCTGCGACGTGGCGCGCCGGAGAGGAGAACGCCCGATGGTGTCGACAGATGAACGCCGAGCCACCCGCGAAGCGAAGCTCGATGAGCTGCACGAGAAGCTCACTGAAGCAGTTGACAAGTTGGTGTCCGGCGAGGATTGGGCAGCTGCGCTCCGGTTCGCAGCCAGGTTCCGCAGCCGCTCGTTCAACAACACCCTGCTTATCTGGATGCAGCACGCCGCCGCATTCGAAGCAGGTCTCGTGTCCGAGCCGATGCCGTCATACGTGGCCGGGTACAAGCAGTGGCAGCAGTTGGGCCGTCAGGTCGAGAAGGGGCAGCCTGGGTATCAGATCCTCGCTCCGGTGACCGGTCGATTCGCGTCGCCGACGCCTGCGGATCCAGCGTCGTGGCGGCGACTCAACCGATTCGAGAAGCCACGACCGAGCGAGGAAGTCCGTTCGAAGATGATCGGCGTCCGCCCCGCCTATGTGTGGGACGCGGCGCAAACTTCCGGCGACGCCCTACCAACTCCACCCGCACCGACATTGCTGAAAGGCGAAGCACCAGATGGCCTCTGGGCGGGACTCGCCGGGCGAATTGAAGCGGCAGGTTTTCGGCTCCTCAATGTGGAGCACGAGGGCCTGATCCAAGGCGCGAACGGTGTCACTGACTACATGGAGAAGACCGTCAAGGTCCGCGAGAACATGGATCCCGCCGCGCGCGTGAAGACTCTTGCTCACGAACTCGCGCACGTGCTGATGCACGGGCCTGATCAAGATGCCGCGCGGCAGCACCGGGGTGTCGGCGAAGTGGAGGCCGAGTCAGTCGCGCTGATGATTGGCGCTGCACACGGCATGGACACCCGCGACTACACGATTCCGTACGTCACTTCGTGGGCCGCAAACGTCGACGGCCTGGAACCCGCGGACATCGTGCGCGCGACCGGAGAACGAGTACGCGCCACCGCCATGAAAATCCTCGACCAGCTGGACACACAGATGATCGGCGATGGCACTCCCCCCGGGCTCGATCGCTCTGCGGGGCGCACCAGCTCCAGCCCCGCGAAGCGAGCGAGCACCGCGCCAACGAGCACGGCCATCTCTAGAGACGCTCCAGCGGCCGAATCGCGGGGGCTGTGACGAGCGTGGCAGATTCGTTCGTTCAGGTCCTCGATCGAATGGGCCACGAGGAGGCACTCGGCCGAAGCGCCCTCGCGTTGGCAGCGAGCGGCATCCCGGTCTTTCCATGTGTCGCTGGCGGGAAGCGCCCCGCTGTCGCGGGAGGATTTCATGCCGCGAGCGCCGAAGCGGACCTGGCGCGGCGTTGGTGGACCGCGATGCCCACCGCAAACATTGGGATGCCGACGGGCGCAGCCTCGGGCCTCGTCGTGGTCGACGTCGACGTTCACGGCGCTGTCGATGGATACGAGGCGCTGGAGCGTGCGCGACGCGAAGGATTGGTGGATGGCTGGGTCGCAGCGGTGGAAACACCATCGCGCGGCCTGCACCTGTACTTCTCTGCGAGGGGCAATGCGCATCAGACGTCTTGGCAATCGGCGCGAGCGGGAATCGACTTTCGTGGCGACGGCGGCTACATCATCCTGCCGCCCTCGGTGCGGACCATTGACGGTGAAGCGCGCCGGTACAAGACGTTGCGGCTCGCTCACGGAAGCGGACATCCGCTCGACGCACAGCGCCTTCGTGATCTCTTGGATCCTCCACGGCCGTCCGCGAACCCACGCGATGCAGCCACAGATATGGCGCCCGCTGATCTCACGCGATTGGCGAGTTGGGTATCCCGCCTCCAAGAGGGCGAGCGGAACCACGGCGTCTTCTGGGCAGCCTGCAAAATGGCGGAGAAAGACATCCCCACAGGAGCGGCGCTCGACGCTCTCACGGCCGCGGGTGCGACAGCTGGGCTCAGCGAGCGCGAAGTGACGACGACCGTCCGCTCGGCCTATCGAGCCGTGCAGGGCCGGTCAACTCAACGATTACCAACGGGCGCCCCCATGACGCTGCCTTACCGACCGCGACCCGTCACAGATTCTCGGGCCCTGGCATGAGAACCATTCGGGCGCGCCGATCCGCGATCATCACCGCCGTCGTGGGCACAGTCTTCATCGCTGCAGGCGCGTTCTGGCTGTCGTTTACCTCCCTGGCGGATCTCGCTGCCCGCTCGGGCATCGGCGCGGGTCAAGCCTGGGCATGGCCGCTCATCGTCGACGGCGTCATCGTCGTTTCGACCGTTGCTGTCGTTGCCCTCGCCGGATCACGCTCCGCCTGGTATCCATGGACGCTGCTTGCGGGAGCCGCAGCCGTCTCGGTGACCGCAAACTCGATCCACGCCGTGGTCGCCGCCGATGCCGACGTTCCAAGCCTGCTCGCCGCGGCTGTCGCTGCCGTTCCGCCAGTCGTATTACTGGCAATCACGCACTTGACCGTGCTGCTCATGCGCACGCCGGAGGCCGCCGAAGAGCACACCGATTACGCGCTCCTCTCGCCCCAGGAACAGGCGACCGCCTTGCGTGACGAGGGCTGGTCGAACAAGCGCATTGCCCGCGAGTTGGACGTGCATCCTTCGACCGTCGGGCGCTGGTTCGCGAGCGCACCTACCGAACATGAACGGGCTCGTTCCGCACCCGACGACACAGAGGACACAACATGAACGAGAACACGGCCGACGTCGGTAAACGCCCCATCGATGCGGAAGCTATAGACGTCACGACGAGGCACGAAGCGGTCGAGTTGGCGAGGCTCCGCGATCAGCGCAGGGGCTCGATGCGCGATCCTGCGACATACCGTGGACGCGGTGTCGAATGGGTACGCCCGACCGACCTGGTGGCTCGCAGCAGCGCACGCGTGGCCGGTGCGGGGATCAACTTCCAGTCCGAGCTGCATCGGCGCACGCGCTCAGCGGCACAGGACGGCACCCGGCGCATCGCCGAACGTGCACGTCACCTTCCTCCCCTATCAGCGTTTGGGCGTGGCGCCACGCGACCGGACGCGGGGCGCAGCCCGATCGGCGCCGCCTGATCGTAAAGAGTGGACATCGTCATGGGCACCTCATCAGCATCCAACCTCCCCAGTGGGGAGCGGGTGCGCACCTGCGTAGCAGGAGGTGCTCTTGTCATGACCACTCACTATTCGCCCTCGCACCCTCGCGAGGACTTCACCACAAGCGAAGGATTGCGCGCCCTGCTGCACCGTCTACACCAGTCGGGAGCCCGCGCCTGGAAACACGACCGCGTAGCCGCTGAACTCGCCACGTTCGCTGCCGAGAAATACGCCGCGCTCGCTCGCAAACACGGCCTCGACCCGTGGGAGGCCGCGTCCGCAGCCTTCGACGTGATGCGAACTCGTTCGGCGCGCGAGGCTGACGACCCCTGGGCCGTCGTCACTCGCGGCGTGCAGATCACGTGCATCGCCGAAGAGCGCGGGCAGGGGCTGCTGTGCGCGACGCACCAAGCTCGCCGCCCGCACGTCTCCGCCTTCCATGACCCTGAACGATTCGCCGACCGCGAGAATCCACTGGCCGACTACCATCCCGCGTTCCATGTGGTCGACAAGTACCTCGAAACTGAGGCTGACGCCGTCGACAAGAATGACGAGGTAGGCACCGCGGAACAGGCGATCGAGGTCTCAATCGCGTTGTTCGCGACGTTGGGTTGGCCGGAGAGCACAACCCGCGCAGCGGTCGAGCACGTGTGTGGCGCGATCGCACGGGCAGGGTCTCGGCAGAGCGCCTACGAAGTGTTGCGCCGCGACAAGCATGCTCGCGCTCTGCTCGATCTGCCCGGCGATGCGTGGTCGGCCCTGCTGCACGCACTTCTCGGACACCCAAACCCCGCGTATCGCGCAACGAGCACCGGCCGCGGCATCCTCCTTCGCATCCTTGTCGGCGAGACTCTTCCTGACCTGCTGCTCGATGACGACCTCGTGTCGATCATCGTGACGTCTGCGCCCAAACACGGGAGCGGACGATGAGTACGCACGACGGGCACATTGAGCTGGAGCGAGCTGTCGACTCAATCCACGTTGGCCATCGTCACCGCAGAGATCTCGGGGAACTCGCTCTCCTCGCCGCGTCGATCGAACGGGATGGATTGCTGCAACCGATCACTGTGACGCCGGAGGGCAATCTCGTGTGCGGTGCCCGTCGTCTGGCCGCGATCAAGCGACTGGGGTGGATGCACGTCAAAGTCTGGGTGCGCTCGGGGATCTCGGGAGAACTCGCACACCTGCTTGCTGAGCAAGACGACAATGCGCTGCACAAGTCGCTCACCCAACTGGAGAACGCCGCGCTGTACCGGGAGATCAAGACGTTGATGGCTGAGGACGCCGCCCGCCGCCAAGAAGCATCACGCTTCAGCACCGAGAATCAGCCGGGAAGAGACGGTGCCGCAAAATTTGCGGCACCGTCAGACTCTGTCGGAGACGCGCGCGAGCAGGCTGCCGCCATGATCCCAGAGGGCGCCTCTCACACGACGCTGGAGAAGATCAACTACCTGCAGCAGATGGCGGAAGACGAAAGTCAGCCCGACTCCGTGCGAGAAGGCGTCGCGGCGGAGCTGGAACTCATCGGCTCAGGCGCTCCCGTGCACCCGGGCTTCCAGCGTGCTCGGCAGCTCGTGGCCTCAGCCCAGTCCGATGGTGACGTTGTGGATGTGGCGAAGCTGGCTGAGGAAGCACTTGCGCGCATCAAGAACGCTCCGAAGCCCAAACGGCGACCTTCACCGACCGCGCTGACCTCGCGCGTCGACGGCGACGAGCCGTGGCCGATTCGCGCATTCGTTGTCACGTGGACGGAACTGGACGGCTGGTGGCGGCACTTCGACGTCGATGAACTGGCTCGCCAACTGAGTGACGCCGAGATCGAGATGTTCCTGCACGTTGTTGAAGCCACCGTTCAGGTTGCGGAGCGACTCCGTGCCGCGCGAGACATTGATCGGGCGGACGCCGAGTCCCCGACCCAGGTGGGGAACCTTCGCGCCCTCTGATCCGAGACTAATGCGGCGCACCTGTCCCGCATGAAGCTTCCTACCGCTCCCCGCGCACGCCGCACTCTGATCGTCCTCATCGCGGCTCTGTCGCTGGCGATCCTTGTCGCCGGAATCGGCGTCTACGGACTCGTCATCGGATCCGAGCAACCCACCGAGTCAACTGATCCTCCATTGTCGAGTGCTGCTCCGAGCGCAGAACCCTCTCGTGAGCCGACCTCACCACCTCGGATCCCGTCGATCCCACCGACCACCGACGCCGAGGCGTTCGCGCGCAGCGTCGCCGCGGCACTGTTCACCTGGGACACCGGCAGTGGGTTCCTGCCGCTCGACTACACCGCAGTCATGCTCGACGTCGCCGACCCGACCGGCTTCGAACAGTCGGGACTCGCAGCCGACATCGCCACTTACCTGCCCACGTCGAGCGCGTGGGCGCAGCTGCGACCGTACGCAACGACGCAGCGGTTGGAGATCACCTCAGTGTTCGTGCCGGATGCCTGGGCTGATGCGCTCGCGCAGGCTCGCCCGGGGCAGCTCCCCGACGGCGCCGCGGCATACACGATCGAGGGCATCCGCCAGCGATCCGGCGTGTGGAACGGCGACCCGGTCGCCGCAGAGCATCCGGTCGCGTTCACGATCTTCATCGCGTGCCCAGCCGAGGACCCTTGCTACGTCCTGCGGCTCTCGCAATTGAACAATCCGCTGCGTTAGGACGACTGGCTCATGATGAAGAAACTCGCCATCGCAGTGGTCGCCTTGATGTTGCTCGCACCGACCCTCGGACTCGTCACTGTCGGACTGGTGGTGAACCCCACCGCCGTCGCGTGCCTTGCCTCGTCGGGACTCACCGTCGGAAACGTGCCGGACTCTCTCGTGGTCACGACCGCAAACGGTGAGACATTCACCCTGAACAAGCAACAGCTCACGCACGCTGCGACGATCATCACCGTCGGATCGAGCATCGACGGTGTGACGAGGGACGCCATCCAGATTGCACTGATGGCAGCGCTGACCGAGTCAACGCTTCGACAGCTCGCGAACACCGGCACCTACCCCGAGTCCGGCAGCTATCCGAACGATGGGAACGGCTCCGATCACGACTCACTCGGCCTGTTCCAGATGCGACCACAATCGGGCTGGGGCTCGGTCGCCGAGCTGATGGATCCCGAATACCAAGCCAAAGCATTTTTCGGCGGCCCGACCGGCCCCAACTACCCCTCGCCCCGTGGTCTTCTGGACATCCCCGGCTGGCAGAGCATGGGCAAGGGCGAAGTCGCGCAAGCCGTCGAAGTGTCGGCGTATCCCGACCGATACAACAACTACGAGCCCGTCGCCGCGACGATCCTCGCGACGCTCACTCGCGGCACATCGGCCGCAACAGCACCGACGACGACCCCTGCATCGCCTGTCGTCGACGTTGCGGAGGCCTCGCGCGTCGTGTTCCCGTTGCCGGAGGGAACCTGGGTGCACACCAGTGACTTCGGCCCACGAACCGATCCCCTCACCGGCGAGAGCGCCTTCCACAGCGGCACAGACTTCGCAGCGCCGGATGGGACGCCGATCCTCGCCGCGGCTGACGGTGTCGTGACGGTTGCCGAGTTCTCTGGAGGCTACGGCGGCCTCATCGTAATCGAGCACCGCCTCGGTGGCGTGACGGTCGCGACCGGCTATGCGCACATGTGGCAGCACGGCATCCACGTCATCGTCGGCGAGCGCGTTGTCGCCGGGCAACACATCGGCGATGTGGGGTCATCCGGGCGCTCAACGGGCCCACATCTGCACTTCGAGGTTCGACCAGGTGGAACGAACGGCGAAGCAGTGGATGCTGCGAAATGGCTCAATGATCACAATGCAGCAGATCTCCCCGAAGCCACGGCAGCAGCCGGATGTTCCGCGCTTGGAGGCGGTCTCTGATGAACGTGTTTCCTGACTTCGGCAGCCTCAGCGGTATCGGTGACCTCAGAGTCGTGATCGGCGCGATGCTCACCATCATCCTAATCGTCGCGGTACTCATGATCATCATCAGCGCGATCACCTGGGCCATCGCCACGTCGACGGGCAACCCTGGTGTCGCCGCGAAGGCGCGCGCCGGGGTCTTCGTCGCACTCGGCGCCGCGATCCTCGCCGGTGGTGGCGTTACCTGGGTGAACTGGCTCATCGACGTCGGTGGGCAGCTGTAGCAGTGCTGCTGGCCTTGACCATGACATGGTGTTGTCGCGATCTTTTCGCTTTGGCCGTTTGCGTTTGAGTTGTTGATGCGAAGTCCATCAAGACGTTTTGGCAGCCGAGACCAGCGTCAAGTTACCGGGTACGCTGAAGTACATCAGATGATGTATAGTCATTGGATGCTGACTCTTACGGATCGAATCGACGTGATGAACCGGCTCGGTCGGGCGATGGCCGACCCGACCCGCTCTCGCATCCTCCTGACCCTCCTGGCTGGCCCGAGCTACCCGGCGGTGCTGTCTCGCGATTTGGGGCTTTCACGCTCGAACGTGTCAAACCACCTGACGTGTCTGCGCGGGTGCGGGATCGTGGTGGCCGAGCCCGAGGGTCGGCAGACCCGCTACGAGGTCGCAGACCCGCACCTCGCCCGTGCGCTGACAGCGCTGGTGGACGTGACGCTTGCGGTCGACGAGAGCGTGCCGTGCATGGACCCCGACTGCGGAGTCGAGGGCTGCGTGGCGGGGGAGGCTCGGGCGTGAGCGCCTTCACGGGTTCGCAGGTCGAGCACGTCGACCTCGACGACGATGATGACGATGATCGGCCGTGGTATCGGAGCCCCAGCGTTCTGATCCCGATCGCTTCGGGTGTCGCGTTCGCCGCCGGTCTGGTGTGCGAGTGGACCGGCGCCGAGACCGCGGGTCTGGTGCTGTTTTGGATTGGCTTGCTGCTGGGCGCGTCCACGTTTGTACCGGGTGCGCTGCGCAAGCTGTTCACGAAGGGCAAGCTCGGCATCGGGCTGCTGATGACGATCAGCGCCACCGGTGCGGTGATCCTCGGCTACGTCGAGGAGGCCGCCGCGCTGGCGTTCTTGTACTCCATCGCGGAGGCGCTGGAAGACAAGGCGATGGACCGTGCCCGCGCCGGGTTGCGGGCACTGTTGAAGCTCGTGCCCGACACCGCACTCGTCAAACGCGGCGACGCCACGGCCGAGGTCGAGGCGAAGGAGCTGCGCGTCGGGGATTTCCTCGTGGTCCGGCCGGGCGAACGGATCGCCACCGACGGCACCGTGCGCGCCGGGCGGAGCAGCCTGGACACGTCCGCGATCACGGGCGAGTCGATCCCGGTCGAGGTCGAACCGGGCACCGACGTGTCGGCCGGGTCGATCAACACCACCGGCGTTCTCGAGGTCGAGGCTACCGCCGCAGGCACCGACAACTCGCTCACCACCATCGTGGAGCTGGTCGAACAGGCGCAGGCTGAGAAGGGCGACCGTGCCCGCCTGGCCGACCGGATCGCCCGACCGCTGGTGCCCGGCGTGATGATCCTCGCCGTGCTAGTCGGCGTGCTCGGGTCGCTGCTGACCGGCGACTGGGAGCTGTGGATCACCCGCGCCCTGGTGGTGCTGGTCGCCGCGTCGCCGTGCGCGTTGGCGATCGCCGTCCCGGTTACGGTCGTCTCTGCGATCGGCGCTGCTTCGAAGTTCGGGGTGGTCGTGAAGTCCGGGGCTGCGTTCGAACGGTTCGGCGGCATACGTCACCTTGCCGTCGACAAGACTGGCACCCTGACCCGCAACGAGCCCACCGTGACTCGCGTCGTGACCGCCGCGGGCGTGACCGAAGAAGACGCGCTAGCTTGGGCGGCGAGCCTGGAAGGCAACAGTACGCATCCGCTGGCCGCCGCAATCACGAATGCCGTATTCGATGCCCCGATCGCTGAAGGCGTCACCGAGACCGCCGGACATGGCATCACCGGCACCCTCGACGGTGCCCGTCTCGCCGTGGGGAGCCCCCGCTGGCTCGACGCGGGCACGCTGACCGACCAGGCGCAAGCGATGGAATCCGAGGGGATGACCGTCGTCATCGTCCACCGCAACGATCAGCCAGCCGGGGCGATCGGGGTGCGGGACGAGCTACGCCCCGAGGTTCCCGAGGTCATCGCCACGCTGAACCGCCGCGGGATCGGGGTGACGATGCTCACCGGCGATAACGCGCGGACCGCCGCTGCCTTGGCCGACCAGTCCGGCATCAAGGACGTGCGCGCCGAGCTGCGCCCCGAGGACAAGGCCACGGCCGTGGCGGAGTTGTCGAAGTCTCAGCCCACGGCCATGATCGGCGACGGCATCAACGATGCTCCCGCTCTCGCGGCCGCGGATGTTGGGATCGCGATGGGGGCCAAGGGCGCGGATGCCGCGATCGAGTCGGCCGACGTCGCATTTACCGGCCACGACCTGCGCCTCATCCCGCAGGCCCTTGCCCACGCCCGCCGCGGCCGCAACATCATCAACCAGAACGTCGTGCTGTCGATCGCGATCATCGTCGTCCTTCTGCCGTTGGCAATCACTGGAGTCCTCGGACTTGCCGCGGTGGTGCTCGTGCACGAGGTCGCGGAAGTCGTCGTCATCCTCAACGGGCTCCGTGCTGCGCGGCGCACGAAGGCATGACCGATCCCCTTGACGGCTCCGCTCCCTCCCCGGGATCAGCGGACGCCGTGGAAGCGAGTTCTGCCCGCACGGTGGCGCGCGTCCGGTTCCGCTGGTTCCTGCTCGCGTGCGCCGTCGCCGCCGGCGCAGTGCTGATCGACCAAGGCAGCAAGGCACTCGCCCTCGCACAGCTCAGTGAGGATGACCGCATCCCGCTGTTGGGAGACTGGCTCGGCTTGCAGCTCGCCTTCAACCCCGGCACCGTCATGTCCTTAGGGTCCGATTCAACGTGGCTGCTCACCGTCATCGCGACCGCGGCATCCATCGCCCTACTCATCGCGGCCGCGCGCACTCGATCGGCCGGGTGGGCGGTCGCGATCGGCCTAGTGTGGGGCGGCGCAGTCGGCAACCTCCTGGACCGGCTGTTCGCCCCACCCGGGTTCGGCCGCGGTCACGTCACCGACTTCCTCGCTTACGGCAACCTGTTCATCGGAAACCTTGCCGACGTCATCCTCGGCGTCGGCGTCGCCCTCGGCCTCCTGCTCTACCTCCGAGGCCCACACCACACCAGGAACGAACAATGATGGTCGCAGAGCATCAACGGCACGCGGCTGCCGGAAGCGCTGGGTCGCCAGGCTACTGGAACGCGGCGGTGGGCGCATGATCCTGTCCTCCGTCCTGCAGGCGATCGGCCTATTCATCGCCACGAACATCGATGACATCATCGTGCTCTCACTGTTCTTCGCCCGAGGCGCGGGCCAGCGCGGGACCACCGCCCGAATCCTGGTCGGACAGTACCTCGGGTTCATCGGCATCCTGGGCGCCTCCGTGCTGGTGACGCTCGGGGCAGGGGCGTTCCTGCCGCCAGAGGTCATCCCCTACTTCGGACTCATTCCGCTGGGGCTGGGACTTTGGGCTGCGTGGCAAGCCTGGCGCAACCGCGGTGCGGACGATGACGATGAGGCAAAGGTCGAGGGTAAAAAGGTTGGGGTGTGGACGGTGGCCGGGGTGACCTTCGCCAACGGCGGGGACAACATCGGCGTTTACGTCCCGGTCTTCCTCAGCGTGGGCCCAGCGGCCGTGGTGGCGTACTGCATCGTGTTCCTCGCCCTGGTCGCCGCCCTCGTCGGCCTGGGTAAGTTCGTCGCCACCCGCCGACCGATCGCCGAACTCCTGGAACGCTGGGAACACATCCTGTTCCCGATCGTGCTCATCGGCCTGGGCATCTTCATCCTCGTGAGCGGCGGTGCCTTCGGCCTCTGACCTCGTAGCCGACTACGTACATGGCAGCGTGCTGTGATTGCTACCTGGCGGCTGAGTGTCCTGGTGTGCTCCGCGTGTCAGCGGCCCAGACGACGCGCTCGGCGCCGCTGCCTCAACTGAGCCCACGCTGACCGCGTAGGCATCGATCACGCGGTCGGTGCCGGTGCTGAAGGCGTCGCGGATACCACTTGGACCACCACATCGCTGAGCCCGGCTCTTGTGTCAGGCGCAGCAGGAGGTGGGGAGTTCGTTGCGGAAGAGGTTCGCTGTGAGGCGAATGCCTTCTGCCATGGTGAGGTACGGAGCCCACGTGTCGGCGAGTTGCGTGACGGTGAATCCGGCTTTGATCGCGTAGGTCGCGGCGAGCATCATCTCCCCAGCGGTGTCGGCGAGGGCGTGGACGCCGAGAACTTTGCCGGTGTCAGCATCGGCGACAATCTTGATGCCACCGCGGGTGTCATGGTTGGCGATCGCTCGGGGCACATCGGACAGTCGCAGGTAGCGGCAAGCGCACCGGTATCCGGCGGCGATGGCGTCTGCTTCGGTGATCCCGGCGGAAGCAAGCTGAGGCGAGGTGAACAGCACGGAGGGGAGCCCGGTGTAGTCAACATGCTCAGCGCTACCGAGTGCGTTCCGCGCAGCGATCTTTCCTGCCATCGCGGCGACGTACACGTACTGGGGTGCATCGGTGACGTCACCGGCGGCGAACACGGCCGGGTTGGTTGTCCGCTGCAGTTCGTCGACGATGACGAAACCGCGCGCGTCGGTCGCAATGCCCGCCGCGGCAAGGTCGAGTCTCTCGGTGCGCGGCGTGCGGCCGGTGGCTACGAGTACCCGTTCACCCACAGCCACAGTCCCCGGGCCGTCGTCACGTGCGCCAAACCGTCGATACGTGCGATGCTCGCGGCACGGTCACCAATGACAGTAATTCCGTCATCCAGGAAGGCCTTGCGGAGTTCCGAGGAAAGTTCGGGTTCGGTGTGCGAGGCGAGCCGTCCGATGACGGTGACGTCGACCCCGAGCCGGGCGAAGAGTTGCGCTTGTTCCAGACCAACGAAACCCCCGCCGATCACGACCAGCGAATCGGGCAGCTCAGTCAGTTCCATCGCTGTGGTCGACGTCAGGTACTCGATTTGTTCGATACCGGGGATAGCCGGGATGAGTGGTTCTGCACCGGTAGCAATGAGATACGACTTGGCACGCACCGGTTGGCCATCTACGAGCAGCGTGGATGGACTGGCGAACGTGGCTGTGCCGGGAAGGATCTCGAATCCGTACGCGGTGGCGATGTCTGCGTACTTGGTTTGGCGGAGCATGCCGACCAGCTCGTCTTTTTGTTGCATGAGCGCGGCGAGGTCAACGTTGCCAGCAATCGTGGAGACGCTCGGGAACGGATTCGAGATCGCGGCGTGGCGTATGTGAGCGGCCGCGAGGAGCGTCTTCGAAGGCACACAGCCCACGTTCACGCAGGTACCGCCGAGGGTGCCGGACTCGATGGCGACGACGCTCGCACCCTCCAATCGGGCGTGGATTGCTGCGGACATTGCCGCGCCGCCAGTGCCGATCACCGCAAGGTCGAACTCGCTGTGTTGCGTCATGGTACTTCCCCCTATCGAACCGGGCCGTACGTTCGACCACTCGTAATAGGATGAACCTTCAAGTACGGTTGAAGGTCAAGCTGACTCCGGAGGTGTCACGATGCGGATCGGGGAACTCGCCGAAAAGGCAAGGACTACTACGTCGACCCTCCGGTACTACGAAGAGCGCGGGCTACTGCCGCAGCCAGAACGAACCCCGACTGGGTACCGCAGCTATGGGGACGAGTCAATTCAGAGGCTTGAATTCATTGACCGGGCACGTGCCGCCGGGCTCACCCTGGCACAAACCGCAGAGATTCTGGATGTTCGTGACTCGGGCCATTCGCCCTGCGATCACGTGCGAGGCCTCCTTGACCGTCAGCTCGTAGACATCGACGCGCAGATCGATAAGTTGCAGGCCTTGCGCTCCAACATCGTCGAGCTTCGCGCAAACGCCACGGCAACCGCATCCGAACCCTGCGCTCCAGAGTCCATCTGCCGCTACCTCTGAAGGACGTTCGCGACACATCGTCGCTGACGGCATGAGGTTCAGGTAGTACGACCGAGTGCCCGCGTTCGTGGCTCGGAGAGTGGACTTGGCGGATCGGGCTATGCCCCGCGGGAGATGACCTGCGCACCTGGCTCTCGACCCTGTTCCGTCACCGCCGCGGGCGGTGTTCACGCCAAGGAGCCACCGTGTTCGAACTCATCACGACCCTCACCGCAGTCCTGCCGATGAATATCGACGTGACTCCCAACGACTCGGGGTTGCCCGGAATCGGTCAGTTGCGCGTCATCGTTGGCGCCGTCATGACGATCGGGCTAATCCTGTCCGTGCTCGCACTGATCGTGTCGGCGATCGTGTGGGGATTCGGGGCCAACTCATCCAATCCCCACCTCGCCTCCCGCGGCAAGCTCGGCGTACTCGTCTCCTGTGGCGCCGCCATCATCTGCGGTGCTTCCGTGACGCTGATCAACTTCTTCTGGAACGTCGGGCAGCAGGTGTGAGCTTCGCGAATCCACCGACTTCGAGAGCAACGCCATGAGTGTCTGCGATATCCCCGTCATCTCCAGTGTGTGCGATGCGGTCGGTGAGGGCGCCGCAACGCTGGTGTCTGCCCCATTCGACTGGCTGGCTGCGACGATGGGGCAAGCCGCCGGATGGCTCATCGAAGCCATGTGGACCGTCTTCGACAGCACCACCCTCGTCGACGTCCAGTCGCAGGGCTACCTCGACGTCTACAACCTGCTCTTCGGTATCGGTGTCTTCATCGTGCTGCTCTTCTTCTGCTTCCAACTCATTCTGGGACTGATCCGGCGCGAACCTGCTGCGCTCTCGCGCGCAGCGCTCGGTGCGGCCAAGGCTGTGCTCGGTTCGTTTGTGGTCATCACGCTGACGGCAACGGCGTTGGAGATCGTCGACCAGCTCTCCATCGGCATCGTCCAGGCTGCGGGAGAGACCACCGAGACGATGGGCGACAAGATCGCGCTGCTTACCGCTGGCCTCACCACGATCAATATTGCTGCGCCCGGCGTCGGAGCGATCATCACGATCTTCCTCGCCGGGCTCATGATCTGCGCGGTCGCGATTGTCTGGTTCTCACTCCTCATTCGCAAAGCTCTGCTGCTCGTGGCGATTGGGCTTGCGCCGATCGCCTTCGCCGGTGCTGCCTGGGACGTCACTCGCGGATGGATCGGCAAATGGGTGGCGTTCGTCGTCGCACTGATCGTGTCCAAACTCGTGCTCGTCGTCGTGTTCCTGATCGCCATCACCCAGGTCTCAACGCCGATCGAAGCTGACCTCGCCTCCGTCACTGAACCGATCTCGGGCATTGTGCTGCTATTCATCGCCGCGTTCGCGCCTTACATGGTCTACCGATTCATCTCGTTCCTCGGCTTCGACCTCTACCAGGCGATGGGAAGCGAGCAGGAAGCGAAGAACGCCGTCAACCGCCCCGTTCCTGTTCCGTCGAAGCCGCAAGGAGACGGCGTGAAGAAAGTCCTCGATGGCGGCTCCGGCGGTTGTTCCGGCGCAACTCCCACATCGAGCGGTGCGCGAGGCACATCGACCCCAGCGGGGGCGAGTACCAGCGGAGCAGCAGCCGGAGCCAAAGCGGGACCTGGCGCGAGCGGAGGCGCTGGAGCCAGTGCTGGTGCCGGAGCGGGCGCTGGTGCTGGAGCTGCCGCGGCGGCCGGGCCTGCAGCAGCCGTGATCATCGGAGCCGAAGTCGTCAAGGGCGCAGCGACAGCGGGACCGAAGCTCGGGCAGGCGATCGGCGGCACCGCCGAAACAGCGATGACCGGCGCAGGTGAAATCGGGGCTGCCCCGTCTGCGACGCCTCCTGCCACCGCGACTCCCTCTGTGCCACAGCCGCCAGCACCAAGATCAGATCCCGCACCGCCGAGCACCCCGCGGCCCCGGCCAAACGGAAAGGAGTGACCAATCATGCCGAAGAATCACGACGTGCAACGAGCCGGTGACCTCGTCCCGGTGAAGTTCTCCCGGCTTACCCGCCGAGGTATCCTGCTCGGGCTGTCGCTGTCGCAACTGGTTGCTCTCGGTCTCGGGGTCGGCACGCTCGTGTGGGCGTTCTACGCTGGCGGCGGCATTCTCATCGCGTTCTCCGCACCCGTGTGGCTTGCTGCGGCGGCCGTGGTGTGGATCCGGATCGCTGGACGCGCGATCGTCGAATGGCTCCCCGTGGTCGTGTGGTGGGTGTGGAAGACCACCGGCGCGCAACTTCTCTACCGTCGACGAGTTGTGAAACCTCGGCCCGCCGGGACTCTTGCGCTCCCTGGCGATATGGCGCGGCTCCGCGAGTACGACGACCCCACCACGGGCGCAGGGATGGTGCATGATCCGACCGCGGAAACACTCACGGCGATCGTTGCCGTCTCGCATCCCGCTTTCGTGCTCCTCGACCCCGGCGAACAGGAACGCCGCGTCAGCTCTTGGGGCCGCGTGCTCGCAACCGCCTGCCGATCAGGACGCATCTCGATGCTCCAGGTGTTGGAACGGACGCTGCCCGACTCTGGGACAGGGCTTGCCGAATGGTGGGCGTCGCACGGCAACGCCGACGCATCCTGGGCCTCGACCACGTACGCCGAGCTGATCGAACGCGCCGGGCCCGCCGGAGAACGTCACGCGACCACGCTGTCCCTCTCCCTCGACATGCGTGCGGCATCGCGACAGATTCGCACGGCTGGCGGAGGCATTCGTGGCGCGGCGGCTGTGCTCCGTCAAGAGATGTCTACACTCGTGGCTGCATTGCGGTCAGCCGATCTCTCACCGTCGTCCTGGTTGACGTGTGGCGAGATCGCGGTGATTCTGAGGTCAGCTTATGATCCTGCGGTGGCTGCGACCCTTGAACGCCACGGTGAGCTGGGTCAGTCGCTCGCGACGGCCGGGCCGGTGGCCGTCAATGAATCGTGGTCGAGGCTGCGCACCGACTCGGCCTTCCACGCAGTGCTGTGGATCTCGGAGTGGCCGCGGTCGATGGTCTACCCCGGGTTCCTCGCGCCGCTGCTGCTCTCGACAGGGATTCAGCGGTCGTTCTCGCTTCTGTGCACCCCGATGCGCTCTGATCAGGCGGCGCGCGACATCCGCAAGAAGAAGACCGAGTACATCTCGGATGCTGCCCAGCGTCAGCGGATCGGTCAGATCGAGGATGCATCGCAGACGGCGGAATTTCACGACGTGTTGCAGCAAGAGGCCGACCTCACTGCCGGGCACGGAGTACTCCGCTACACGGGTCTCGTCTCAGTCTCAGCACGTACCGCAGACGACCTCGACGCCGCAGTCGCCGCCATCGAGCAAGCGGCGATCCAGGCCTCCTGCGAGACACGTCTCCTCGTCGGCCAGCAGGCGCAGGCGTTCACCGCGGCTGCGCTGCCGCTGTGCCGCCAAGTCTGAGTACGAGTTACCGCACCGCAGTCCCGCCTCATCAAGGCATGAGCAACGCAGTCGGTAGTATCTAGATGGATGACAAGTATTCAGGAGGGCCATGGGATTCATCGAGCTTGCTCTGAAAGGTGCCCCTAAGATCCTCAAAGCAGGCCCGAAGGTCCTGGTACCTCTCGGTATCGGTGCGGCCACAGCAATTGCCGCCGCTGGCAAGGGAGTCGTCGACCTGTCTCAAGGTCGGACGATGCGAAAGGAAGCCGCCGCACGGCTTGAAATCGCACTTTCTGACTGTGAAGTGGTTCGTTTGGACACTGAGATTGCTGCCCGCAGTTACGGCGAGTTCCAGATCACGGTCCACCGCGAGAACATTGGCCGTTTCGCTGACTGGTTGGAACGGAATGAGGCGCTTGTCAAGCGGCTCAATTTCAAGAAGGTCGATGGCGTACGTATCCGCGTTCCCAATATTCCCAAGTATGTGGCTGGGACGCAGAACATAACCGCAGGCGTGTCCGGCGTAGTGAGCGCAGTTGGCGCTGGCGCGGCCGCTCCAGCGGCTGCGATCTGGGGCGTTTCTACATTCGCCTCCGCGGGCACTGGTACGGCAATTGCGTCTCTTAGTGGCGTTGCCGCCCAGAACGCAACTTTGGCTGCCATCGGCGGTGGCACAATAGCGGCTGGTGGTGGAGGGATGGCCGCCGGGGCAGCAGTTCTCAGCCTCACCGCTGCGGTCCCAGCGCTCCTGGTCGGTGGATTCACCATGGGCATTGTTGGCGCTAAGTCGAAGACTAAGTCTAAGAACTACGTGGCATCAGTGTCACTAGAGATTGAACGCATTGCGCTTGCACAAGAAATGCTTGGAGCAGTTGAACGACGCATTCAGGAGCTTCGCAATCTGCTCGCACGATTAGCAGAACGCGCTAGCTCGGCGATCGATGCACTGGAACGGGTGGAGTTTGACCCTGAACAGCATGCCAGCGAATTCTTACGTGCTCTCCAACTAGTTACAGCTGTGAAGGAAATCCTGAACACACCTGTCCTCGACCCCAAATCAGGGGAACTAACTGAGGCGTCAATCGAAATACTGAGGAAGTACGCATGAGCGCATCTAGCTCCGTGGCAGCAATGTTGCCCAAGCCTGGCCCCGCAATGGTTGTTGACACATTCAACCTCGTCATTGCTTCAGCAAACAAGTGGGTCCAGGTTGTCGCCGAAGAGAAGACTCGCCGGGAGGAGATTCGCGTTTGGGAACGGAGCCAGATCGAGATCATCCATGTGCAACGTGACTTCCTCCTCACCGCCCTCGATCGGACATTCGATGAGCGGCGCGAGAACTTCCGACGATTGTTCGACAACCTTGACTCTGCTCTGGTCTCGGATCAGGAAGATGCAGGCGCGCGAGTCTCCGAGCTACTTTCCGCTATCACGGAACTGGCCCAGACAAGCCCCTTCAAGGACCTAAAGAGCCCGGCGCTCGTTGTTCAAGAGTTTCTCCAGAGCGGAAAGGTCATAGAACTCTAAACCGAGCCATGCGGTGGCGATTCCTGAACGGAAAAGCGCTCATTCGCCGCTTCCATTCCTGCTGGGCTCGTCCCGGCAGTGTTCGACGCGCTGGCGACAGATCTCCAATGTTGAGGACGGTTCCGAGCACCTCCTGTGTGTCAGGTACTGACTCAGGAGGTCGCAATGCCCACGTTCTACGATCCCGGCGCTGATGCCGGTGAAGCATCCGAGGCGCTGCGCGGGCTCGCGCATGCGTCGCGCAACTTTGAGAACCCCCAGGAACTCTATGGCGTGCTCGGCGACCTGCTGTCGGGAGTCCGTTCGCTGAGGCAGGTGCTCGATCAGCTCGCTACTGCCCACATCAGCAATCGTGCCCGTGCGTTCGACGATCACGGCGACCATGCCATTGGGTCGACGGATGCGCTCGCTGCCGCCGATGAGCTGCACCAGGCGGCGACATTCATCGACCAGGCCGAAGAGCGACTGAACGCCGCAGCATCCGCAGCGAGTCGTGTCGCCTGGCACGAGGCTCCCGCGACAGACATCACCCCGGCAGATCGGTGGGTCAACGTCGTCTTCATGCAAGGTGAAGAAGCCGACGAAGTGCTCGACATGATCGACGCTGACGGCCCTGCTGCCGGGCTCGACCACCTGAAGAGCTGGGATTACGGGGACGAGACCACGAGCGCGGCGATGGAGAACGGGTACGTCTACGATGAGCCGCCAAGCGGGCCATTGGAGCACGAGCTGCGCGAGGGTGATTACCATCTCGCCTATAGCCACAGTTTCGACCACGTTGCCCTTTATCGACTCCACGCCGTCGAAGCCCAGGACGGACTTCCGAACGAGTCGCGCGGCCTCGATGCGCGCCCAGTGGCGCCGCGCCACCAGCGGGCATCCTGGTTCGAGCCTGCGAACATCACGGCACTCAAGCACCAGCGAGGGCTGGGGTTATGAACCGGGATGACGCCGAGCGGCTCCATACGGCGGTGCTCGTTGCTCCAGCATCCGAGAAGCGTCGAGTGCGCAAGCAGCGTCAAAAAGCGGCCGCAAAGCTACAGATCGAGCAGCAGCACTCTGAACGCGAAGAAACCCGCGCGAAGTATTCGGCAGAGTTGGCTGCGCGTCGGGGCACATCGTATCTTCCCTCCGCTGGGGAGCCTGGCCCGGCTCAGCTGCGTTCAACAGGCAGGTTCCGTCTACCCCGGCATCAAGACACCTCGGCCACCCTCGCAGGGGCGTACCCGTTCCTCGCGGAGGGCGGGCTCGGTTCCGATGGCGTCTTCGTCGGCCAGGATCTGTACTCCGGTGGTTCCTTCGTCTACGACCCGTGGGTGCTGTACGCCCGTGGCATCATCACTGCTCCGAACCTCGTGCTCGCGGGCATCGTAGGCTCTGGGAAGTCCAGCTTGGCGAAGAGCCTCTACACACGGTCCCTCCCATTCGGGCGCCGCGTTTACGTGCCAGGAGATCCGAAGGGCGAGCACACGGCCGTCGCCGAAGCTGTGGGCGGACGAGCGATCGTACTCGGGCACGGGCTCACCACGCGACTCAATCCGCTCGACGAGGGCTACCGCCCCTCAGGTATGAGTGATGAGAGCTGGGCGTCCACCGTTGCCTCGCGGCGCCGCGACCTGATCGGTGCACTCGCTGAGACGGTGCTCAATCGTCCCCTGACACCGCTGGAGCACACGGCGATCGATACCGCACTGACCGAAGTCGTGCGCAGCAATGACGTACCGATCCTTCCGATGGTCGTTGAGCACATCCTTGCGCCAACCGCTCGCGCAGACCCCGACGGCAGACTTGCCGAAGACGGGCGACTCGTCGGGCACGCGCTCCGACGGCTCGTTGCCGGGGACCTCGCCGGGCTCTTCGACGGCCCGTCAACGGTGGCCTTCGATCCCACGTTGCCGATGATTTCTTTGGACCTGTCACGGGTGACGGAGAACTCGACACTGATCTCGGTGCTCATGACCTGCTCTTCAGCGTGGATGGAGTCCGCGCTGCTCGATCCAAACGGCGGTCAGCGCTGGTGCATCTACGACGAGGCGTGGCGGCTGATGTCCCACCCGGCACTGTTGCGTCGGATGGACGCTCACTGGCGACTCGCGCGCCACTATGGAATCGCGAACATGCTGATTTTCCACAAGCTCACTGACCTGGAGAACGTCGGTGATCAAGGGTCCGCAATGCGCGCTCTGGCGAACAGTCTGCTGGCCAACGCTGAAACGAGAATTATCTATCGGCAAGAGTCCGACCAGCTCGGCGTCACCGCGGGAGCACTCGGGCTCACTGGCACCGAGCAGAAGCTGTTGCCTGGGCTCGGCGTTGGCCAGGGCCTCTGGTGCATCAAGGACCGTTCATTCGTCTGCCAGCACCAGCTGCACCCAGGCGAGTTGGAACTCTTCGACACGACCGGCCGCATGATGAATAGCGGCAACGCCTAGAAGCTTCGCGACGGAATCGCAGATAGTGATCGCTCTCGCTAATCGGCCCCAGGCCGCCCAAGAACCGCGATCGAACAGTCATCCTTAGTTGCGTTGCGCACCCTGATGTCCACGAACTTCCGCCACTGCTTCTTGTGTCTTGAGTTCTGACTCAGTCTTGTGGGCGCAGCCCCGACGGCCATAATCATCTTTGCACAGGCCGTTGCCAGCTGACCTGTGCGCGCGTCGAAGAGACTATCCCCAGCACCATCGCTCATGAGGATAAAGCCCGTCACTCCTTGCAACGACCCCCGAAAGAGCCGCATCGACCCAACGGCACCCTGAGAAGTCACGAATGTCGTCTGATTAGCGAACTCGCTGTTCTCTGGAGCGGATATGACGTGCATCTCCCCATCCTTGAGGTATCCGATCACGCCGTCACCGACATGCGCGCCAAGGAACTTGTCGCCGGACACGGCAACGCCGAGAAAGGTTGAAGCAAAATCGTGAACGTCACGATCGTGTCGCTCGGCGAGCATGTCGACTTTGGCGAGAAGTCTCTTCAGGAGGTCGATCTTGATCTGGCCCCCGTCAACACTTGCGATCAGACTCTCAAACTGCTCAACCAGCGCGGCACACCCTTCGTCTACCACCATCTGCGCGCCAAGCTCGGAATGCGAAGCTGACCCCGCGCCGTCAGCTAAACAGATCGCCTGGACACCTCCGCGCGAAAGGTATTGTGTCCGGTCCTGCCCTCGGGTTCCGTCGAGTTCATGTCCTCGGCCACGCACCTGATGATGGAACTCATTGAACACTTACAACTCCGCCCAACCAGCCAAGCCCTCAAGATCAAGCTTGACAGTGTCCCCAGGTGTGGACCGGGACACGCGGGAAACAGACTTCGACAGCCACTCAAAGAACTCCTTGAAACTCAGTCCTTGGAGCCGAAGCGGAGGACGGTTCGGGCTGAATCGTGCAAGCACGTTCATGTCAGCGTCGGCGCCAATCCCGATCGGGAAGACGGTGAGTTTCTTCTTCGCCACCAGTTCCGTCACACGGAGAACTGCACGTTCGAGTTCCTCGGGACGCCCATTCGGCTGTCCGTCGGTCATCAGAACGAGCCACGGCTGGTAGTAGAGAACACCTGCGTTCGAGTAGGTGGACTTGCGCTTTTCGAGCGTATCGAGCGCGAGATTCACTCCCTCGCCGAGGGCGGTGCCACCTGTCGCATCGATCGCATCGATTCGATGCAGTCGCTCAACACTCGCAAAATCCTGGATCAGGCTTTCAGACGAATTGAACTCAACGATGCTCACCTCGGCGGCGTCATGAGCGTCGTCATCTTCGTCGATCGCGTCGTAGAAGAGGTTGACACCTCTGACAAGCTCTCGGATCTTCTCCCCCATCATTGATCCGCTCGTGTCGAGGCAGAGGGCAACAGGGACGCGCGGGGTTGGGTTCTCGACGAGGTCGTCGACTCCGATGTTAAGTGCCATGGGATTACCTTTCAGTTGTTGTGGTCAATTAGTGCTGAGTCAGGAGGTCAGCCAGGAGGCGAGTCTCTGCCAGAAGCTCTTCTTAGACGGAGCTGCTGGCTTAGCCGAGGAGTTCGCTCGACTCGGGACCGGGCGCGGTGGGCGCGAAGCAGTCGACCGCGGTGGACATGGCTTCTTTGTCGCGGCCTGATGGGACTTCGGGATATCGAGCCCCTTGGCTAGGAACCACCGCTCATGATCGAAGGTAATGAAGGGCTGGCGGCACTCAATGCAGAGTCTTGCTGGATTGAGCTCGGCTGCCTTCTTGACGCATGCCTCGCAGCGCCCGTAGGTCAGTTCGGTCTTCACCGTGGGCGTCTTACAGTCCTTGCACGGAACCGGTTGACAGTTCGAGCACCGGCCACCGACCAAGTAGGTCTTGGCGACTTCTCTGTTGCAGCTCTCGCACGTCGCGTAGTTGCGTTTCCGGTTGCAGTCCCAGCAACGACCGTCCTTCAATGCATCAACAGGTCGCGGCTTGCCGCAGTCGGCGCACCTCGACTTGTTCTGATTGCAGTCGTAGCAAAGGCCGGGCTCGTAGTAAGTCTGGCTCTCCTCATCCCATCTGCCGACGATAGCGTTCGGCCGCTTGCACTGCGGACAGTCGCGGATAGGCGTATCCGGACGGAAAGCACGGAATCGAAATGGGTAGACGTCGTTCGACATTGGGTCGAAGTCGTCGTCACCACCGAAGAAGTCTCGGTACGCACGGAACACCGAGAGCCATTCGTTCGCTGTCGGGCGCCGATCGTAACGTGAACCACCTTGACGCTGAAACGTATGCCAGAAGAGACGCTTGACCTGAAAAGGGAGGTGGCTCCACATGAACTTCCAGTTGCCCTCGGGCTGGTCCTGGTCTGACGCTCCCTGGAACTGAAATGCGAACTTTCCTTCCTTGATCAGGGCCGCAAAGTCGCCACCATCTGCACCGGCACGCGCGTAGGGGAACTGACCAGTGATGAGAATCATGAAGAGCATCGTTGCGATAGCGAAGCGTTCTTCTTCGACAGTGCGCAGCGCATCAGCGTAATCGCCGGTGATCGTGGACGCGGTGAACATCGCCGTTCCCACAGGGCAGGGGTACCCCTCCACTTGCCACGAGTCAGCGTCGATGATCCAAACGTTCTTATGCTCGTCGACCATGAGGTTCTTCGGATTGATGTCTCCGAGGAGGATGTTCAGCGAATGAAGGTAGGCGACCTTCTCGAGGAACGAAATACAAACATCGACGAGGTCCGCTTTCGTCCAGGTCGGATACGTCCGTTTGAAGCGAGCAGGACGCATAATCGTCGCTTGGAGTTCCTTCCCAGTAGCCCGCGGCATGGCGTAGCCGACAAACTCATCGTCACCATTCGTGATGATGTGTGTGGGAAAGCCGATTCCTTGCGCTTCAAGCTCATGCGACAGAAGGAGTTCGAGCTTTGCCTTGCGATGCTCGGTTCGATGGTCCTTATCGAAGATTTTGACAACCTGGCTGGGGACACCCTGCACGGCATAAACCGACCCCTCGCCGCCCTCGCCGACCAAGTCACCCAAGACGATTGCACGCCGCGAGTGTGATGACGCAGCGATCACGTTGTCACCAGACTTCGGGATGACGGTGGCTGCGAGCAACTGATCTGTTGGCTTGAGCGTCGTCACACGTTTGAACGCACCGTCCGTCTGTTTCGGAGCAGGCTTCATTGCAGCCCTGGGCTCGCGTCTGCCTCCGGGCCTCGCGTCGACGTCTGCGACGTCGAACGAGCGCTTGAAGTCGTCCAGCAGAGGGACCAGCATCTCCACCTCTGCGTGGTCTTTGGCCTTGGCAAGCCCATCTTCGACATGCCTCATGATCCGCGCGAGCTTTCTCGCGCCGCGTTCGAACAATTCCTGATCGCTGTCGACCGCAATCCGGCCATCCGCCTGTACTGTGCCTGCCACTAGTCGATGCTTCACCTCGACCGAGAGCAGTCTGATTCGTAGCCGCAACGTAATGTCGTTGGTCAAGAGGCACATGTCGTACTGGTCGCCGAAGTGCGTGAAGAGATCGACGAACAGGTCGTCCGCATAGGGGTTTGACCCGTCACCGAGGTCCTTGCGGACGAGTCCGTGAGCTGCCGCAGAGCCCAACACCGTCAGCCACTGGCCAGCACGTCGGACAGCGGCCGCCCGCTCCTCAGTGAACAGTGAGACATCCAGGCTGCTTTGCTTGGCGAGTTCATCGATGACCTTTGACGGGACGACGATGCCGTTGCCGTTTCGGATAGCGAGATCCTTGCAGCGCTCGAACAGCATCTTCAGACCGGCTGAGCGAAGGGTGTCGGTATCCATAAAGACGTTGGTATCGAGGAAGAGTCGACGACCAGTCTTGACGAAGTCCTCAGGCGAAATGACGGCTGCGGCACGGGTCTCTGCAGTATGTCCAGCCGAACCTTCATCGATCGGGGGTCGCGATGTTGGCATTGGACCTGTCTGCGGCGCCGGTGGCCGTGGAATCGCCATCTCACTCCTCCCCTTCAGCGCTTGCACGGAATGTGACATTGCTTTGGAAACGTGCGGCCGAACGGGACGAGAATTCGGTGAGCAGTTCTGCCGCCCTTTCCTGGCTTACCTGGCGCGCACGCTGAAACGCCACTAGTTCGTCGGCAGGGATGCGATGATGCGTCCCAACTTTGACGGCCTCGATACTGCCCGAATCGATGAGCTTCATTAGCGTTGGACGCGAGACGCCAAGCAAGGACGAAGCCTCTGTGGTCGTGTACAACTCCTTAACAGGGACGACCACGGCCCCCGTTCCGTTTTCTGATTCAAGAAGCCGCAGCACGTTCTCTGCGGTCGCGCGCGACAACGTGAGCGTTACCTGCAACGAGTCGCTGGCACCTTGGAGTGCTCGGCGTAGCGCGTTGATCGAGTCTTCGTCTTGCTCGGCCACACTTACCTCCAGTGCTCAACTGTCGCGATCTGTCTCTAACTGCCGCAACTGTAACACAAATGTACTATCTGTAGATAGAGAAAAGTGCGAACGCTGCGAAGCACCGCGCACCTTTCCGGCATGAGCAACCGCAGCAGCAGAGACACCCACTCCGAACAGCCGGTCAATCTTCCGATCGCCAGAGTCCACGTCGATGAACGCGGCGCGATGCAGGTCACACTAGATAGCCAAGAATTCCCACCTCCTGGCTTGGCGTCGAAATGGAATAGGAGTCGGTTCGGCGAACTGCTCGATGCACTCTCCGAGCACCGCACCCGTACTGTGCGTGTCGAGGTGCACGAGCACGACGGCGCGGTGTTCACCGACATTGTTCACGCCACTCGTAGCGAACACGTTGCAAATGGGGCGCCCCCGCCCAGTTCCTCGCGGCGAGCGCGCCTCCGAACAGCGCCTCAACTGATCGAGTTGCGTGGCTCCGGGTTCATCCCTGGCGAGGATGTGGCAGCTGCTCTCACGTTGTCGAACGCGGAAGGTTCTGCCGACGGCACAGCTCGTGCGGTTATCGATCTCAGTCAGATCTCGGACCAGAACGCAGAGATTCTTCTCATCGGCCGCGTCTCGGGAGTCATTGTCGTCGAGCAGTTGCCGTCATGACCAGCCCCCAAGCTCACAGCCGAGGTCTTGGGGATGAGCTGACCAACGTGCTCATGATCGGCCTCTTCGCTTTGTTCGGTATCGCAGCCGTGCTTCGCGGTGCCGGATCAATCGCGGCGTTTCTGACCGGTGTGGAGCAACCAACGGTCGGCTTCGCAGGTGGTGTCAGCGTACTCTTTGACCCTGTTCATCCTGCAGCGGCCCTTGGGGTGCCACGCCTCCACACAGTGCTCTACTGGGTCGTCGCGGCGTTCCTGCTCGGCTTGCTCGCCACCGTGGTTGTTGGGATCTGGATCTGGCTTCGGCGCCACTCGCGCGCAGTCTCTGCCGACCCCCGCAAGCTCGAAGGGACCGCGAGCGGGCACGATGTCGCATCCCGCGCTTCTTCGAAGGCACTCCTTCGTCGTGCAGCCACACTCCGGCCATCGCTTGCGCGTCCACAGGCTGCCGACGTGGGCTACTTGCTTGGACGCTCGCACGGCAAACAAGTCTGGGCCAGTGTCGAAGACTCGATTCTGCTGATCGGTCCGCCGCGCTCAGGCAAGGGTCTGCATGTCGTGATTCCGGCCATCCTCGATGCGCCAGGGGCAGTCGTCACGACCTCGACGAGGCCCGACAATCTCACTGTCACGCTGAAGGCGCGAGAGCGCCTCGGCCCGGTCGCTGTCTTTGACCCACAGCACCTGGCCGAAGGGATTCCTGCCGGGCTGCGTTGGTCACCCATCAGAGGCTGCGAAGATCCGCTTACCGCCATGATCCGTGCGACCGGCCTCGCAGCAGCCACCGAGCTTTCCTCTGGCGGTGTCGAAGGTGGTGGCTTCTGGGAAGGCAAGACTCGGGTTGCGTTACAGGCACTCCTCCATGCTGCAGCCCTGGATCACAGGACCCCTGCGCAACTCTTCCGGTGGACACTGGACCCTGCAGCCGCGGCCGAGGCCGTCGCGATCCTGACCGGCTCACCTCTCGCGGCAACAGGGTGGGCGGAATCCTTGGAAGCGATGCTCGACTCCGACCCGCGCACTCGCGACAGCATCTGGCAAGGAGTCTCGCTCGCTCTGGCAGCACTCGCCGACCCGCGAGTATTGGATTCCGTGAGCCCGTCGGAGGGCGAGCACTTCGATCCGGAGCAGTTCATCCGCGACCGCGGCACACTGTACCTACTCGCGACGGGGGCCGGTGCCGGTAACAGCGCGGCGTTGGTCGCTGCCTTCGTCGAAGACCTCGTTGAGACTGCGCGCCGCATGGCCGCACGCTCCCCCGGCGCACGACTTGATCCGCCGTTGCTGCTCGCACTCGATGAGATCGGAAACCTCGCGCCACTCCCGTCGCTTCCCACGCTCATGGCCGAAGGCGGCGGCACCGGCATCACGACGATGCCCGTGCTGCAGTCCCTCGCGCAAGCGCGAGACAAGTGGTCAGAGAACCAGGCAGCAGCGATCTGGGATGCGAGCATCGCAAAGATCGTTCTCGGTGGGGCATCCAACTCCCGTGACCTTCAAGATCTTTCGACACTCATAGGAGAACGTGATGAGTTCACGAACTCGGTCACGCTCGGCGACTATGGCTCGCGTTCCAATCAACGCTCCATCCGGAGAGTGCCGATTCTGCCTCCCGATCGAATTCGGACACTCCCGTTCGGAACTGGCGTGATCCTCTTGCGCTCCGCACCACCCATCATCACGGATCTGCATCCTTGGCCCCGCCGATCGGACGGGGCCGCGCTCCACCGTAATCGCACTGTCGTCGAGGCACTCCTACGGAGACCTTCACAGTAACGATTCTGGGGACACAAGTGCACCTGCCTACCACAGCGACCGAACGAGGTTGTTCGTCCCATCAATCAGGAAGAACATCATGTCAATCCACACACAAGAATCCGTTTCAGGTTTCATCACGTCAGATCCGCAACTGACAGTCGCAGCCAATGGGAATCCGCGGCTCTACCTCCGCTTTGGGCAAGAGCACTTCCGCCGCGAGGAAGACGGCACCTTCACCCAGCTGGAGTCGAGCTATCACCATCTGGTGATGTTCGGGCGCTCGGCTGAACGCGCTGCAGAGCGCTTCTCGAAAGGCGACAACTTCATCGCTGAGGGCTACCAGCGCCCGGTGAGTTACGAACGCGACGGTCAAAACGTGGAAAGCGAAGAGTTCGTAGCAAAGCGCATCGGCCACGACGCGGCCCGCACAAGGTACGAAGTCGACCGTTCACCTCGACAACCAGCCCGTCGCATGAGCGTGAACCCGGAGCGGGGTCAGGCATTCGCTCCCCAAAGGACAAGTGCCGCGGCCGATGCGCCCACGCTCGGCCGCTGAACCGGATGAGTGAGCTTATGAACGAGTACGATCCCACCGCCGGCACTCCTCGGAACGGAGAGGCTGGTCAGTTCGAACCTGACCTCATCGCAGAGCCACCGCACCCGATCAATTGGAACCTCCTCACTTCCCATGACCTGGAGCAGGAACTTCTCGAACTCAACCTTTGGGTCAATTGGCTTCGCACCGAGTACGGTCTGCCTGCGTCGGTCGTCCCTCCGCTTTGGCATCGCCACCCTGAACTGCTCTGGGAACTCTCTGCACTGCACCTGCACTGGCTCTGCGCATACGACTCAAACCAGGACGGATCGGCCCCCTTGGGTTGGCACCGAGATTTTCAGGATGCGCGCCAACGTCTCCGTGACTGGGTCGCAACAAGCGGAACGCGCCTCGACCGAGATCGCCCGACTCGACATACCGTTTGGCCCGGAGAGGAACCCGCTGCCGACAGCGTGGAACAATCGATCACAGATCGAGACGCCGACTTCGTGCAGTTCGTGCTCGAGCAGGTCGAAGCACGTCGAGCGGCCGAGGATGCGTTCTACGCGAGTCTCGACGAGCACACGGGTGAGATACCAACCTGACCAAGGTCAACGCCAGGTACAGTTTGCCCGGTTGAGTCACTCGTCGGCCACGTCTAATGGATGCTTCTCCTCCATGTAACGCATGCGCCCTACCAGCAATGCGATCAACGCGAGAGCTAGCGGGATGACTCCCGCAATCACAAAGATGACAGGGATGGGAATCAGCAGCGAAAGCGGACCTGCGATGGCGATCGAGACTGGCATGAACGCGATCGAAACGAAGAAGTCGAGACTGGCGACTCGGCCGATCATGTCGAGCGGCACCAACCGCTGCAACAATGTGCCCCACACGACAACGCCCGCCCCGGTTAGTGCGCCGACGGCAAAAAGCGCGGAGAGCATGAGGATCAAATTGTCGGCAACGCCAATGACCACAAGCGGAAGAGTTCCTCCGCCCCAGCACAGGATCATAAACGTCAAGTATCGACGCGGAAGCTTCAACGACGACACGATCAGCGAACCGACAGCCCCTCCTATCCCATACGCGGCAAGTAGGAACCCGAACGCAGCTTCGGCATCCTCGAATCGGTCGCGTGTGAGGAACGGGAGGAGAACTTCGATCGGCCCCTGAACAATGAGCGCAAGCGACGACCCGAAGATCAGCGTCCAAAGCAACCAGCGTGTGCGAGCCACGTAGGCCACGCCCGCACGTAGGTCACTCCAGACGCTCGTGCGTTCTTCGGCAGGAGTGGGCTCAGCGTTCTCGTCACGACGGCTGAGGAACAAGGTGATGACAAAAGCAATTGCGTACGAGGCCGCGACGATAACCGCTCCGATTGCGGGGAAGAACATACCGACGATGACTCCACCGAGGGCTGGGCCGAGCCCTTGCCCCATCGATGGACGGAGCGCCCCTTCGAGCCCATTCGCGGCCAGGAGCTGTTCGGCAGGAAGGACCACGGGCAGGTAGGCGCTGTATGCCGGGTAGAAGAACGCGCTCCCGGCTCCCATCGCGAACGAGGCTGCTGCGACGTGCCATAGTTCGATGTTCTCGGTGAGCGACAGGACCGCCACGGCGGTCATGATCGCGGCCGTTGAGCCCTGCACGGTGATCAGGATCCGGCGTTTGGAGAACCGGTCTGCGACGACCCCGCCGAGAACGGAGAAGGCGAACAGGCCAAGACTCATTCCGGTTGCGACCGCGGAGAGCGCAAGTGGACTGTCGTCGAGTGCGAGCACTTGGAAGACCATGACGATCGTCCACATACCGGTCCCGAATACCTCGATGCCGACGGCGGCAAACAGGAGACGGTAATCACGTGATGCCAATGGGCGGAGTGCGCGCAGCTTGATGGTGTTGCTCATACCAGTGCCTCGCCTTCAGCCATCGCCATCAGATGAATATGAGGCCATTGGGCGACATCCCGCAGAAGTTGCCGGTCGTGGGTCGACAGTACGACGGCCGCTTGGGTAGCCCCGAGTGCCTCGGTGAGTTCGTCAACGAGCGCGATGGAGAGGTGGTTCGTAGGTTCGTCTAGCAGTAGCACGTGCGGGCGTGCCGCGAGGACGAGCGCCAGGTCGAGGCGTCGTTGTTGACCCATCGACAGTTCACCCACTCGTTTGCCTGCCTCGCGCGATCGCAGCAGTCCAAGTTGACCGAGGCCGACCGCCTCAGATGATTGCAGCGTTCCTTGACCGACGAGTTCGTCGAGGCGCCGGGCGTATACCTCGTTCGCCCGGCGATCAGGCGGCAGCATCGTCTCCTGACGAAGAAAACCCAAACGCGTGCCACGGGATGTCCGCACTGTTCCGGTGTCTGGCAGTAGTTCGCCCGCCGCGATACTCAGGAGCGTCGACTTTCCGGCCCCGTTCGAGCCGGTGACCACGAGCCTGCCGCGGTGCGAGAGTTCGAACGACACCTGCTGCACCAACCGCCCGGCAAGGCCCACGTTGTCGACGTTCAGCAGCACCGCCCCTTTTCGTGTGGGCAGGTCAGGGAACTGGAACAGCTGCGGTGGTTCTGGCACCGTCACCGCGTGTGCTTCGAGCGCTTCCTGGCGTCGGTGCACGCTCTGCACAAGCCCGCCCGCGCGCGTCGCGCGGCCGTGCTTCGGTGACCCCTTCTCCGGTCGCCACCCCGACACCAGTCGATTCTGCGCAGCGCTGAGACTGTCCTGCAGCCGCGCTTGCTCCTGCTGCTGGCGCTCGTACTCCTGCTCCCAGCGTCCCCGCTCGGCCAGGCGCCCTTCTCGGTATCCCTCATACCCGTTGCCGTAGATGCGGGGGCGATCATCAGGTGTCGGATCGAGGTCAACAACCGTCTCCGCAATGTCAGAGAGCAGCGCGCGATCGTGGCTAACGATGACGACACCACCCTTGCGCGCGCGGAGTTGCGCGGTCAAGAAATCAAGCCCGCTGCGGTCGAGGTGATTGGTGGGCTCGTCCAGCAATAGGAAATCATCCTCTGCCCCCAGCAGGCAGGCCAAGCGCACTCGATACCGTTGCCCCACAGACAGATCAGCGAGCAATCGTGTCATGTCGGTTTCTGCGTCGAGTGCTTCGAGCGCGACATGTACGCGGCGCTCGGCATCCCACGCGTCGAGCGCTTCAGCACCTTCCAATGCCGCGGCATACTGCTCTGCGGCCTCGCTGCTCCCATCCGCGAGAGCGGCAGCAGCGGCGTCGAGCGTGGCCAGCGCTGCGAGCGGTTCAGCGATTGCCTCCGCGACGGCCTGCCCAACGGTGCGGTTGTCGGTGGAGTTCATCTCTTGTTCAGCGAGCCCGAGCGTGCCGATGCGCTGGATCATTCCACTATCAGGAACCAGCGTGCCCGCGAGCGCGTGCAGAAGTGTGGTCTTTCCGCGACCGTTCTCTCCGACAATCGCCACACGAGACGCGGGAGTGACGACGAGATCGACATGGTTGAGCACCGGGGTTACGCCTCGCATTACGGAGACGTCGGAAGCGGTGAGTTGCGCGCGATGGCGCGCCGGATGACGGTGAGTAGGGGTAAGCATTCAAATCCTTCAGCAAGGCGCACCACGACAAGCCGAACAGCAAGCGGGTACGCGAATGACGGCAGACCCTCCATGGGGCCAGAACAAGCGGCCGCCGCAAGCTCGGAGTTACTCAACGAGCACGGTAGGCCTACTCAACCATCACAGGAAATACAAATGCATACCGTCAATTCTACCCCACACTCACACGGCACCAACGAATCGGGTGCCGACAGCGGCTCCGGAGGCTTGATCGGTCTGATTCGGCCGCACTATCGGCGCCGCTGTCGCGGTCGGTCGGAATCAGTTCAGTGCCAGCTCGGACACTTTCTCGCCGTCACGCCGTTCATCGAGTTCCTTTGCACGCACGCGACACAAGATGATCAGGCTAATGGGTCCAAATGCGATGAATTTCATCGCGTTCCACAGGCTGAGGAGGACGAGGAGATTCAGCCATGCTGGTCCGCCGCCAGCGGCCGAAGATGAGCACCAAAGCGCAAGGCCAAGGTATGGCAGGGCGAGGAGCATGGCAGGAACTCCCCACTTCAACCCACGCCGACTCCGGACCCACCGGAGCACGATGTTGCTCGGTGCGTAGCGCTGCAGGAGCGAATAGATGAAGCTCGTAATCGCCAAGACTGGACGAATCATGATGGGCCTCTCGTCACACGTCGTTCTCCGTCGAGGAAGCAGTGTGTGATCGAACGCCCAGAAGGGCCGCCCCGGAGGGCCCGCAGAGTTGAGAACCTGCTTCAACCTCCAGGGTACGCCGACATTCCGATCGATGAAAGGGCAGCTCGCGCGTACCTCCTGAGCGATGCACAGCGAAGGAGGCTTTCCATGCCAACGCTCACTGCCCTCGCCAAGGACGAAAGAACAGCTCGCCGGCTATTGGCCGTGATCAGTTCACCGGGTGACATCTCAACCGGTGCGCTTCTCTCCCGAGTTGGCGCGGTTGAGGCAATCGCTCTGATCGAGCGCGACATCGCCGTCCCAGGAATGGATGCGGTCGAATCGGCCGTCTGGCGCGATCGTATGCGTCCCCGAGCGGGTGTGGATCATCTTGCCGCACAGACGCTCAGCAGCGACGACTACCGGGTACTGATCCCGAGCGATCCAGATTGGCCGACTGGCATAGGCGACCTCGGCGATCGTGCCCCGTATGCGCTGTGGGCGCGCGGGCGTACGGATCTGCTCGGCAACACACTCTCACGATTCGTCACCGTCACCGGTGCGAGAGCAGCCACAGCGTATGGCACGCACATCACCGAGGGCCTCGCCGGTGAGCTGGCCCGAAACGGCAAGACGCTGGTCGCTGGCGCGGCGTACGGAATCGAAGGATCAGTACACCGTGCCGCGCTCGCCGAAGGGGGCAACACCATCGCAGTGCTCGCTTCCGGGATCGACCGCCCCTACCCCGCGGGGCACAGTGAACTGGTGGCCTCGGTCGCACGCGCTGGTCTGCTGCTTTCTGAGGCTCCGCCCAGCGTCGCACCAACCCGGCAGCGATTTCTGGATCGTTCTCGCATCCTCGCAGCAATATCCGGGGCCACGGTCGTTGTTGAGGCAGGGTTTCGGTCGGGTGCGCTTCACACTGCTCATGAGGCCAACGCACTCGGCCGAATCGTTGGTGCAGTGCCCGGCCCCATCACGAGCGCTGCCAGCTCCGGCACGAATCATCTGTTGCAAGACGGCGGAGCGGAAGTCATTGTCTGCGCGTCGGACGTGGTGCGCGCCCTGGACACTGAAGACGCTCCCGGTCGGAACTCGGTCCATCCGGGAGCGTCTCGATCAGTATCTCCAGCGAGCCGCGCGTTGTAGCGGTTACCTCACTGTGGGAATCTCCACGACCAGAGCCTTTCGCACTTCATCGAGGTCGACACGGATGAGCCGACCGACACGGTACCCGTGCACGGTTCCATCAGAGATTCGGCGTCGAAGAGTCTTGACCGAGACCCCCAGGTTCTCTGCTGCTACTGCCAGTGATACCAGCACAGAGTCCTGGGTTGCTTGCGGTTGTCGAGCGGTCATCATGCGGCCCTCCTGTGAGCTGACTACCTTTGCTTCACAGGTGTCCAGCACTGTCCGGCTACGTCGTCTGGCCCGCGCCAGGTGCCGCGGAGATCGTCACGCCAACACGTGCACTCATGCGATCCGCCAACTCCCGATCTCTACTCATCGTGGCGTGCTGGTATCGGAGCACGATATGGATGTCAGCGTGGCCGCCGCGTCGCATCAGTTCCGCGAGAGTTGCTCCTTCCTGTGCGAAGAGCGTCAAGCCGGTGTGCCGGAGGTCATGGAACCGGAAGCGATGCGGCAGGTTTGGAACGCGCTCACGTGCGTCAGCCCAGATGTACCCCCAGCGCGTGTTCGACAGCGGCATGCTGCCGCCGGGGCTCGCTGGGATCACGGGGGCTTTGGCCTCCGCAGCAACATAGTCGTTGAGGTGTTCCTTCAGGCGCTGGATCATGATTTTCGGAACACTCAACGAACGCTTACCCGCCTCGCTTTTCAGCTCCGTGTAGTCGCCGGTGTTGGCATTGAGCTGGCGACGCACGTGCAGTGTTGCGCTGCCATCATCATGCCATTCAATATCTCGGCGCTGCACGCCCAGGCACTCGCCCCGTCGGAGTTGGCACCACGCGGCAAGCTGCACCATGATCGCCCACTGGGTCGGCACTGCCTCATACAGTGCTTCGACCTGTACCGGCGTGATGACGTCTTCGCTTTCGTCGTGGTCGGCATCGTAACGGACGGACTCCTGACGCGGAATCGATACGTTCGGTGCCGCGGGGATGATGCCATCGCGAGCGGCTTGGCGCAGGATCATCATGAGCACGATCAGCACCGGTCTTGTGATTCCGTTGAACTTCGATCTCGGGTTCAGCGGAGCCGGGATTCTGTCGAGTCGGTCTGTCATCACGCGGATGCGGTCGATATCGATGTCCCTCATTGGAGTGTCTCCGAACTCAGGAACGAGATAGCCCAAGACCTTGCCCTGATAGGAGCGGACAGTGCCGACGGCACGTATCTTGCCGCTTCGGTTCGGCTCGGTCTTGATCATCTGCAACCAGCGCTTCGAGTACTCCTCGAAACCCATGGATCGCGACTGCTCAGCGGCAGTCTCGGCGCGGCGTCGCTCCGCAATGACTTCTGGCGGCTCCCACAGGCCGAGAGAGATCTTCGAGTGCATCGACGCGAGCCACTTTCGCGCATCGGTCTTCGTGACGAACGTCAGCGCCTTGTCGTCCTCGGTTCGCGCCGGGTACATCTCGCCATCTGGCGCGGGATAGCGGGCCTGCCAGCGACCCGACGGGAGCTTGCGCAAGCTGCCCCATGCCTCGCGTTTCGTCCCGCTCATGATGCACTCCCGTGTACTCGGATGGACGCGGTTGGACCCTCGTGCCACTCCGTGCCACTAGATCCGCGTGAACACCGAAACCCGCGTGTTTCCGCGGATCGTGGGGCATCACCCGAGCTTCCTATGGCACGAAGTGGCACGGCCTCGGCGGTGTGCCAACCCCAAATTTCGGGTGGCTGGCCTCCTCGCTTCCATGGGGAAGGTGTGCGCGTGCCATCCACGTGCCACTCCGAACGGACATTCCTGGTCATCTCTGTTCTCCTCTGTCGTCGAACAGAGGGCATAAAAACGGCCCGAACCCGCGAGATTTCGCGGATCCGGGCCGTTGACCAGGCTTTTCAGCCGAGGCTTCTCAGAAAACTTCTAGAAGTCCCAGTCGTCGTCTTCCGTGGCCTCGGCCTTGCCGATGACGTAGGAGGAGCCCGAGCCGGAGAAGAAGTCGTGGTTCTCGTCCGCGTTCGGGGAGAGCGCCGACAGGATCGCCGGGTTCACGTTGGTGACACTGGAGGGGAACATCGCCTCGTAGCCCAGGTTCATCAGGGCCTTGTTGGCGTTGTAGTGCAGGAACTTCTTGACGTCCTCGGTCAGCCCGACGCCGTCGTAGAGGTCCTGCGTGTACTGCACCTCGTTGTCGTAGAGCTCGTAGAGCAGCGAGAACGTGTAGTCCTTGAGCTCGTCCTTGCGCGCCTGGTCGGCCGTCTCGAGTCCGCGCTGGAACTTGTAGCCGATGTAGTACCCGTGCACGGCCTCGTCGCGGATGATGAGGCGGATGAGGTCGGCCGTGTTCGTCAGCTTCGCCTTCGAGGACCAGTAGATCGGCAGGTAGAAGCCCGAGTAGAACAGGAACGACTCCAGCAGCGTCGAGGCGACCTTGCGCTTGAGCGGGTCGTCTCCCTGGTAGTAGTCCATGATGATCTGCGCCTTCTTCTGAAGGTTCACATTCTCCGTGGACCAGCGGAACGCCTCGTCGATCTCCTTCGTCGACGCGAGCGTCGAGAAGATCGAGGAGTAGCTCTTCGCGTGCACCGACTCCATGAACGCGATGTTCGTGTAGACGGCCTCCTCGTGAGGCGTGATCGCGTCGGGGATCAGCGACACCGCGCCGACGGTGCCCTGGATCGTGTCGAGGAGCGTGAGCCCGGTGAACACCCGCATGGTGAGCAGCTGCTCGTCGGGGGTGAGCGTGTTCCACGACTGCACGTCGTTCGACAGCGGCACCTTCTCCGGCAGCCAGAAGTTGTTCACCAGACGGTTCCAGACCTCGAGGTCCTTGTCGTCCTGGATGCGGTTCCAGTTGATCGCCTGCACGCTGGAGACCAGCTTGAGCGGGGAGTGAGGAGTCATTCTTGTCCTAGTTCCTGGGTCACTGAGCCTGTCGAAGTGTCAGAGCATGCACGAGACGCACTCGGTCATGTCGGTGCCCTCGAGCGCCAGCTGACGCAGACGGATGTAGTAGATCGTCTTGATGCCCTTGCGCCATGCGTAGATCTGGGCCTTGTTGATGTCACGCGTGGTGGCGGTGTCCTTGAAGAACAGCGTCAGCGACAGGCCCTGGTCGACGTGCTGCGTGGCCGCGGCGTACGTGTCGATGACCTTCTCGTAGCCGATCTCGTACGCGTCCTGGTAGTACTCCAGGTTGTCGTTCGTCATGAACGCCGCCGGGTAGTAGACGCGACCGAGCTTGCCTTCCTTGCGGATCTCGATCTTCGAGGCGATCGGGTGGATCGAGGAGGTCGAGTTGTTGATGTAGGAGATCGAGCCCGTCGGCGGCACGGCCTGCAGGTTCTGGTTGTAGATGCCGTGCTCCTGGATCGACGCCTTGAGCTGGACCCAGTCCTCCTGCGTCGGGATGTGCTTGCCCGCGAAGAGCTCCTTGACCTTCTCGGTCTCCGGGACCCAGGCGCGGTCGATGTACTTGTCGAAGAACTCGCCGGACGCGTAGGTCGAGTCGGCGAATCCGTCGAACGCCGTGCCGCGCTCGATCGCGAGCTGGTTCGAGGCGCGCAGCGCGTGGAACAGCACGGTGTAGAAGTAGATGTTCGTGAAGTCGACACCCTCCTCCGAGCCGTAGAAGACGTGCTCGCGGGCGAGGTAGCCGTGCAGGTTCATCTGACCCAGGCCGATCGCGTGCGACCGGTCGTTGCCGTCCTCGATCGAGCGGACCGAGCGGATGTGGCTCTGGTCGCTGACCGCGGTGAGCGCGCGGATCGCGGTCTCGACCGTCTGGCCGAGGTCGTCGGCGTCCATCGACAGCGCGATGTTCATCGAGCCGAGGTTGCAGGAGATGTCCTTGCCGATCTCCTTGTACGACAGGTCGTCGTTGTAGGTGGTCGGCGTGTTCACCTGCAGGATCTCGCTGCAGAGGTTCGACATGTTGATGCGCCCCTTGATGGGGTTGGCCTTGTTGACCGTGTCCTCGAACATGACGTACGGGTAGCCGGACTCGAACTGGATTTCGGCGACGGTCTGGAAGAACTCGCGGGCGTTGATCTTCGTCTTCTTGATGCGCGGGTCGTCGACCATCTCGCGGTACTTCTCGGTGACCGAGATGTCGCCGAACGGGACGCCGTAGACCTTCTCCACGTCGTACGGCGAGAACAGGTACATGTCCTCGTCGTTCTTGGCGAGCTCGAACGTGATGTCCGGCACCACGACACCGAGCGACAGCGTCTTGATGCGGATCTTCTCGTCCGCGTTCTCGCGCTTCGTGTCGAGGAAGCGCATGATGTCGGGGTGGTGGGCGTTGAGGTACACCGCACCCGCACCCTGACGCGCGCCGAGCTGGTTGGCGTAGCTGAAGCTGTCTTCGAGGAGCTTCATGACCGGGATGATGCCCGAGGACTGGTTCTCGATCTGCTTGATCGGGGCGCCCGCCTCGCGGATGTTCGACAGCAGCAGGGCCACGCCGCCGCCGCGCTTCGAGAGCTGCAGGGCGGAGTTGATGCCGCGGGCGATCGACTCCATGTTGTCCTCGATGCGCAGCAGGAAGCAGCTGACGAGTTCGCCGCGCTGGGCCTTGCCCGCGTTGAGGAAGGTCGGGGTGGCCGGCTGGAAGCGACCGGAGATGATCTCCTCGACGAGGTTCACGGCGAGCTTCTCGTCGCCGTCGGCCAGGGCGAGCGCGGTCATCACGACGCGGTCCTCGAAGCGCTCGAGGTAGCGCTTGCCGTCGAACGTCTTCAGCGTGTAGCTCGTGTAGTACTTGAAGGCGCCCAGGAACGTCTCGAAGCGGAACTTCTTCGAGTAGGCGAGGTCGTTGAGCTTCTGCACGAAGTCGAACGAGTACTTCTCGATGACGGCGCCCTCGTAGTACTCCTTCTCCACGAGGTAGTCCAAGCGCTCCTTGAGCGAGTGGAAGAACACCGTGTTCTGGTTCACGTGCTGCAGGAAGTACTCCCGCGCGGCGCGCTTGTCGGCGTCGAACTGGATCTTCCCGTTCGCGTCGTACAGGTTCAGCATCGCGTTGAGCGCGTGGTAGTCCAGGCCCTCGTACGCGGGGTTCACCTTGAATGCCACTGTCTCGGTCACTGAAGATTCCACCGTCGTTCCAATCCGTCGCTCACGCGATCCACGTCGTCCTGTGTGCCGAAGATCTCGAGCCGATACAAGTGAGGCACGTGGCACTTGCGGCTGATGATGTCGCCGGCGAGGCAGAACGCGTCGCCGAAGTTGGTGTTGCCCGCGGAGATGACCCCGCGGATGTGGCGCCGGTTGCGCTCGTCGTTGAGGAACCGGATCACCTGCTTGGGCACGGCCCCCTTCTCGACCCCGCGCCCGACGCCCCCGCCGTAGGTGGGGGTGACCAGCACGAAGGGCTCGTCGGCGACGAGGTCCTCTTCGTTCCGGTGGAGGGGGATGCGTCGGGCGGGGAGCCCGAGCTTCTCGATGAAGCGCGCGGTGTTACCCGACACGCTCGAGAAGTAGACCAGGAGCGGCGCTGCGGTCGCGACGGCGCTCATAGCTCTCTCCTTGGGTTCCTGAGCCTGTCGAAGGGCCGGGTGGCGAGCCTGTCGGACTACGCCAGGCGGGACGCGAGCTCGTCGATCTTGTCGGGACGGAAGCCCGACCAGTGGTCCTCGTCCGTGACGACGACCGGCGCCTGCATGTAGCCGAGCGCCTTGACCTGCTCCAGGGCCGTCGGGTCCTCCGACAGGTCGTGGATCTCGTACTCGATGCCCTTGGCATCCAGGGCACGGTAGGTCGCGTTGCACTGGACGCAGGAAGGCTTGGTGTACACCGTGATCGACATCTGAACCCCTCAAATCTCTGGTTTCTCCGGCAGACCTCCGCCGGGATCTCAATACTACATATAGGGACGGACATTCGGTGCGACCACAAGGGGTAGTAGTTACATCCGTGTAGTTTTTCCACCGCTCTCTACAGATACAACACAGGTTGTCCACCGTTTCTTCCACAGGCGGACCCCCTCTCCCGGGGTCGTCGACCCGCGGGAAATCGCGGCTGGGAGGAGCCTGTGAGAGATCCATCCACAGGGGCACCCTACGAGGGGCTTCCGACATCCCCAGGCCTGTGGAATTCGCCCGTCGGCGTGTCCACGGCGTGTCGCGGCGTGTCGGTCGTCGGCCCGTCCCTCCGACGTCGCCGCCGCCCGGTACCGTTGTCGAGTGGCGGGCTATCGGGATCTTCTTCGCACGCCGGGAGTGGGCCGCATGATCGCCGCCCAGCTCACCGCGCGCTTCCCCAACGGGATGATGTCCTTGGCGATCCTGCTGCACGTCGAGCAGCAGACCGGATCGTACGGATCGGCGGGCCTCGTGCTCGCCGCGACCAGCGTCGGCCAGGCGGTCGCCGGCCCCATCACCAGCCGGTGGATGGGCGCCTGGGGCATGCGGCGGGTGCTGACCCTCACCCTGTCCGTCTGCGTGATCGCCGTGCTCGGTCTCGGGCTGCTGCCGCTCTCCGTCCCCGGCTACATGGCTCTCGGCATGATCGCCGGCCTGTCGACCCCGCCCGTGCAGGCGGCCGTCCGCACGATCTACCCCAAGCTCGTGAACGCCGGCCAGCTCACGCCGCTGTTCTCCCTCGACGCGTCCCTGCAGGAGATCATCTGGGTGCTGGCCCCGGTGGTCATCACCCTCGTCTCCACCCAGGTCGGCACCATGGAGGGTCTGCTCCTGGTGGCGATCGTCCTCGTCGCCGGCGGCGCGTGGTTCATCCTCTCCCCCGAGGTCGGCCGCGTGCGCATCCCCCGCAGCCGCAATGCGCTGGGCAAGGTCGTCCTCAAGCCGCCCGTGCTCCTCGCGACGGTCATCGGTTTCCTCCTCATCGGCGCCTGCTCGGCGGTCGAGGTCGGCGTGGTCGCGACGTTCGAGCACGGCAGCCTCGCGGCGGGCCTCATCCTCGCCGTCTTCTCCGCCGGCAGCCTGGCCGGCGGTCTCGCCTTCGGCCACATCCCGATCGTCCCGTGGGCCATGGCGCGCCGCCTGCTCATCGTCACCGTGGGCCTGGCCCTCACGATGGTGATGCTCAACGTCTTCTGGCTGGGCGGCACGCTCATCCTCGCCGGCATCGGCATCGCTCCCGCCCTCGCGGTGCTGTTCGCCATCACCACGGCCAGCGTGAAGTTCAGCGAGACCGCCGAGGCCTTCGGCTGGGCGGGCACCGGCCAGCTCATCGGCGCCGCAGCCGGATCGGCGGTCGCCGGCTTCCTCGTCGACGTCGGCGACTGGCGCGGCGCCTACCTGGCCGCCACCATCTTCGCGGGCGTCGGACTGCTCGTCTCGATCGTGTTCGTGCGCTCCTTCCCCGATCTGCGTCACCGCGACGCGAGCCCCCATCCCGATACCGAGCCCCTGGCGGTCACCCCCTCATGAGCCCCTCCGTCCCGTCCTCCTCCCCCGCGATCGTGTGCGTCGGCGAGTCGATGGCGCTGATCACTCCCACCGGCGCCGACCTCGCGTCCGCCGACACGGCGTCGATCACGCACGCGGGCGCGGAGGCGAACGTCGCGGTCGGCGTGGCGGCCGCGGGCCACCGCGCCGCCTGGGCCTCCCGCCTCGGCGACGATCCCCTCGGCCGACGTCTCACCGCCGAGCTGGAACGGCGTCGCGTCGAGTTGTGGACCGAACTCGACGCCGAGGCACCGACCGGTGTGATGTTCAAGGATCCCGGCGTGGAGTCGTCGGCCGTCTACTACTACCGCCGCGGCTCGGCCGCCTCGCGCATGGCACCGGGGTTCCTGTCCCCCGCGCAGCTCGCCGGCGTGCGCATCGTGCACACCACGGGCATCACCCCGGCGCTGTCCGCGACGTGCCTGGCGATGGTCGACCAGCTCTTCGCCGACGCGCGCACCGCCGGAGCCGTCGTCTCGTTCGACGTCAACGACCGCCGGGCGCTGTGGAGCCCGGAAGAGGCGGCCGCCACCCTGGCTCGTCTGGCCGACGCCGCCGACATCGCCTTCGTCGGCCGCGACGAGGCCGAGCGCATCTGGGGCACCGCCACAGCAGCGGAGATCCGCGCCCACCTCCCGCACTGCGGTCTCCTCGTCGTCAAGGACGGCGACGTCGGCGCGACGGCGTTCGCGGGCGACGCGGATCCGGTGTTCGTTCCCGCGCCGGTGGTCGACGTCGTCGAGCCCGTCGGTGCCGGCGACGCCTTCGCGTCCGGGTTCCTCGCCGCGACGCTCGACGGCGCCGACCTCGAGACCCGCCTGGCCGCCGGACACGAGGCCGCCGCGCGGGTGCTCCGCATCGCGGCCGACCTGCCGCCCCTGGAGCCCGCGCGCTGACGCCGCCCGCCACGCCCCGGCGCGGTCGTAGGCTGGTGCCATGCCCGCTCCCGTCACCCTCCCCCGCCTGAGCTGGGGCGATGTCGCTGCGCCGCGACGCGCCCTCCTCGTGCACGGTCTGGGATCGTCCGGCGCGCTCATGTGGCGGCTCGGCGACGCCCTCGCAGCGGCCGGCTGGCACGCGACGGCGGTGGACCTGCGCGGCCACGGAGACGCCCCGCGCACGCTCGACTACTCCGTCGCAGCGTACGCCGCGGACCTCGCCGCCACGCGCCCTCCCGGTGCGGGCGCCTGGGATGCCGTCGTCGGACACTCGCTCGGCGGCGCCGCCGGGACGGTGGCCGCCGCGGACGACGCGGACTGGACACGACGCCTCGTCCTCATCGATCCCGCGATCCATGTCGTCCAGCAGGACGCGGCCGACGTCCGCCGCAGCCAGGAACGCGCCTTCGCCGACAACCGCCTCGACGCGGTGCGGCAGGAGCACCCGCACTGGCACCCGCAGGACCAGGAGCTCAAGGTCGACGCCGTCCGGCGGGCGAGCGCGTGGGCGGTCGAACAGACCAGCGCACAGAACCAGCCGTGGGACGTCCGTGCGCACGCGGCCCGCCTGACCGTGCCCACGCACGTGATCGGGGCCGATCCCGCTGTCTCCAGCATCTTCACCGGGGCCCTCGCCGACGAGGTGCTCGCGAGCAACCCCCGCATCTCCCTGTCGGTCGTGGCCGGCGCCGGCCACTCGGTGCATCGCGACCGCCCGGAGGAATCCATCCGACAGCTCCTGGAGGCTCTGGCATGACCGACTTCGACCCGTCGGCGTATCTCCCCGACGACCTGCTCGACCGCATCCGCGAGCGCGCCCCCCTCCACGACAGGGAGAACACCTTCCCCCAGGCCGACCTCGACGAGCTCCGCGCGGCCGGCTACCTGTCGATCCTCGTGCCGCGGGAGCGCGGCGGCGCGGGACTCGGCCTCGAGCAGGCCGCCCTCCTCCAGCAGCGGCTCGCGGGCGCCGCGCCCGCAACCGCCCTGGCGATCAACATGCACCTCGTCTGGACCGGCGTCGCCAAGGTCTTCTCGGACCGCGGGGTCCCCGGTCTCGAGTTCGTGCAGGACGGCGCCGTGGCCGGCGAGGTCTTCGCGTTCGGCATCAGCGAGGGCGGCAACGACCTCGTGCTGTTCGGGAGCGACACGGCCGCGGTGCCGGACGGCGCCGGGGGTTACGCCTTCACCGGCACCAAGATCTTCACCTCGCTCGCCCCGGTGTGGACGAAGCTCGGCCTGCACGGGCTCGACACCACGAGCCCGGACGCGCCGAAGCTCGTGTTCGCCTTCGTCGACCGCACGTCCGCGGTCACCACCGCCGACGACTGGGACACCCTCGGCATGCGCGGCACCCAGAGCCGGACCACGCGCCTCGACGGGGCCGTCGCGGAGGCGGCGCACGTCGTGCGGCGGATCGACCCCGGCCCGAGCCCCGACCCGATCGTCTTCGGCATCTTCGCGGTCTTCGAGATCCTCCTCGCCTCCGTCTACACCGGAATCGCCCGGCGGGCCCTCGAGCTGGCCGTGGCGACGGCCCATCGGCGTCGCTCCAAGAAGAGCGGCGCCGCGTACAGCCAGGATCCGGACATCCGCTGGCGGATCGCCGACATGGCCCTCGCCTACGACGCCCTCCCTCCGCAGATCGCCGTACTCGCCCGCGATGTCGACGAGCGCGCGGACCGCGGCGCGGGCTGGTTCCCCGCGCTCTCGGGCGTCAAGCATCGCGCGGTGACGATGGCCAAGCACGTCGTCGACGAGGCCATGCTGGTGGCCGGCGGCGGCTCGTACTTCAGCGCCAACGAGCTCTCCCGGCTGTATCGCGACGTCCTCGCCGGCGCGTTCCATCCCTCCGACCCGGAGTCGGCGCACGCCACCGCGGCGAGCGCCTGGCTGGGCCCGATCGAGGCCTGAGCGGGCGCACGCACACCCCGTTGTCCACGACCGTCCGCGGTGCCAAGATCACACCATGGCACCGTCGAAGAAGGACCATACCCTCGACGCGATCTCCAAGACCATCGTCGAGATGCTGCAGGAGGACGGGCGGCGCTCGTACTCCGAGATCGGCCGGATCGTCGGCCTGAGCGAGGCCGCCGTCCGGCAGCGCGTGCAGCGGCTCACCGAGTCCGGAGTGATGCAGATCGTCGCGGTGACCGATCCCATGCAGCTCGGCTTCCACCGGCAGGCGATGGTCGGGGTCAAGGTCGCCGGGGACGCCCGAGGCGTGGCCGAGGCGATCGCCGACATCGACGAGGTCGACTACGTCGTGATCACGGTCGGATCGTTCGACGTGCTCGTCGAGGCGGTGTGCGAGGACGACGACCATCTGCTGGCCCTCGTCAACGATCGCATCCGGCCGATCCCGGGCGTGGTGTCGACCGAGACCTTCATCTACGCGAAGCTCCAGAAGCAGCAGTTCGCCTGGGGCACGCGCTGACGGTCGGTCTCAGCGCGGCCGCGTCTCCTCGCGACGGCGGGCGAGGAGGGCGAGGTGCAGGGCGGCGAGGGTCTCCCCGTCGTCCAGATCCGCGCCGAGCAGGTCGCCGATGAGCGCGAGGCGCTGATAGAACACCGAGCGCGAGAGATGGCTCGCGGCCGCCGCCGCGGAGCGGTTGCCGGGGTGCGCGACGAGGGCGGCGAGGACCGCGAGCAGGTCTCCGCGGCGATCCCGGTCGTGACGGACGAGCGGCTCCAGCATCTGCTCGCTGTGCGCCTGGAGCCGCCGGTCGTCGCGCAGAGCGGATACGAGGCGTTCGAGGGGCCGGTCGGCGACGCGGCGGACCGCCGGCACGTCGCCCCCGGACGGCCGTGCGGCGAGGTCGAGCGCGGCGCGGATCGAGGCCAGGAGGCCGCGGACGCCTTCGGCGCTCGGTCCGACGGTCACGGGCGCGCCGTCCGAGAGGTGCGCGAGGACGGCATCGGTCAGCGCGTCGGATCCGGCGGCCAGGAGCAGGACCAGGTCCGCTCCCCGCCGGGCCCCCACCGCGGACAGCCCCGCCGCACGCGCGCGGGCGACGAGCGTCCCCGCGTCCTCGTCCGTGCGGAAGACGAGGCCGGAGACGGTCCCGCCCGAGAGGTCGAGCCCGAGTCTCCGGAGCCGGACCTCGACGTCTTCCTCGCGGGCGAACCGCGCACCGAGAAGATCCTCGACGAGGCTGCGATGGGCGAGCACGGTCCACGCCCCCTCCCCATCGGCGAGGCAGCCGAAGGCGAGGGCCGTCGCTCCCAGCTCCAGGACCGTGGACCGACCGGCGGGGTGCGGCGGACCCTCCGCCGCGATGAGCCAGCCCCAGCGCACACCGCGCGCCTGCACGGGCACCCGATCGCCGCCCCGCTCCGCCTGGCGGAGGGCCTCGCCGACCGCGGCGCGGAGCGCTTCGACCGCCACGACCTCCCCCGCCGGATTCTCGAGGTGGACCGGGGCGTCGAGCGCGCGGGCGACCTCGGACACGATGAGGTCGGCCGGCGCGCCGCGGAGGCTGAGGGTGGTGAAGAGGTCGTGCAGGCGCTGACGCTCGCGGAGCGCCACGGTCTGGGCCTCGATCAGCGCGCGGTGCACGGCCTCGGTCACCGCGACGAACTTGACCTCCACCCCGAGCGCGATCAGGGCGAGGCCCGAGGCGGCACAGGCCTCGACGACCGCGACCGGGACGCGGGGCATCCGCGGGCCGAGTTCGACGACGATGCCGCACACCCCCACCGCCGCCAGCTCCGCCACGAGCACGCGCAGCGCTGCGGGGTTCGTCGGCCAGGCCGCGCCGGTCGTGAGCAGCAGCTCGCCGCCGTCGAGCAGGCGGGCGACGGCGGCGCTGTCCGAGGCGTGGACCCACCGCACCCCGGCGTCGAGCGCCGGGCCCCCGACGAGGACGGTCGGCGCCCCCGCCTGCACCGCGGGAAGCGCGAGCACGTCCCCGACACGCAGCACCGAAGGCGATCGATCCGGACGATCTGTCCGATCCACCGAGAAGTCCTGACGCTCTGCCACTCCGCACGCGCTCCGTTTCCTGTCAGCATGGGCCGAACCCCAGCGTAGCGACCCTCGGTCAGAGTGTGCGAGACGCGATCCCCTCTGCGAAGGAGCACCCGTGGACATCGTCCGTCACGTCATCAACGGCACCGAGACCGCCGAGGCGGCGCGCCGCGGCCCCGTCTTCGACCCGGCGACAGGTGCCGTCACGAAAGAGGTCGCACTGGCCTCGGCCACCGAGGTCGACGCCGCGGTGGCCGCCGCTGCTGCCGCCCTGCCGGCGTGGCGGGAGACGAGCCTCATCAAACGCGCCGACGTCTTCTTCCGGCTCCGTCAGCTCCTCAAGGAACGGACGGACGAGCTCGCCGCCATCGTCACGTCCGAGCACGGGAAGGTCCTGTCCGACGCGGCCGGCGAGGTGTCCCGGGGCATCGAGAACGTCGAGTTCGCCGCGGGGCTCGTGCACCTGCTCAAGGGCGAGCGCAGCGAGCAGGTCGCCCGCGGGGTCGACGTGCACTCCGTGAAGCAGCCGGTCGGCGTGGTCGCGGCCATCACCCCGTTCAACTTCCCGGTCATGGTGCCGCTGTGGATGGTCGCCTCCGCCATCGCGTGCGGCAACACCGTCGTCCTCAAGCCCAGCGAGAAGGATCCGTCCGCGGCGGTCTGGCTCGCACGGCTGTTCCGCGAGGCCGGTCTCCCGGACGGCGTCCTCAACGTCGTGCACGGCGACCGGGAGGCCGTCGACGCGCTCCTCGGCTCCCCGCAGGTGCAGGCGGTGAGCTTCGTCGGGTCGACCCCGATCGCCCGCTCGATCTACGGACGGGCGTCCGCCGCCGGGAAGCGGGTGCAGGCGCTCGGCGGCGCGAAGAACCACATGGTCGTAATGCCCGACGCCGACATCGACGCGGCCGCCGACGCCGCCGTCTCCGCGGCCTACGGCTCCGCGGGCGAACGCTGCATGGCGGTGTCCGTGCTCGTGGCGGTGGGCGACATCGCCGACGACCTCGTCGCCGCGGTCGCCCGCCGCATCGACGGCCTCTCGATCGGCCCCGGCACGGACCCGGCGAGCGAGATGGGGCCCCTCATCACTGCGGAGCACCGTGACCGGGTCGCCTCCTACGTCACGGAAGCTCCCGGCGAGGGCGCCACGGTCGTCGTCGACGGCACCACCAAGCCGTTCGACGGCGACGGCTTCTTCCTCGGGGTGAGCCTGATCGACGACGTCACACCCGGCATGCGCGTCTACGACGACGAGATCTTCGGCCCGGTCCTGTCCGTCGTGCGCGTGGGCTCCTACGCGGAGGCGGTCGCGCTCGTCAACGCGAACGCCTACGGCAACGGGACCGCGATCTTCACGCGCGACGGCGGGACGGCGCGGCAGTACGAGTTCGACATCGAGGTCGGCATGGTCGGCGTCAACGTCCCGATCCCGGTGCCCATCGGCGCATACTCGTTCGGCGGGTGGAAGGACTCGCTCTTCGGCGACGCGCACATCTACGGCCCGGAGTCGGTGCACTTCTACACGCGGTCAAAGGTCGTGACGACGCGGTGGCCCGACCACACCCCGTCGCAGATCGACCTCGGCTTCCCGAGCAACCACTGACGAGGAGCGATCACGATGACGACCTTCACCGACCGCCACGGACTCACCTTCCCGCTCCCCGCCTCGGACGCCGAGGCGCAGGTGCGCGCCGACGACCGCGCCCATGTCTTCCACTCCTGGAGCGCGCAGGCGCTGATCGACCCGCTGCCGGTCGCCACCGGTCGGGGCTCGACGTTCTGGGACTACGAGGGCACCGCCTACCTCGACTTCTCCAGCCAGCTGGTGAACCTCAACCTCGGCCACCAGCACCCGGACCTCGTCGCCGCGATCCAGCAGCAGGCCGGGCGGCTCGCGACCATCCAGCCGTCGATGGCCAACGATGTGCGCGGGGAGCTCGCCCGTCTCATCGCCGAGGTCGCTCCCGACGGGTTCGAGAAGGTGTTCTTCACGAATGGCGGCGCGGAGGCGAACGAGTACGCGGTGCGCATGGCCCGGCAGGCCACGGGCCGCCGGAAGGTGCTGTCGATGTACCGCAGCTACCACGGCTCGACCGCGACCGCGATCTCCCTCACCGGCGACCCGCGCCGCTGGGCGAACGACGTCACGGACACCGGGGCCGTGCGGTTCTTCGGACCGTACCTCTACCGCTCCCCGTTCCACAGCGAGACGACCGAGCAGGAGACGGAGCGCGCCCTCGCGCATCTGGAGCAGACCATCCAGCTCGAGGGACCGCAGACCATCGCCGCGATCATCGTCGAGACGGTCGTCGGCACCAACGGCGTGCTGCTTCCGCCGCCCGGCTATCTGCCCGGGGTACGCGCGCTCTGCGATCGCTACGGGATCGTCTTCATCGCGGACGAGGTGATGGTGGGATTCGGCCGGCTCGGCGAGTGGTTCGGGATCGATGCCTTCGAGGGCCGCCCCGACCTGATCACCTTCGCGAAGGGCGTGAACTCGGGCTACGTGCCCCTCGGCGGCGTCGTGATCTCCGACCGCATCGCGGCGGCCTTCGACACCGTCCCGTTCGCGGGCGGACTGACGTACTCCGGGCACCCTCTCGCCTGCGCGGCCGGTGTGGCCACGTTCGAGGTGTTCCGCCGCGACGGCATCCTGGAACGGGTGCGCGACCTCGGCGAGCGGGTCGTCGGTCCGACCCTGCGCTCGTGGGCGCAGTCGCATCCGAGCGTGGGCGAGGTGCGCGGTCGCGGGCTGTTCTGGGCGGTGGAGCTCGTGCGGGATCAGCAGACCAGGGAGCCGCTGGTGCCGTTCAACGCGAGCGGTGCCGACGCCGCCCCGATGACGGCGTTCGCCGCCGCCGCGAAGCGGGCAGGGGTCTGGCCTTTCACGCACTTCCACCGCGTGCACATCGCTCCGCCGCTGGTGATCGAGGAGGCGGAGCTGGTGCGGGGGTTGGCAGCGATCGAGGAGGCGCTGGCGGTCGCCGACGGGTACGCGGTCGGCTGAGAGGCGTCCCCCGCCGGCCGCTACTTGCGGTCGAAGTCGAACGCCTTGAGGAGCTCGCCGACGGCCTTGTCGCGCTCCTCGCCACCGTCCTCGAACATGTGGGTGACGTGCGTGCGCAGGTGGTTCTCCAGCAGCAGACGGTTGAGCGACTCGAGGGAGCGCTGGATCGCGCGGGACTGCGTGATGATGTCCATGCAGTACTCCTCGTTCTCGATCATCCGCGCGACGCCGCGCATCTGACCCTCGAGGATGCTGGTGCGGTGCAGGGCGCGCTTCTTGATGTCTTCGATCACGTATCGAGGCTACTCGCCCCGTGAAAGGATGACGTCATGCCGCGAACACCCACGACGCTGCTCTCCGTCGCCGACCAGGAGCGCCGGCGCGCGCTGCGGCGGATGAAGGCCGTCGCGCTCGGGGCGCTGATCTTCATGGCCCTCGCCTTCGTCGTCGCCTTCGCGTTCCAGGAGCGGGTCGGCGGGCTCGCGTACGTCCGCGCCGCGGCGGAGGGCGGCATGGTCGGCGCGCTGGCGGACTGGTTCGCGGTGACCGCGCTGTTCCGCCGTCCGCTCGGCCTGCCCATCCCGCACACCGCGATCATCCCGAACCGCAAGGACGAGATCGGCCGCACGCTGGGCGAGTTCGTGGAGACGAACTTCCTCGCCGCCGACGTCGTGCGCACCAAGCTGACCAGCACCGCGATCGCTCTCCGCGCCGGGGAGTGGCTCCGGGAGACCCCGCATGCCGAGCGCGTGGCGGCCGAGGGGGCGACGGTCGCGACGGCCGTGCTGAACGCCCTGAGCGACGACGACGTGCGCGATCTCCTCGCCGACCTCGCGCGCGAGCATCTCGTCGCGCCGGAGTGGGGGCCGCCCGCCGGAGCGTGGCTGGAGAAGATCGTGGAGGCGGAGGCGCACCACGGTGCCGTCGACCTCGCGGTGGACAGCATCGGGCGATGGCTCGACGCCAACGCGGCCTCCTTCACCGGACTCGTCTCCCGGCGCCTCCCCGGATGGATGCCGAAGATCGCGCACCGCCTCATCGACGACACGGTGTACAACGAGGCGGTCAAGTTCGTCCGCGCCGTGCAGGCCGACCCGCGGCATCCGGCCCGCCTCGCGATCGACGGGTACCTGTCCCGCCTCGCGGACGCCCTGCAGAACGATCCCGCGACGCGCGAGAAGCTGGAGAACGCCAAGGCCGCGCTCTTCGACAGCCCGCGCGTCGGCGCCCTCGCCGCAGAGGCGTGGAACACCGCCAAGAACGGACTCCTCACCTCCCTCGCCGACCCGGAGAGCGGGCTGCGCCGTCGCGCCGTGCAGGCGCTGCAGGAGGTCGGCGAGCGGCTCACGACCGACGCCGCCCTGCAGAGCCGCGTCGACACGTGGGTCTCCGATGCGGCTGTCTTCCTCGTCGACCGGTACCGGCACGACATCGCCTCGATCATCACCGACACCGTGGAGCGCTGGGATCCCGCCGAGACCACCGAGAAGATCGAGCTCATGGTCGGCCGCGACCTGCAGTACATCCGCCTCAACGGCACCGTCGTCGGCGCCCTCGCCGGCCTCGCGATCTTCACCGTCGCCCACGCCCTGATCCCGGGAGTCTGACATGGCGCTGTCCCACGATCCGCTCTGGCCGCGTGCCGGCGCCTGGCCCGCGTTCGAGGGCACAGCCGATGCGGTGCTCCTCGGCGTCCCGACCTGGCGCACCTCTCTGTCCCCGACCGGGGCGCACGCGACTCCGGCCGCGATCCGCGAGGCGCTCCCCCGCTACGGCACGACGGTCCTCGGCCCACCGACGATCGATCTGGACGAGGTGCTCCGCATCGCGGACGCCGGGGACGTGCCGGAGCCGGACGGCGACGCGGGAGAGGCGCGGACGATCGAGCGGGTCCGGGAGCTGGCGGACGCCTCAGACCTCGTCATCGCCCTCGGCGGCGACAACTCCCTCACCTACCCGGTCGCGCTCGGCGCCCGGGCGACGGGCCTGATCACGTTCGACGCCCACTTCGACCTGCGCGACGGCGTCTCCAACGGCACCCCGGTGCGGCGACTCGTCGAGGACGTCCCCGCCGCGGCAGGCGTCCCGACGGCCCGCGTCGACCCCACCCGCATCGTGCAGATCGGCCTCGCCGACTTCGCGAACTCCGCCGCCTACGCCCGGCGCGCGGCGGACTGGGGCATCCGGGTCATCACCCTCGACGACGTGCGCCGTCGCGGCATCGCCGATGTCGTGGCCGAGGCGGTCGAGGTCGCGGGCGCGGGCGACGGCGCCCGGGTACACCTCGACATCGACGTGGACGTCTGCGACCGCGCGGTCGCACCCGGCTGCCCGGCCAGCGTCCCCGGAGGCCTGGCGGCGTGGGAGCTGCGCGCCCTCACCCGGGCGGTCGCCGCTGATCCGCGGGTCGTGAGCGCCGACATCGCCGAGGTCGACGCGACCGCGGACGCGGAGGACGCCCGCACCGTGCGACTCGCTGCCCTCTGCGTGCTCGAGCTGCTCGCCGGCCTCGCGGCTCGCTAGCCCGAGCGGCCTCACACGACCGCGAGGCCATCCTTCCAGACGCGCTGCACCAGCGGCACACCCGGGCGATACGCCAGATGCACGCGGGAGGGGGCGTCGAGCAGCACGAGGTCGGCGCGCGCGCCGGGGGCGATCCGGCCGATGTCGTCGCGCCGGAGTGCCCGCGCCCCACCGGCGGTGGCGGCCCAGACCGCCTCCGCCGTGGTCATACCCATGTCCCGCACGGCGATGGCGATGCAGAAGGCCATGGACGATGTGAAGCTGGACCCCGGGTTCGTGTCGCACGCCAGCGCGACCGTCACGCCCGCGTCGAGGAGTCTGCGCGCATCCGGATAGGGCTGGCGCGTGGAGAACTCCACGCCGGGCAGCAGCGTGAGCACCGTGTCCGATGCGGCGAGCGCGGCGATGTCCGCGTCGGTGAGGTAGGTGCCGTGATCCACCGATGCCGCCCCCAGTTCGACCGCCATCCGCACACCGTCGCCCGGACCGAGCTGGCTCGCATGCACCCGAGGAGCGAGACCCCGGGTGATGCCCGCCTCCAGGATCCGCCGTGACTGCGCCACCGTGAAGGCGCCGGTCTCGCAGAAGACGTCGATCCACCGGGAGTGCGGGGCGCAGGCGTCGAGCATCGGCCCCACCACGAGGTCGACATAGGCATCGGGATCGTCGGCATACTCGACCGGGACCACGTGCGCACCGAGGAACGTGACCTCCGGCGTCACCTCGGCGGCGAGGCGCACGAGGCGCTCCTCCTCCGCGACGGCGAGACCGTAGCCGCTCTTGATCTCGACCGTGGTGGTGCCCTGCGTCCGCAGCTCCTCGACGAACCCGTGCAGTCGGGCGCGGAGCTCGTCGTCGGTCGCCGCCCGCGTCGCCTGCACCGTCGAGCGGATGCCGCCGGCGGCGTACGGCTGCCCCGCCATGCGCGCCTCGAACTCCGCCGCCCGATCGCCGCCGCAGACGAGGTGGCTGTGGCTGTCGACGAATCCGGGGATCACGGCCCGACCCCCGGCGTCGACGACCTCATCGGCCGCGGGAGCCGTGGCGGACGAGCCCACCCACGCGATCCGCGCGCCGTCGATCAGCACGGCCGCCTCGCGGAGCGTGCCGGTCGGGTCGCCCCCGGCGGCGACGTTGGTCGTCAGCTCCCCGATCCCGGAGATGAGCGTCGTCGTCACAGCATCGGCACCTTCAGTCCGCGGTCGCGGGCGACCTCCTTGGCGTGGTCGTACCCGGCGTCCACGTGTCGCATGACACCGGTGCCGGGGTCGTTCGTCAGCACCCGGGCGAGCTTCTCCGCCGCGAGGGCCGAACCGTCCGCCACCGTGACCTGCCCGGCGTGGATCGAGCGTCCGATCCCCACCCCGCCGCCGTGGTGCAGCGACACCCACGACGCCCCGGAGGCGGTGTTGAGGAGGGCGTTGAGCAGCGGCCAGTCGGCGATCGCGTCGGAACCGTCCTTCATCGCCTCGGTCTCGCGGTACGGCGACGCGACGGAACCGGAGTCGAGGTGGTCGCGGCCGATGACGATCGGCGCGGACAGTTCTCCCGAGGCGACCATCTCGTTGAACTTGAGTCCGGCGAGGTGCCGCTCCTGGTAGCCGAGCCAGCAGATACGCGCCGGCAGGCCCTCGAAGTGGACGGCCGACCCCGCCTTGTCGAGCCAGCGGTGCAGGGCGGTGTCCTCGGGGAAGAGCTCAGCGATCGCGCGGTCCGTCTTGAAGATGTCCTCCGGGTCTCCGGACAGCGCCACCCAGCGGAACGGTCCTCGCCCTTCCTCGAACTGCGGGCGGATGTAGGCGGGGACGAATCCGGGGAACGCGAACGCCCGGTCGAAGCCGCCGAGCTGCGCCTCCGCGCGGATCGAGTTGCCGTAGTCGAAGACCGCCGCCCCCGCGTCCTGGAAGCCGACCATCGCGGCGACGTGGGCGGCCATGGACTCCCTCGACCGCCGGGTGAACTCCTCGGGATCGCGCGCCGCCTCCTCCTTCCACCGGGCCACGTCGACACCGATCGGCAGGTACGCGAGGGGGTCGTGGGCGCTGGTCTGGTCGGTGACCACGTCGATCGGCACGCCCCGGCGCAGGAGCTCGGGGAAGATCTCCGCGGCATTGCCCACGACGCCGACCGAGAGGGCGTGACCGGCCTCCTTCGCCGCGACGACCCGGGCCACCGCCGCATCGAGGTCGGTGGTGTACTCGTCGAGGTACCGATGCTCCACACGGCGGGCCAGCCGCGTCTCGTCGACGTCCACGATCAGGACCGCGCCCTCGTTGAGGGTCACGGCGAGGGGCTGCGCCCCGCCCATCCCGCCCGCACCGGCCGTCAGTGTCAGCGTCCCCCGCAGAGAATCGCGCCCGAGCGAACGGGCGACCGCGGCGAACGTCTCGTACGTCCCCTGCAGGATGCCCTGCGTGCCGATGTAGATCCAGGAGCCCGCGGTCATCTGGCCGTACATGGTCAGTCCCAGCTCCTCCAGACGGCGGAACTCCGGCCAGGTCGCCCAGTCGCCGACGAGGTTCGAGTTGGCGATGAGCACGCGCGGCGCCCACTCGTGGGTGCGGAACACGCCCACCGGCTTGCCGGACTGGACGAGCAGCGTCTCATCCGGCTCCAGCTCGTCGAGCGTGCGGACGATCGCCTCGTACGCCGCCCAGCTGCGTGCCGCCTTGCCCGTCCCCCCGTAGACCACCAGGTCTTCGGGGTGCTCGGCGACCTCGGGATCGAGGTTGTTCATGAGCATGCGCTTGGCCGCCTCGGCGCCCCAGCTCTTGGCGGTGCGCTCGGCACCGCGGGCTGCGCGTACCGTGCGCGCTGCGTTCTCCTCAGTCATGCATGTGCTCCTTTGCGACACGGGCGATGGCACCCGACTGGACGAGGGCGGTCACGGCTTCCATCTCGGGCGAGAGGTGGCGGTCAGGGCCGGGGCCGGCGGCGACCGTGCGGATGAGATCGCGCACGGCGCCGGTCGCCGGGCCCGCCTCGAGCGGCGCGCGGAGATCCAGCGCGCGGGCGGCGGTGAGGATCTCGATCGCGAGGACGCGGGAGAGGCCGTCGATCGCCCGACGCAGCTTCCGCGCTGCGGCCCAGCCCATCGAGACGTGGTCCTCCTGCATCGCCGAGGAGGGGATGGAGTCGACCGAGGCGGGAACCGCGAGACGCTTGAGCTCCGAGACGATGCCGGCCGCCGCGTACTGCGCGATCATCAGCCCGGAATCGACCCCGACCTCCGCCGCGAGGAACGGCGGGAGCCCGTGACTGCGGGCCGGATCCAGCGCGCGGTCGGTGCGCCGCTCGGACACGGAGGCGACGTCGGCGATCGAGATCGCCAGGAAGTCGAGGACCGCCGCGACGGGCGCCCCGTGGAAGTTGCCGTTCGACTCGATGCGGCCGTCGAGGGTGATGATCGGGTTGTCGATGACGCTGGAGAGCTCGCGCTCCGCGATCATTTCGGCATACCCGAGCGTGTCGCGCGCGGCGCCGTGCACCTGCGGCGAGCAGCGCAGGGAGTACGCGTCCTGGACACGGCCGTCTTCCGGGCCCTTGTGGCTCGCGACCATCGGCGACCCGGCGAGCAGCGCCCGGAGGTGACCGGCGGATACCGCCTGCCCCGCCTGCGGACGCAGCGCCATGAGATCGGCGGCGAACACCGCATCGGTGCCGAGCTGCGACTCCACCGACATCGCCGCCGCCACATCCGCCGTCAGGAGCAGCGTCTCCAGGTCGTGGAGCGCGAGCACCAGCGTGCCGAGCATCCCGTCCGTGCCGTTGATGAGGGCGAGGCCCTCCTTCTCCACGAGCGTGAGCGGTGCGATGCCGGCGTCCGCGAGGGCGTCGGCCGCCGGGATGAGCCGGCCCGCGCTGTCACGCACATCGCCCTCGCCCATGGCCGCGAGGGCGATGTGGGCAAGGGGCGCGAGATCCCCGGAACACCCCAGCGAGCCGTACTCGCGGACCACCGGCACGATGCCCGCGTTGAGCAGCGCGGCGTACGTCTCGACCACGACGGGGCGAACCCCGGTGCGGCCGGACGCGAGCGTCTGCAGGCGCAGCAGCTGGAGCCCGCGTACGACCTCCCGCTCGACCTCGGCGCCGGTTCCCGCGGCGTGGGAGCGGATGAGACTCGCCTGCAACTGCAGTCGCCGTTCCGGAGCGATGAACGTCGTCGCCAACGCGCCGAAGCCCGTGGACACCCCGTAGTGCGGGTGCGGGTCCGCGGCGAGGCCGTCGATCACTCGCCGGGTCTCGGCGACCCTGGCCAGCGCCGTAGGGTCGACGACGACGGGCGCATCGTGACGGACGACGCGGACGACCTCCGCCGGGGAGAGAGGGGCGGCGCCGACGAGGACAGGGGCTGGATCGCTCATGTCTCGATTCCACACCCGCGGGGTCGACGTGCACACGGCTTCGTGGCAACCTGTGTCTGTGATCCCAGACATCTCCGAGACCGCTGACGCCAAGGTGCCTGCCGCGGCGCAGACCCTGCGCATCCTGAGCTACTTGGCGGGCCGGCCGGCGCCGGTGGCCGCGTCCGCGATCGCCCGCGAGCTGGCTCTTCCGCGATCGACGGTCTATCACCTGCTGCGCACGCTCGCTGCCCACGGCTTCGTGCTCCACCTCCGGGAGGAGCGCCGGTGGGGGCTCGGGACATCGGCGTTCGAGCTGGCGGGGGGCTATGCACGGCAGCAGCCGTTGGCGCGACTCGGCCGGCCGCTCATCGCCGCTCTCTCCGACCAGCTCGGGGAGAGCGCGCACCTGGCGGTCATGAGCGGCGGGGATGTGCTCTACATCGTCGAAGAGCGCGCGCCGCGGCGGCCCGCCCTGGTGACCGACGTCGGCGTGCGCCTCCCCGCGCACCTGACGGCGACCGGGCGGGCGATGCTCGCCGCTCTCCCCCGCGAACAGGTACGCGCGCTGTACCCGGCGGCGTCGGCATTCTCCGACCGCACCGGACGAGGTCCCCGCCACCCCGGGGAGCTGCGCGAACTCCTCCGGGACGTACGCTCTCGGGGGTATGCGACGGAGGACGGGGAGGTCGCGGAAGGTCTGCGTTCGGTGGGCGCCGTCGTGCGCGACGTCGCCGGCTGGCCGGTCGCCGCGGTCGCGGTCACCTGGGCCGACGCCGACGGTGCGGAGGTCGTATTGGCGAACGCGGTGCGCGAGACAGCGGCGACGCTCGAGGCGCGTCTGGCCCGCTGACGCGGCACCTGCGCGTTAACGCAAGAAGGCCACCCAGCATTGGGTGGCCTTCTTGACTAAAAGGAGTCCGGCGGTGTCCTACTCTCCCACAGGGTCCCCCCTGCAGTACCATCGGCGCTGTGAGGCTTAGCTTCCGGGTTCGGAATGTGACCGGGCGTTTCCCTCACGCTATGGCCGCCGAAACACTATTGATGTTTCAATCAAACCTAAAGCAATGATGAATCATTGTTGAAGGTAGTTCTCGACCGTACATCGAGAACCACTCAGTGGACGCAAGCACCAACAAACGGTGTGTTATCAAGTCATCGGCTTATTAGTACCAGTCAGCTGCACACGTTACCGTGCTTCCACATCTGGCCTATCAACCCAGTAGTCTGGCTGGGAGCCTCTCACCCGAAGGTATGGAAGTCTCATCTTGAGGCCGGCTTCCCGCTTAGATGCTTTCAGCGGTTATCCATCCCGAACGTAGCTAATCAGCGGTGCTCCTGGCGGAACAACTGACACACCAGAGGTTCGTCCAACCCGGTCCTCTCGTACTAGGGTCAGATCCTCTCAAACTTCCTACGCGCGCAGCGGATAGGGACCGAACTGTCTCACGACGTTCTAAACCCAGCTCGCGTACCGCTTTAATGGGCGAACAGCCCAACCCTTGGGACCTACTCCAGCCCCAGGATGCGACGAGCCGACATCGAGGTGCCAAACCATGCCGTCGATATGGACTCTTGGGCAAGATCAGCCTGTTATCCCCGAGGTACCTTTTATCCGTTGAGCGACAGCGCTTCCACAAGCCACTGCCGGATCACTAGTCCCGACTTTCGTCCCTGCTCGACCTGTCAGTCTCACAGTCAAGCTCCCTTGTGCACTTACACTCGCCACCTGATTGCCAACCAGGTTGAGGGAACCTTTGGGCGCCTCCGTTACTTTTTGGGAGGCAACCGCCCCAGTTAAACTACCCACCAGGCACTGTCCCTGAACCGGATTACGGTTCGAAGTTAGATATCCAGAGTGACCAGAGTGGTATTTCAACAATGACTCCACGGTAACTGGCGTCACCGCTTCAAAGTCTCCCACCTATCCTACACAAGCCACACCGAACACCAATACCAAGCTGTAGTAAAGGTCACGGGGTCTTTCCGTCCTGCTGCGCGTAACGAGCATCTTTACTCGTAATGCAATTTCGCCGAGTTCGCGGTTGAGACAGTTGGGAAGTCGTTACGCCATTCGTGCAGGTCGGAACTTACCCGACAAGGAATTTCGCTACCTTAGGATGGTTATAGTTACCACCGCCGTTTACTGGGGCTTAAATTCTCAGCTTCGCCTTGCGGCTAACCGGTCCTCTTAACCTTCCAGCACCGGGCAGGCGTCAGTCCGTATACATCGTCTTGCGACTTGGCACGGACCTGTGTTTTTAGTAAACAGTCGCTACCCACTAGTCTCTGCGGCCTCCAAACGCTTTCGGAGCAAGTCCTAATACGTCGAAGGCCCCCCTTCTCCCGAAGTTACGGGGGCATTTTGCCGAGTTCCTTAACCACGATTCTCTCGATCTCCTTGGTATTCTCTACCTGACCACCTGAGTCGGTTTGGGGTACGGGCGGCTAGAACCTCGCGTCGATGCTTTTCTCGGCAGCATAGGATCATCCACTTTTTATCCGCATCGTGTCTCAGCCTGTATGAGTCGCGGATTTGCCTACGACTCGGCCTACGCACTTGCACCAGGACAACCATCGCCTGGCTTGGACTACCTTCCTGCGTCACACCTGTTAATACGCTAACCGCACCAGCATGGGGTCACGTGCTCCCCTCCACGGTGTCACCCGAAGGCGACGATGTGAAGGCTCGGACGTTTAGCACCACTGGATTAGCTTGGGCGGTTCTTCGCCGGTACGGGAATATCAACCCGTTGTCCATCGACTACGCCTGTCGGCCTCGCCTTAGGTCCCGACTTACCCAGGGAAGATTAGCTTGACCCTGGAACCCTTGGTCTTTCGGAGGACGTGTTTCTCACACGTCATTCGCTACTCATGCCTGCATTCTCACTCGTGTAGCCTCCACGGCTGGTTTCCACCGCCGCTTCGCTGGCCACACGACGCTCTCCTACCCATCAACACGGCTGGACCACGAAGGCCTACCAATAATGTCAATGCCACAACTTCGGTGGCGTGCTTGAGCCCCGTTACATTGTCGGCGCGGAATCACTTGACCAGTGAGCTATTACGCACTCTTTCAAGGGTGGCTGCTTCTAAGCCAACCTCCTGGTTGTCAGAGCAACTCCACATCCTTTCCCACTTAGCACGCGCTTTGGGACCTTAGTTGGTGGTCTGGGTTGTTTCCCTCTCGACTATGAAGCTTATCCCCCACAGTCTCACTGCTGCGCTCTCACTTACCGGCATTCGGAGTTTGGCTGACGTCAGTAACCTTGTAGGGCCCATCGGCCATCCAGTAGCTCTACCTCCGGCAAGAAACACGCAACGCTGCACCTAAATGCATTTCGGAGAGAACCAGCTATCACGAAGTTTGATTGGCCTTTCACCCCTATCCACAGCTCATCCCCTCAGTTTTCAACCTAAGTGGGTTCGGTCCTCCACGACGTCTTACCGTCGCTTCAACCTGGCCATGGATAGATCACTTCGCTTCGGGTCTAGGACATGCGACTGAATCGCCCTATTCAGACTCGCTTTCGCTACGGCTACCCCACACGGGTTAACCTCGCCACATATCGCTAACTCGCAGGCTCATTCTTCAAAAGGCACGCTGTCACACCTACCAGGGGTGCTCCAACGGTTTGTAAGCAAACGGTTTCAGGTACTATTTCACTCCCCTCCCGGGGTACTTTTCACCTTTCCCTCACGGTACTTGTCCGCTATCGGTCATCTGGGAGTATTTAGGCTTATCAGGTGGTCCTGACAGATTCACACGGGATTTCACGGGCCCCGTGCTACTTGGGATACTCTCCACGCCAGAACACGCATTTCGACTACGGGGTTGGCACCCTCTATGACCGGCCTTTCAAGACCGTTCGTCTATACGCTTCTGTAACGTCGCCAGCTCGGCAGAACTGACTGGTGAGTCCCACAACCCCGAATATGCAACTCCTGCCGGATATCACACACACTCGGTTTAGCCTGATCCGGTTTCGCTCGCCACTACTAACGGAATCGCGGTTGCTTTCTCTTCCTGTGGGTACTGAGATGTTTCACTTCCCCACGTTCCCTCTACCCGCCCTATATATTCAGGCGGGAGTCACTAGGTCGGCACGCCGCCCAGCGGGGTTTCCCCATTCGGACACCCTCGGATCAAAACTTGCTTATCAGTTCCCCGAGGCTTATCGCAGATTGCTACGTCCTTCTTCGGCTCCAGATGCCAAGGCATCCACCGTTTGCTCTTAAAGACTTGAAATCACATGAGTTTGAATCAAAAACCCGACCAGTCCGAAGACTGAATCAGAAATTGACTAATGATCTTTAAGATCATCTTGCGCAACTGATCAAAGACCAGTTGCAAGATGCTCGCGTCCACTGTGTAGTTCTCAAAGTACGGGCGGTACCCCTCACCACCTCCCCAACCGGAGAGACAACAAGAGGCCCAGAGGTACAGACCAGATCCCGAAAGACCCGCATCCGGTCCCTCAGGACCCAACAGCGTGCAGGCACCGAAACCCATCCCCCCAACGTTCCTGCAGCAAGCTGCGTACTAATCAGAGAAACAATCTCGATGCCATGTCAAATGTTCCACCCATGAGCTCCCAGCGAAGAACGTGTGCCTTCGATCTGGGTTCTGGACGCCGAAGCGTCAGATGCTCCTTAGAAAGGAGGTGATCCAGCCGCACCTTCCGGTACGGCTACCTTGTTACGACTTAGTCCTAATTACCGATCCCACCTTCGACGGCTCCCTCCACAAGGGTTAGGCCACCGGCTTCAGGTGTTACCGACTTTCATGACTTGACGGGCGGTGTGTACAAGACCCGGGAACGTATTCACCGCAGCGTTGCTGATCTGCGATTACTAGCGACTCCGACTTCATGAGGTCGAGTTGCAGACCTCAATCCGAACTGGGACCGGCTTTTTGGGATTCGCTCCACCTCACGGTATTGCAGCCCTTTGTACCGGCCATTGTAGCATGCGTGAAGCCCAAGACATAAGGGGCATGATGATTTGACGTCATCCCCACCTTCCTCCGAGTTGACCCCGGCAGTATCCCATGAGTTCCCACCATTACGTGCTGGCAACATAGAACGAGGGTTGCGCTCGTTGCGGGACTTAACCCAACATCTCACGACACGAGCTGACGACAACCATGCACCACCTGTTTACGAGTGTCCAAAGAGTTGACCATTTCTGGCCCGTTCTCGTATATGTCAAGCCTTGGTAAGGTTCTTCGCGTTGCATCGAATTAATCCGCATGCTCCGCCGCTTGTGCGGGTCCCCGTCAATTCCTTTGAGTTTTAGCCTTGCGGCCGTACTCCCCAGGCGGGGAACTTAATGCGTTAGCTGCGTCACGGAATCCGTGGAATGGACCCCACAACTAGTTCCCAACGTTTACGGGGTGGACTACCAGGGTATCTAAGCCTGTTTGCTCCCCACCCTTTCGCTCCTCAGCGTCAGTTACGGCCCAGAGATCTGCCTTCGCCATCGGTGTTCCTCCTGATATCTGCGCATTCCACCGCTACACCAGGAATTCCAATCTCCCCTACCGCACTCTAGTCTGCCCGTACCCACTGCAGGCCCGAGGTTGAGCCTCGGGATTTCACAGCAGACGCGACAAACCGCCTACGAGCTCTTTACGCCCAATAATTCCGGATAACGCTTGCGCCCTACGTATTACCGCGGCTGCTGGCACGTAGTTAGCCGGCGCTTTTTCTGCAGGTACCGTCACTTTCGCTTCTTCCCTGCTAAAAGAGGTTTACAACCCGAAGGCCGTCATCCCTCACGCGGCGTTGCTGCATCAGGCTTTCGCCCATTGTGCAATATTCCCCACTGCTGCCTCCCGTAGGAGTCTGGGCCGTGTCTCAGTCCCAGTGTGGCCGGTCACCCTCTCAGGCCGGCTACCCGTCGACGCCTTGGTGAGCCATTACCTCACCAACAAGCTGATAGGCCGCGAGCCCATCCCCAACCGAAAAATCTTTCCAAACGCAGACCATGCGGTCACGTCACATATCCAGTATTAGACGCCGTTTCCAGCGCTTATCCCAGAGTCAGGGGCAGGTTGCTCACGTGTTACTCACCCGTTCGCCACTGATCCACAAGAGCAAGCTCCTGCTTCACCGTTCGACTTGCATGTGTTAAGCACGCCGCCAGCGTTCATCCTGAGCCAGGATCAAACTCTCCGTAAAAAAGAAATGCATACGAACCGGGGAAAAACCGGAACGCAGCGAGTTTGATGCTGACCAAAGAGACGAATTCATTGCTGACTTCATCCGTTGCCAACCCCACAAAGGAGGTTGGTCTTTGATCCAAAGGAATTCTCACCCAGCCGAAGCTAGACGAGGATAATTTGGCATTTGACAAGTGCACGCTGTTGAGTTCTCAAGGATCGGATGCTCCCACGACCCAGCCGTCACAGCCAGGCCCGCAGGGCAACTTCTCTATCTTACCGATCTCGTTTCCGTTGTCAAGTCCGAGTTTCTTCGGCCTGACCGTGGGAGCGGATCAGCATCCTTCATCCTGTTCACTCTGTGAGTGTGTGGGATTCGGGAGGTGTTCGATGCTTGACGGGAGCCGGTCCGAGGACCTCCGCTCAACCGTTTGGGGCGAACAGGTAATAACTTACGTGGGTTCCGGACATCGGGCAAATCACCGCTGATTCCCGGGCGTGTCGCCCGCCCCCTCAGTCCACGGCCCTTCCCGCCGGCGCGAACCGGGAGGAGTCGGAGTGGTCCTCGGGCTGCAGATCCCCGACGCGCTTCGGCGTCGCGACGACGGCCAGCAGCGACACCAGGCAGGCGCCGATGACGAACAGCACCACGAACCAGAGGCCTCCCCCGGCGGCCGCGACGAGCGCCGTGGCGATGAGCGGGGTGGGTCCGGCGACCAGGGCGCCGTTCAGCTCCCTGGCCGTCGCGACGCCGGTGAAGCGGTACCGCGTCGGGAAGAGGTTCGTGAGGAACGTCCCGGTGGAGGCCGCGGTCGCCCCCACCGCGATGACGCCGAGCGCCGTCATCCCGAGAGCCGCCCACACCGGGTCGCCCGACTGCAGCGAGAGGAAGACCGGGTAGGTGAGGACGATCCCGGCGACAGAGCCGAAGATCACAACGCGCTTGGCGCCGAAGCGATCCACCGCGATCCCGCCCAGGACGGGTGCGAAGGCGGTGAGGAGCGAGGCGACGAGCACGGCGACCAGTGCCTGGACCCGGGGCATCCCGACCGTCAGTGTGAGGTAGCTGAGGGCGAAGGCGCTCAGCACGTAGTTCGTCACGTTGTGGCCGCACACGCTGAAGAAGCCGACGACGAGCTCGCGGGGGCTGCGGCGGAACAGCTCCGCCAGAGGCACCTTCGTCGCGGCCTGCTCGGCGTTCGTCACCGCGGCCCGGTACTCGGGCGTCTCCTCGAGGCGACGACGGATCCACAGCGCGAGGACGAAGAGCACGGCGGAGACCAGGAACGGGATGCGCCAGGCCCCGCCCAGCAACACGTCGCCGGGCAGCATCGAGGCGAAGGTGAAGGCCAGCGTCGCGAGGAAGGCGCCCCCGGGAGCGCCCGAGGTGACCAGTCCGATGACCCGGCCGCGGCGGCGCTCGGGGGCGTACTCGGCGACGAGGGTGAGCGCGCCCGCGAGTTCCGCACCGGCACCGAAGCCCTGGACGAAGCGGAACAGGATCAGCAGGATCGGCGCCGCCACCCCGATCGCCTCGGCGGTCGGGAGGAGCCCGATCCCCACGGTCGCGATGCCCATGAGCACGATGGTCAGGATCATCGCCGGCTTCCGGCCGACCCGATCCCCGAGGTGGGAGATGATGAGGCCGCCGAGCGGCCGCACCACGAAGCCGACGGCGAAGGTCGCGAAGGCCAGCATCGAGGCGGATGCCGGGATGACGTCCGGGAAGAAGAGCGGGCCGATCACCAGGCCGGCGGCGGCGCCGTAGAGCGCGTAGTCATACCACTCGATGAGGGTGCCGAAGTAGGCGGCGGCGATCGCCCGCCTCGCCTGCGGGGTCATGGTGCGCTGCTGTTCGTGGGCCATGGGGTGTCCTTTCGTCATTGAAAAGTGCTGGCGTGGTCGTGGCTATCCGGTCGGCGCGAGGACGGCGGTCCCCCGGCCGCGCAGCTCGGCGGTCGTGCGCACGCCGAGAAGCTGCATCGTCGACAGGGTCTCGTGCGCCACCAGGTCGAGCGCCCTCTCGACCCCCACCCGGCCGCCCGCCATCAGGCCGTACATGTAGCCCCGGCCGAGGAAGACGAAGTCGGCTCCGCACGCGATCGCGGCCACCACGTCGAGGCCGCTGCGGATGCCGGAGTCGAGCAGGATCGGCACGTCGTCGCCGACGGCGGCGCGCACGGCGCCCACGATCTCGATGGGCGCGATCGCGCGGTCGAGCTGACGACCGCCGTGGTTGGAGACCCAGATGGCATCCGCGCCGGCGTCGATGAAGCGTTCGGCGTCGACGGCGGAGAGCACGCCCTTGACGACGATCGGCCCGCTCCAGTGTGTCCGTAGCCAGCGCACGTCGTCCAAGGACAGCGCGGGATCGAACATGCTGCCCACCACGTCGGTGACGCGTCCGGAACGCGGGCCGAAGTTCGCCATGGCCGGCGCGTCGTGGGCCAGCAGATCGATGGTCCAGGAGGGACGCAGTGCCGACTGCACGGCGGTGCGCAGCGTCAGACGCGGCGGCATCGAAAGTCGGTTGCGGTCGTCGCGATAGCGCTGCCCCGGGACCCGGGTGTCGACCGTCAGCACGAGCGTGTCGAACCCTGCCGCGGCGGCCCGCTCGACGAGCGCGAGGGACGCATCGCGATCGCGCCGCAGGTAGAGCTGGAACCAGCGCCGCGCGGCGGGTGCGGCGGCGGCGACGTGCTCGATGCTCCGCGTTCCCATCGTGGAGAGCACGAACGGCACGTCGCGGTTGGCGGCCGCACGGACCCCGTCGGTCTCGCCGGCCGCACGCATGAGGGCGGTGAGGCCGATCGGGGCGATGCCGATGGGCATCGCGTGCTCGCGTCCCAGCAGCCGGGTGGTGAGCGTCGCCCCCGCGGCACTCTCGGTGACCGTGGGCACGAACCTCCGGCGGGCGAAGGCCGCCTCGTTGTCTCGAGCGGCCTGCTCGGTCACCGCGGCACCCTCGACGTAGTCGAAGACGAATCCGGGCACCCGTCGCTTCGCGAGCCGTCGCAGATCGTCGAGACAGCGCGCCTCGGCGACGCGCTTCGCCTCGGTGGGAAGGGCGGGCGGAGCGAAGCTCAACAGCTCGGTGAAGGTGCGGATGCGACGTCGCAACAACCTGGATCCTCTCGGCAACTCCCATCGAGGCCGAAGAGCCGACCGCGGTGTCGGCACCACCATAGCCGTCGAATATCTTGGGCACAATAAGCATATTCCGGAGATATATCTGAAGTGCTCATGACGCCGCGAGGACGAGGCGCGGGTGGTTCAGGCCTCGAGGAAAGCTTGGAGGACGAACTCCCGCAGCTCGACGAGGTGCCGGCGCATGGCCTCCTCGGCCGCCCGCGGATCGCCGGTGCGGATCGCCTCGAGCACCTGCTGGTGACCGTTGTTCTCGACGTCCGAGTGGATGCGCGCATCGATCGCCGGGATCAGATGATGACTCCGCGTCGTCTCGTCGAACAGGCCGCTCATGAGCGTCTTCGCCCGAGCGTTGCGCGCCGCACCGAGGATGCACTCGTGGAACGCCCGGGCCGCATCGGTCAGCTCCGCCGTGCCGGAGCCGCTGCGCTGCGCGTCCAGGATCGAGCTGAGCTCCTCGATGAAGGCCTCGCTGCCGTAGCGCGTCGCACTCGCGGCCATCGGCGGTTCGATGATCAACCGCAGGTCGAGCACCTCGCGCACCTCGTTGATACCCAGCGGGCGGACGACGTATCCCCGTCGGGGAAGGGCGACGACGAGCCCCTCGACGACGAGGATCTGCAGAGCCTCCCGCACCGGCGTCTTCGACACCCCGAACCGCGCGGCCAGTTCGGGTTCGATGACGACCTCACCCGGGGCGAGCCGGGTGCGGACGATGTCGTCCCGGAGCGCCACGTACACCTTCTGCGTACGCGACAGCACCCGATTCCCCTCGCCGAGGGCCGCGGCACGGCGCTGGCTGTCGACGGCATGCGTGTGCATGGTCGAGCCGGATTCGCTGGGCGTCGCGTCCATGCCCTCAGCCTAGGGGCACCGAATCGGACCCCTGCCGCCGAGCGGTCCCGTCGCGGCGATCGGATCAGCCCCGTGCGCCAACGAAAGAACCTCGCCCGCGAGATGCGGGGCGAGGTTCTTTCGTTCTGTTCCTGTGGACCTAAGGGGATTCGAACCCCTGACCTCCTCGATGCGAACGAGGCGCGCTACCAACTGCGCCATAGGCCCGTGAACGACATCTACGTTATCACGCTCGGGATCCCGGACATGACGAAGGCCCCGCATCTCCGTGTTTCCAGGGAGTCGGGGCCTTCGTGGTGGCGGTGACGGTGGGATTTGAACCCACGGTAGGGGGTTACCCTACACAACTTTTCGAGAGTTGCACCTTCGGCCGCTCGGACACGTCACCGCGGATCAGTTTACGACACCGGGGCCGAGCGCGCGAATCGGCGGGTCACCAGGCGGTGGCGACCTCGGCGTGGGCGCGGAGGATGCCCTCCGTGGAGCCGGCGGGGGCGCGCCCGATGCCGCACTCCGTGGCGACGCCGAACTCCGGCGCGAACCGGACGGCGGCAGCGATCCGGCGACGCGCACCGTCCGCGCCGTCCTCCCGGTGCACGAGGCCGAGGTAGAGCTCCTCGACCGGGGTGAGCGCGGCAAGCGGGGCGAAGTAGGCCTCGTCATCGTGGCCGATCGGCACGGGAAGGTGCAGCCACGTGAGCGGACGGTGGGCCGCGGCGATGACGGCGTTGGCGTAGCGGACGAGGGAGCCGGCGTCGGTCGGCTCGAAGAAGTGCTTCTCCCCCGCGTCGCCGTAGCAGAGGTGCACGCCCACCTCGACGTCGTCCGGGACGGCGTCGACGAGGGCGGCCAGACGCGATACGAGTCCGTCGAACGGGTCGCCGGGCCACCACCCCTCCATGACGGCGCCGTAGCCGGAGGCGCCCTCGAGGATCCCCATCTCGCTCGCGACGTCCCACTGCACCGCGAGGTCCTCGTGGGGGATCGCGGCGAGGATCCCGTCGAGCTCGCGGAGCATCGCGGCGGTGTACACGGGCTCGATCGCGGCCCGGTCGTCGCCGTGGAAGAACGAGGAGATGACGGCGAGCGGGGTGGGCAGCGACACCTGGAACCGGGTGCCCGCCGCGACCACTCCCTCCTCCCGCAGCCGGGTGAAGAGCCCGTACGACTCGATCGCCGCGGAGGCGTACCCCAGCGGAGGCAGCGCGATGGTCGCCGGGTCCACGCCCTCGGCGATTCGGAGGCCCCGGGCGTCGATTCCGGCGGGGAACGGGATGGGCTCGTCGCCGATCCGCTCGATGCCGTCCGCCTGGCCGATGACGTCGGGCTGGAACATGATCCAGTGGAACCGTTTGCCCACCTCGCCGTCCGGGATGCGACGCAACCGGTCGCCGAGCAGCTCCGCAGCGGTGCGCATCGTCGTCTCGGCGTCGTCGAAGTTCACACTGCCCACGAGAAGGGCACCCTGGGGCTGCGTCATGGCCTCAGGATATCCCTCGCCGACCCACCCCTTTCCGGCCGAGCCACCCCTCTGCGTGCGGCCGGAAGGGGGTGGGACACACGCAAGGGGGTGGGTCGCCGAGGGGAGGTCGGGATTAGGATCGCCTAAGAACCCGCCGCCTCCGGGGGCAGAACGACGGGAAGGATGCAAGCAGCATGGGATTCATCACGTCTGCGGCGCTCGCCGAGACCGGATACGTGGTCCTCGACGACGAGACCACCCCGGTGGACCCGTCCGAGTGGCAGGACCTCGAGTACGTCGGCTGGCGCTCCTCCGGCATCACCCGCTTCGCACCCCTGACGAGCTACGCGGGCGAGATCGACTGCAACGGCTTCTGGAACCACACGCCGCCGCGCACCGACAAGGACGGCGTCTGGATTCCCTCACAGGTCGCGATCGCCCCGACCCTGCAGCGCCGTGCCCTGGCCCCTGGCGCCGGCGTCGGCCGCTGCCGGGTCATCGAGCTCCAGCCGAACGACTACGCCGACGCGATCTACAACCTGCACCAGGACGACAACAACCGCCTCAACGAGCCGGGCACGGGCTGGGTGGTCCGCGGGTACTACAACCTCACCGACGACACCGACTCGATGCTCATCCTCCGCTCCGACCGGTTCGACCCGGCCACCGAGGTCCGGCTGCCGCTGCGCGCCGGCTCCCGGATCATCGTCGACACGCAGCGCTTCTGGCATGCCGTGTGGCATCGCGGGACAGGGCCCCGGTATGCGCTCATCACCTCCTGGACCAGCGGCCCTGAGCTCGACGCATACATCGCCGCGCACCACGGCGACCCGCATCCGCCGACGGTCGACCTCGACCCGCGTGTGGTGGACGAGGCCCAGGTCGAGATGCACCGTCGGATCGAGGAGCGCCGTCGCGCGTTCGAGGCGCAGGGCATCGTGATGGAGCCGCCCGCCGACATGAACCTCGTCGGCTGAGGCTCAGACCGTCCGGCCGCCCTCGATCCGCACGACCCGGTCGACCGTCCCCGCGGGCGGCGCCACGTGCGAGATGAGCAGCACCGACTGCTCCCCCGTCGCCTGCAGCAGGTCGCGCAGGAGAGCGTCCGAGGCCTCGGGGTCGACGCCCGCCGTCGGCTCGTCCAGCACGAGCACCGGGAAGCCACGGAGCAGCGCGCGAGCCAGAGCGATCCGCTGCGCCTGGCCGCCGGACACCAGCGCACCGCGGTCGCCCACCCGCGCATCGAGCCCTCCGCGCTCGCGCACCCACGCCGCGAGTCCCACACGGTCGAGCACGGCGAGGAGTTCTTCGTCGGTGGCCGTGTCCCTGGCGAAGAGGAGGTTCTGCCGCACGTCCTCGTCGAAGAGCTGCGGCTGCTGCTCGCACAGACCGACGACGCGGCGCAGCGAGGGCCCGGACAGCGCCGCCGCGTCGAGATCGCCGATCCGGTATTCGCCGTCCACGCGGAGGAAGCCCACGAGCGCAGCCGCCAGCGAGCTCTTGCCCGCCCCGCTCGCCCCGGAGACGAGCACCCGCTCACCCGGCGCGAGGTCGAGGTCCACCCCGGTCAGCGCCGCCGCCCCTCCGGGCCAGTGCGCCGTGGCTCCCCGCAGCGTGAGCGCGGGGACGCCGTCGACCGCGACGTCCTCCCCCGCGTCGGTCCGCAGCTCCGGCGGCATCTGTTCGGGCAGCACGTCCACGATGCGCTCCGCGCTCGCGCGGACGCTCCGCCACGAGGCCGCCGCGATCGGCACGGCGCCGAACACCTCGAACACGACCATCGGCACGAGCACCGCGACCGCGAGCCACGGGGCGTCGATGGCTCCCGTGGCGAGGCCCGGGGCTGCCACCGCCAGCGCCCACACCGAGGCGGCGCCGGCCATCAGCGAGACCACTCCGGCCGCGACGGCCTGCGCCAGCGACGCCCGACCGACGACCCGACGCAGGGCGGCATCCGCGACACGGATCCGCTCTCGGGCCTGCGCCTCCGCGCCGAACGCGAGCAGCACGTCGAGGCTGCCGAAGTAGTCGACGAGGGCGGCGGACACCTCGGCCCGACGCGCCGACACCGCGGCCTCCGCACGGGAGCCGAAGATCCAGCCGAGCCCGACGGCGGCGAGCGCGGCGACGAGGAGGCAGACGGCGAGCGTGAGCGCGGCCGGCGGCGAGACGAAGGCGAGGAAGCCGACGGCGCCGAGGGCGACCACGCCCGAGACGGCGAGCGGCTGCACGACCCGGAGCGGGAGGTTCTGCAGGTTCTCCACGTCGTCGACGAGAGCCGCGAGCACCTGGCCCCGGTCCGTCGCGCCGAGCCCCGCCGGCGAGAGCGGGATGAGGCGGCGCACCATGTCGGACCGGGTCGTGGCGAGCTGTCGGAGGGCGGCGTCGTGACCGCTGAGCCGCTCGAGGTACCGCGTGACGGCTCGGGTCACGGCGAAGAACCGCACCCCGACGACCGCGATGGACAGCGGCACGAGGGAGTCGACGATCGACGCGCTCACGATCAGCCAGCCGCTCACCGCGAGGAGGCTCACGGCGGCGGCCGCCGACAGCACGCCCCAGATCAGCCCGGGGAGGAAGCGGCGGAACGGCGGCTGCGCGAGCCGGAGCACCTCCCGGACCCGGTCGCTGCGGGTCGTCTCGTTCATGCGCTCACCCCCAGCGCCACGATCCGGTCGGCGATGTCCCTGGCCGAGCGGCGGTGCGAGACGAGCAGGACGGTGGCGCCGGCATCCGCTCGCGCGCGCAGCGACCGCCACAGCCGCTCCTCGGTGTCGGCGTCGAGGGCGCTGGAGGGCTCATCGAGCGCGAGCATCCGCTCCGGCATTCCGTCGTGGCGGTACAGCGCCCTGGCCACCGCGACGCGCTGCGCCTGTCCTCCCGACAGCCCTGCGCCCTGCACACCCAGCACACGGTCGGCCTCGATGCCCTCGGCGCACGCGGCGTCAAGCGCCCGGCGTACACGGGCGAGGTCGGGACCGGCATCCCCGAGGGCGACGTTCTCCGCGACCGTGCCGCGCATCAGCCCCGGCGTCTGCCCGGCCCAGGCGAGCCAGTCGGACGGTGCGAGCTCGGCGACGTCCCGTCCGCCCCAGGTCGCCGTGCCCGTGGAGTCCACCGCCCCGCGGAGGGCGGCGAGCAGACTCGACTTCCCGGAGCCGCTCGGCCCCTCGATCAGGGTCACCGACCCGGGCTCCGCGACGAAGGACACCGGCGGGAGGTCCCGCACGCGGAGTCCGTCCACCACGAGTTCCCGCCCCGCCGGCACGACGTCGACCCGGCTGCCGGACGAGTCCACGGGGTTCGGTCGTGCATCCGTGCCGGGGTCGTGCGGGCGCATGCCGCCCCGGTCCCGGTCACGCGCCGCATCCAGCACGTCGAACACGTCTTCCGTGGCCGCGACGCCCTCGGCCGCCGCGTGGAACTGCACGCCCACCTGACGGATCGGGAGGAAGGCCTCCGGGGCGAGCAGCAGCACGAAGAGACCGACCTCCAGGCTCAGGTCGCCCGACAGCAGCCGGAACCCGACCGCGACCGCGATGAGCGCGACCGCGAGCGACGACAGCAGCTCCATCGCGAATCCGGAGAGGAAAGAGAACCGCAGCACCTTCATGGTCTCGCGGCGGTACTCGTCGGCGGTCACCTCGATGCGGTCGGCCGCCCGACGGTCCCGGCCGAACAGCCGCAGCGTCGACAGCCCCTGCACCGTGTCGGCGAAGCGGGCGGCGAGGTGCTGCAGCGTCTGCCACTGCTTCTTCTGCACCGTGCGCGTCGCGATGCCGATGAGGATGAGGAACAGCGGGATGAGCGGCAGGGTGATGACGGCGGTGAGCCCGCTCGGCCAGTCCTGCCACCACATGACCGCGACCAGCACCGGCGTCGCGATGACGGTGAGCACGAGCTGCGGGATGTACCGCGCGAAGTACGCGTCCAGGGCTTCCAGGCCGTGACCGGCGGTGACGGCGATCTGCGTCTGATTCCGCTGTGCGAGCCACCCGGGCCGAGGCGTCCGACGGCCGCGACGAGCGCCGCGCGCAGCTGCATCCCGGTCCGGGCGGCGGCCTGCGTGCCCGCGGCGTCGGAGGCGGCGATGAGCAGACCCCGCAGGAGGGCGGTCCCGAGCAGCCAGACCAGGGTCACGGTGACATCGCGCCCGGCGATGGCCCCGACGACCGCCTCGGTGAGGAGCCACGCGAAGGCGATCGTCACCGCGGTCTGCAGGACGCCGATCGCGGCCGACGCCAGGAGGAACCCCCGGGCGGCGGCCGCGTATCGGAGCAGCCTCGGATCGACGGGTTTCACGCGTGCGCCGGAGCCCCCTCGATCGACCGGCGGGTGACGCGCTTGCGGAACACCCAGTAGGTCCAGGTCTGGTACGCGATGACCAGCGGGAGGGCGATCAGCGCGGTCCAGCTCATGATCTGCAGCGTATACGGAGTGCTGGACGCGTTGGCGATCGTGAGACTGTACGCCGGATCGATGGTGGACGGCATCACGAACGGGAACAGGGCGGAGAACAGCATGACGACGGCGAACATGACCGTGAGCATGCCGGCGAAGAACGCCCACCCGTCGCGGCGGACGAGCGAGAAGCCGACCGCCGCGATCAGGCTGACCGCCGCGAGCGCACCGGCTCCGATGACGAGCCAGAGCAGCGGAGCCTCGCGGCCCATCGCGATCGCGACCGTCCAGATCACCGTCGCGGCCGCGACGAGGATCGTCGGGATGGCGGCCTTCTTCGCGAGCTTCTGCGCGTCCTCGTGCACCTGGCCGTCCGTCTTCAGCGCGACGAACAGCACGCCGTGCAGGAAGAAGAGCAGCAGGGTCGTCACGCCGACCAGCAGCGCGTACGGGTTGAGCAGCGAGAAGAAGCCGCCGACGTAGATGTGGTTCTCATCGATCGCCACCCCCTGCACGATGTTGCCGAAGGCGACGCCCCAGAGCAGTGCCGGGACGACCGAGCCGATGACGATCATCCGGTCGAAGCCCTGCTTCCACTTCCGGCTCTCCCGCTGATGGCGGTACTCGAACGAGACGCCGCGGAGGATGAGCGCGAGCAGGATGAGCAGCAGCGGCAGGTAGAACCCGCTGAACAGCGTGGCGTACCACTCGGGGAACGAGGCGAAGAGCGAGGCCCCGGCCACGATGACCCACGTCTCGTTGAGGTCCCACACGGGACCGATCGTGTTGATGACCTGTCGGCGCGACACGTCGTTCTTGCCGAGGAACGGCAGCGACATGCCGACACCGAAGTCGAACCCGTCGAGGACGAAGTAGCCGACGAACAGGAAGGCGACCACCCAGAACCAGATCGTTGCGAGATCCATGATGCTCGTTCCTCTCAGTACACGACCGACGGCAGCTGAGCCGTCTCCTCATGGGGCTGTTCGTCGGTGTCCGGCCCCTTCTGGGCGGCCTTGACGATCAGCCGGACCTCGACCACGGCCAGCGCGGCGTAGATCGCGGTGAAGGCGATCAGCGATATCAGGACCTCGAGTCCGCTCACGCCGGGCGAGACGCCGTCGCGGGTGGACATCAGACCGAACACGATCCAGGGCTGTCGACCCATCTCGGTGAACACCCAGCCCATGATGTTGGCGGCGAGCGCGAGCGGGAACGACCAGATCGCGACCTTCCACATCCACGGCGCGACCGGCTTGGTGGCCTTCTTGCGGGTGACCCAGAGGCCGGCGACGGCGACGAGGGCGGCGGCCATGCCGAGGCCGATCATCCAGCGGAACGACCAGTAGGTGATCCACAGAACAGGGGCGAAGTCGGTGAGACCGGTGCTCGCATAGGTCTGGGCGTACTCGGCGTTCAGGTCGTTGATGCCGTGCACACAGGCGTCGAGCGTGTGGGTCGACAGCAGCGACAGCAGGTACGGCACCCGGATCGAGAACAGCTCCGAGCTGCCGTCCGGCGTGCCCAGCGTGAAGATGCTGAAGGAGGCATCGGCGCCGCAGACTGTGTTGAACGTCGCCTCGGCGGCGGCCATCTTCATCGGCTGCGCGGCGTACATCGCCAGACCGAGCTGGTCGCCGGTGAGCACGACGCCCGCGGTGGAGAAGATCATCGCCCAGAGGCCGAACTTCAGCGAGACGCGCATGGTGTCGAAGTGCTGCCCGCGGGCCAGGTGCCAGGCGGACACCGAGATGACGACACCCGCGGCGAACATGAGCGCGCCGAAGATGGTGTGCGGGAACGCGGCGAGGGCGACGGGGTTCGTCAGCAGCGCCCAGAAGTCGGTGAGCTCGGCGCGGTTGGTCACCTCGTTGTACGTGTAGCCGACCGGGTTCTGCATGAACGCATTGGCGGCGATGATGAAGTACGCCGACAGGATGCTGCCGATCGAGACGCACCAGATGGTGGCCAGGTGGATCTTCTGCGGGAGCTTGTCCCAGCCGAAGATCCAGAGGCCGATGAAGGTCGCCTCGAAGAAGAACGCCAGCAGGCCCTCGAAGGCGAGCGGGGCGCCGAAGACGTCGCCGACGAAGCGGGAGTAGTCCGACCAGTTCATACCGAACTGGAACTCCTGCACGATGCCGGTGACGACCCCCATCGCGAAGTTGATGAGGAAGATCTTGCCGAAGAAGCGGGTGAGGTGCAGGTACTGCACCTTGCCGGTACGTACCCACGCCGTCTGGAAGATGGCGGCGACGAGCGCCATGCCGATCGTCAGCGGGACGAAGAGGTAGTGGTAGACGGTCGTCAGGCCGAACTGCCATCGGGCCAGGGCGAGCGGATCAAGCCATTCCATGAGCGACTCCCGTTCTGTTCGACGCCTGCGCGGCGGTGTCGCGCAGCTGCACGGTGCATTCGGAGGGCAGCGCGGCCTCGCGCACGCACTCGGCTTCGAGCGGACCCCCCGCTTCTGCAAGGATGCCCTGCATCAGCCCGAGATGCACCTGGCACAGCATCGGGCGGTCCTCCGGCCGGCCGGCCGCGTGCGGGCACGGACTCAGATCGACGGTCAGACCGCGGTCGTCCACGACCGGCTCGAAGCCGCTCTCCTCCAGGTGCTCGACGAGCGCGTCGAGCTGGTAGGTGGCGTCCTTCCCGAGGGCGGTCCCGGTGCCGGGGAGGACGCTCCGGAGCAGGTCGCCGCGACGGGCGGCGGCCTTGGCCTTGTTCCGTGCGACCGGGCTGGAGGCGTCCGGGGCCCCGGTGGCCGCGCGGTACAGCGTGCGCGGGCGCCCCCGGGTGGTGCGGTGCTCCACGGTCGGGATGACGTAGCCGCCCTCGATGAGCCGCTGCAGGTGCTCGCGCACCGTGTTCGGGTGCAGGCCGGTGGCCTCGCACAGGTCGCCGATCGCGAGTTCTCCGGAGGCACCGGAGTGCCCGGCCTCGAAGAGGAGGTGCAGGATGCGCACCCGGGAGTAGCTGGAGATCGGCCCGCAGACGGACCCGCCGTTGGACATGTCTCAATTATCGGCCGGGGCCGGCGGCCGGCGGGGGAACCGGGCCGTGAATAATCGCCTGGTCGATAGGGATGTCTGATCCCGCCGATAGCCTGGGGGCATGGCCACCCGGAAACCCGCTCCCCCCGCGTACGTCTGCACCGAGTGCGGGTGGACGACGGCCAAGTGGGTCGGTCGCTGCGGGGAGTGCCAGCAGTGGGGCACGGTCCAGGAGCAGGCCGCGCAGACCGGCATCCTCCGCCGTGTGAACGCGCTCGCACCGACCGCCGATCGCGCGGCGCGGCCGATCACGCAGATCACGACGCAGGACGCGCCGCGTCGCACGAGCGGGGTCGGCGAGTTCGACCGGGTGCTCGGCGGCGGCATCGTGCCGGGGGCCGCGATCCTCCTCAGCGGCGAGCCCGGCGTCGGCAAGTCCACCCTGCTGCTCGAGGTCGCCGCGCAGGCGGCGCGGAGCGGGCGCCGGGTGCTCTACGCCAGCGCCGAGGAGTCGCCGGCCCAGGTGCGCCTGCGGGCGGAGCGGACGGGCGCTCTGCACGACGAGCTCTACCTCGCGAGCGAGACCGACCTCGCCACCATCCTCGGCCACATCGACGAGGTGCAGCCGCAGCTCGTCATCGTCGACTCCGTGCAGACCGTATCGTCGTCGCTGACCGACGGCGCGGCCGGTCAGCCCAGCCAGGTGCGGGAGGTCGCCGCGACCCTGATCCGGGTGGCGAAGGAGCGCGATCTGCCGATCATCATCGTCGGCCATGTGACCAAGGACGGTCAGGTGGCGGGGCCCCGGGTGCTGGAGCACCTCGTCGACGTCGTGTGCAACTTCGAGGGCGACCGGCAGACCTCGCTGCGCTTCATCCGTGCCCTCAAGAACCGCTTCGGTCCCACCGACGAGGTCGGCTGCTTCGAGATGACCGGAGACGGCATCGCCGAGGTGCCCGATCCCTCCGGTCTGTTCCTGTCGCAGGGCGCCTCCGAGCCGGGGACCTGCGTGGCCATCTCCCTCGAGGGCCGTCGCGCCCTCCCCGTCGAGGTGCAGGCGCTCACCGTGCCGAGCAACGCCCCGAACCCCCGGCGCATCGTGCACGGCCTCGACTCCTCGCGGGTGGCCATGGTGCTGGCGATCCTCGAACGCCGGGCGGGCGTGCCCACCGGCAGCCTCGACGTCTACGTGTCCACGGTGGGCGGGGTGCGCTTCACGGAGCCCGCCGCCGATCTCGCCATCGCGATCGCCGTCGCCGGGTCCATCCAGATGATCTCGGTGCCGCGCACGGTCGCCGCCGTCGGCGAGCTCAGCCTCGCGGGCGAGGTGCGGCCGGTGACGCAGGCGGCGCAGCGGCGCTCCGAGGCCGCCCGGCTCGGCTACGAGCAGGTGGTGGACGACCGCTCGAAGACCCTGCGCGCGGCGCTGGGCGACGTCAGGGCGCGGAACAGCGCCCGTCGCCCCGACCGCGACATCCCGCCGTTCTGAGTCGGAGGGGCGCCCGGGTCAGGCGTCGAGCGCCTTGAGCAGCTCCACCGGGTCGGCCTGCATCGGGTGCGGTCCCGCGATGTCGAGGAACACGGTCGTGATCGGGTGGGCGGAGAGGAACGCGCGCAGCCAGGCGGCGTCGTAGATGCCGACCCCGGGCGGCAGGTTGGCGGGCTTGTTCTTCGCGTCGCTGAAGAGCAGCAGGGCGAGGTCACCCGAGTTCGGGTCCCGATAGGTCCACACCTCTCCGCTGTCGAGCGGATTGTCGCGCGCTCCCGGCTTGATGAGCGGGACGACGGTGGTGCCGTGCCGCAGCGCGAGGGCCACCGCGGCGACGTCCTGCTTCTCGAGGGCGAGCGCCAGAGCCTCGGACCGGAAGTCCTCGGGCGCCGGCTTCTTCTTCGCGCTCTTCCCGGACTTCGCCTTCTTCGCTGCCATGCCTCCAGCTTAGGCATCGGGGCGGCGGGGCGGCGCCGGGGAAAGATTGGGGCCCTCTCGAGTCCTCCATTGGGGACTGGGGTACTCGAGAGGGCCCTCGGACTCTCGAGCGGCGGTGTCGAAGCGCTGGGGACGCTGTAGTTCGACGCCACTGGGGATGGCATGTTGCCGCATAGCGGGAGAGTCACCTCTATGGTATCCCAAAGACCGGGCCCTGTCAGCACAAGTGCCCGTCGGGCGCTCAGAACAGGAGGATCTGGGTGGTCGTGGCGCTGGGGAACCCGCCGATCGAGACGCCCACGTGGTACGAGGCGCCACCGCCGGGAGCACGCTGACGGTTCTCCTGTGCGCAGGTCTCGACACTGGACCGGGTGCGGTCCCAGACGACCGGCTCCTTGCTCACCACGGTGGACCCAGCGGTGAGCGTGGCGATCATGCTGCTGGGGTTCTCCTGGCAGTCCGTCGAGCGCCACCACTCGTCCGAGCCGCTGGAGATCGTGAACACCTGCGTCGTGGAACCCACGTCGATCGTGCAGTCCTTCGTGCCCTTGTTGGTCAGGGAGATGGAGAGCTTCGGCAGAGCGCCGTCGGGATAGGACTCCGCATCCGTGACGGCTTTGACCTCGATGTCCTTCGCCTCGCAGGGGACGACGGCCGGAGTGGCATCCGCCGACGGCGAGGGGGCGGGCGAGGCCGATCCGGACGGCGTGGGCCCCGAGGAGGCGGAGGAGGTCGGTGCGGGTGCCGGCTCCTGCGCCCCCGTGGACGCCCACGGCCGGGCGATGAGGAGCCAGACGGACGCGCCGACGATCGCGAGGACGAGGATCAGCCCGAGCAGTACCGCCAGACGCCGACGACGGTACACGGCGGCGGAGTGACGGGGCATGCCTCCAGGTTAAGCGATCCCCGTCCGCGCCCCTGGGAGGCGCGAGGCGGTGGTCCGGGGCTCAGAGCACCTTGAGCATGCGCGTGTTGCCGAGCGTGTTCGGCTTCACATGCGCGAGGTCGAGGAACTCCTCGACGCCGGCGTCGCCGCTGCGCAGGAGCTGCGAGTACACGTCCGGATCGACGACCTGCTCCCCGATCGGGGTGAAGCCGCGACGCCCGAAGAAGTCGACCTCGAACGTGAGGCAGAACAGGCGGGTGAGCCCGAGCGACCGCGCGTTCTCCTCGAGCCGCTCGACGATCGCCCGACCGACGCCGTGGTGGAGCCAGTCGTCGCGGACGAGCAGGGTGCGCACCTCGCCGAGGTCTTCCCAGATCACGTGCAGAGCCCCGCAGCCGATCAGCTCCCCGTCCGCCTCGGCGACGACGAACTCCTGCACGGCGCCGTAGAGCACGGCGAGATCCTTGCCGAGCAGGATGCGCTGCTCCACCATCGGCTGGAGCAGGTTCCGGATGCTGACGATGTCGGCGCTGCGGGCCGGCCGGACGATGTACGCGCTCACCCGACCAGCCTAGGACCCGCCCCTCCCGTCGGCTCTCAGACGCGACACAGCTTCGGAGATCCCGGGCGACACCCCGGCGCCCCGGGGCGTCGCCCCGTGTGTCGCCTGTCGTCTCCGAAGTCGTGCCCGGGGCGAGGGCGAAGTGGGGACGACGAAGGGGCGGACGCTGTCGCATCCGCCCCTTCGGGTGATCGTGTCGAGGATCAGTCGTTGCCGGTGATCGCCAGGTCGGGCGTGCCGGAGATCGCGCCGCCGCCGGTGTTGACGCCGACCGCGACCTTCTCCCCGCGCGGGCCGTGCTCGAACAGGAACTCCCCGTCCTTCGCATCGACCTTCACGTGGTCGCCCGAGTCGAGCTCGCCGTGCAGGATCTTCTCCGACAGACGGTCCTCGATCTCGTGCTGCATCGCGCGACGCAGCGGACGGGCGCCCAGGGCCGGGTCGAAGCCGATCTCGATCAGGCGCTCCTTGGCGGACTGCGACAGCTCGATCGTCATGTCGCGGTCGAGCAGACGCTCGCCGAGGCGCTTCGTGAACAGGTCCACGATCTGCACCAGCTCGTCCTTGCTCAGCTGCGGGAAGACGATGATGTCGTCGACGCGGTTGAGGAACTCGGGCTTGAAGTGCCGCTTGAGCTCCTCGTTGACCTTGCCCTTCATCCGCTCGTAGCTCGTGGCGTTGTTGCCCTCGATCTGGAAGCCGACGGGGCCGCCGGCGATGTCGCGCGCACCGAGGTTCGTGGTCATGATGATGACCGTGTTCTTGAAGTCCACGATCCGACCCTGACCGTCGGTGAGGCGACCCTCTTCCAGGATCTGCAGCAGCGAGTTGAAGATGTCCGGGTGCGCCTTCTCGATCTCGTCGAAGAGGACCACGCTGAACGGCTTGCGCCGCACCTTCTCGGTGAGCTGGCCACCCTCTTCGAAGCCGACGAACCCGGGAGGGGCACCGAACAGCCGCGAGACGGTGTGCTTCTCGCCGAACTCGCTCATGTCGAGCGAGATGAGCGCGGCCTCGTCGTCGAAGAGGAACTCCGCGAGCGCCTTGGCGAGCTCGGTCTTTCCGACGCCCGTGGGGCCGGCGAAGATGAACGAGCCCGAGGGACGCTTCGGGTCCTTGAGGCCGGCACGCTGACGACGGATGGTCTTGGAGAGCGCCGCGATGGCCTCCTCCTGACCGATGACGCGCTGGTGCAGCGCCTTCTCCATGAAGACGAGTCGGCTGGACTCCTCCTCCGTCAGCTTGAACACGGGGATGCCGGTCGCCTGAGCGAGCACCTCGGCGATCAGGCCCTCGTCGACGACAGCCTGGGTCGCGACGTCACCCGCACGCCACTGCTTCTCGAGACGCAGCCGCTCGGCGAGGAGGCTCTTCTCCTCATCGCGCAGGGAGGCGGCCTTCTCGAAGTCCTGCTCCTCGGAGGCGATCTCCTTCTGCTCGCGCACGGCGGCGATCTTCTCGTCGAACTCGCGCAGCTCGGGCGGGCTGGACAGGATCGACAGACGCAGACGTGCGCCCGCCTCGTCGATCAAGTCGATGGCCTTGTCCGGGAGGAAGCGGTCGGAGACGTAGCGGTCGGCGAGGTTCGCCGCGGCCACGATCGCGCCGTCGGTGATCTGCACCTTGTGGTGCGCCTCGTAGCGGTCGCGCAGCCCCTTGAGGATGTTGATCGCGTGCGGCAGCGTCGGCTCGTTCACCTGCACCGGCTGGAAGCGGCGCTCGAGCGCGGCGTCCTTCTCGAAGTGCTTGCGGTACTCGTCGAGCGTGGTGGCACCGATGGTCTGGAGCTCACCGCGGGCGAGCAGCGGCTTGAGGATGCTGGCCGCGTCGATCGCGCCCTCGGCGGCACCCGCACCCACGAGGGTGTGGATCTCGTCGATGAAGACGATGATGTCGCCGCGCGTGCGGATCTCCTTGGTGACCTTCTTCAGACGCTCCTCGAAGTCGCCGCGGTAGCGGGAACCGGCGATGAGCGAGCCGAGGTCGAGCGAGTAGAGCTGCTTGTCCTTCAGCGTCTCGGGCACATCGCCCTTGACGATCGCCTGGGCGAGACCCTCGACGACGGCGGTCTTGCCGACGCCGGGCTCGCCGATCAGGACGGGGTTGTTCTTGGAACGGCGGGAGAGGATCTGCATGACCCGCTCCGCCTCCTTCTCGCGCCCGATCACCGGGTCGAGCTTGTTGTCGCGCGCGGCCTGCGTGAGGTTGCGACCGAACTGGTCGAGCACCTGCGAGCCGCCCTGCGCACCCGACGGGGTGTCGTTGGACTGCGCGCCGACGGACGCGGGCTCACGGCCCGGAGCGCCGGAGAGCAGCTGGATGACCTGCTGCCGCACCTTGTTGAGGTCGGCGCCCAGCTTGACGAGCACCTGAGCGGCCACGCCCTCACCCTCGCGGATGAGGCCGAGGAGGATGTGCTCGGTGCCGATGTAGTTGTGACCGAGCTGCAGGGCCTCGCGGAGGCTCAGCTCGAGCACCTTCTTGGCGCGCGGCGTGAACGGGATGTGGCCGGTCGGCTGCTGCTGACCCTGGCCGATGATGTCCTGCACCTGCTCGCGCACGGCGTCGAGGGAGATGCCGAGCGACTCCAGCGCCTTGGCTGCGACGCCCTCGCCCTCGTGGATGAGGCCGAGCAGGATGTGCTCGGTGCCGATGTAGTTGTGGTTGAGCATCTTCGCCTCTTCTTGGGCGAGGACGACCACTCGACGGGCTCGGTCCGTGAATCTCTCGAACATGTTGACTCCTTATTCGCACGGGGCGAAGACGCATGAAGCGCTTGTACATCGAGAGTAACGACCAGAAATGGCGGGTATGCCCGTGTTCGCCGTGGGCATAGCGAGGCCTTGACGGGTTTATCGACAGTCGTTATGTTAACGAAAGTCGATAAACCCTGACTCTCAGGAGGAGCTCATGCTCGCCACGGAAAGACGCCCTTCGCTCGCCGACGGCATCGCGCTCGGGCTCATCGCCACCGGTGCGGTCAGCGTCGGGATCGGCGCCATCGTCGCCGTCGCCCAGGCCGCCGGTGCCCTGTTCTCCCCCTCGCCCACGGTCGCGATGCCGGTGCACGACGTCGACCTCTCCGCCCTCGACGGCGTGGCCGGGATCGAGGGCGCCACCGTCGACTCCGCCCTCGTCACGCTCACCGCGCCGCCCACGAGCGCCCGCTGGCTGCTGCTGCTCGAGACGGCGCTCCCCGCGCTCGCCACCGTGGCGCTGTGCGCGGTGGTCTGGTGGCTCGGCGTCTCCCTCATCCGCTCCCGCCCGTTCCGCGCCTCCCTCGGGTGGATGTTCGCCGTCGCCGCCTGCCTGCTGATGGCGGGCACCCTGTTCGGGCAGCTCGCCGGCGGCATCGGGCGGGCCGAGATCGTGAGGGATCTCGCCGCGACCGACCCCGCGGTCGAGGACGTGCTGTGGACGCTGCTCATGGAGTTCGATCTCGCGCCCGTGGGGTGGGCGTTCGCCCTGGCTCTCGTGGCAGGCGTCTTCACCATCGGCCGCCGTCTGCAGCGCGACACGGAGGGACTGGTCTGATGGCCGCCGTCACCGCCACCCGCTCCGAGCGGGCCGATGCGATCACCGTCATCCTCTATGCGGCGGCGGCCCTCGTTACCGTCGGCCTCGCGACGACGCTCCGCGTGGGCAGCACCTTCCGGGACGCCGGGATCGCGTGGACGATCCCCATCGACGAACAGCCGATCTCGGCGACCATAGACTCCGGGCAGATCTCGATCGAGGGCATCGCGCAGAGGGCGATGATCTTCGCGACGGGAGTGAACGGCGTGTCGATCGCCGCCATCGTCGCCGCCATCGCGCTGTGGGCTCTCGCCGCCGTCGCCGTCATCGGCGCGGTCACGCTCGTCGCCTGGAACTTCCTCCGCGGCCGGTTCTTCGTGGCGGGCAATGCACGCGCCTTCGACGTGATCGGCTGGACACTGGTGCTCGCGCCGATGGCGATCGTGATGCTCGAGACGATGGGACGCAACGGCGTGACCGCGGCGCTCGGCATCGGCGACGGAGAACCCGTGCACCCGATCGAATTCTGGACGATCGCGCCGATCTTCGCCACCGGAGTCACCGTCGGCCTCATCGCCGTCGCCTTCCGTCGCGGCATCCGGTTGCAACAGGAGAAGGTCGTGCTGGAGAAGGAGACGGAGGGACTGGTCTGATGATCTCGTTCGGCTCGGAGGCCGTCTGGCCGTCTCTGCTCAACATCGGGATCGCGCTCGCGGTCTGTGCGGCCGTCGTCGCCCTCGTCGTCTGGAACAGCCGCCGCCGTGGCAGCCGCACGGTCGCCCTCGACGCGGCGCTCACGCTGTCCGGATGGTGGATCACGCTCTCCGCACTCGGCGCGGTGGTCATCGTCGTCAAGGCGTTCGCCGCCGACTGGGCGGAGCTGCACGGTGCGACGACGGTCTTCCTCGACTGGCCCTCGAGCCTCCCGTGCTCGGAGTACGGCGACAGCACGACGACGATGCTCAGCTGCGGCGGCACGGAGCTGTCGGACTTCACGGTGGGCCACGCGTCGCTCGGGCTGCGCCTCCTCGCCGCGGCCGCACAGCTCAGCACGCTCGCCCTCACGACGATCCCCGCGGTGGTCCTCGCGCTCATCTGCTTCCACACCCTTCGCGGCCGCGCGTTCTCCCGCACCGTGACCCGCGCCCTCGTCGGGGGTGCGATCGCGTTCGGGGTGCTGGGCGTGCTCTCTGATCTCCTGAGCGGCATCGCCGCCACCACCGGACTGCGGGAGGCCCTGCCCGCGGACAGCACCTGGTATCCGCAGACCTACTGGCTCACCGTCACCCCGCTGCCGTTCGCCGCGGCGCTCGGCCTCCTCGCCCTCGCCGCGGTGTTCCGTCAGGGCATGCGCGTCGAGCAGGAGCGGGCCGCCCTGGAGCGCGAGACGGAGGGCCTGGTGTGAGCCCGGCGGAGAGCGACGACGAGTTCACGGGCATCCACTGCCGTCTCGATGAGCTGCTGGCGGCCCGCGGGATGACGCTGACGGAGCTGAGCGCCGCCGTCGGCGTCAGCATCGTGAACCTGTCGGTGCTGAAGAACGACCGCGCCCGCGCGATCCGCTACTCCACGCTGCGGGCCATCTGTGACGCGCTCGACTGCGAGGTCGGCGACCTCCTCGTCCTCGCCGATCGCTGACCCCTGCCGACCCACCCCCTTCCGCGCACCCCGGCCCCTTGCGGACGCACGCAGGGGGCCGGGACGCACGAAGAGGGGTGGGTCGGCGGGAGGGCGAGCACGGTCACGCGCTGGATTGCAAGCCCCTTCTATGAGTCGGCTGTGAGTGGATAGCGTCGTCGCATGATCAGCACCCGCATCCCCTCGCGTCGCGGCCTCCGCCTCCTGGCGATCGTCCCGGCCGCTGCCCTCGCCTTCTCCCTCGCCGCCTGCGCGGGAGAGAGCCGCCCCTCGGTCGACGAGGTCGCCGACGGCATCCAGAAGGTCTTCGAGGGCACCCCGCAGGAGGAGGCCATGACCGACGACGCCGCCACCTGCCTGGCCGAAGCCCTGGTCGACTCCGACCTCAGCGACGAGACGCTCGGCTACATCGCCGACGGCGAGGACAAGCAGCGGGACGAGGCCGACAAGGCCCTCACGACCCAGATCATCCAGGACAACCTCCAGGACTGCGTCACGCCCTGAGGGCGGCACGCAGCGAAGGATGACGGCCTGGGAGGGCGGCCGTCATCCTTCGTCATATCCGCCCAGGGAATTCTCAGGCTCTCCTAGCGTTGAGCCTCATGGCGTGCACCCGGCGCGCCGCGATTCTGGAGTCCCCACCTCAATGAGCACCACCGCACGCGCCCAGAAGGCGCCAGACACCCGCGGGCCGGTCCGGAAGCTGCTGACCTCGTTCGGCTTCCAGATCATCGCCGCCCTCGTCCTCGGCATCGCCGCCGGTCTGATCGGCCGTCAGCTCGGCGCCACGCCCGAGAACCCGACCGCCCTGTCGGCGACCCTCGACACGATCGGCAGCTCGTACGTCACGCTGCTCCGCGCGGCTGTCGTCCCGCTGATCTTCACCGCGATCGTCGCGAGCATCTCGAACCTCCGTCGCGTGCAGAACGCCGCCCGCCTCGCCGGGCAGACGATCCTCTGGTTCGCGATCACCGCCTTCATCGCGGTCATCATCGGCATCGTCCTCGGCCTCGTGATCCAGCCGGGCAGCCGCGCCGGCGAGGGCCTGGAGCCGGGCGAGCCGTACACGGTCGGCACCTGGTGGAACTTCCTCCTCGGCCTCATCCCGCAGAACTTCCTCGGCCTGACCGTCAGCACCTCCCCCGGAGCCACCGAGGGCGCGTTCACCTCGAGCGTCGGCTTCAACATCCTCCAGGTGATCGTGGTCGCGGCCGTCGTCGGCATCGCGGCGCTCAAGGCCGGCAAGAAGGCGGAGCCGTTCCTCGTCTTCACCGAGTCCCTGCTCAAGGTCATCCAGCGCGTGCTGTGGTGGATCATCCGCATCGCTCCGCTCGGCACGTTCGGCCTCATCGGCTCCGCCGTCATCAAGTACGGCTGGGAGAAGCTCGCGTCGCTCGGCTGGTTCGCGGCCGCGGTCTACATCGGCCTCGCGCTCGTGCTGTTCGTCGTGTACCCCATCCTGGTGCGCACGCACGGCCTCTCCATCAAGCAGTACTTCTCGGGTGTGTGGCCGGCGGTGCAGCTCGCCTTCGTGAGCCGCTCCTCCATCGGCACGCTGCCCCTCACGGAGCGCGTGACCGAGCGCAACCTCGGTGTGCCCCGCTCCTACGCCTCGTTCGCCGTGCCGCTGGGCGCGACGACGAAGATGGACGGCTGCGCCGCGATCTACCCGGCCATCGCCGCGATCTTCGTCGCGCAGTTCTTCGGCATCGAGCTGAACTTCGTGCAGTACCTGCTGATCGTGATCGTCTCGGTCGTCGGTTCCGCCGCCACCGCCGGCACCACGGGCGCGGTCGTCATGCTCACGCTGACGCTGTCCACCCTGGGTCTGCCGCTCGAGGGCGTCGGCCTGCTGCTCGCGATCGACCCGATCCTCGACATGGGCCGCACGGCCGTGAACGTCGCCGGTCAGGCGCTCGTCCCCGCGATCGTCGCGAAGCGCGAGGGCATCCTCGACGAGGAGCTCTACAACGCGCCGCGCGAGGGCCTGCCCTTCGCCGACGACTCCGGCGACGACGCTCCCGAGGCCGACGCCGCCTCCACCCCGGAGCCCGCCGGCGCCCGCTGACCCGGTCTCCTCACGAGCGCCCCACCTTCCTCTCGAAGGTGGGGCGCTCTTTTTATCTCCCTTCCCCGCCGACCCACCCCTTTGCGTGCGCCCCGGCCCTTTACGCGCGGGCGGAAAGGGGTGGGTCGACCGGAAGGGGTGGGTCGGCGGAAAGGAGGGGTCAGTTGCGGCTCAGGGGGCGGGTCGCGCCGCGGGTGTCGAGCGCGAGCTCCTCGGCGTCCATCGCGGCCAGCAGCTCCCGCATGACCTCCTCGTCCAGCTCGCCGGCGTCCCGCTCCGCGACGAGGATCTCCCGCCGCACCTGCAGCCATCCCTTGGTCAGCGCGACGAGGTCGTCATAGGAGGGGCGGGCGACGGTGTCCTCGACCTGCTGTGCGTCGTCGGTGTCCTTCTCCACCCGGGTCATGCGCTTGGTGAAGGCATCGAACATGCCGAGGTCGACCTCGCCGTGCTTCTGCTCCCACTCCCGGCGCTTCTCAGCGAGGTACGCCTTGCCGGCCTCGCGGCTCTTGGCCTTGACCATCTCCAGCGCCGCGACGTCTTCCTCGTGCTCCTCGTCCCCCGCGATCTCGAGCCGCCGGATGAGCAGCGGCAGCGTGAGCCCCTGCAGCAGGAGCGTGCCGACGGTGACGATGAAGGCGACGACGACGATGGCGTGCGAGGCCTCGGTGTCGAGCCCGGCCAGATCGGCGGCGGCCACCGCGATCGCCAGGGTCACCACGCCGCGCATACCCGCCCACGAGATGACCGCATTGTCCTTCCAGGTGAGCCGCAGCCCGGCCATGCGCTCCCGGACGATCTGCGTCCGCAGCTCATCCGTGCTCTGATCGCGCCACCGCCGGGACCGCCGTCGCCGTTCGTCGAACTCCCCGGATGCGATGCCGCGATCCATGCGGGCGAGCCGGCGGCGGTCCTGGAAGTTCGACCACGCGCTGATCGGGTAGATGTAGAGCGGCCGCACGACGAGCACCACAAGCAGCACGGCGCCGGAGAGCAGGAGGATGTGCCCCACCGACTCGCTGCCGAGATCGCTGAGCACCCGCGGGAACTGGAGGCCGATGTAGGCGAACACGAAGCTCTCCAGCAGCAGGTCGGCCGAGAGCCACAACGGCGCCTCCTGCTGCCGGGTCGTGTAGTCGGTGCGCGGGGCGTTGAAGCCGACGAACAGTCCCATGGCCACGACCGCGAGGACGCCGGAGCCGAGCAGATGCTCCGCGATGTTGTACGCGCCGAACGGGGCGAGCAGACCGAAGGTGCCGATCACCACCGGGTCGCCGATGCGCATGCGGAGCTGATGCAGGACGATCCCGAAGATCAGCCCGATGCCCACCCCCACGCCGACCGCGAGGAGGAACTGCCAGATCCCATCCCAGACGGTCAGCGTCGCCCCGGCGAGGATGGCCGCGAACACCCGGTAGAGCGTGAGCGAGGTCGCGTCGTTGATGAGGCTCTCCCCGGACAGCACCGTCATGATGCGGCGAGGTAGACCGAGACGACGGCCGATCGCCGCCGCCGACACCGCGTCCGGCGGGGCGACGATGGCGCCCAGCAGCAGCGCGCCGGGCAGCGTGAGCGACGGCAGGATCCACCAGGCCACGAGTCCGACGGCGAACGCGGTGAGCAGCACGAGCCAGATCCCGAGGCGGCGGATCTGCGGCAGGCTGCGCTTGAACCCGACGAACGACACGTCGAGGGCGGCGGAATACAGCAGCGGCGGCAGGACGAGCCCGAGCAGCAGGTGCCCGTCGATCTCCAGCTCCGGCACGAACGGCAGGAACGAGGCGGCGAGCGCCACGACGGTCACGAGCAGCGGGGCCGGCCACCCCCGCGATCGCGCGACGGCCGCCACGGCGACAGCTCCGACGAGGACGTAGAAGATCCCGGCTTCCATGCGGAAAGCGTAGCGGCGTCGTCGGCACCCCCTGCCCGCCGGGCGTCAGTCGCGGGCGGAGCGCTCGCGTTCCGGCGCCTCCGCATCGAGAGCCTCCCGGAGGCCCGCGTTCTCATCCTGCAGGTCGAGGACCCGCGCGATCCCGGCGATGTTGATGCCGTCGCCGCGGAGCTCGGCCGCGCGACGCAGGCGGGTGATGTCATCGTCGCTGTACCGGCGCGTGCCGCCGTCGCTCCGGGCGGGCGCGAGGAGGCCCTTGCTCTCGAAGAGCCGGATCGTCGCCTCGGGCAGGTCGACGAGTTGCGCGGCCACGGCGATGCCGTAGAGCGGGGTGCGCGAGTCGCGTGCGGTCATGAATGTCCTCGTCTCCGGATCGGGGTTGCGAAGATTCCTGCGTGTGTTCTATAACAAATCTATACCTCAGGTGCAGATAATCTGCACGCCACCTCAGCCCTTGCAGGGCCGCACGAAAGGAGACACCTCATGGCACTGACCTTCGATCCCTTCAGCCAGCTCGACCGCTTCGCCGCGAGCGTCCTGGACTCCGTGCGCGCGCCCCGGTCGATGCCGGTGGACCTGTACCGCGACGGGGACCGCTACATCCTGCACGCCGACCTCCCCGGCGCCGACCCCGGCTCCATCGACGTCGACCTCGACGGCGGGCAGCTCACGATCCGCGCACAGCGCACGGCCGACACCCGCGAAGGCGTGCGCTGGCTCGCCCGCGAGCGCGGCGCCGGATCGTTCCTGCGCCAGTTCTCGCTCGGCGACGGAGTGGACCTCGACAACATCAGCGCCTCGTACGAGAGCGGTGTCCTGTCGGTCGTGATCCCCGTCAGCGAACGGGCGAAGCCACGCAAGATCGTCGTCGAATCCGGCGAACAGCGCCAGGCGATCGACGCCTGAGCACCCGGGGGCGGTGCTGCGGCACCGCCCCCCTCTCATCCTCTTCTCACGGAAAGGACGAAACATGGCACTCTCCCCGACCCTCGACCGCTTCCTCGCCGAGATGGAGTACCCCGCGACCCGCGACGACCTCCTGCGCGAAGCCGCGCGGGAGGGACTGCCGAACCACGACCGTGCGGCGCTGCACGACCTGCCGGAACAGAGCTTCAGCGCCGCCTGGCTCATCCGCTATCGCCTCGCCAGGAACGCGCTCGCCGACGCGCTCACCCCCGCCTCGCGCCTCGCCGCGTAGGGAATGCCGGAGCGGCCGCCGAGGTTGCATCCGGAGATGAACGACGTCGCCCTCTCCGTCCTCGACCTCGTGCCGGTCCGCTCCGGCCAGACCAGTGCCGAGGCCATCACCGCCTCCCTCTCCCTCGCCGCGACCGCCGACCGGCTCGGCTATCGCCGGTACTGGTTCGCGGAGCACCACAACATGCCCGCGGTCGCATCGACCACGCCGCCGGTCCTCATCGCGGCCGCGGCCACGCGCACCTCGCGCATCCGCCTCGGCTCCGGCGGCGTGATGCTGCCGAACCACGCGCCCCTGATCGTCGCCGAGCAGTTCGCCGCCCTCGAGGCCATCGCCCCCGGCCGCATCGACCTGGGCCTCGGCCGCGCGCCGGGCAGCGACCCCGTGATCACTCAGCTCCTCCGCGGGTCAGGGACCACCAGCGACGTGGAGCAGTTCCCCCGCCACGTGCAGGACATCGCGGCGCTCTTCACCGCCGACGGCGCCACGGTGCGCTTCACCTCCGGCGGGGAGTACACCGTGCGGGCGACTCCCGCCGCGACCGGGGTGCCCGAGGTGTGGCTGCTGGGGTCGAGCGACTACTCCGCGCAGCTCGCCGCCTCCCTCGGCCTGCCGTACGTGTTCGCGAACCACTTCTCCGGACAGGGCCTGGAACGCGCCCTCGACCTCTACCGCACGAACTACCGCCCGAGCGAGGAGCACCCGGAGCCGCGGACCTTCCTCACCGTGAACGCCGTCGCCGCCCCGACCGCAGAGGAGGCGGAGGCCCGTGCCCTGCCGCAGCTGCGGATGATGGCGCGACTCCGACTCAACCAGCCGCTCGTCGCGCTCGAGACCGTCGAGCAGGCCCTCGCCGCGGAGCACGACGCCGCGACCGATCAGGTGGTCGAGGCCGCGCGGTCGCGGTGGTTCGTCGGCACCGGGGAGTCCGTCGCCGCCGAGGTGCGCTCCTTCGCGTCGACCTACGGGGTGGACGAGGTCATGCTCTCCCCCGTCGCCGGCGCCTATGACGCGGAGCCGAAGGACTCGGCCGCGGGGCGCGCGCAGACGCTGGAGCTCGTCGCGGGGGCGTGAGTCGCGTCGCGGGGGTGTTCCGTCGCGGGATCACGAACGCTCCCCCACGCGGCCCGGGCGGCGCGTTTCTGATCCCGCGTCCGGTTGCTCCCGCGTCCGGTTGCTTCCGCCCCGCGGGATCGATATCGCTCCCCTGCGCACTTCCCGCAGCACCTTTCTGATCCCACGTCCGATCGGTCACTTGGTGCGGGATCGATAACGCTCCCTTGAGCGCTTCCCGCGGCACCTTTCTGATCCCGCGCGCCGGCCGTCGTCGCGCCACCCCGTGCGAGCGGGAATCGGGGCCCCGGCAGGTCCCGCAACGCGCTCTTTCGCTCCGTCCGGGAGCCTCTCGCTGTCTCGGCATGCGGGACGGGAAACGTGCCTTCAGCGGTCGCTGGAGGGACACTTCTGATCCGGCGCGAGGAAGAGACCTCCGCCACAATCGCAGGTTGATTCGAATTGTCCACAGGAGCCGGGCGGAGGATGATCGACCGTCCGGACGCCGACCCTGCACGGACAGCATGGACGCATGCGACACCGGATCCCTCTCCCGCCTGACCTCGGCCCTCATTTCGCCGTCCGTGACGCAGCGGCCATCGGGGTCGGGCGGAAGAGATACTCCAGCCGAGACCTCGCGCGGCCGTTCGCCGGAGTGCGGTCGGCGAACGAACCCGCCACGTTCGACGATCGAGTCGCCGCGTACCTTCCACGCCTCCGTGAAGGCCAGGCATTCGCCGGACGCACGGCCCTCCGGCTGTGGGGGCTTCCCGCGCCCGTCCGATGGTCGCCCGATGAGCCCCTCGACGTCGCCGTGCACACCGGGACCTCACCGCCAAGGACGGTCGGTGTCCGAGGGCGCCGCATCGCCCCGGGACGGGCGGACACATGGCACATCCACGGAGTTCCGACGGTCGATCCGGTCAGCGCACTGTTCCTCTGCGCGCGGGAGTTCGTGTTCACGCCGGTCGTCGTGGCGCTCGATGCGCTGGTCACATCGTCCGACGTCTATCCGGGGCTGCGGATGGGCCGGCCGGTCGCGACCATCGAGAGCATCGATCGACAGCTGACGCGATGGGGGCGGTTTCCCGGGTGCGGTCGCATACGCGATGGGCTGGCATTCGCACGACCGGGCGTCGAGTCGCCGAAGGAGACCGAGACCCGGCTGCTCCTCACGAGCTTCGCCCTCCCGGAGCCCGCGATCCAGCACATCGTCTCCGTGGACGGACGCTTCCTCGCCCGGGTCGACCTCGCCTACCCCGAATGCCGCATCGCCATCGAGTACGAAGGCGACGGCCATCGGACGGACCGTGATCAATGGCGGATCGACATCCGGCGTCAGCGCGACCTCGAGGACCACGGATGGCTCGTGATCCGCGTGACCGAGCTCGATCTGCGCGACGGTGGCGCTGCCCTCGCCGCCCGTGTGCGTCGCGCACTCACGGTTCGCCACGGCATCCCTGGATGAGACGTGCTCATGGCTGGGCTTTCGGTCCTCTCCGCGATGAGGGGGCTGGCTCCGGATGTCAGGGAGGCGTAGCCTCGGCGGCAGAGAGAGGGGTTCGACGATGAGCACCAAGACACTCGCACTCTGGGTCGCGTACGGGACGAACGGGGTGGTGGGGAGCATCCGCCACGATGAGAACGGCTATGTGGTGACCATGGCGGGAGCGGACGCGGCGGCCGGGACCTATCCCAGCCTCGCCTCCGCGAAGGGCGCGCTGCACGCCCGTATGCTGCCGGGCAGCGCCTGGCCGCGGTTCCAGGAACACTGACCCGCTCCTCGTCGTGCGGGATCGAAACAGCACCTCCCGAGCCGGTACGAGGTGCGATTCTGATCCCGCGATACCTGCGGCTGTGGGGGATCTCGGCGGCGGGGTGCGCCGGTTGGAAAACGGGCGCAGATCGTTCGGCGAACGTGTGTTATCGATCCCGCCAACCGGGGGCGCGGCATGCCGGATCGAAATCGGGCGCGGGCCGGTACGGGAACGTGCGTTATCGATCCCGAACGCAGGATGCACGCGCGGGCGGGCCGGGTCAGGACTCGGGTTCGCCGGAGAGGATGCCGCGGAGCCAGTCGCGGGCCTCGATGAAGATCTCGTCGGAGTAGCGGTCGGGATACTGCACGATCTGCCGGTCAGCACGCGGGTACGACCCGAGGAACACCACACGGGGGCTGAAGCGGCGGATCCCGAGCAGGGCGTCGGCCATCCGCTCGTGCTCGATGTGACCGTCCGCGTCGATCACGAACCGGTACCGGCCGAGCTCGTCGCCGATGGGCCGGGACTCGATGAGGGAGAGGTTGATGCCGCGCGTCGAGAACTGCTCCAGCATCTCGAGGAGAGAACCAGGGTGGTCATGCGGGAGCTCGACGATCAGCGAGGTCTTGTCGGCACCGGTCGGCGCGGGCGAACGCGTGGTGCGGGTGACGAGGACGAACCGGGTCACGGCCGCCGCGTTGTCGCCGATGCCCTCGGCGAGCACATCCACGTCATAGTGCTGCACGATGCCGGGAGCGGCGATCGCGGCCTGCGCGGGCGAGGTGCCGTCGAGGACGCCGATGGCCGAGGCCACGTTGCTCGCCGCCGGCACATGCGAGTGGGTCGGGAGGTGTTCGCCGAGCCAGCCGTGACACTGCGCGTAGGCGACGGGGTGCGCGGCGATGACCTCGACCTGGTCGAGAGTGGTGCCGCGCGGCGCGACGAGGACGAAGTTCACCCGCACGAGGTACTCGCCGATGATCCGGAGCCCCGGCAGAGTCGCCAGCGCGTCCTGCGTGGTCGAGACCCCGCCCTCGATGGAGTTCTCGATCGCGATCATGGCCGCGTCGCTCCGCCCTTCGAGGACGTCCGCGAGCGCCTCGCCCACGTTGTGCACCGGTCGCCAGTCCTGTCCCCTGGCCTCGGCCACCTGGTCGAGCGCTGCCTCCGTGAAGGTTCCGGCTGGTCCGAGATAGCTGTAGGTGCGGCGTGCAGTCACGGCGTTCAGCCTATCCCTCGGTGACTCATGGGGTTCCCGCGTGTCAAGGCGGATGCGCGTATCGGCTGCACGGGGCAGACTGAGAGCATGAGCAGCCGTGCCGGCCTCCCCGCGGAGGAAAGTGACCTGATCGACGTCGACGAGCTGATCGCCGCCTACTACGACCGCGTGCCGAATCCGGATGTCGCGAGCGAGCGGGTCGTGTTCGGCACCAGCGGGCACCGCGGCTCGTCGCTCACGAAGAGCTTCAACGAGAACCACATCCTCGCGACGACGCAGGCCATCGTCGACTATCGCGCCGCGCAGGGCATCACCGGTCCGCTCTTCCTGGGGCGCGACACCCACGCGCTGTCCCTCCCGGCGGAGCGCAGCGCCATCGAGGTCCTGCTCGCGAACGGCGTGGACGTGCGCGTCGACGCCCGGGACTCGTGGGTGCCGACCCCCGCGCTGAGCCACGCGATCCTCACGTACAACCGCGACCGCGCCGCCGATGACCCGGGCCGCGCGGACGGCATCGTCGTGACCCCCTCGCACAACCCGCCGCGCGACGGCGGCTTCAAGTACAACCCGCCCCACGGCGGTCCCGCCGACACCGATGCGACCGGCTGGATCGCCGACCGCGCCAATCAGCTCATCGCCGGCGGCCTGACCGAGGTCCGTCGCGAGCGCTTCGCCGACGTGGACTGGGACGCGATCACCGGGTACGACTTCCGCGACGCCTATGTGCGCGACCTCCCGTCGATCATCGACATCGAGGCGATCCGCCGCGCCGGCGTGCGCATCGGGGCGGACCCGCTGGGCGGCGCGTCGGTGGAGTACTGGTCGCTGATCGCCGAGATGCACGACATCGACCTCACGGTCGTCAATCCCGAGGTCGACCCCACGTGGCGCTTCATGACCCTCGACTGGGACGAGAAGATCCGGATGGACCCGTCGTCTCCGTCGGCCATGGCGTCGCTCGTGGCGAAGAAGGGCGACTACGACATCCTCACCGGGAACGACGCCGACGCGGACCGGCACGGCATCGTCACCCCTGACGCCGGGCTCATGAACCCGAACCACTTCCTCGCCGTCGCCATCGACTACCTCTTCTCCCACCGGGAGCACTGGCCGCGCGAGGCCGCCGTCGGAAAGACGCTCGTGTCGTCGATGATCATCGATCGCGTGGCCGAGTCGCTCGGGCGGCGTCTGCTGGAGGTTCCGGTGGGCTTCAAGTGGTTCGTGCCCGGACTGCTCGACGGCTCGGTGGCGTTCGGCGGCGAGGAGTCGGCAGGCGCCTCGTTCCTGCGCCACGACGGCTCCGTGTGGTCGACCGACAAGGACGGCATCCTCCTCTGCCTGCTCGCGGCCGAGATCCTTGCGGTGACCGGCAAGACTCCGTCCCAGCGCTACGCGGAGCTGGAGGACGCCTTCGGCGCTTCCGCCTACCAGCGCGTCGACGCCCCCGCGACCCCTGAGCAGAAGGCGACGCTCGGCAAGCTCGCCCCGGAGTCGGTGACCGCGACCACCCTCGCCGGCGAGGACATCATCGCGAAGCTCTCCCACGCCCCCGGCAACGGTGCGGCGATCGGCGGCCTCAAGGTGCAGACTCCGCACGCATGGTTCGCCGCGCGCCCGTCCGGAACCGAAGACGTCTACAAGCTCTACGCCGAGAGCCTGCGCGGTCCCGAGCACCTCGCGGAGGTGCAGGCCGAGGCCCGCGCCGTGGTTTCCGCCGCCCTCGGCGACTGATCCTCCCTCCCCCGGCGCCGCGTCCGCGCGTGCTCCGGGATCGAAACCGCTCCCCTCGGCCACCGCCGGGGGGAGTTTTCGATCCCGCCCGGCTTGGCGCCGGCGAGGGACCCTGGTGATCAAGTCCACCCGAGGCCGGGCGGACGAGCCCGCGGCGGGATCGGAAACGGGCCCGCCACGCCTCGGGGAGGGACGTTGTTGATCCCGTCACCCCCGGGCCGGGCGGGAGCCGAGGCGCAAAGCCGGTGGCGGGATCGGAAACGGGCCTGGCACGGACTGGAGAGGGACTTTCCTGATCCCGCTAGCCGGGGCGCGGCGGGAGCCGACGCGCAGAGCCCGGGCGGGATCGAAAGCGGGCGCGGCAGGCCTCGGGGAGGGACGTGATCGATCCAGCCGCACCCGGGCGACGGTTCCGCTCCCGGGACCTCCTGACAATGGGACGGTCGTACGGTGCACCACCCGGTGCGGGGTCAAGAACGATCCTCATCAGCGTTTCGCAGGAGCATTCTTCATCCCACGCCGGACCGTCGGCTTCCGTGCACGCTCGGGCGATGAGGCCCTCCTGTTGTAGCGGGGTCGGTCCGTCGGCGCCGATCCGTCCGCCCCTCCTCTTGCGGGATCGATAACGGACTCGTCGGGGGTCCCGGACGGGCCTTTTCGATCCCGCTCCGCCGACCGCCCCTGCTGCGGGATCGAAAACGGGCCCGGGGGACGCTGGGGAGGGGCCGTTTTGATCCCGCATGCGGGCGGGGGCGGGGGCGGAGGACGGGGGCGGGACGGGGGCGGACCGGGGGGTCAGTCGGCGTCGGTGGAGGAGCCGAGGAGCTCGCGGACGCGGCTGGAGACGCGGTGGAACTCCTCCCTCTCCAGAACATCGGCGTAGCCGCGGCGGGCCGGGAGGTCGACGCGGTGCTCCTCCAGGATCCGCCCGGGGCGCGGCCCCATCACGATGACGCGACTGGCGAGGTAGACGGCCTCCGCGACCGAGTGGGTCACGAGCAGCACGGTCGTGCCGGTGGCGCTCCAGATCCGGTTGAGCTCGACGTTCATACGCTCGCGCGTGAGGGCGTCGAGGGCGCCGAACGGCTCGTCCATGAGCAGCACCCGCGGCTCGTGCAGCAGGGCGCGGCACAGCGACACCCGCTGCTGCATGCCACCGGAGAGCTCGTGCGGCAGTGACTTCTCGAAGCCGGTGAGACCGGTCATCTCGATGAGCTCGTCGGCACGGGCCTGGGCCTTGCGCATGTCCATCCCGCGCATCTCGGCCTGCAGGAGGATGTTGCCGCGGACGCTGCGCCATTCCAGAAGCGCCGCCCGCTGGAACACGTAGCCGATATCCTGCCGCGGACCGCGGACCTCGTCGCCGCGCAGGCGGATGCTGCCGCGGCTCGGAGCGGTGAGTCCCGCCACGGCCTTCAGGAGCGTCGACTTGCCGCAGCCCGAAGGTCCGGCGATGGAGAGGAACTCCCCCTCCTCGACGCGCAGGTCGACGCCCTCGAGGGCCGTGACCTGGCGCCGCTTGGAGGCGAAGGTGATCGCGAGATCCGAGACCTCGAGCGCCGGAGCGGTGCTCGTGGCCGCGGGTCCGCGTTCCTGCTGAACGTGGGTATCCATGACGATCGGTCTCACTTCCCGGGGGTGAAGGCGTCGTCGAAGTAGGTCTCCACGTCGCCGTCGCCCGAGATGAGCCCGGCCTCGGACAGCACCTCCAGCGTGGACTCCCAGTCCTCGGTGGCGTTCGCGCCGGGAGCCTGGCCCTCGGTGGCGTCCGTGTGGAGCAGCTCGATGGTCTCCTCCCACTGGTGCAGCAGCACCTCCTGCGACGGCATCTGCGGGTCCTTGCCCTCCATCGCGGCCACCGCCGCCTCGGGGTCCTCCTGCGCGGCCTCGAAGGCCTCGGAGGTCGCCGCGACCAGCGCCTCGACGAGCTCCGGGTCGTTCTCGATGGTGTCGGTGGGCGCGATGAGGCCGTTGCTGAAGAAGTTCAGGCCGGCGTCGGAGTAGCGCAGGTACTCGACGTCCTTGCCGCTCTTGTCGGCGATGGTCGGGCCCTGGTCGTGCGCGAAGCCGATGAGGCCGTCGACCTTGCCCGAGAGCATGGCGGCGATCTTGCCCGCGGCGTCGAGGTTCTGCTGCGTCACATCGCCCTCCTCCAGGCCCACGGCCTCGAGGTACATCGGGAAGGTCGTGGTCGGGGCGTCGCCCGCGGAGACCGCGATGGTCTTGCCCTTGAGGTCTTCCGGGCTGGAGATGCCGGAGTCGGCGAAGACCTGCACGGCCGACGGCGTGGTCTGCAGGAAGACGCCGACGCTCTTGATGCCGACGCCCTTGTCGATGTTCGCGAGGACGGCCGGGGTGTCCGCCCAGCCGAAGTCGACCTGCCCCTGCCCGACGGCCTGCGCGGTCTTCGTCGAGCCCTGGCCGGCCTTGATCGTGAGGTCGATGCCGTGCTCCTCGAAGATGCCCTGGTCGACGCCGTAGTAGAACGCGGCGTGCTCGCCGTACGGGTACCAGTTGAGCATGAGGGTGACCGGCGTGAGCTCGCCGCCGTCACCGTCGCCGGAGCTCGCCGGGGCCGTCGACCCTCCGCAGCCGGAGAGGGCGAGCACCGCGGCGGACGCGAGGGCGATCGAGCTGAGGATGGTGCCTGACTTCTTCATCAGTGCCTTCTTTCGTGGGGGCGAGGGGGGTCAGAGTCGGACGGTGGCCGCGGCGACGTCGCGCTTGGAGGCGTGCCACGGGATGAGGAAGCGCTCGGCGATCTGGATGATGCCGAAGAGGATGACGCCGAGCAGCGACATGATGATGAGCGCGGCGAAGAGCATGGCGGTGTCGAGGTTGCCGTTGGCCTGGAGGATCACGTAGCCGAGGCCCTCGTTCGCGCCGACGAACTCGCCGACGACGGCACCGGTGACCGCGAGCGTCGCGGCGACCTTGAGGCCGGAGAGGAGCTCGGGCAGCGCCGCGGGGAGCCGCACCTTGAGGAAGGTCTTGAAGCGGCTGGCTCCCATGGTCGACGCGAGCTGGAGGATCTCCGGGTCGACGGTGCGCAGACCCGCGAGGCCCGAGATGACGACAGGGAAGAACGCCATGAGCACGGCCACGAGGATCTTCGGCTCCGCTCCGAACCCGAGCCAGACGACGAACAGCGGGGCGATGGCGATCTTCGGGATGACCTGAGCGAAGAGGATGACGGGATAGAGCGTCTGCTCCAGGCCTCGCGAGTAGACCATGAGCACCGCGACGAGGACGCCGACGACGACCGCGATGACGAACCCGATCACGGTCTCGTAGGTGGTGACCCAGGTGTTCTGCGCGAGGTAGGCGGCGTTGTCGGTGAAGGCGGCCCAGGTGTCGGCAGGCGACGGGATGATGAAGGCCGGCACCCACCCGAGGCTCGTGGAGACCCACCAGAGCGCGAGCACCGCGAGCACGAAGACGAGCGGGTGCCAGTGGCGGCTCCACCAGCGGACGATGCCCGGAGGCTCGGGACGATCGGCGGCCAGCGCCAGGGTCATGGTCGCGGAGGGGGCAGACGACATGGGGTCCTCGACATCTTCGTGAAGGATTCGGGAAAGCGCATTCCCGTTCGGTGTTGCGAGTCTATGCCGACGGTTCTGCCGTGTCAACGCATGGCCGTGTCCCCGCCGTCGTCGCCCCCACGGGCGGGGCGTCCGGGCCGGTCACCGCGTCCGCGCGAGAGCCGCGCCCGCGACCCGGAGCCAGCGTGCGGGATCGGTCAGGGCGGCGGTCGTCGACCCCGCCAGCGCGGTCAACGACACCGCCTCCGCGAACAGGCTCGTGTCCGCATCCTCCGAGATCCGTCCTGCGGCGAGCAGCGGTCGCGCCCCCGCCTCCGCCGCGAGCGCGGCGAGGAACGACGGCACCTTCCCGTCGCCCGACTGTCCGTCGTAGGATCCCTCGCCGGTGATCACGACGTCGGCACCACGGACGGCTCCGGCCAGATCGATGAGCGCGGCCACCTCGGCCGCCCCCGGAGTGAGGACCCCGCCCCAGCGCACGAGAGCGGCGCCCGTCCCGCCGGCGGCCCCCGTGCCCGGCAGCTCCGGATCGACGGACAGGAGGACGGCGAGATGGGCGAGCGCGTCGTCGACACGGGCGATGTCCTCCGGCGCCGTGAGGCCCTTCTGCGGGCCGAACACCGCTGCCGCGCCACGCGGGCCGGTGAGCGGATTCGTGACATCGGTCAGCACGCGGACATCCGGCGCCCCACGCAGGGCCCCGAGCTCCGCCGTGACGATGTCCGCCAGTCCGCGCGCGCCCCGCGCCACCGGTTCGCCGTCCGCGTCGAGGAAGCGTGCCCCGAGGGCGGTGAGCAGGCCCGTGCCCCCGTCGGTGGAGGCGCTGGAGCCGATGCCGAGGATCAGGCGCGAGACGCCGTGATCGAGGGCCGCGGCGATCGCCTGGCCGAAGCCGGTCGTGTCGGCGTCCCCGGGGCGCAGACCGTCGAGGAGCTCGATGCCCGAGGTCGAGGCGATGTCGACGACGCCGGTGCCGCCCGGGGCGTCGGTCGTGCTCGGCAGGAGCAGCCACGACGTCTCGACGGGAGCGCCCGCCGGACCGTCGACCGTGATGGGCATCCGTCGCGCGTCGGGCACCGCCGTGGCGAAGGCGGCGACGGTCCCCTCCCCGCCGTCGGCCATCGGACGGAGCACGATGTCCGCAGCCGGCTCGACCTCCCGCCAGCCGTCGGCGAGCGCCGCAGCGGCCTCCGCCGCCGTGATCGTGCCCTTGAAGCTGTCCGGCGCGATGACGACCCGGGTCATGCCCGGAGCCCCGGGGTGCTCGCGCGTACGACCACCTCGAGGGGGAGCGTCGGCTGCTGCCAGTCCTCGTCGACGATTGCGCGGAAGGCCTGGTACCCGGCATCGCTCAGCGGCACGCAGACCGTGGTGAGGGCCGGGGTGACGTCGCGACTCGAGGGCACGTCGTCGAAGCCGCAGACCGCGATGTCCGTGCCGACCTCACGGCCTGCTGCGCGGATGGCCGCCATCGCGCCGATCGCGACGACGTCGCTGATGCCGAACACGACGGTGCCCGCGGGGACACCGGTGGCGAGGGCCTCGGTCATCGCCGCCGCCCCGGACTCCCGACGGAAGTCACCGCGGACGGTCTGCGCGACCTCTCCGCCGCCCTCCGCGAATCCGGCCCGGAATCCCGCCAGCCGGTCGTCCGAGGTGCGCACGCCCTCCGCCGCCCCGACGAGTACCGCCGAGCGGTATCCGAGTTCTGCCATGCGACGGCCGAGCGCGGCGGCCCCGGCCCGGTTGTCGATCTCCACCCGGCGGTCGCCGTCGCCGTCCGCGCCGAACGCGACGACGCGGCCGCCGAGCCGGGTGAACTCGGCGAGCTCGCGAGCGGTCTCGGCCTGCCCCTCCTCCTGCGTCCGCGAGGCGGCGAGGATGAGGCCCTGCGGACGCTGTCCGCGCAGCGCCCGGACGATGCGCGCCTCCCGCGCCGGGTCGCGCTCGGTGATCGCCACGGTCACGACGAGCCCCTGCTCGTCGGCACCCCGGGCGACGCCCGAGGCGATGAGGCCGAAGTAGGGGTCGGCGATGTCCGCGACGAGGAGCGCGATCACCGGTGAGCGTCCGCGGGCGGTCGCCTGCGCGGAGACGTTGGCCGTGTAGCCGAGGGCTTCGGCGGCGGCCTCCACCCGCTCCCGGAAGGGCGCCGCGACCTTGCGTTCGGAACCGTTGAGCACGCGGGAGGCGGTCGCCAGGGACACTCCGGCCTCGAGTGCGACGTCGTGCAGCGTGGGTGCCGGTCCCCGGGCGTGACGGGGGCGACGCGCGGCCGGCGGCTCTGCCGGTGTGGCGGACGGGGTCATGCTCCGAGCCTACCGACGGGAACGGAACCGCTTCGAGGGGCGCTCACGGCTGCCGCCCGAGAAACCCGAGGAGGGCGGCGGCTTCCCCGGCGAGCAGCTCAGGGGCGTCGTCGGGCACGAACTCCAGCAGCGCGTCGCGCGGCGGGTGCGCGGAGGCGGCGGCGTCCGCGAAGAACCGGGTCCACAGTGCGGACCGCGAGCGGAGCGGGTGGCGCTCGGTGCGCGGCCACCAGGAGAAGACATGAGCGGCGGAGACACGGGGGACGAGCCGGCGGAACTCCTCGAGCGCCACGGGGACGGGGGCGCCGACCGTGGGCTGCCAGTAGGTCGACAGCATCGGGTGGTCGACCTCGTGCAGCAGCTCGAGGGTGGCCGGCGCGGTGTCGGCGAGCGTGCCGCCGTGGAACTCCAGGGCGAGCCCGATGCCCCGGGAGGCCGCCTCGACCGCCGCCGCGCGGAGCCGGGTCACGACGCGGGCACGCTCGGGCGCGGAGACCTCCGCCGAGCCGTGTTCACCGGCCCACACCCGTACCCGATCAGCACCCAGGGCCGCAGCACTGTCGAGGACCGCGGTGAGCGACTCCTCCGGACCGGCGCGGAAGTACGACCCGTAGGACGCGACGGCGAGCCCGGCATCCGTGGTCATCCGCGCGACCTCCGCCGCGCGGTCGACATCCCCCGGCGGCACATGCACGTCTCCGCCCCACTCGATCACGTCGAGACCCGCGGCGGCCGCGAGCGCGACGATCCTCTCCGGTGGCAGGGCACGGAACGTCACCGAGCACAGCCCCGCACGGATCCCCGTCATTCCGTCATCCTCTCAGTCCTCCCGTTCTCCTGGGTCGGACGTCCCGGCCCCTTCCGTCCCCCGTGTCGAGTCCCACGTGCACGACCTCGCCCCGCCTGCACGACGGAAACCCGTGTCTGACCCTGCAGACGGACCCGAGTCGTGCCAGTGTCCCCCGGTCGATCCGACATACGACGACCGAGACCGGGATCGGGACCGGGACCGGGACAGGGACGGGGACGGGGACGGACTCCCTCGTCGAGTCCCACCTGCACGACCTCGTCCCGTCTGCACGACCGGAACCCAGGTCTGACCCTGCAGACGGACCCGAGTCGTGCAGATGTCCCCGGTCGATCCGACGCACGACGACCGAGACCGGGACGGATGCGACCTGAGCACGACGGGACGATCGACACCCCGGAACGGGTCGTGCATCCGTGGCGGGGTCGTGCATCCGGAACCACGACCGGACCGGACCGGACCGGGACCGTGTCCGGAACCGATCCGGGACCGGGGGACGGGGACGGGGCCGGGACTCACAGGTGGGGGGCGACCGCCGTCGCGAAGGCCTCGGCCGTGCGGCGGACCACACGAGCCGGGTCGTCGGCCCAGACGTCGGCGTGGAAGATCTCCACCTCGATGTCGCGGTCGTAACCGGTGTCCTGCACGGCCCGGGTGAGGGGTGCGAAGTCGATCACACCGTCCCCCGGATAGTGCCGAGAGAGGAGGGGGTCTGCGGCGAGGGGGGTCTTCCAGTCGCACACCTGATACGTGGCGATGCGGCCCTCGCGTCCGGCCCTGGCGATCTGGTCGAGCACCTGAGGATCCCACCAGATGTGGAACGTGTCGACGGCGGCTCCGACCACGGCAGGGTCGAAGTCCGCGGCGATGTCGAGCGCCTGCCCGAGGGTGGAGACCACCGCGCGGTCCGAGGCGTACATCGGATGCAGCGGCTCGATCGCGAGGGTGACCCCGGCGGCTCGAGCGTCGTCCGCGAGGGCGCCGATGGCGTCGCGGACACGCTCGCGCGCCCCGATGAGGTCGCGCGACCCCTCGGGCAGACCCCCGGCGACGAGGACGAGCACCGCGGTCGAGCCCTCCGCACCGGCCGCCGCGAGGGTGGCCGCCTCCTCGATCGCCCGGCGGTTGTCGTCGAGCGCGGCTTCGCGCTCCGGACCGGCGGGCAGCGTGAAGAAGCCCCCGCGGCAGTGCGTCGTGAAGCGCAGGCCGGAGTCGGTCAGCATGCGGGCGGCGACATGGAGTCCCACCGCCTGCACGGGCTCCCGCCACAGGCCGATGGCCTCGACCCCCGCCGCCGCCGTGACACGCAGGGCCGTCGCGAGATCCGCGTGCTTCACGGTGGCCTGGTTGATCGAGAGCCGCGGGTGCGGCACGGTCCCGACGCCAGCCGCCCGGGATTCGCGCTCCGCCGCCAGGCTCCGCGAGGCGGTCATGCGTCCACCCCGTTCAGCCGGAGCAGGCCGTGCCAGCGCTCCCGCGCGAGCTCCGGCCGCTCCAGGGCGAGCGCCCCGTTGGCCAGCTCGACGATGCGGCTGAGGTGCGGCAGGCTCCGCGCGGAGTGGAGCCCCCCGACCATCTGGAACGCCGGCTGATGACCGTTGAGCCAGGACAGGAAGGCGACCCCGGTCTTGTAATAGAAGGTCGGCGCCGCGAACACCTGTCGACTCAGCTCCTCGGTCGGTCCGAGGAGGGCGAGGTACCGCTCGGGGTCGTCCGCGTCGAGCGCCTGGATCGCGGCGGAGGCCACCGGGGCGAGAGCGGCGAACGCGCCGAGCAGCGCATCCGAGTGGCCGCGTGACGCGGACCCCTCGGGCGCGGCAGCCCCGGTCAGGCTGTCCCCGCCGATGAGGCCGACGTAGTGGAAGTCGTCGCCGGTGAACATGCGCACGCCCTCCGGCAGCCGCTCGCGGACCCAGACCTCGGACTCCGCGTCGAGCAGACTCATCTTCACGCCGGCGACCGCGGCGCGGTTCTCGACGATGATGTCGAGCAGCACCTCGGCGGCCTCCTGCCACGCGGGACCGCCGCTCCCCCCGGAGGACGAGGGCGCGAAGTACCCCGCCAGCTCCGGATCGAACGCGGTGCCGAGCCAGTGCAGCACGACGGGGACCGATGCGCGGGAGAGCACCTCCCGGTACACGCGGCGGTAGTCGTCCGCGCTCTCCGCGACCCTGGCCAGGTGCCGCGAGGCCATGAGCACCGGCCCCGCCCCCTGCTCCTCGGCGAAGTGCAGCTGCTCGAGATAGGCGGCGATCACCTGATCGAGCGGGACACGCGCCTCCTCGATGTGGTCGGTGTTGACCCCGACCACGACTGAGCCGCCCTCCTCGCGGGCGACCTCCGCACTGCGGGCGATGAGCTCGCGCACCGCCGTCGCATCCAGCCCCATGTTCCGCTGCGCGGTGTCCATCGCGTCGGCCACGCCGAGTCCCCACGAGTACACGTTGCGGCGGAACGCGAGCGTCGCGTCCCAGTCGATGTCGGCCGGCTGCCCCGGGGTGTTGTCCGCGTACGCCTTCGGAACGACGTGCGCGGCGGCGTAGGCCACCCGGCTGCGGAGCGGGCCCTGCGGCCGCGTGACGGCGTCGGCCTCCCGGAGCTCCGTGTCGGCGGTGCGGCCGTCGGCGGCGAGCAGGCGGAGCGTGGTCATGCCCGGTCCAGGGTCAGCGGCTCGAGCATGATCTTGCGCCCCTCGGCACTGGACGCGAGTCCGGCCTCGGCGAACTGGACCCCGCGCGCGCCGGCGAGCAGGTCGAACGGATAGTCCGTGCCGAGGACGAAAGAGGTGAGGTACTCCTCCCACTGCTGCCGGAAGCCGTTCTGGAACACGTCGTTCGTCGGCACCTGCTGCCAGTCGGCGTCGTAGTCGTGGCTGTCCTCCAGGTCGGGGTTCCACACGGGCTTGGGCGTGGCGTTGCGCGGCTGGATCTTGGCGCCGAACAGCCCCACGACGGCGGAGCCGTGCGTGCCGTCGACCTGGAACTCCACGAGCTCGTCACGGTTCACCCGCACGGTCCACGAGGAGTTGATCTCGGCGATCGCCCCGCCGTCGAGTTCGAAGATGCCGTAGGCGGCATCCTCGGCCGTGGCCGTGTAGTGCTCGCCCTTCTCGTCCCAGCGGTCGGCGATGTGCACGGCGGCCTGGGCGTAGACGCTCTTGACCTCGCCGAAGAGGTTCTCCAGCACGTAGTTCCAGTGCGGGAACATGTCGGTGATGATGCCGCCGCCGTCCTCGGTGCGGTAGTTCCAACTCGGACGCTGCGCGGGCTGCCAGTCGCCCTCGAACACCCAGTAGCCGAACTCACCGCGGACGGAGAGGATGCGGCCGAAGAAGCCGGAGTCGATGAGGCGCTTGAGCTTCTGCAGCCCCGGGAGGTAGAGCTTGTCGTGGACGACGCCGGTCTTCACGCCCGCGTCGCGGGCAAGGCGGGCGAGCTCCAGGGCCTCGTCCAGCGACTCGGCGGTGGGCTTCTCGGTGTAGATCGCCTTGCCGGCGGCGATGGCCTTGCGGATCGCGGACGCCCGGGCCTTCGTGACGAGGAAGTCGGCGTAGATCTCCCACCGCGGGTCGGCGAGGGCGGCGTCGAGGTCGGTCGTCCAGTCCTCGATGCCGTGCTTCGCTGCCAGTTCGGCGAGTTTGGCCTCGCTGCGTCCGACGAGGATCGGCCGCACGGTCACGCGCGTGCCGTCCGGGCGCTCGATCCCGCCCTCGTCGCGGATCGCGAGGATCGACCGCACCAGGTGCTGCCGGTATCCCATGCGCCCGGAGACGCCGTTCATGATGATCCCGATCTCGCGGGTGGGGGCCTGTGCCATCTCGGTCCGTTCCTCTCGGTGGAAGCTGTCGGCGCTGACAGGAGAATCTTGGTAAGCGCTTTCCGAGATCATGGCATGAGACGCACGACCTCGCAACCGCCCCTAGCGCGGAGGGGCCGTGCTGGCGCGCACGTGCAGCGCCGGAGCCACCTCCACGCGCTCCGCGGGCCGGTTCGGGCCCTCGCGCAGGCGGTCGCGGATGAGCTCGACCGCACGGCGCCCGACATGCTGCTTGGGCGGCCGCAGCGCGGTGAGCGGCGGAGACCCGTGCTCGGCGACCTCATCGTCGTAGGCGATGAGCGAGAGGTCGTCGGGCAGCCGCCAGCCCGCGTCCTGCAGATGCTGCTGGAGCAGGAGCGCCTGCGGGTCGGAGTGCACGAGCAGCGCCGTCGCCCCCGTCTCACGGATCTCGGCGAGCAGCGCCGAGACCACCTCCGCCTGCGCCGATCCCTCCATCCGGTCCAGGGCCGTGTCGCGGTCCACCGACACCGTGAGCCCGAGCTCGGCGACGGCCCGCGACCAGCCCTGCCGCAGCCCGGCGGAGGTCGGTGACTGCGGAGAGGTGAGGATCCCGACCCGCCGGTGTCCGAGTGCGGCGAGGTGCCCGGCGGCGAGCGCGCCCCCGAACGCGTGGTCGGTCGCCACGGTCTGCATACGGGTGAGGGCGAGAGCGGGCGGGGTCCGGCGCTCCACGAGCACGACCGGCACCGGGAGCGTGTCCAGCCAGGAGAGCAGCGCGTGTCCGTCGGCACCCTGCGTTTCGGGGGCCACGATCAGCCCGTGCACCGTCCCGGACTCCAGGAGCGCCGCGATCTGGCGGCGTTGGTCCTGCGCGGCGTAGCTGGCCCCGCGGAGCACGAGCTGCACCCCCGCCTCCGCCCCGGCACTCCGGGCGCCGACGACGACCTGCGGCCAGTAGTAGCTCAGCGACGGCACCACCATCCCGATGCGGAACTGCGGCCCGGGGAGGGCGGCCCGCGCGACGGTCGTGTCCAGCGCGCTCCGCAGCACCGCTCCGCCGTGCACCCTGGTCAGCAGCCCGCGGTCCGCCAGCATCGTGATGTCGCGGCGGATGGTGAGCTCCGCCACCCCGAAGTCGCGGGCGAGATCGGCCACGCGCACCGCCCCCGTGCGGCGCAGCTCGTCCAGGATCCGTTCCCGGCGGGAGAGGCCGAAACGCGGGGTCGGGCGCTCCTCGCTCATGCCGCCCTCCCCTGCAGCTCCCAGCGCTCTGGACGGTCGAGCGGTGCGAAGAGGACGCGCGTGACCACCGGCCCCCACGAACGCTCGAGGAGCGCATCGTCCACGGCCCTGCTCTCGACGACGACGTCCGCCGGATCGTGGGCGATGCGCAGTCCCCGCTTCCCATCCGGACCCGGGAGGAGGACGCCGGCACCGTGCACCTCGGGCGTCCCCGCGCACACGAGCACGAGGCGGGTGGCCGGGTCGGCGAGGGCCGGACTCTCGTCACGCACGGTCACCGCGCCGCCGCGCAGCAGCACCGTCCGCAGCCACGGGTCGCCGCCGGAGAACGCCGCACCGAGGTCGAGGGTCCAGCCGTCGCTCCGCGCCTGCACCGCGGCCCGCCAGGCGCCGCCGGGCTGTTGCTCGCGCCCGCGGACTAGCGGCGTGGAGTGCCAGCCGCTGGTGACGTGCCACAGGCGGTAACGGGCATCCGAGAAGGTCGCCGCGGTGTACGTCGCCCGACCGACGTCGATCACGACCGGGACGCCGTCGACCGCGATCGCGATCGCGCCGAGGTCGTTGTGGTTGTGGTTCTCGTCGTTGCGACCGCCCTTGACGACGACCGCGAGCCCCCGCGGATCGCCGCTCCGCTCGCGGCGCAGACCCACGCCGAGGGAGGTGAACTCGACGCGTCCGGGCAGGGGCGCAGGCCCCGGACACGCCGCATGCCAGTCGGCGTCGAACAGCTCGGCCAGCGTCCGACCGAGGCCGGCGACGACATCGGCCTCGTCTCCGATGACGCGCCCCGGACGGCGGTGCCGCGCGGCGAACGCGGCCGTCGCCTCCAGACCGCACAGGACGGCGGCCCGGTGGAGCACGGACCACGGGAGGGCCTCCCCCGTGCGCGCCTCTGCATCCGAGAAGCTCGCCACCCACCCCTCCCCGAGCTGCACGCGCTCCGGGAAGAGGGCGAGCTCGCGCAGCCCGGCGAGGCGTCCGTGCTGGATCGCGGCGGCCACCGCACCGGCGGTGAGCGCGTCGAGGAGGCCGAGCGCATCGAACGCCCGCCCCGCTCCCTGCCACCAGTAGGCGAAGCCCTCGTCGATGCCGCCGTCGGCGGGAAGCTGGGCGAGATAGCGATCGAGGCCGTCGATGCTGAGGGCGAGCACCCGCGCACGCAGCCGCTCGTCCGCGAAGGCGAGCGCTGCCGGCAGCAGGTTGCCATGGATCCACGGCGCCCAGTTGTGCACGCGTTCCTCCGACCCCTCCCATGCCCACTCGCGGCGGTCGACGAACGGGCGCAGCACCCGCCGGACCGTCTCGTCCCGTACCCGTGCGACCAGACCGGGCGCGTGCGCGTCGAGAGCCTCGCCGAGCACCAGCACCGCCCACCCCGCCAGCGCCGCCGCCTCCCCCGCGCCGAGGTCGACGACGGGGCGCTCGATGTCGGGCACACGGCGCCCGCGGGCGAACGCGTCGTCGTGAGCAGGCCAGCACCAGGTCGACTGCTCGGCCAGGAGCCACAGGCCGTCCGCGACCTCGTCCAGCCGCTCGGCCACCGGGTCGACGGCAGCGGCCAGGACGGCGCGGCGGAGCCGGAGGTCGCGGCGGAAGACCGCCCCCTCCCAGCCGGCGCGGTCACCGGTGCGGGCGTAAGCGGCCCACTGCGAGAGGAGCGGCTGCGCCCACGCGGTGCCGCGCTCGCCGTCCGCCGCCGCCAGGATGGTCGCGCGGAGCTCGGGTGCCACGGACGTCCATGCCTCCCGGTCGGTGCTCGGCGGCACGACGGGCCGATCGACGGCGCCGTGCTCGCGCCACAGATCGCTCAGGGTGCCGCGGGGGATCAGCATCCGGTTCTCGCCTTCGTTGTTCGAGTGTGTTCGATCAGCAGGGTTTCGGTTCGATCGCGTTGCCTGCGCTCGAACGCACAGTCTTCACTGGAACCGCGCGCTTCGGCAAGCGCATACCCGAGATACCCGGAGACCCATGACCCCTCGACCAGTCGTCCTCGCCGCCCTCTCGACGGAGGCGTCGGACCTCGTGTTCGACGACGCGCGGCGCGCCCGCCTGCAGACCCTCGCCGCGCCCGGCGGTCCGCTGCACGCCCCCGCTCTCGACGCCCCGTCGCTGGACGACCGCCTCGCCGCCGTGGAGGTGCTGGTGACGGGCTGGGGCGCTCCGGTCCTGGACGCGCCCCTGCTCGATCGGCTCCCCCGGCTGCGCGCGGTGTTCCATGCGGCAGGGAGCGTGCGCGGCCTCGTGTCCGACGCGTTCTGGGAGCGCGACATCCTGCTCACCTCGGCCGCCGAGGCCAACGCGGCCCCCGTCGCGGAGTACACGCTCGCGATGATCCTGCTCTCCGGCAAGCGCGCCCTCCTCCCGCTCCGTACCGCCGACGCACAGCACGACCTGCGCGTCGGCCCCCGCGCCGGGGGCCGCATCGGCAACCTCGACCGCACGGTCGGCATCGTCGGGTTCTCCCGCATCGGGCGCCGCGTCGTCGACCTGCTGCGACCCTTCCCCGGGCTGCAGGTGCTCGTGGCCGACCCGTACGCGGACCCCGAGGAGGTGGCCGCGGCCGGCGCCCGGCTCGTCCCGCTCGACGCCCTGCTCCCCGCCGTCGATCTGCTCTCCCTGCACGCACCGGCCCTGCCCGCGACGCGGGGGATGATCGGCCGCGCGCAGCTCGCCGCCCTGCGTGACGGCGCCACCGTGCTCAACACCGCCCGCGGAGCCCTCCTCGACCACGACGCCCTGCGCGTGGAGTGCGCCTCCGGTCGCCTCGATGCGATCCTCGACGTCACCGACCCGGAGCCGCTTCCGCCCGACCACCCGCTGCTGCACCTGCCGAACGTCGCGGTCACCCCGCACCTCGCCGGCTCCCTCGGCACCGAAGCACACCGTCTGGCCGACGCCGCCCTCGACGAGCTGGAAGCGTGGGTGGCCGGCCGTCCGCCTCGACACCCCGTGCACCGCGCCGACCTCGCGCACAGCGCATGACACTCCTCGCGCTGCCTCCGGAGGACCGCGCGCTCTCCCCGCACACGGGATGGACGCGCGCACACCTGACGACGGTCGCCGATGCCATCCTCGACGGGGCGGCCCGTCACGCGAGCCCGGCGGGCGCGGGCATCCGCTACCCCGGCGCTCCTGGCGGCTTCGGCGCCGCGGTCGATGCGCTCGAGGGATTCAGCCGCACGTTCCTGTTGGCCGCGTTCCGCATCGCCGGCGACCCGCTCGGCACGGAGGCGCTGGCCGACCGCTACGCCCGAGGCCTCGCTGCGGGCGTCGACCCCGATGGTGCCGAACGGTGGCCGCGCCCCGATGAGGTCGACCAGGCGAAGGTCGAGGCCGCGGCGCTCGCGCTGGGCCTGCACTTCACGCGTGACACGGTGTGGGCGCGCCTCGACGACACGGCGCGGACCCACACCGTGGACTACCTCGCGACGTTCGTCGGCGGCAGCTACCCGCCGAACAACTGGGCGTGGTTCCGGGCGCTCGTCGAGCAGTTCCTGGAGAGCGTCGGTGGGCCGTACTCCGCCGCGGATCGCGCGACCGACCTCGCGCTCCTCGACGGCTTCGAACGCGAGGACGGTTGGAGCGCCGACGGCGCCGCCCGGTCGTTCGACCACTACGCCGGCTGGGCGCTGTCCTTCTATCCGCTGCTCTGGGCGGACATGGTCGGCGCGGAGCCGCGGCACACGGACCGAGTCGCCCGGTACCGCCGCCGGCTCGACGCGTTCCTCGACGACGCGCTGCACCTCGTCGGCGCCGACGGCGGACCGCTCATCCAGGGACGCAGCCTCACCTACCGCTTCGCGACGGCCGCCGCGGCCGGGGTCGCGGCGTTCTCCGGCACCTCGCGGCACGACCCCGGCCTCCTGCGCCGGGCGGTGAGCGGTCAGGTCCGGCACTTCACCGCCCGCGGTGCGCCGGATGCGACCGGAGTGCTGCCCCTCGGCTGGTACGGCGCCTGGCGCCCGCTCACCCAGGACTACTCCGGCCCCGGCTCCCCGTACTGGGCGGCGAAGGGTCTCCTGCCGCTCGCCCTCCCCGCCGCGCATCCGTTCTGGACCGCCGTCGAACAGCCCCTGCCGATCGATCGGGGCCCATTCACCCGCGTCCTCCTCGCCCCGGGGTGGCTGGCGACGGGCACCGCGGACGGCATCGTGCGCGTGGTCAACCACGGCACCGACCACCGCACCCCCGGTGCGTTCCAGCCCGATGCTCCCCTGTACGCGAAGCTCGGGTACAGCACCGCGACCGCCCCCGTTCTCGCCGGCCCGGCGGCACGCGACCCGCTCGACGGCACGGTCGCCGTGGTGCGCGGGGGCCGAGCGAGCCACCGCTCGGGCTTCCTGACGGGAATGCTGAGGGAGACGGACGGCACGGCGCTCGGCGGCTCCTGCGGCCCCGTGCACTGGCACGACGGCGTCCGCATGGAATTCGACGTCGGCGGAGGCGGCATGGCCGTCGAGACCACGGTCGGCCCGGTGGTCGATGTGGTGTCGGTGGTGCGCGGACCGTGGGAGGTGCGGCTCGTGCGGGTCCGGGCGGGCGCAGGGCCGGACGGAGCGATCCACGACGGCGACGTCCTCCGCATCGGCGGATGGGCCCTGTCCGCCGCCACCGTGGTCGGGACCGGCCCCGCCGCCGTCACCGCCGCCCTCACCCCCGGCGGGGAGACGCAGAGTCGGGTGGTCGGCCTCCACGGCCTCGACGACGCGACCGCGGGGGTCCGGCGGGAGCGGGACGTGACCCCGCTCGGCCCGGAGACCGTCACCCCGTGGCTCTCCGCGCCGGTGCGACCCGACACCTGGATCGCGGTGGGCGTGCTGCTCGGGGGCTCCGCCGTTCCACCGGAACTCGATCTGCAGGGAGGGGAGGCGACGGTGTCGTGGCCGGACGGCGCCGCGACGACCTTTCGTCCGGACGAGCAGCTGCCCCGCGGATGAGCGTCAGCGGTGTGCCGTGCTCGCCCGCTCCACGAGCCGGGTCGGCACCACCACGGGCGCGGCGCGGTCTGTCGCCGTCGCGTCGCCCTCGACGGCCGCGATCAGCGCCGTGACCGCTTGCTGCGCGAGCGCCGGGAAGTCCTGCCGGACGGTCGTGAGCGGCGGGAGGAAGTTCGCCGCCTCGGGGATGTCGTCGAAGCCGACCACGCTGACGTCCGACGGAACCGCCCGCCCGGACTCCGCCACCGCCCGCAGCAGCCCGAGCGCCATCTGGTCGTTGGCGCAGAACACCGCGGTCGCCGTGCCCAGAGCCGCGCCCGCGGCGAAGCCCGACTCCGCGCTCCAGTCGCCGCGCACGACCGGCGGTGGCACGACGCCGGCATCCGCCAGGGCCTCGCGCCAGCCCCGCTCGCGCTCGGCGGCGGCGAACGAGCCCGCCGGTCCCGCGAGGTGGTGGACGGTCTCGTGCCCGAGATCGAGCAGGTGGCGGGTGGCGGCCTGCGATCCCGCGGCATGATCGCTGTGCACCACGGCCGCTCCGGCGCCGGCGGGGGCATCCACGACGACGAGGTGCAGCTCCGGCGGCAGGGTCGCGGCGGGGACGAGCGCGGAGGCCTCGTTCAGCACGAGAGCCCCGTCCACGCCCTGATCGGCGAGCCGGGCGAACGCGGCCTCCACGCCGTCGGCAGCGGTGACGACGGTAAGCGCGTATCCGCGGACCGCCGCCGCTTCGGCCGTGGCCTGCAGCATCCGGGAGTTGCCGACCGTGGCCAGGGTCGTGACGACGAGGCCGAGGGTATGGCTGCGCCCGGTGCGCAGGGCCCGCGCCGCCCGATGCGGTCGGTAGCCGAGCTCGGCCATGGCGGCTTCGACCCGCGCCCGGGTCTGCGGGTCGACCCGGGGGCTGCCGTTGACGACGCGGGAGACCGTCTGTCCGGAGACGCCGGCGCGCGCCGCGACGGTGGCCATGGACACGCGCGCGGCGGTCGTGGGCTTCTCGGCCACGGGAACCTCCGTTCACAACTCCGTCGTGTTGACGTTAGCACGCGGCCGTGCCTACCATGTTGACGTGAACACGCCCGCATCCCCGGAGGTCCCCACGGAGCGTCTCGGCGCCGGTGTCGTCAAGCGCCCGACCACCCTCGCCGACGGCCGCGACCTCATCTACTACGACGACCCGGACACCACTCTCGGTGCCGAGCGGTCGGTCGACGCCCGCACCCTGGCCCCGCGGCCGGACACCGCGACCATGCGGCTCGACGTGCTCACGGGCGACTGGATCACCGTCGCCGCCAACCGCCAGAACCGCGTCATGATGCCGGGAGCCGACGCCGACCCGCTCGCGCCGCAGACGCCGGGGAATCCGTCCGAGGTGCCGTCCCGGTACGACGTGGCCGTGTTCGAGAACCGCTCCCCCGCGTTCGGCCCCGCCCTCGCCGAGCCGGTCGGCACCGCCCCCGGGGCGACGAACCCCCCGCGCGGCCTGGACGACCTCGCGGCCCTCGGACTCGGGCGCACCCGTACCGCCGTCGGCCGCTGCGAGGTCGTGTGCTTCAGCCCCGAGCACTCCGGCTCCTTCGGGACGCAGACCGTGACCCGCGCCCGCACCGTCATCGAGGCCTGGGCCGACCGCACCGCCGCCCTGTCCGCCCTCCCCGGCATCCAGCAGGTCTTCCCGTTCGAGAACCGCGGCGAGGCGATCGGCGTCACGCTCCCCCACCCGCACGGCCAGATCTACGCGTACCCCTACGTGACCCCGCGCACCGCCCGGGTGCTGGACGCGGTCGACCGCACCGCGCCCGACCTCTTCGCCCGCATCCTCGCCGAGGAGCAGGCGTCCGAGCGGGTGGTGTTCCGCGGCGAGCACTGGACGGCGTTCGTGCCCTTCGCGGCGCGGTGGCCGCTCGAGGTGCACCTCATGCCGCATCGGCACGTGCCGGACCTCGCCGAGACCACGGCGGAGGAGCGCGACGAGCTCGCCCCGCTCTACCTCCGCCTCCTCCGCGGTGTCGACGCGCTCTATGACAGCCCGACGCCGTACATCGCCGCCTGGCACCAGGCTCCGGTCCACGTCGGCCGCGACACCGTGCGCCTGCACCTGCAGCTCACGAGCCCGCGCCGCGCCGCCGACAAGCTCAAGTTCCTCGCAGGTTCCGAGGCCGCGATGTGGGCGTGGGCCGCCGAGGTCGCGCCCGAGCAGGGCGCCGCCCGACTCCGCGAAGCGATCGCCCGCACCGATCAGGAAGCCTCCGCATGACCTCCGCACACGACGCCGCCGCCGAGCTCTTCGCCGCCCTCGCCGGGCGCACCCCGGACGGCGTCTGGTCGGCGCCGGGACGCGTGAACCTCATCGGCGAGCACACCGACTACAACGACGGCTTCGTGCTCCCGTTCGCCATCCCGCAGCGGACGGTCGCCGCGGTCGGTCGTCGCGCCGACGGTCGGCTCCGCGTCGCCTCGACCTTCGCGGACGAGCCGGTGGAAGTGGCCCTCGACGAGCTGGACCGCCTCTTCCCCACCCCACCCGGGACGGAGCCCGCGGTGCCGGAGTGGGCCGCCTACCCGCTGGGCGTCGCCTGGGCGCTCCGTGCAGCGGCCGGCATGACCGCGGTCTCCGGCCTGGACATCGCGATCGCCTCCGACGTCCCGGTCGGTGCCGGTCTCTCGTCGTCCGCCGCGATCGAGGGCGCGACGGCCGCGGCACTGAACGAGCTCTGGGGCACCGATCTCGACGCCGTGGCCCTCGCCCGTGTCGGGCGGACGGCGGAGAACGAGGCCGTGGGCGCGCCCACCGGGATCATGGACCAGATGGCCTCGATGCTCGGCGAGCCCGACGCCGCGATCTTCCTCGACTGCCGCTCCCTCGCCGCCGAGGTCGTGCCGCTGGGCATGGCCGATGCCGGACTCGCGGTGCTCGTGATGGACACCCGTGTCACGCACGCGCACTCCACCGGCGGCTACCGGGAGCGCCGCGCTGCGTGCGAGCGCGGGGCCGCGATCCTCGGCGTGCCGGCGCTGCGCGACGTCGCGGTGGCCGACCTCACCCGTGCCGAGAGCCTGATGGACGACGTGACCTTCCGCCGCGTGCGGCACATCGTCACGGAGAATCAGCGCGTGCAGGACACCGTCGCGACCCTGCGCACCGCCGGCGCGCGCGGCATCGGCGACCTCCTCGTCGCCTCCCACGCGTCCATGCGCGACGACTTCGAGATCTCGACGCCCGAGCTCGACGCCGCCGTGGAGACCGCCCTCACGTCGGGCGCGGTGGGTGCACGCATGACCGGCGGCGGGTTCGGGGGCGCCGCGATCGCCCTCGTCGACCGCGACGCCGTGCCCCACCTCGCCGACGCGGTGCGGGGGCGGTTCGCCGCCGAGGGCTTCGTCGCCCCGCACCTGTTCGAGGTCAGCCCGTCCGCAGGTCCGCGCCGCGACGCCTGACACAATGAAGGGTCGAGCCGCCACCGCCGCGGCAGGAGAGGAACGCATGTCCTGGATCGTCACCGGCGGCGCCGGCTACATCGGTGCCCACGTCGTCCGCGCCGTCGCGGAGGCCGGCCTCTCCCCCGTCGTGCTGGACGACCTCTCCAGCGGTGTGGCCTCGTTCGTGCCGGAGGGCGTGCCGTTCGTGCAGGGCAGCATCCTCGACCGCGCCCTCGTCGAGGAGACGCTGCGCACGCACGAGGCGGAGGGCGTGATCCACGTGGCGGGCTACAAGTACGCCGGCGTCTCGGTCCAGCGCCCGTTGCACACCTACGCCCAGAACGTCGAGGGCACGCGGATCATCCTGGAGGCGATGGCGGCGGCGGGCGTCGCGAACATCGTCTTCTCCTCGTCGGCCGCCGTGTTCGGCACCCCGGACGTGTCGCTCGTCGTCGAGGACACCGCCAAGAAGCCCGCGAGCCCGTACGGCGAGTCCAAGCTCATCGGCGAATGGCTGCTCCGTGACCAGGCGATCGCCACCGCCGACTCCGACCGCCCGCTGCGCCACACCTCGCTGCGGTACTTCAACGTCGTGGGCTCGGCCGACCCGACGGTCTACGACGTCAGCCCGCACAACCTCTTCCCCATCGTCTTCGAGGCGCTGATCGAGGGCCGCACCCCCAAGATCTTCGGCGACGACTACGACACCCCTGACGGCACGAACGTCCGCGACTACGTGCATGTCGGCGACATCGCCGCCGCCCACGTCGCCGCAGCGCAGCGCCTGGCCTCGGGCGCTCCGATCGAGCCCGCGTACAACCTCGGCTCCGGCGACGGCCTCAGCGTGAAGCAGATCATGGATGCGGTCGCCCGCGTCACCGGCATCGACTTCACCCCGGAGATCGGCCCGCGCCGCCCCGGCGACCCGGATCGGATCGTGGCGACCGGCGAACTCGCGGCCCGCGACCTCGACTGGACAATGCGCTACACGGTCGACGAGATGGTGCGTACGGGCTGGGAGGCCCGCCGCGCCGCCGGCTGACCTCAGACGTCGCGCGTGCGCAGTGGGTAGAGCCAGAAGCACAGCCACCCGACGGCGGTGAACGCCAGCGGGATGACCGCCAGCATGAGCCGGATGCCGCCGTCGACGGCCTCCGGCTGCGCGTCGCCGAGCTCGGCGTCGAAGCCGGTCGCGGTCAACACGGCCGCGGCGACGATCGCCTGGAGGACGACGGAGCCGCGGACGACGAAGCCGTTCACGCCGAAGTAGGCGCCCTCGCGGCGGTGGCCCGTGCGATGCGCATCGTCGTCGATGATCTGGGCGAGCACGACCTCGAGGAGCTGCAGCAGCCCGCCGACGCCGACGCCGACCGCGATGCCGACGAGAGCCGCCGCCCCCACGGACGTCGGGATGAGGTAGCCGAGCACCGCGACCCCGAACACCCCGACGCTCCACAGCAGGGCCGTGCGCGGGGAGGTGCGCCGGACCACCGCGCTCCACAGCACGATCGACGGGATGGCCGTGACGAAGATGGCGCCGAGCAGGAGGCTCCCCTCGCCTTCGGCCGCCCCCAGCGAGTAGCGGACGTAGAACGGCACGGCGGCGAGGATCACGGCGATCGAGGTCTGCACGCAGAGCGAGCCCAGCACGTACGGCACGAAGGCGCGGTTGCGGAACGTGTAGATGAGCTGGTCCCGCCAGCGCATCGCCTCGGAGGCGGCCTCCGGTACCCGGCGCTCGATCATCCCGCCGAGGAACGACCAGGCGAGCAGCACGAGACAGACGCCGGACAGCACGAGCGCCATCCCCGGCCAGCCGATCGCGTCGTAGAGCGCTGGAGCGCCGGCCGTGCCGAGCACCATGCCGAGGATCGCGAAGATCTGCCGCGGCACGTTCCCGCGGGCGCGCTCCTCCGTGGTCCGGAAGATCTCCGGGAACAGCGCGGAGATGTTCAGCACCACCACGACGAAGGCGATGTCGTAGACCGCGACGACCACGAGGAACCAGACGATGAGCCCAGCCGCCGGGAGCGCGGGCGGCATCCAGACGAGGGCGAAGGCCACGACGAGCGGCACGATGCCGAGCCCGATCCACGGGATGCGGCGGCCCCACGGCGTGCGGATCCGGTCGGAGAGCGCCCCGACGACCGGGTTGAGCGCCGCGTTGAGGATGCCGTGCGCGATCATCGCCGCCGCCACCCACCCCGCGGGGACGGCGAGGTGCGAGACGTAGAAGTACACGACGAATGCCGAGAACGTCTGCGTCATCAGCTGCGTCGGGAACCCTGAGGCCCCGAAGGCGATGGTCTGGGCGCGGGACGGAGCGGCGTCGAGACGGCGGTCGCGCAGCCGTTCGCCGAGCGCCGTCACCGGGCGTCTCCCCGCTGCAGGTCCCGCAGCGCGCGCCAGCCGACGCGGACCAGGCCCTCCTCGGCGATCGTCTGCTGCACGAGCGGATCGTCGAGCAGCCGCAGCTCGTAGCCGCGCTTGGCCGCCGCGAAGTCCACCGCGGCGCGCAGCTCCTCGCCGTCGGCCATCGGATGCAGGTAGATCTCGGTGACCCCGGGCGGGACGGCGCGCAGCACCGCGAGGAAGCCGTCTCGGACCTGCTCGTACGACTCCTCGTCGGCGGTGCCCTCGCCGCGCAGCTCGAACGGGTGCGTCCACAGCCGGTCGACGATCTCGACGCCGAACGCATCGGCCACCGCCGCGGCCTCGGTGAGCTTCGCCTGCAGCATCGGATCGGCGTCCGCCCCCTCCATCTCGCGGGGCAGGCGGAAGGGGAGGCCGTGCCGGGCGGCGAGCTCGAAGACGGCGCGCAGGAAGTCACGGCCGGTCAGAAGCCCGTAGACGGATCCCATGTGGTTGTCGAGGTGGGTCACGTCGACGCCGGCGTCGAGCGCGGTCTGCAGCTGGGCGGCGATCTCGGCCGCGACATCCGCTTCGGAGGCGTGCTGCTCCACGGTCGCGACGTCGGCGGGGAAGAAGCCGGCGGCATCGACCAGGGTCGAGGCGCCGGTGAGCGGGCGCCATCGGTACCGGCGCCACTCGCTCGTGAGCACGAGGTGCACGCCCACGTCGAGGTCCGGGTGCGCGGCGGCGAAGGCGAGCGCTTCCGGGGACCACGCGCAGGGCACCATCACCGTCGCCGAGTCGATCCGGCCGCGCACGAGGAGACCGGAGATCGCGGCGTTGGCGGCATGGCACATCCCGAAGTCGTCGGCGTTGAGGATGACCGCCCTGGCACCGGACGGCAGTCCGAGTCGGTCGGCGAGGGCGGAGGAGGCGGTCATGGCGTGTCCTGTCGGGCGGGCGGTCAGCGGCCGGTGGCGGCTGCGCGGGCGGGGGTGAGGATCCGGGTGAAGACGTCGGCACGGAGCGCGGAGGCCGCCTCGCCCACGGCTCCGACGAGCGGCGCCTCCGGCCCGAACGCCGAGGCGAGGAAGCGGAGCGGCAGCTGCGCGGAGAACTCGTCCGCGACCCGCTCGATCGCGTCCAGGAGCGCCGGGTGCACCGCCTCCCCGCCGAGGATGAAGGCCTCGGGATCGAGCACGAGGGCGACGCTGCCCGCCGCGAGGAAGAGCCGCCGTCCGATCTCTGCGACGAGGGCCTGCGCCGCCTCGTCGCCGTGCCGCGCCGCCTCCAGGTGGGCGAGGAACGGCGCGTCGACATCCAGTCCGAGGCCGAGGGCGAGGTCGCGCACCACCGTGGCGCCCGCGACCGGGGCGCCGATGGGCACCGGCGTCTGCGGGAGGTACATGACCTCGCCCGCCACGCCGGAGAACCCGCGGTGCAGCGCCCCGTCGATCACGATGCCGGCGCCGAGGTCGTCGTCGAGCAGCAGGAGCGCGAAGCTCGCGAGGTCGATGCCGACGCCGGTGGTCGACTCGGCGAGGGCGGCGAGGTTGACGTCGTTCTCGACGCGGACCGGGCAGTCGAGGGCGGCCGCGAGAGCCGCGCGGAAGGCGCCGCCGTCCGGCCCCTGGTCGTCGCGGATCGCGCCGTCGGCGGCCACGATCCCGGGCACTCCGACGACGGCGAGGTGGAGCGCGCCCTTCACGGACCGGCGGCAGGCCGCGACGAGGGCGGCGATGTGCGCGACGCGGTCTTCGCCCGCGGGGAAGGCTCCGTGCCGCTCGGCTCTGACGGTGCCAGTCGCGTCGACGAGGACGACGTGGGCCGCGTGATGGTCCACGTGCACGGCGGCCGCGAAGCCGAGGGCGGGGTGCAGCGCGACGCGGCCGGCCGCCGGTCCGCGGGTGTCGCGGTCGACCCCGGCCGCGGTGACGGCTCCCGCGGTGTCGAGCATCCGCAGCACCTGGGTCACGGCCGTGCGGGAGAGGCCGGTCGCCGCCATGAGCTCGGCCCGAGTCTGCGGTCCGCTCCGGGCGAGGCGCTCCAGGATCGCGCGGCCGTTGAGTGTACGGAGCAGGGTCTGCGGTCCTGCGAGGGGTCGTGACATGCGGCGGAACCTCTGGGGGGTCGATTCTCGTGCGGAGTCGGTGCCCGCCAGCCTGCCACATCGCGTCGCACCCGTCGACCCGTCTCCTCCGGCGGCGTCGCCTGCACGACCCGGGCGCGGTTGCACGACGGAACCCGGGATTCGTCCCCACAGACGTACCCGGGTCGTGCAGGTGTGCCCGGGTGTCGGAGGAGGAAGGCACGGGAGGGGACCGAGTGACGTCGGGGGGTCCGCATAGGGTGGAGGGATGACGCCCCTGGTGATCCGAGACGCCGTCGCCGACGATGCCGAGGCCGTGGCCGGAGTGCACGTGCGCTCGTGGCAGGCGGCCTACGAGGGCCTCATCGACCAGGAGGTGCTGGACGGGTTGTCCGTCTCGGAGCGCGCCGACGGGTGGCGCCGCATCTTCGCCGACCCCCTCCCCACGAGCCTCGGGACCCTGGTGGCCGAGCGCGACGGCACGGTCGTCGGCTGGGCGTCGTTCGGCTCCGGCCGCGACCCCGACGGCCTGGACGATGCGGAGCTGTACGGCATCTACGCCGATCCCACCGCGTGGTCGACGGGGGCGGGGCATGCCCTCCTCGACGCGGCCGAGCAGCGCATGATCGACGCCGGCCACACCCGCGCCTACCTCTGGGTGCTCGACGGCAACGACCGCGCCGACGGCTTCTACGCCCGGCACGGGTGGGAGCTCGACGGGGCCACGAAGATCGATCAGCGTCCGCAGTTCACGCTCCGCGAGCACCGCCGCGTCAAGCACCTCGCCCCGCGCTGAGCCGTCCCGCCGTCAGTCCAGCGCGCTCATCACGTGCTTGATCCGGGTGTAGTCGTCGAAGCCGTACTGCGACAGGTCCTTCCCGTATCCGGAGTGCTTGAAACCACCGTGCGGCATGTCCGACACGAACGGGATGTGGGTGTTGATCCACACGCACCCGAAGTCGAGGTCGCGGGAGAGGCGCAGGGCGCGGGCATGATCCCGCGTCCACCCCGACGCGGCGAGCGCGTACGGCACGTCGTTCGCCATCGCGAGCGCCTCCTCCTCGGTGTCGAAGGGCTGCACGGTCAGCACCGGTCCGAAGATCTCCCCCTGCACGACCTCGTCGTCCTGCTGCACGCCGGTCACGACGGTCGCCTCCCAGAAGTAGCCACGGTCACCCTGCCGCGCCCCGCCGGTCGCGACCGTCGCATGCGCGGGAAGCCGGTCGACGAAGCCCTGCACCTGCGCGAGCTGGGCCGCGCTGCTCAGCGGCCCGTACAGCACGCCCTCTTCGTCCGGGGCCCCGGTCCGCGCGTGCGTGCGGGTCCGCTCCACCAGTGCGGCGACGAGCTCGTCGTGCACCGACGCGTGCACGAGCACCCGGGTCGCCGCGGTGCAGTCCTGCCCCGCGTTGAAGAAGGCCCCGGTGACGATGCCCTCGACCGCCTTCTCGATCGACGCGTCAGGGAAGACGATCGCGGGCGCCTTGCCGCCGAGCTCCAGGTGCACGCGCTTGACGTCGTCGGCCGCGGAGCGGGCCACGGCCATGCCCGCGCGCACCGAGCCGGTGATGGCCACCATCTGCGGCGCCGGATGCTCGACGAGGGCCGCTCCGGTCTCGCGGTCGCCGAGCACGACGTTGAGGGTGCCGGCGGGGGTGTGTCGCGCGACGATCTCCGCGAGCAGCAGCGTGGTGAGCGGCGTGGACTCCGCCGGCTTCAGCACGACGGTGTTCCCGGCGGCGAGGGCGGGAGCGCTCTTCCACACCGCCATGTTCAGGGGGTAGTTCCACGGCGTCACCTGCCCGATCACGCCGATCGGCTCCCGCCGCACGAAGGAGGTGTGCCCGGGGAGGTACTCCGCGGCAGCGCGACCCTCGAGGCTCCGCGCGGCGCCGGCGAAGAACCGCAGCTGGTCCACCGACTGCAGGATCTCGTCGGCGACGAGCGTCGCCCGCGGCTTGCCGGTGTCCTTCGACTCGAGGTCGGCGAACTCCTCGGCCCGCGCGGCCATCTCCTCGGCGATGCGGAACAGGGCGAGCTGGCGCGCGGACGGCGGCGTGTCCCGCCAGGTCGGGAACGCCTCCGCGGCCGCGGCGTACGCGGCATCCACGTCGGCACGGTCGGAGATCGGGATCTCGCCGTAGGCTTCCTCCGTCACCGGATCGATGAGCGGCAGGCGCCCGCTCCCCGCTGCGGTGACGGCGCGGCCGCCGATGAAGTTCTGCAGGGGCACGGTCATCGTCGACGGTGAGGACATAGCGCCATGGTAGCCATCCGAACGCGGAATCTGTAGCTTTTCGTCCACAGATCGACGGATTCAGTTGCGCAGCACCTATCGGAATGTCACGATCGGTACATGAGTCCGAAGACGCCTCCCCCCGCCCTCGACGACATCTCGAAGCGCATCGTCGAGCTGCTGCAGGAGGACGGTCGGCGCCCCTACGCGGAGATCGCCCGGGAGGTCGGGCTCAGCGAGGCCGCCGCCCGCCAGCGGGTGCAGCGACTGACCGAATCGGGCCTGATCCAGATCGTCGCCGTGACCGACCCGCTGCAGCTCGGCTTCCACCGCATGTCGATGATCGGGATCCGGGTGTCCGGCGACCCCCGCGCGATCGCGGAGGAGCTCACGGCGATCCCGGAGCTCGCGTACGTCGTGGTCACACTCGGGACTTTCGACATCCTCGTCGAGGCGGTGTGCGAGGACGACGACCATCTGCTCGACCTCATCGCCACCCGCATCCGCACCATTCCCGGCATCATCCAGACGGAGAGCCTGCTCTACGCCGGCCTCTACAAAGACCTCTACAACTGGGGAACGCGCTGAGGCGCTCCCCTCGCATCGGAGTGAACATGGGCACCACGGTCTTCGAACGCCGGCGTCCTCCGCAGTCCGTCATCGACGACGCCCTGCGCGACACGGCCCTGTCGGTCTTCTGGCTCGACGACGTCGAGCGTCCCGCGCACCCGCCGCTCCGCGGCACCGTGCACACGGACCTCGTGGTCGTCGGCGGCGGCTACACCGGACTCTGGACGGCCGTGCGCGCGAAGGAGCGGGATCCGGAGCGGAGGGTGGTCCTCCTCGAGGCGTCCCGCGTGGCCTGGGCGGCGTCCGGGCGCAACGGCGGCTTCTGCGAGTCCAGCCTCACGCACGGCCACGAGAACGGCGTGAACCGCTGGCCCGAGGAGATCGACCGCCTGGAGGAGCTGGGCCACGAGAACCTCGACGGCATCGCCGAGACCGTGCAGCGGTACGACATGGATGCCGAGTTCGAGCGGACGGGCCAGCTCGCGCTGGCCGTCGAGCCGCATCAGGTCGAGTGGCTGCGCGAGGAGGAGGGGTTCCTCGACCAGGAAGCGGTGCAGGCGGAGGTACACTCCCCCACGTTCCTCGCCGGCGCGTGGGACCGGGAGGGCAGTGCTCTCGTGCACCCGGCGAAGCTGGGTCTGGAGCTCGCGCGGGTGGCCGTCGAGCTCGGCGTGGAGATCCACGAGCACAGCCTCGTCCGGCGGATCGAGGGCGCGGACTCGGGTCCGGTCACCCTCGTCACGGAGCACGGCCGAGTGACCGCCGACGCGGTGGCGCTCGCGACGAACGTGTTCCCCTCGCTCCTCAAGCGCAACCGCCTCATGACGGTGCCCGTGTACGACTACGTGCTGATGACGGAGCCGCTGTCGGCCGAGCAGCTCGCCTCCATCGGCTGGCGGAACCGCCAGGGGCTCGCCGACAGCGCCAACCAGTTCCACTACTACCGGCTCACCGCGGACGACCGGATCCTGTTCGGCGGCTACGACGCGGTCTATCACTTCGGCGGCAAGGTGCGCCCCGCCTACGAGGATCGGATGGAGAGCCACCGGCGCCTGGCCTCGCACTTCTTCACCACCTTCCCGCAACTCGCCGGCCTCCGCTTCACGCACCGCTGGGCCGGGGCGATCGACTCGTCGAGCCGGTTCTGCGCATTCTTCGGCACCGCCCGCGGCGGCCGGGTCGCCTACGCCACGGGGTTCACCGGCCTCGGGGTCGGCGCCGCCCGGTTCGCCGCCGATGTCATGCTCGACAAACTCGCCGGCGAGGAGACCGAGCGCACGCAGCTCCGGATGGTGCGCGAGAAGCCGATCCCGTTCCCGCCGGAGCCGGCCGCGTCCGTCGGCATCAACCTCGTCCGCGCCGCGATGGACAGGGCGGATCACAACGAGGGGCGCCGGAACCTGTTCCTGAAGACGCTCGACGCCCTCGGCATGGGCTTCGACTCGTGACCGCGCTCCCCCCGGGGGCCGTCGTCGACGCCGGACGCCTCGCGCTGACGCACACCCTGCTGCCCGACGAGGACGTCCGCGACGGCGCGCCGACCACGGCATACACGGTGCTCGACGACGCAGGCGGGATCGAGATCGGCGTCTGGGAGATGACGCCGGGCACCGCGGTGGACGTCGAGGAGGACGAGGTGTTCGTCGTGCTCTCCGGTCGCGCGACCGTGACGTTCACCGCGCCCGGGCTCCCTCCGGTGGAGCTCGGCCCCGGATCCGTGATGCGGCTCACCACCGGCATGCGGACGGTCTGGACGGTGAGTGAGACCCTGCGGAAGGTCTCGATCGGGATCTGACGGCCGCTGCCGACCAGGCCCGCTCAGGCCCGGCGGACCTCCGCGTGCGGGATGCGCGCGGCCATGACCCGCACCGCCTCCGGGTTGTCGTCGACGAGCACCGCGTCCCGGCCGAGTGCGGAGGCCACGGCTCCGGTCGTGCCGCTGCCCGCGAAGAGGTCGAGCACCCGGTCGCCCGGCCGGCTCGACGCGGTCACGATGCGCCGGAGGACGCCCTCCGGCTTCTGCGTCGGATACCCCGTCTTCTCGCGCCCCGTGGTCGGGACGATCGTGTGCCACCACACGTCCGTCGGGAGCTTGCCGCGCGCGGCCTTCTCCGCGGTCACCAGTCCCGGCGCCATGTACGGCTCCCGGTCGACGTCGTCGGAGTTGAACACGTACGTCCGCGGGTTCTTCACGTACACGAGGATCGTGTCGTGCTTGGTGGGCCACCGCCGTCGGGACTTCGCGCCGTAGTCGTACGCCCAGATGAGCTCGTTGAGGAAGCAGTCCCGGCCGAACACCGCGTCGAGCATGACCTTCGCGTAGTGCGCCTCGCGGTAGTCCAGGTGCAGGTACAGGGTGCCGTCGTCGGCGAGCAGCCGCCAGGCCTCCTCCAGCCGCGGCATGAGGAAGGCGCCGTAGTCATCGAAGCTGTCGTCGTAGGCGCGCAGCATGCCGCGCACCCGCTCATACCGGTGCCCGTGGAAGCCGTGTCGCACCTCGGGCTCGCCGGGCGCCCGTTCAGGACTCCGGCCCTCCGCCGCAGGCTCCGCCGGCTCGACGCTGGCGCCGTCCGCATCCGTCGGCTCTTCCTGGGGTGGGAACGTGCGGCGGGCGGTGACCACCTGCCGCTCCCGCACCCGCCCGGTGTTGAACGGCGGGTCGAGGTAGACGAGCGTGAAGGATCCGGACGGCAGGGTCGCCGCGACCGCGAGGTTGTCCCCCTCGATCACCGACACCCGCCCCGGATCCTGGACCCCTGAGCCGCCCCCTTGGGCCCCTGAGCCTGTCGAAGGGCCCTGGGTCCCTGAGCCTGCCGAAGGGCCTGAGCCTGTCGCAGGGCCTGAGCCTGCCGAAGGGCTCACGGAACCCGGTGCAGCCACGCGTCGGTCGAGAACTTCGACTCCACCAGCGCCTGGGCATCGGCGTACTCGTCCGGCGTGATGCCGCCGTCCTCGGCGGAGGTGAGCGAGCGGAACGTGTCCTTGAAGCGCTCGATGATCTCGGCACGCTCCAGTCCGGTCTGGCTCCGCAGCGGGTCGACGCGCTTGGCTGCCGAGGTCGTCCCCTTGTCGCTGAGCTTCTCGCGGCCGATCCGCAGCACCTCGGTCATCATCTGGCCGTCGATGTCGTAGGAGAGGGTGGCGTGGTGCAGCACACCTCCGTTCGCGAGGCGCTTCTGCGCGGCGCCGCCGATCTTGCCGGTCGGGCTCGCGATGTCGTTGAGCGGCTGGTAGACGGCGTCGATGCCGAGCGACCGGAGCGCCTGCAGCACCCAGTCGTCGAGGAACGCGTAGGAGTCGGCGAAGGTCATGCCCGCCACGAGCGAGGCCGGCACGTACAGCGAGTAGGTGATGATCTGTCCCGCCGCCATGAGCATCGCCCCGCCGCCGGAGATGCGCCGGACGACGTCGAATCCGTGCTTCGCGGCGCCCTCAGGGTCGACCTCGTTGCGGTACGACTGGAAGGAGCCGATGACGACGGCCGACTCGTCCCATTCCCAGATGCGCAGGGTCGGGCGACGGCGCCCCTCGCCCACCCGGGAGGTGAGCACCTCGTCGAGCGCGAGGTTCATGCGCGGCGAGACCGCCTTCTCGTGGACGATCTCCCAGTCGAAGTCGCGCCACCCCGGTGCGGTGACCAGCGCGCGACGCACGGCGGTGCCCACGGCCTCGGGGCTGAAGCCGAGCAGCTGCGCCCCCTCGGGGAGGGCACCGCGGACGGCCGCGGCGATGGCCGTGGCGTCGGACTCAGCGGGGAGGCCCTCGACGGCGGCGTTGATGTCGTCGAGCGCGGAGTCCGGTTCGAGGAAGAAGTCCCCGGCGAGCCGGAACCGCGCGATCCGGTCGTTCTCGACCTCGAGGTCGACGACGACGAGCTTGCCCCCAGGAACCTTGTATTCACCGTGCACGGATCCAGCTTAAGGCGCACGCTGCCGCCGTGGTCAGCCGCCGAGCACGACCACGCGTTCCCCGGCCCTGATCGGCGTGGAGTAGCGGTTGCCTGGTGTGGGCAGGGGGCAGATGAACTGGTCGGAGAAGGCGCACGGCGGGAGGTACGCCCGGTTGAAGTCGATCACGGCGGACCCGTCAGCGGCGGGCTCGTCAACGGGGAGGAACCGGAACCGGTACGTCTCCAGCCCGTTCGTCCCATCGGCGAAGACCGCACTCAGCGCTCCGCTCCCGCTGCGGGTGACCGTGAGCTCGTGCGGGGCCCCGGCAAGCTCGAACCGCAGGCGTCCGGCGATCGGGGTCTCGCGCTCCTCGCCGTCGACCGCGGTGACGACGATCCGCTCGTCCGGCGCGGGCTCGAACGTGGCCGGGATCCGCCATCGCTCGTCGGGGGCGTAGGCGTCGATCGCGGTGAACCACTCCCGCTGCGGACGGGCGGGGTTCCAGACGCGGAGCGCCAGCAGTCCGTTGCGGTCGAACACACGCAGCTCGCGCCGCCCGAGGCGCAGGGTCTGGGTGCCGCGGAGGGTGACGACCGACCCCGACGGTCCCAGCTCACTGCCGCGGATGCCGCCGTCCCCGGTGAGGGCCCAGAGTCCGGGTACGCCGTCGACCGCGGCGGGTTCGGTGATGAGCCAGTTCGTGGACTCCAGCGCGGACGGCCCGTATTCCGACCCCGCGTAGCGCTCGCGCGCCGCATGCCACTCGTGCCAGTCCGTCAGGAAGCTCATCGCCGCGGGCCCTCCCCTCGCTCGTGCGGATGTGCCCCGAATCTAGGGCTGCCCCCGTCGCCCGTGATCCCCGTCCGTCACACGCCTTCACCCCGCGTCATCCCGCGTCACACTCCCCCTCCGTCCGTCCCTCCCTCCGGTGCGGGGTCACACCCGTCCCTCCCCACCCCCTCCCCCGCCCGTTCCTGATCCCGCCCCCGGCCGCCCCCACCGCCGGTCTCCCGCGCGGGATCAAAACAGTCCCCCGCCACCCCATCCCGCGCCCGTTTCTGACCCCGCCACCCGCCCGCCGCGACCGCCCCCTCCCGCGCAGGATCAAAACCGCCCCCTGGCACCGCGCTCCGCGCCCGTTCCTGATCCCGCACCCGGACACGCCCGCCACACACCTCCCTCGGGATCGAAACCGCACCCGCCATCCCGTCCTCCAGCTCATTTCTGATCCCGCCACCGCGCGGCCCTCGGCCACGCGTACGCTCCGAACTCACCACCACCGCCCCGATCAGCGGCGCGGCCACCGGCGTACGCGCTCACCGCGTGTGTTCGAAAACGCTCTCCCGCCGCCCACCCCAGGCCCGAAAGTGATCCCGCACAGGGCCAGAGGGAGGCACGAACGTTGTCCCGGAGTGGGGTGAGGCGCCCGTGATCCCGACGATGAGCCCGGGCGCCAACGCACCCACTCACCGCGTGTGTTCGAAAACGCCCTCCCGCAGCCCGTCGCAGGCCCGAAAGTGATCCCGCGGGATGGCCGGAGGCGTGAAAGTGATCCCGACACGTCGCCACGGACGCTGCCTCGTCGACGCGCGCCGAGGCCCCACACTCGTCGTGAGCGCAAGAGCGCGCCTCTGGGACGTGTTCCGGGCACCAAAGTGATCCGGCGTGGCGGACGGAAGGGGCGAAAGTGATCCCGGACGGAACGGGCCGGCCGGGGCGGCGGGGGGTCAGCGGGCGGGGATGTGGGCGTCGAGCCAGGCGAGGACGTCGGCGCGCACCTCGTCCTGCTGGAGCTCCTGGAAGATCTCGTGCCGGGCGTCGGGGTAGACGAGGGTCGTGACGTCGGTGAGCCCGGAGCGCCGGCGGTACGCGTCGGCGAGCTTGTGCACGCTGCGGGGACCGCCGACCGGATCGTCACGGCCGACCAGGAGCAGCACCGGAATGTCGCGCGCGAGGTGCTTCGCGGGACGCCCGTACAGCCGCGCCGCGTCGAGCAGGCCGAAGAGCTTGAGCAGCGGCACTCCCGTCGTGAGCGGATCCTCCTCGAAGGCCTTCCACACCGCGGGGTCCCGGCTCAGCCACTCGTATCCGGTCGCGTCGTCGGCGGCCCACGCGGCGTTCAGCGGCGCCGGGTTCAGGGAGCGGGGCGTGCGCAGCGCCGAGCCAGACAGGATGACCGCATCGAAGGCCTCCGCGTGCTCGTTCACCAGCATCTGCGCGAGGAACGACCCCCAGGAGTGTCCGAGGAGCACGAGCGGGAGGTCGGGGTTCTCGTCGCGGATGATGCCGGTCAGCTGCCAGACCGCGTCCTTGGCCGCCCGGAGACCCCCGGGACCGAGCCGTCCGAGCTGGGCGGGGTCGCCGTGCTGACGCATGCCGGTGCGCCCGTGCCCGCGGTGGTCGTCGGCGTAGACGGTGAACCCGGCTCCGGTGAGCGCGGCGGTCAGGGCCGGATACCGTCCCGCGTGCTCGCCCACCCCGTGCAGGAGCTGGACGACGCCGCGGGGCGTCCCCTCCGCCGGGTGGACGTCGTAGACGATGGCGATGCCGTGGCTGTCGGTGTACTCGCGGGTCTCGGTCATGATCCTGCCTTACCGGTCGGTCTCCGCGAGCGCGTCGCGGATGGCGTCCCGGATCGCGAAGGCGATGTCGCGATCCGTCACCTCGTAGCCGCCGACCCCGTCGAAGGCGGAGCCCATGCGCACGCCGCCGTCCTCGGTCACGGCCCGCTTCGCGGAGAAGTGGAGGGCGTCCACCCCGGCCCGGGCGAGCACCGGAGCGCTCGCGACGTCGACGCCGCTGCCGGCCATCACCTCGATCTGCCCCTCGGCGGCGGCGACGAGCGCGCGCAGGGTGTCGATGCCGTCGATCGCCGCGGACGCCCCTCCGGAGGTGAGCACGCGCCGGAGCCCGAGCTCCCTCGCGGCCCGCAGGGTCGCCACCGGGTCGGCGGTCACGTCGATCGCGCGGTGCAGGGTCGCCGGAGCTCCCCCGGCCGCATCCCGCAGCCGGGCCATGGCGTCGCGATCCAGTCGGCCTTCGCCGTCGAGCGCGCCGATCACCACTCCCGCGGCCCCCGCCGCGACCGCGTGCCGCACGTCGCGTTCGGCGACGGCCAGCTCGTCGGCGCTGTAGTGGAAGCCGCCGGCACGCGGACGGATGAGGACGTGCACCTCGGGGCCGTTCGCCCCCGCGGCTTCGAGCGCGAGCTCCAGGGTGGCCGGCGACGGGGTGAGCCCACCCAGCGCGAGGGCTGTGGCGAGCTCGACGCGAGCGGCGCCGACCTCGGCGGCGATGCGCACTCCGGCGGGATCCTGGACGGCGATTTCGAGAGCGATCGTTCGGGTCACCCCTCCATTGTGCCCGCTGACCTCGGCTCCCCCGGCCCCCGGGTCAGAAATATTAGATAGACTAACTAAGTATGTCTGCGTCCGATGATTCCCTGCACCTCACCGCCACAGACCTCCGCATGGCCACGTTCCGGCTCGCCCGCCGGCTCCGCTGCGCCCGTGCCGCCGACATGATGAGCGACACCCAGCTCGCCGTCCTCGCCGACCTCCGCATGAACGGTCGGCGCACGATCTCCACCCTCGCCGAGCGCGAGCGCGTGACCGCCCCCTCGATGACGAGCATCGTGAACGGCCTGGAGGAGCAGGGCTATGTCGCCCGCACCCCTGACGAGGACGACCGCCGCCGCGTGCAGGTGGACATCACCCCCGCCGGCGTCGAGATCGTCGTCGAGACCATCCGCCGCCGTGACGTGCTGCTGGCCGACATGCTCCGCGAGGTCGACTACACCGAGGAGGAGCTGGCGACGCTGCGAGAAGCGAGCGCCCTGATGCGGAGGGCGGTGGAGCGATGAACGCCATGTTCCGTTCCTTCGCGAACATCAACTACCGGATCTGGTTCGCCGGAGCCCTCGTGTCGAACGTCGGCGGGTGGATGCAGGCCACCGCGCAGGACTGGGTCGTGCTGACCGAGCTCACCGACAACGACGCGACCGCGATGGGCGTCACCATGGCGCTGCAGTTCGGCCCTCCCCTGGTGCTCGTGAGCCTGACCGGCTGGGTCGCGGATCGCTTCGACCGGCGGAAGATCCTCCTGACCACGCAGACCGCGCTCCTCGCCCTTGCGATCGCCGTGGGCTCGCTTCTGCTCGCCGGGGTGATGACCCTGCCGATGATGCTCACCTTCGCCCTCGGATTCGGCATCGTCAACGCCTTCGACGCCCCCGCGCGGCAGGCCTTCGTGTCGGACATGGTGTCTGCGACGGAGACCTCCAACGCCGTGGCGCTCAACTCCGCCTCCTTCAACCTCGCCCGCATGATCGGCCCCGCGGTCGGCGGTCTGCTCATCGTCGCGATCGGCTCCGGCTGGGTGTTCATCGTCAACGCCGCGACCTTCCTCGCCATGATCGTCGCGCTGCTGCTCATGCGCACGCACCTGCTCGCACCGCGGCCCAAGAACCGCAACCGCGGCGGCCTCGCCGAGGGATTCCGGTACGTCTGGGCGCGCAGCGACCTCAAGGTCGTGTTCGTGACGGTGTTCCTCATCGGCGCGTTCGGCATGAACTTCCCGATCTTCGCCTCGACCATGGCGCTGGAGTTCGGAGCCGGCGCCGACGGGTACGGGGTGCTGAGCTCGGTGCTCGCGATCGGGTCCCTGATCGGCGCCCTCCTCGCCGCGCGTCGGGACCGGGCGAGGGTGCGCGTGGTGATCCTCGCGGCGGGCGGCTTCGGGATCGCGGCCTTCGTCTCGGCCGCGATGCCCACCTACCTCTCCTATGCGGTCACGCTCACGTTCACCGGCTTCATGATCGTGACGCTGCTGACGACGGCCAACGGCTACGTGCAGATCACGACGGATCCGGCACTGCGCGGCCGCGTGCTCGCCCTCTACATGGCCGTCATCATGGGATCGACTCCGGTCGGGGCGCCGATCGCCGGCTGGGTCGCCGACGCGTTCGGCCCTCGTGCCGCCATCATGCTCGGCGGGACCGCCGGTTTCATCGCGTGCGCGATCGGGGTGACCTGGGTGCTCACGTCCGGGCGTCTGCGCCGTGAGGAGAGCAGCCGCTTCCGGCTGACGCTCGACGAGACCCGGCCGCTGCGGGTCGTGCAGGCGGTCGAGCCGGTCGACTACACGGAGAAGGCGGCGGCGACCACGCCCATCCGGCTGCCGCGCCGCGACGGCGAGTGAGCTGCGAAGGCGTTTGTCAACGCCTTCCTCATCTCGGGCCGACGGTCGTAGCGTCGGGTCATGGACGAGAACATGAGCACCCCGCACCCGCAGGATCCGGCCGAAGGCGCTCCCGGCGTCGACGTCCCTGACGAGAACTCCGGCCAGGGCGACGGCACCGGCGGCGCCATCCAGGGCGACAGCTCTCGCGGCGAGTCGACCGGCGGCGCCATCCAGGGCAGTTCCGGCCCGGGCCACGACGCTCCGCTGGGCGGAGACGAGAACACCGAGGACGAGCTCGCGGCCGACAACGCCGCCGAGGAGGACACCCTCCGCACGCTCGACCCCGACTCCCCGCCGGCCTGAGCCGTCGACCCACCCCTTTCGAGACGAGCCACCCCCTTGCGAACGTTCGCAAGGGGTGGCTCGTGCAGAAGGGGGTGGGTCGGCCGGGGTCAGGCGTCGAGTACCACCGTGAGCTGCTCGACGGCCCAGTCGAGCTCGGTGGCCCGGATGACGAGCGGCGGGGCGATGCGGATGGTCTGCCCGTGCGTGTCCTTCACGAGCACACCGCGGTCGAGCAGCTTCTCCGCGATCTCGCGGCCGGTGCCGATGGCGGGATCGATGTCGACGCCCGCCCACAGCCCGGCGATGCGCACACCCGTGACCCCGTGGCCGATCAGCGGCTGCAGCGCCTGCTCGAGGTGGGCACCGAGCGCCCGCGCACGCTCCTGGAACTCGCCCGTCTGCAGCATCTCCACCACGCGGAGGCCGACGGCCGTGGCGAGCGGGTTGCCGCCGAACGTGGAGCCGTGCTCACCAGGACGGATGACCCCCAGCACGTCCGTGTTCCCCACCACGGCCGAGACCGGCAGGATGCCGCCGCCGAGCGCCTTGCCCAGCAGGTACAGGTCCGGAACGACGCCTTCACGGTCGCACGCGAACGTCTCGCCGACCCGACCGAGCCCAGCCTGGATCTCGTCGGCGATGAACAGCACGTTCTTCTCGTCGCAGATCTCGCGGATGCGGCGGAGGTACCCCTCCGGCGGGATCACGACCCCGGCCTCGCCCTGGATCGGCTCCACGAGCACGCCCGCCGTGTCCTCCGTGATGGCCGCGGCGATCGCCTCCGCGTCGCCGAACGGCACACGGTCGAAGCCCGGCGTGTAGGGACCGAAGTCGTCATGCGCGGTCTCGTCGTCGCTGAAGCTCACGATCGTCGTCGTGCGGCCGTGGAAGTTGCCCTTCGCCACGACGATCCGCGCCTTCCCCTCGGGGATGCCCTTCACGCGGTAGCCCCAGGCCCTGGCGACCTTGATGCCGGTCTCCACGGCCTCGGCGCCCGTGTTCATCGGCAGGACGAGCTCCTTGCCGCAGAGCTCGGCGAGCGCCGCGGCGAAGGGCTCCAGGGTGTCGCTCTGGAACGCCCGGCTGACGAGCGTGACCCGACCGAGCTGCTCGGTCAGGGCCGCGACGAGAGCGGGGTGCCGGTGCCCGAAGTTGACCGCGGAGTACGCCGCGAGCAGGTCGAGGTACCGCTTGCCCTCGACATCGGTGACCCACGCCCCCTCGCCGCGCGCGATCATCACCGGCAGCGGGTGGTAGTTGTGCGCGACGTGCGGCTCCGCGTGGACGGAGCCCGCCCCCTGGGTCGCTGAGTCCGTCGAAGCGTCCGCCGTCTGCTCGATCGTCACTTCGCACCCCGCAGCTCGAGCGTGCAGCACTTGATGCCGCCGCCGCCGAGGAGGAGCTCGGAGAGGTCGACGGTGATCGGGTTGTAGCCGCGCTCGCGGAGCTGCTGCTCGAAGCCCTTCGCCCGCGGCGAGATGATGACGTTGTAGCCGTCGCTCGAGGAGTTCAGGCCGAACACCGCGCCGTCCTCGTCCGACACGAGGATCGCGTCCGGGAAGCGCCTCTCCAGCTCGGCACGGCTGGCGTCGTCGAAGGCCCCGGGGAGGTAGGCGATGTTCGCCCGCTCGGGGCCGCCGTTCTCCACGCCCTGCACGGGGTCGAGCACCGCGATCGCGGTGTCCAGGTGGTAGAAGCGCGGGTCGGTGAGGTTGAGCGACACGACCTCGCGACCGAAGACCTCGCCGACCTCGCGGTGGCTGTCACCGGTGGAGCGGAAGCCCGTGCCGGCGAGGATCACATCGCCGACGAGCAGGAAGTCGCCCTCGCCCTCGTTGACCTCCTTCGGCATCACCGTGTCATAGCCGGCGGCACGGAACCAGTCGGCGAAGGCCGGGGCCTCCCCCTGCCGCTCGACGAACCGGAACTCCGGCACATAGGCGCGCCCGTCGATGAGGAAGCCGCCGTTGGCCGTGTAGACCATGTCCGGGTAGCCGGGGAGCGGCTCGATGAGCTCGACCTCGTGGCCGAGCTCGACGTACAGGTCATAGAGCTTCTGCCACTGGGCGACCGCGTTGGCGGTGTCGGTCGGCCGCGACGGCTCCATCCACGGATTGATGGAGTAGTTCACCGTGAAGTGCTCGGGACGGCACATCAGGTAGTGGCGGCGGTGCGCGGTGCGCGTGGGGGCGGTGGTGACGGCGGTCTCCGGCGTCGACATGGATGCTCCTCGTGTGAACGGGCGCGGCGGACGCTGTCCAGGGGCCCGGCGGTCCTTCGACCCCCTGCTCGGACGAGGCGGAGGGGAAGATGCGACTCGGGCACGCCGGTGACCATTGTGCCACCGGACCCTGGGCGCCACCAGCATCCGTCCCGTGTCGCCCTCAGCCCTCGCGCTGCGTCACCACGACCTTGCCGACCGTGTGCCCGGCCTCGACGTGCGCGAGCGCGGACACCGCCTCGTCGAACGGATACGTGCGCTCGATCACCGGAACCAGATGCCCCTCCTCCACGAGCTCGAGCAGCTTCGTGAGGACCTCGGGGCGCGAGGTCGCCGTGAGCGACACCACCCGGGGTCCGCGGAGCGAGAGCACGGCGGCGCGGATCATCCGCGGCACCGGGCCGAACACGCGTCCGCCGTCGCCGGTCACGAGCACCACGCGGCCACCCGGGCGGACGAGGCGCTGCAGCTCGCGGATCGGCACACCTCCCGCGATGTCGATGACGGCGTCGAACCGGGAGGAGGGCAGATGCGTGAGCGGAGACGTGCGGTGGTCGAGCGTGCGCACGGCTCCGAGGCGTTCCAGCAGGAGGGCGTTGCGCGCGCCGCACGTCGCCCAGACCTCGGCCCCGCGGAGCGCCGCGAGCTGCACGGCGAAGGTCCCCACGCCGCCGGACGCTCCGATCACGAGGACCCGCTGCGCACGGTGGCGCAACCCCACCCCGGCGGCGTCGAGCGCCTGCCACGCGGTGCCTCCGGCGATCGGCAGGCACGCAGCCGCCTCGGGTGTCACGTCGGGCGGGACGGGCACGACGCGGTCAGCCGCGATGCGGGCGTGGGAGGCGAGGCCGCCGCCGCCCTGCAGCTCCCCGACGACGAGTTCGCCGAGCTCGGCGTTCACCACGTCCGCGCCGACCGCCACGACGGTGCCGGCGACGTCGAGCCCGCGCACCGGGTTCTTGGGGCGGGTGAGCCCGAAGAACGGCCGGACCAGCAGCGGGTCGCCGAGGAGCAGCCGCACGTCGCCGGCGTTGAGGGCGGTGGCCTGCACGCGCAGCACGACCTCGCCCCGATGCGGCTGGGGGACGGGCTGCCGGGTCCGTGCTGTCCCGGCGGCCGGGCCGTACGTCTCGCGAGTCCAGGCGGGCATCGTCTCGGTCATGCGGCACCTCCGGGGTCGGTCGGATACGCGAACAGGTCGTCGATCCCGGCGCCGAAGGCCCGCGCGATCTGGAACGCGAGCTCCAGCGTCGGCGAGTACTTCTGCTGTTCGATCGCGATGAGGGTCTGCCTGGTGACCCCGATCGTGCGGGCGAGCTCGGCCTGCGTGAGTCCGGCGCGCTCGCGATGGGCGCGGATGGTGTTGGAGACGAGGGTGGGCTTGACCATCAGCGGAGCCCTCGGCGGTAGGCGATGGCCCGGGCGACACCGCCGACGACGGCCGCCACGAGGAACCCGGCGAACATGGTGTTCGCGATCCAGAACACGTCGGCGCCGAGACCGCAGAGGACGATGACCCCGAGGCCGGCGATGGTGACGAAGGCCTGCTCCACGCGGGCTCCCATCCGGCCGATGTCCCGGTCGCGGATGTCGGAGCGGCCGACGCCGTCCGGATCGGACATCCCGGCGACGATGCCCCAGAAGACGCTCAGCACGATCGTCCCGACGATGCCCCCGCCGATCGTCCACAGCATCAGCGGGAACCAGTCCGTGGTGGTGAGCGGTCCGCCGCCGGCTTGCTGCAGCAGCAGCACGACGTAGACGACCGCGACGATCGGGCTGACGATGAGCCCGGCCCAGACGTTGCGCTCCTCGTAGACCATGCGAATCTCCTCGTGTCAAAAATTCTTGACACGAGACTACGTCCGCCCGTCCCCCATGTCAAGAATCTTTTACACCGCAACCCGTCCCCGCACCCCCGTCCCGTCTCCGCAGTCTCTCCCGGGATCACAATCGCACCCCCGCACCGCCTCTCCCGCCCGTTCCCGATCCCGCACGCCACCCACTCCCCCACACCCCGCGCCGCGGGATCAACAACGCACCTCCCCAGGCCCCCGACGGCACCTTTTCGATCCCGCCTCCCCGGAACCTCCCGTCCCCTCCCCGCAGCACCCCACACCGATCCCGCACACCCACCGCAGGCGGGATCGAGAACGCACCCCCGTCGCTCCGGAGCGGCGCCTTTTTGCACCCGCGGCTTGGAGACACGTACGCCCCGGAGGTGGGATCAGAATCGCACCCCGGATGGCGCGGAGCGGCACGTTTTCGCCTCCGCACCGAAACGAGCGGGGGTCAGATGACGGAGGCGCTCCAGGGGTCGGGGTTTCCGTAACGGTGGGCGGTGATCGAGACGGACTGCTCGTGCACGAACGGGAGGAGCTCGATGCGGGCCGCCGCCGTCACCTCCGCGTCGTACACCGCGAGGTCCGGGTCACCGCCGGTGGCCACCGCCAGCGCGGAGCGCAGCGCCGCCACCGACTCCCGTCCACCCACGAGCCGCACACGCCCATGCCGCGGAAGCACCGGAACACCCGCATCTCCCGCGGCCCCCGACTCCTCGGCCACCTGCATCCGCTGGAGCCACTCGTCCTCCGTCTCCAGGAACACCACGGCGTCGAGGTCACCCAGAGCATGCCGCACGCCCGCCGGAAGCCCGACCGGAGTGGACACGACGAAGCCCGCCCCCGCGCGCACTCCCGCGATCACGACCCGCAGCAGGTCGTGCAGGGCGGCGTCCTCGGTGGCGCGGATCTCCACGGGTACGGGCCGATACCGGAAGAGGTTGCGCTCGATCTCCAGCCGCGAGACGTCCCGCACCCGGCCGAACTCCCGGTCCCAGGCCAACGCGTCCGACAGAGCGGATCGCCGAAGCCACTCGAACGACTCGAACGGGAGGGAGGGCTGCGCCGCCTCGATGAGCCCCGTGATGCGGGAGTCGAGCCCCCGCAGATGGAGGGTGCTCGACGCCGGGGCCCCGTGCTGGGCGCGCCACGACCCGAGTCCGATGAGGTGGTTCGGCCCGCCCGGCTTGGCACCGGCGCCGACGGAGGATCGCTTCCACCCGCCGAACGGCTGCCGCTGCACGATCGCCCCCGTGGTGCCGCGGTTGACGTAGAGGTTCCCGGCCTGCACGCGGTCGAGCCAGAAGGAGAGGTCGTCCGGGTCCTGTGTGTGCAGACCCGCGGTGAGACCGTAGGCGACGGCGTTCTGCAGGTCGACGGCCTTGGCGAGGGTCGGCGCGTGCATGACCCCGAGGACCGGTCCGAAGAACTCCTCGGTGTGGAAGCGGGAGCCGGACTGCACGCCGACCCGCACGCCCGGGCGCCAGAGCCGGCCGCTGCCGTCGTCGGCGGAGTCGAGGGCGGGTTCGATGAGCCACCGCTCGTCGCCCTCCAGCTCGGAGAGGGCCCAGGCGAGCTTCCCTTCGGGCTTCTCGATGACCGGGCCCACCTCGGCGAGCGGATCCGAGGGCCACCCGACACGCAGCGAGCGGACAGCGTCGGCGAGCTGACGGGCGAAACGCTGCGAGCGCCCCACCGGCCCGACGAGGATCGCGAGCGACGCCGCGGAGCACTTCTGCCCCGCATGCCCGAACGCGCTCTTCACGAGGTCGGCCACGGCGAGGTCGAGGTCGGCCGAGGGCGTGATGATCATGGCGTTCTTGCCGCTGGTCTCGGCGAGCAGGGGCAGGTCGGGACGCCAGGAGCGGAACAGCGCCGCGGTCTCCCACGACCCGGTGAGGATCACCCGGTCCACCGCCTCGTCCGTGATGAGGGCACGGCCGAGGTCGCCTTCCTCGATGTCGACGAGAGCGAGGGCCTCACGGGGCACGCCACCGTCCCACAGCGCCTCCACGAGCACCGCCGCACACCGCCGCGCCTGCGGGGCGGGCTTCAGGACCACGCCGGAGCCCGCGGCGAGCGCCGCCAGCACGCCACCCGCGGGGATCGCGAGGGGGAAGTTCCACGGCGGCGCGACGACGGTCACGCGGGCGGGGACGAACACGGCGCCGGAGATCGCGTCGAGCTCACGGCAGGTCGCGGCGTAGTACCGGGCGAAGTCGACGGCCTCGCTCACCTCGACATCGGCTTCGGCGAAGACCTTGCCCGTCTCCGCCGCCGCGACCTCGATCAGCTCCGCACGCCGGGACTCGAGGGCCGCCGCCGCGCGCAGCAGCACCTCGGCCCGTTCGGCTGCAGGACGCGCACCCCAGGCCGCCGCCGCACCCTGCACACCCCGCACGATGCGGCCGAGGTCGTCGGCGTCGTCGACGCGGGCCGCGTCCAGGATCTCCGTCCCGACCGTCGAGTCCGCGAGCCGCGCGCGGATCCCCGCCGCCCACTCGCGGTTGGCGGGGAGGGCGAGATCCGTATCGGCCGTGTTCGCGAAGCCCGGGGCGCCCCCGGTGTCCTCCCCGCGCTCGCGCGCCGCGTACACGGCGGTCTCGAGGAAGGCGCCGGTGTCGGCCTCGTCCGAGCCGCGCACGATGCCGAGCACGGCCTTCGTGAGATCGGCCTCCGCGACCGGGCTGACCGGCGCCGGCCGCACGGACTCGTGCACCGGCGCGAGGCGGTCCTGCGTGCGCCGCGGCCCGAGGGCGAGCGCCGGGTCGGCCGCCCGGTCGAGCGCGTCGAGGAAGCGGTCGGCTTCCCGGGCGAAGAGCGTCTCGTCGTCGTGCAGATGGAACGCCGCGGAGAGGAAGTTCTCGGACGACGCGTTCTCTTCCAGCCGCCGCACGAGGTAGCTGATGGCCACGTCGAACTCGGCGGGCGCCACGACCGGCACGTACAGCAGCACCGGACCGACTTCGCGGGACACCGCCTGCACCTGCCCCTGAGCCATGCCGAGCAGCATCTCGAACTCGACCGCGTCGCGGACGCCCCGCTCCCCGGCCCGCAGCCACGCGTGGGCGATGCCGAAGAGGTTGTGGCCGGCCACGCCGATCCGCACGGCCGACGTGTGCTCGGGCCGCAGCGCCCAGTCGAGGCAGCGCAGGTAGTTGGCGTCGGTGTCGAGCTTCGTGTCGTAGGGCGCGGGCGTCCACCCGTGCAGCGTCGCCTCGACGTGCTCCATCGCGAGGTTCGCGCCCTTCACGAGGCGCAGCTTGATGCGGGCTCCCCCGTGGATCACGCGGTCCTGCGCCCAGGCGGTGAGCTCCTGGAGGGCCGGGAGCGCGTCGGGCAGATAGGCCTGCAGCACGATCCCGGCCTCGAGACCGGTGAGCCGCGGATCCTCCAGGAGCCGCGTGAAGACGGCGATCGTGAGGTCGAGGTCGCGGTACTCCTCCATGTCGAGGTTGATGAAGGTGCCGTCCGCCGCCGCCGTCACGTACAGCGGGAGCAGCCGCTCCACGACCCGGTCGACGACCTCGTCGAAGCCCCACATCGAGATGCGGCTGACGATGGCGGAGACCTTGACCGACACGTAGTCGACGTCCGGACGCCGGATGAGCTCATGGATGCCGTCGAGCCGCCGCTGCGCCTCCGCCTCGCCCAGCACCGCCTCCCCGAGGAGGTTGAGGTTCAGGCGCGAGCCCGACTCCCGCAGCTTCTCGATGGCGGGTCCGAGCTTCGCGGGCCGCGCGTCCACCACGAGGTGCCCCACCATCTCGCGCAGCGCCCGCCGCGCGAGGGGGACGACCGGGGTCGGCAGCACCGGGGCGACGCCGCCGCCGAGCCGCACGGCGGAGCGCAGGTACCACGGCAGGAACTCCGGCACGATGGGCGCGATCCGGCGCAGTCGGGCGGCCGCGGCGGTCAGGCTCTCCGGCCGCATCACACCGTCGACGAAACCGAGGGTGAACGGCAGACCGTTGGCGTCGCGCAGGACCCCGGCGAGGCGTTCCGCTGCGGGGTCGACGTCGGCCGCGGCCGCCTCGATCACCCAGCGGCGCGCGAGCTCGACCGCCTGATCGGCGAGGGATGCGGATGCCCCCGCCTCCGCGGAGGATGACGACGACTCTGCCATGTGACCACCCTAGGTCGCCGGTCGCGGAATCCCGGGGTGCCCGACCGGGCGGGCCGCAGTCGAGTCAGTTCCAGATGCTGGGGGCCGGCGTCCGCACGGGAGGCAGGGCGGACGCGGCCGCCCAGTCGTGCACCCAGGCGTCGATCTCCGGCACCCCGTCGGGCTTGCCCACCGCGGCGAAGAGCTCCTCGTTGCTGACCGTGCCGCCGGAGCGCCGCAGCACGCGGGCCCGCACGATGGCCCTGGCGTAGACCTCGCCGCCGACCACGGCGCGATGCTCCAGGAACAGGGCCTTCTCGTCGTGTCCGATGAACCGGGACTGCACCTCGAACCGCTGCCAGAGCTGGAGCGACTTGCGGAAGGTGATCGTCTCGCTCGACACGACCGCGTACCAGCCCTGCTCCTTCATCACGTCGAACAACCCTGTGCGGATCAGGTGGTCCCAGCGACCGAGGTCGAACAGCGACAGGTACCGGCCGTTGTTCATGTGGCGGAGGATGTCGAGGTCGGTGGGCAGGGTGGTCACCGTCACGGTGCCGACGGCGGTGGGGTCGAGGGTCTTCCCCTGCCGCACGCGGCGACGCGCACCGAGGATCACGAGGAGGGTCCGCCAGATCACGTTCACGAGGACTGATCGTAGCCATCCGCGCACGACGGTCGAACTTCGTTGTCCGATTCCTCCATGCCCCCGGTGGGCCTCTCGGGGGCCGTCGTCCCGATTTCCGATTTCCACGGACCCGCCGTAGAGTCACCGCATGAGCGCCGAAGCCCAGCCCGAAGTCATCGTCCGTCCGGTCCGTGATGTGGATGCGGAAGCCCTCGGTCGCGTGCATGCGCAGTGCTGGCACGAGACCTACGATCACCTCATCAGCAAGGCGGCTCTGGAGAAGGTCTCCCCCCGCCGGATGGCCGAGCTCTGGACGCACTGGGCGGCGCAGGGCCCCGACTTCAAGATGAACGCGGCGCTCGTCGACGGCGAGATCGTCGGCTTCGTCGGCTCGGGTCCGGCCCGCGACAAGGACGCCCCGGCGTTCCGCGAGCTGTACTTCATCTACCTGCTCGACGCGTACCACTCGACCGGCATCGGGCAGAAGCTGTTCGATGCGGCCGTCGAGAAGGACGAGCCGCTCTACCTCTGGGTAGCCGAGGACAACCCCCGCGCGCACCGCTTCTACACGCGCAACGGATTCCACCTCGACGGCGCCGCGCACACCGAGCCGTTCCTCGGCGAGACGCTCACCGAGGTCCGCTTCGTGCGCCCCTGACCCTCGTCTTCACCGAAAGGGCCGCCCCGCGGGGCGGCCCTTTCGTCTGCGCTCAGAGGCGTTCGATGATCGTGACGTTCGCGACGCCGCCGCCCTCGCACATCGTCTGCAGGCCGTACCGGCCGCCGGTGCGCTCCAGCTCGTTGAGCAGGGTCGCGAGGATGCGGGTGCCGGTCGCGCCGATCGGGTGGCCCAGCGCGATGCCGCCGCCGTTGACGTTGACCTTCTCGTGCGGCGCACCGGTCTCGCGCATCCAGGCGAGCACGACCGAGGCGAACGCCTCGTTGACCTCGAACAGGTCGATGTCCTCGATCCGGAGCCGGGTGCGCTCCAGCGCGTGCCGGGTCGCCGGGATCGGCGCGGTGAGCATGAGCACGGGGTCGTCGCCGCGGACGGAGACGTGGTGGATGCGGGCCCGCGGGGTGAGGCCGTGCTCCTGCACCGCCCGCGCACTGGCGATGAGCACGGCACTCGATGCATCGCTGATCTGCGACGCGACCGCGGCGGTGATCCGTCCCCCGGGCGCGAGCGGCGGCAGTCCGGCCATGCGTTCCAGAGTGGTGTCCCGGCGCACGCCCTCGTCGTGATCGAGCCCGGCGAGCGGCGCGATCTCCGCCGCGAACCGCCCCTCGTCCTGGGCCACGGCCGCCCGGCGGTGACTCTCCAGCGCGTACCGCTCCATCTCCTCCCGCGAGATGTCCCACCGCTCGGCGATGAGCTCCGCGCCCCGGAACTGCGAGATCTCCTGGTCGCCGTAGCGCTCCTGCCATCCGGGCGACTCGGCGTACGGCGTCGTGAAGCCGTACTCCCGGCCGACGGTCGCGGCGGCCGTGAGCGGGATCCGCGACATGTTCTGCAGCCCGCCGGCGATCACGAGGTCACTGGTGCCGCTGAGCACCGCCTGCGCGGCGAAGTGCACGGCCTGTTGACTGGATCCGCACTGGCGGTCGATCGTCACGCCGGGCACGTGCTCCGGGAAGCCGGCGACGAGCAGCGCGGTGCGCGCGACGTTCCCGGCCTGCCCCCCGATCGCATCGATGGCTCCGAGGATCACGTCGTCCACGGCGCCGGGGTCGATGCCGGTCCGGTCGACGAGGGCCCGCAGACTGTGCGCGCCGAGGTCGGCGGGGTGGATCTCCGCGAGAGCGCCGCCACGGCGTCCGACCGGCGAACGGACCGCGTCGACGATGTAGGCCTCTGCCATGATCTCCCTCTTCTCAGTCCTCCGTGCCGGCCGGCAGGAGCAGCCGGAAGCGTTCGCACAGCACCGGCATGTCGGGTTCATAGCCGCGCGGGTTCTCGGAGTGGGTGCGCCAGTAGCGCTCGTGCACCTCGCGCCAGTGCGCGAGCGTGCGATCCCCCTCCCCCTCGGCGAACGCGTGCGCCTCGTCGACCTCGTCGAACGGCACGATGTCGATCGCCGTGGTCTCGATCACGGCGCGCGGGGCGCCGGTTCCGTCGAGGATGATGCTGAGCTCGCCGACGGTCGGCAGCGGATCCCCCGTCTCCTCGTAGTCCCAGACGGAGGACGCGGTGCCCACCTTGATGCCGCGGAGCACGAGCTCCAGGAGCTCGTCGGCGTGCTCCGGCGTCGCGCCGAAACCCCACGCCTCGGGAAGCGCCTCGGGCAGGTGCGGCAGCGCGATGCGGGCCTCGCGCCAGTACTCCTCGATGGCGGTGCGGTCGCTCATGGATCAGCGCCCCGAGACCTTGCCGAACGCCTTCGCGATCGGCGCGAGCACGAGCGGCCGCGCCGCGACCCACGCGATCGCGATCACGACGAGCGAGGCGATGAACACCCAGAACCCCGTCCACGTCGCGGCATCCTGCGCGGCGAACATGTGGTTGAGGTTGCGCAGGAAGCCGGTCAGCATCACGAGCGCGACGTGCGCGATGATGAACGCCACGAAGTAGAGCATCACCGGGAAGTGCAGGGTGCGCGCCCATTCCACCGGATACGCCTTCGACAGGCGCTCCGCCTTCTTGGGCCAGAGCCCCGACATGCGGAGCCCGGTGACGGCGGCGAGCGGTGCCGCGAGGAAGACGGTGACGAAGTAGGCGAGCTGCTGCAGGCTGTTGTAGTTGTTCCAGCCGTTCTCGTGCGGCCAGTCGAACGAGATGTACTGCAGCGCCGCCGACAGCGCGTTCGGGAAGACCTCCCAGCTCGTCGGCACGATCCGCACCCAGTGCCCCGTGGCGAACAGCAGCACCACGAAGATCACGCCGTTCAGCAGCCACAGGATGTCGAGCGCCTGATGGAACCAGAGGTTCAGGCTGATCTTGCCCTTCGGGTTGTTCCGCGGCGTCCAGAACACGCTCGGACGCTTCTCGGTGCGCACCTGCAGCCCCGAGCGGATGATCAGCACGATCAGGAACATGTTGAAGAAGTGCGCCCAGTTGACCCACGGCGCGAAGCCGGGCTCGACCGGGATCGGCGGCTCGTACTCGCCCGGGAAGGCGGCCAGGAAGTCCTGCATGAAGGGGAGGCTCAGCAGCGTGCGGACGAGGGCCACGGCCGCGGCCGCGAGCACACCGAGGGCGGCGGCGCCGAACAGCGCCGCGATCGCCTGGGTCCAGGTCGGGCGCCGGCGAGCGGTCGGGGTGGTCGAGGCGGCGGCCGGGAGGTGTCGGGGGGCACGACCGTTCCAGACCGTGCGGGTCCAGGGCAGCGGCGTGCTGATGTCGGCGGCCGGGGCGAGCGCGGTGCCGGGGACCGCGGGTTCCGCCGTCGCGGGTGCCGCGGCCGGAGCCGGAGTCTCCGCGATCGCGGGGGCGTCCGCTGCTACGGCCGAGGAGGTGTCGGCGGTCGCCCGCGCAGGCACGGTCCCCGCAGGCGGCCAGGGCTCGCCGCCCGGGACACGGGGCAGTCCACGACGAACGCTCTCGCCTCCGGCGGGCGTCGCGGCGGCGGACGTCGCGGCGGCAACGGGCGCGGCGGCAGCCAGCTCGGCAACGGGCGCGGCAGCAGCCGGCTCGGCAGCGGGAGCGTCGGGCGCCGTGACCGCGGCACGTGACGTCTCGGCCGGCACCGCGGCGACGGCCGACACCGCCGGCGCGGCCTCGGCCGGCGGCCACGGCTCGCCGCCCGGGACGCGCGGGAGGCCGCGACGGAGAGTCGGGCGCGGGGCGGCGTCCTCCGGCAGAGAGGGGGTCGCGACAGCGGCCTCGACCTCGGCGGCCCCGCGCTCGACGCGCTCCGCCGGCGCCGACACCGGAGCCTCGACGGCGGCCACCTCGGCCACCTCGACCGCATCGACGGTCTCGACCGTCACCTCGGCGGGCGGCCACGGCTCGCCGCCCGGTACCCGCGGAAGCCCGCGGCGCAGCACCCGCGTCGCCATGGCTACTTCTTCCGCGCCTCGAGCGCGGCGATCACCTGCGGCACGATCGTGAACACATCGCCGACGATGCCGAAGTCGGCGACGTCGAAAATCGGCGCCTCCGGGTCCTTGTTGATCGCCACGATGTTCTTCGACGTCTGCATGCCGGCGCGGTGCTGGATCGCGCCGGAGATCCCGAGCGCGACGTAGAGCTGCGGCGACACCGAGACCCCGGTCTGCCCAACCTGGTGGGACTGCGGGATGTAGCCCGCGTCGACGGCGGCGCGCGAGGCGCCGACCGCGGCCCCGAGGGCATCGGCGAGCTCCTCGACGAGCACGAACTTCTCCTTCGAGGCGAGACCCCGGCCGCCCGACACGACGCGGGTCGCTCCGCGCAACTCGGGCCGGGACGAGGTGGCCTCGACCGTCTCGACGGGGCCCGCCGTCGCGGCGACCGCTCCGGACGGAGTGACCGCGAGCTGCTCGACCTGCGGGGAGGCGACCGCCTCGGCCCTGGCCTCCACCGCACCCTGGCGCAGCGTGACGATGAGCGTGCCGTACGTCGCGGCGGCGTCGACGAGATACGCCCCGCCATAGACCGAGTGGTGGGCGACGATGCCCTCGTCGTCGCGGGAGACCCCGACCGCGTCCACGGCGAGCGCGCTCTTCGTCCGCACCGCGAACCGGCCGGCGACATCGCGTCCGGAGATCGAGTTCGAGATGAGGACGGCCGCGGGATGCACCTGCGCGGCGGCGGCCTGCAGCGCGTCGACGATCGGGACCGTCAGCGCGGACGGGTCGCCGTCGGCCGTGAGCACGACCGCGGCTCCGGCCTCCGCGGCCGTGGCGACCGCCGCCTCGGAACCGCCGACGATCACCGCGACCGGTGTGCCGATGCCTGCCGCCGCGCCGAGGAGTCCGGCGGTGCTGCTGGTGAGTGCACCGGACGGGTCGACGTCGAGGAGCACGAGGATCGGGTTCTCGGGGTACGCCATGTCACACCAGCCTGTTCTGCACGAGGAACTCGACGAGCTTCTCGGCGGCATCGCCCTCGTCGGTGATCTTGACGCCGGCGGCCCGCGGGGGCTTCTCCGAGACCGCGGTCATGATGGTGCGCGGCGCCGCCGCCGGGTCGGCCGACAGGTCGAGGTCGGCGAGGGACAGCACCTCCAGCGGCTTCTTCTTCGCCGCCATGATGCCCTTGAAGTTCGGGAACCGGGCGTCCGGGAGCGCCTCGGTGATGGAGATCACGGCGGGCAGCGGCGCGGTCACCTGCTGGTTGCCCGCATCGGCACCCCGGGTACCGGAGACGCCCTCGGCGGTGATCTCGACCGCGGTGAGGGCGGTGGCCTGCGCCCAGCCGAGGTGTTCGGCGAGCATGGCGGGGAGGACGCCGCCGGCGCCGTCGGTGGACAGGTTGCCGGTGATGACGAGGTCGGGGGCGCCGCGGCGGATCGCGGCGGCGAGCACCTCGGCAGTGAGACCCAGGTCGGCGCCGACGAGCTGCTCGTCGACGATGTGGATCGCGGAGGCGGCACCGATCGCGAGGGCCCGGCGCACGGATGCCGTCGCACTCTCGGGCGCCATCGTGAGGGCCACGACCTCGGTGCCCTCGTTCTTGTCGGCGTGGGCCAGGGCGACCTCGAGGGCCCGCTCCGTGATCTCGTCGAGGACCACATCCCCGGCCCCGCGTTCGGCGAGTCCGGTCTCGAGATTCAACGTGCGATCGCCATAGGTGTCCGGTACCTCTTTGACCAGGACGAAGATCTTCATCGAATGCTCCTCACGACACGCTGAGTCTATCCGCACGCTCTTCTATGTAGCCAAAGGCGGAGGGACCCGCAGGTGGTACCCCCGATTTCGGCCGCCAATGTATACATAGTCGACAGTCGGGCCCCGCGGCTCGCCGCTGACAGCCGGGGGCGGACTCCCCCGGTACCGTAGAGACGTGGTCCGACCCCGCCCGCTTCCCGTCGACCCGCTCGCCGAGGCGAAGCGGCAGTGGATCGCGCACGGCTGGACCGAGGCCGCGGACGGCATGACGGTGGTCACCTCGGTGATGCGCGCCCAGCAGCTCCTCCTCGCCCGTGTCGACGCGGCCCTCAAGCCCTTCGCGCTGAGCTTCGCCCGCTACGAGGTCCTGCGGCTGCTCGCCTTCAGCCGGGCCGGACGCCTGCCGTTGTCGAGCGTGGTCGCACGGCTGCAGGTCCACGCCACCACCATCACCAGCACGGCCGAGCGCCTCGTGCGCGACGGCCTCGTCGTCCGCGAACCGCACCCGCACGACGGACGCGCGGCGATGCTCGCCCTCACCGACGACGGCCGCGATCTCGTCGAGCGCGCCACGACCGCCCTCAACGCCGACGTCTTCGCCGACCCCGGCATGAGCGAGGCCGACGCCGCCGAGCTCGTCGCCATCGTCGCCCGTCTGCGTCGTGACGCCGGCGACTTCATCGACCCGCGCCCCCTCCCCGAACCGCTCTGATGCCCCGGTTCGTGCTCGAGACCGTGATCGCGGCACCGCGCCCTGTCGTGTTCGCCGCAGCACTGGACCCGGAGCTGCATCTGCAGTCGATGGCGCGCTACGACGAGACGATGATCGAGGAGCCCGCAGGCGGCGCGTTCAGCGAGGGGTCCACGGTCACCTGGCGCGCGCGGCACTTCGGCATCCCGTTCCGCCTGCGCTCCGTGGTGTTCGACATCGACGCGCCGCATCGGTTCACCGACCGTCAGATCGACGGACCGTTCCGCGACCTCCGGCACGAGCACGTGTTCGAGGAGCATCCGCGCGGCACCCTCATGCGCGACACGATCGTGTTCCGGTCGCCCTTCGGGCTCCTCGGCCGCGTCGTCGACGCCTTCGTGCTCGGCCGCTACATGGAGCGCCTGATCGCCGAACGCAACACCGCTCTGGTCGCCGCGATCGAGGATGGCGGGCGTACTCTTCCTGCATGAGCGAACTGCGCGTGCACACCGTCCTCACCGGTCGCGGCCCCGCCGCGGCGATCCTCCTCACCGACGAGCAGGTGGCGTCCTTCGGCGCCGGCAAGGCCTTCCCGGTCGCGGTCACGATCGGCGGGCGCACCGCGCGCCTGCGCCTGGCCCGCATGGGCGGCGAGAACATGATCGGGCTCAGCAAGGCCGCCCGCGCGGACCTCGGTGTCGAGATCGATCAGGAGGTCGACGCCGTCATCCGGCTCGACACCGCGGAGCGGGTGGTCGAGGTGCCGCCAGCACTGGCCGCCGCCCTCGACGCCGATCCGGCCGTGCGCGCGGCGTTCGACGCCCTCTCCCCGTCGGCGCGCAAGGAGCACGCCAGGGCGGTCGCCGAGGCCAAGCAGGAGGCGACGCGCGAGCGCCGGATCGCGAAGATCGTGGAGTCCCTGCGCGGCTGACCCGTGCCCCGCG